>DASRRR010000102.1:0-37355 GCA_035656825.1 Tepidisphaeraceae bacterium | reverse complement strand
CAGTTCAAAGCCTATCCGGTGTGTCCTTCTTTTTTGGCTTTTGGGCCAGTTCCTTCAATAGTTGATGAAGCTTCCTGCCATCGATCCCGCCGCAGACGCCGATCCCCCGAGGGGGGGTACGATGTCTGGGGTCCTTCCCATGTTATCCGGCTTTTTTGCTTGACCCAACCTGAAATATCATCTAAGTTTAATGATGGCTGAATCATTTTTGTCAGCCGACATTTCATTCAGACGATTCATTCTAGCAAAAGGGCCAGAGATAAAGAGACGGCCCCACGAGGATATCGTGGGGCTTCTGTCATTTGCCAAGGTAGAAATGTTTTTTTCCGAGTGATCCAAATTGATTCTTAATACTCGTCAGTATGTTACGCCGCAATTGAATGTCGATGCGTCTGCCAGTCATGAGCCACGTTTATCGTGGTGTACAGGAGGTCCAGTTATGAAACGGTCTCAAGTTCGCGCGTTCACATTGGTCGAGCTTTTGGTTGTGATCGGGATCATTGCACTTTTGGTTTCGATCTTGCTGCCGGCGCTCAATAAGGCCAGAGATAGTGCAACAACCCTTGCCTGCCTGAGCAATTGCCGACAGTTGGGCAATGCATTTATCATGTATTCATCGGAGCACAAAGGGTGGCTTCCGTACCCAACGACTTCGCAAGGGGAACAGATGTTATGGTTCCGATGCGTTGATCCGTATCTGGGAGCCAAGATCGATTCCCGGCGAGCCACTGGGGCGGGGACGGCGACATCCGGATTGAATGCGGCCACGCGCTCGTTTGCTTCGTATAAACAGGATCCGATTTGGGATACTTTTCCAGACAATTCACATGCTCTGACCAGTCAGGGGACGATCAAAGAATCGACGCGAACGTTAAAGATGAATACTCACCTGAGACGGGATACGTCGCTGTGCAAGATCACGGATGTGAAGGAGTCTGAGCAGTTCGTTCTACTTGGGGATTCGGTTGGATATGATGTGGTCCCGATCGAAAGCTCCAGCGACCTGAGCCATTTTTCCATGCAGCTTTCGGAAGGAGATAACACGAATGATGAGCTCCCATTTATGCGTCATCACAAAGGAACGGCCTGCAATATTGCGTTCGTCGACGGCCACGCCGAAACGGTGATATTGCCGCTAACACCTCCCGGGATGGGGCCGAAAGGAACGGCTCCATTTGATTGGAGCAAGGCAACTCCTAGTGCCATTACGCCGGTAAATTATCGAACTTGGTACACCGAATACGTCGATGCATCAGGTCAACCGGTCTGGCCGCTTACAAAGTGGGGCGCCAATCTTCCGACGGGATATGGTCGCAACCCCCAGATGCCTCTTCATTGGAGCATTCCGGGAAAATTGTGGCGGTAGAAAACACTCATTGATTTAAAAGCAAAGGGCCTCCGACAATGTCGGAGGCCTTTTTGTAATCAGAAGCCACCTGTCAGGCTCGAACTGACGACCTGCGGTTTACAAAACCGCTGCTCTACCAACTGAGCTAAGGTGGCGGGGGTGAATCGGGTTTACTTCATAATTTCGAGGATTTTGAATTCCATCGTCCCGCGCGGGGCTTTGACTTTAACGATGTCGCCGACGCGGGCTTTCATGAGGGCGTCGCCCATGGGGCTATTGACGCTGACGGGCATGACGTCGCTGTTGCCGGTCGGGGGTTGGGCTTCGCCGACGAGGGTGATGAGTTGTTCGGAGTCGTCGTCCATGTCGAGGAGTTTGACAGTCTGGCCGAGGAAGACGACGTCTTCGGGGACGTCGTCGGTGGCGACGACGGCGAGGCTACGGAGTTTTAACTCAAGCTGGGCGAGCTCGCGTTCGAGGCTGCGGTTTTCTTCTTTGGCGAAGTGATATTCGGCATTTTCGGAGAGGTCGCCGAGGGAGGCGGCGCGGCGGATGCGTTCCTGGACGTCGATCTTGGCTTTGTACATTTCCTCCCGCTTGCGTTCCAGTTCCGCCTTTTCCTGCGGGCTTACAATCTGCATGACAACAACTCCTGTGACGGTCATTTGCGGGAAACGTGGACTACTCTAAAAACGCGACCACCGCGCGACCGCGCGGTGGCATATGCCTCGTTTCCGTTGGGTGTATTTTACCCGGAGGGGGATGATCCGCAAACGGCTTATGCGGAAAATTTGTGGTGAAATAGGTGAGACTGGACGCCGGGGAGGGCTGGGTTTAAACTTTGGGGCTCAGATTTCAGGAGAAGAACGTATGTCGTTTCAATGCACGGTTGTGACTCCCGAGGCAGAGGCGTTTAATGCGACGGTGTCGCAGGCGATTTTGCCGGCCCATGATGGGCTCATTGGTATTTTGACAGATCGGGCGCCGCTGCTGGTGAAGCTGGGGACGGGGCCGTTGCGGCTGGATACGGCGTCGGGGAATCAGTATTTCTTTCTGGACGGGGGGATCGCGCAGATGAAGGACAACAAGCTGACGATTTTGACGCCGACGGCAAAGCCGGCAAGTGAATTGGATGCGGAGACGGCACGGGCGGAGTATGCCGAGGCGCTGGCTCGGGTGGCGACGGATAAGCGGTCGGTGGAGGAGCGCCAGAAGCAGTTAAGCCGGGCGCGGGGGAAACAGCAGACGCTGGCTGTCGCGCAATAAGAGGTTGAGGAGTAATTTAATTTTGCATGCCGCATTAAAATGCGGCATTTTCTTTGTTTACGGTAAAAAAATTTCACGGCAGTGGCGGAGCCGATCCGCCCGAGCGGGGTAAGGCAAAGTTGTTGGCGAACGTATGGTTCCCGGCGAGTTGACTAAGATCTTCAGTGAATTTCTAGATGAGTGGAGCGAACTCGACGGTGAATAAGCCAAGTTTGATGCCGGCTTTTTGAAAGGCAGCGGAGGCTGCGCCGGACGTTTTGATGTTATGCAGGATGATTGACTTTCCGCTGAAGGTGGCTTGAATTTCGGGGATGGTGTCTAACGTCACAATGCCATACTGAGATCCTTGGAGATTAATGGGGATTGAGCCGAGTTTTAGGATGCCTAGATTGGGAGCGGCGATGACGGATTTGACAAAGGAGTTCATTGGCGCGGTAAGTGTTACAGGGCCGATGCGCGATACGACATTGTTGAAGCCTGCCGGTCCGGGCGTAAGTGTAAAATAGTCGTCGTCTGGAAACCAATCAACTGCGAGAGTGGTGGAGTAGAGACTGGCGGCGGTAACCGAGCCGATATCGTTGATAACTTTAACGGTGTCCCGAGTCATTGCACCGCTGGCAATGAGCTTACCGACGGATGGAGCGTCGATGGTCGTATCCTCGATGTAGTGTGCTTCCAGGTCGAAGAGCGGGCCGACGGAGCTGAAGTGAGAGGAATGGATATCGGCAACTCGAACGGAGCCGATTCTCTTATCGGAGTGAACTGTTGCAGTAAACGTGCCATTTTTGACGGCAATTTGATCGATTAACGCAGCTGAAATGGAGGAAGGGAGTGCGCCATCGGAGGTCCAGCGGGTGACGCTGAGCGAGGCAAGGTCCATGGTGGTGCTGATGCTGGTGTCGATGGCGTTGGCGACGTTGATGGTGAGCGCGCCGGCGCCGGAGATGTTGAGAGTGCTTTGATGGGTGCCGTTGAAATCAATTCGGGAGATTGGGCCGGCGGAGCTGAGATCGCCTTCAAGCCAGACGTCGGGGGCGCTAATTTGCTTGAGGGGTCCGTCGGTGGTGATGTCACCGACGATGGCGTGATTGGCGCTGCCGGCGGAGGTAATGGTGAGGATGGAGTTTTTATTGGTGGAGTGGGTGGAGACTTCGGAGAGTTGCACTTCGGTGCCCGAGATTTTCAGGATGCCGCCGGCAAGCTGAGCATAGTGGAGACCGACTCCAGTGAATTTCAGATTGGCGGAGCCGTGGGAAAGAGAGATGGAACCGTTCGCGCCGTTTTCGTCAGTCCAGATCACTTGGTGGATTTGGGTATTAAGGCTGACCGCGAGTTCGTCCATGGCGCGGGCGGATTTGACGACGACGAAATTATTCTGCTCGCCATTGTGAGTAACAGGTATCTCGCCGAAGGCACCATTGACCTTGGAGTCATCGGTTACTTTAAGCGCAGCGATAGCATCGACGGTATGCATGCCACCGCCAATGACGTTGCCAAATACAGTGAAGCCGCCATTTTGATAATCGAGGTTGGAGGAATTATCCGCGAGGTTAATGAACCATTCGCTGGTGGCGCTGTCGGGGTCGGAACCTAGTTTTGCCATGGCGATGGTCCCGCGGAGATTTACAGGACCGCCGTCGGCAGCAGTCGAGTCGCTAGCGATTTCGTTGGGAATAGGTGCGGCCTGTTTGATAAACGGATAAGACGGGGCAAATTTGAAGCCGCCGCCTTGGATGACAAAGCCGGGGACCGATCGGTGGATGAGGGTGTTGTCGTAGAGTTTTTTCTGGACGTAATTGGCCAGGAAGTTATGGACGGTCAGGGGTGTTACATTTGGGGTCAATTCGACGGTGATCAGGCCGGCGGTGGTGTCCAGGCGGACAATCTCGTTGTGCGTCACGGTCGCGACGGACATGAGTTGACGGTCTTCAAGCAATTCGATTTTCGCGTCGGCCATTTATTTACTCCCAAGATTGCCCGAAACTAATACGGTGGGGATCCATTATACTACATTAGGACATTGATTGACAAAGCGGGGTTTGCGGCCAACAGTAGGGAGTGTATGCGTCGGTTTGCCGGGATTATTTTGCTGTTGTGCTTTGTGACGGTGGGGAGCGGTCTGGCTTCGTACCTGCACGAATTGCAACATGATCGGGAGGATGCGATCGCGGCCAAGGCAAACCCGGGGAAGCCGGCGCCGATTCACGATGAGAATAATTGCGAAACGCATGCACTGCTGCACGCGGCGGCGCTGTGGCAGGGGTGGACGCCGTTCCTGATTTATCTGGGGCTGCTGGTTGCGTTTTTAACGTTGATTGCGACCCCCCTGCTGTCGCGGGTGGAGCTGGCGCGGATTGATTGCCGGGGACCGCCGCAGGGGGCGTGAGATCCTTTCTTCATCCTGGTTGTCTGGCTGAATCGCTGAACGCGATTCGAGTTCCTTTATTCAAGGTATAGATCAATGCGTACGTTTATTTCACGGCGCGGAATCCGCGCGTTTACTTTGGTGGAATTATTGGTTGTTATTGGGATTATTGCTTTACTGATCAGCATTTTACTGCCGGCGGTGAATCGGGCGCGGCGGCAGGCGGCGGAAACAGTTGCGTTGTCGAACCTGCGGCAGATTGGAGTGGCGGAATCGGCATATGAGATTCAATTCCGAGGTATCCATCCAACGGATTTGCCCGATGAGAATGAGGATGGGCGGGCGTTTCGGGGATTGGCACTGCTTTGTTACACGATGAAGTTGCCGGTGAAATTGCTGATCAGCCCTTATACGACCGATACGCCTGCGACGCAGACAACGGTGGAAGGGTGGCCGGTGCTGGCCGATATTGGAGGGGCGGAGATCACTCTGACTTCGCCGGCGACGATCAATTCATCGAACATCCAGCAGGTGAATTGGCATTGTTCGTATTCGTATGACCATGATCGCAAGCGGTCCGGGCCGCGGTTTCATGTGCGGGCGTATATGGGGGATCGGGCGGATTATGGGAATGGAAAATCGTTCTCAGCCAATTGGGATCATCAGGGGATTTGTCTGCTGTTTACGGATCAGCATGCGGAGTTTGTGAAATCCAAGGCGATCCAGGAGCAGCATGACCCGGACATCTATCACCATAATCAGTACTACGATGACCAGGGGCATTACCCGGGTGAAGGCGCAACGGAGACATTTGATGGAATTTCGGTGATCCCGGATACGCTGGATACGCATTTGCGGTTTTTTAGTGAGGATGAGGATGATTTATTGCTGCCGAATCCGTAGGTGATTTGGGGGGGTGCATCGCTATAAACGGTGATGCACCCCCCCCTGCTTTTTTGGATTGAAAAACGGAATTCATGATTTTTGGCCGGTCGTCCGATAATATTTACAGCATTCATGGCAGACGTATTAGACCAATCCGAAGTAGACGCACTGCTGGCGGCGGTGGATGCGGGGACGATGGCGCAGGAGCCGGGGGTTTCTTCGCCGGCGGCGTCGATGTCGCATTCTTCGGGGGGGCAGTATCAGAGGCCGGATGCGCAGACGTATGATTTCAAGCGGCCGGAGCGCGTGTCGAAAGATCAGATGCGCGCGTTAGAGGCATTACACGAGGGGTTCGGGCGAAACTTCGGGGCGGCGTTGTCGGGATATCTGCGGACGATTATTGAAGTGTCGGTTGCGCATATTGAGCAGTTGACGTATTCGGAATTTATTCATTCGCTGCCGAATCCGACGTGTTTTAATTTGCTCAAGGCCGAGCAGTTGGAAGGCCAACTGTGCTTGGAGATTTCCCCCCTGATTATTTATCCGATCATTGATCGGCTGCTGGGGGGATCGAATGCGGATTTGTTTATTCCGCAGCGGCCTTTGACGCAGATTGAGCAGCGTCTAGTGCAGCGGATAACGGATCGGGCGACGCACTTTTTATCAGAGGCGTGGAGCAATCTGACGCCGGTGACGTTTAAGGTGGATGATTTTGAGTCGAACCCGCAGTTGGTGCAGATTGTGCCGCCGAATGAAACGGTGGTGGTGATCGGGTTTGAGCTGAAGATGGGGAATCGGGCGGGGACGATGTCGTTGTGTATTCCGTACAACGTGATTGAGCCGATCATGGGGGTGCTGGCGGCACAGAACTGGTTTTCGTACCAGCGCAAGGGCGGGCAGGATGATCAATCGCGGAAGCTGAAGAACAATGTGCATAACGCGCCGGTGGAGGTGCGGGCGTTTCTGGCGCAAACGTCGATCACGATGTCGGATCTGCTGAGTTTGCAGGTCGGGGACATCATCACCACGCAGAAAGAGGCGGGGAAAGATGTGCTCATCCAGGTGGAGGGGAAGAATAAGTTTTTGGCGCAGCTCGGGCAGTTTCGGGGGACCAAGTCGATTCGGATCACGCGGAAGTGCCAGCAGACGCAGGACACGTTGAATCCGGATACGCCTCATGCGCCGCCGTCGCCGGCGAAAGCGGCGGCGCGATAGGTTGGGGACGACTTCACGTTCCTTCGGTTGGCGGTCCGATACTGTTTGAGATCGCATGACTCGAACTGCCACTGCACCAAGGAAATCGTCGAAGTCTCCGCGTACGCCGAGCAAGGTGGCGGGGACGAGACCTCGGCCGTTGATCTCGGCGGATTATTGGACGCAGTCGCAGTTGCCGCTGACGTGCCTGGCGTTTCTTTTGACGCCGATGGTAATTTATGAACTGGGGACGCGGTATCTGACCCGGCAGCAGATTATTGCATTCAGGCTGTTGGAGGATTTTTTCAATTTCTTTGGGGCGACCGGGCCGCATCTGCCGGCGCTGGCGGTGGTGGGGATTCTGCTGGCGATGCATATCGCACGGAATGACCGGTGGCTGGTGAACCCGGCCATTGTGGGGCGGATGGCGGTCGAGTCGTTGCTGCTGGCGCTGCCGATCATTGGGATCTCGATCGTGGCGGCGCGATATCTCCCCAGGCTGCCTCTGGTTGGAACATCCCACGCGGCAATGGCGACAGGGCCAAGCAAGGTCTCGATGATTGTATTGTCTTGCGGTGCAGGGATTTATGAAGAGCTGGTCTTCCGATTAATCGCTTTTACACTTCTGAACCTGCTGATTGTGGACATATTTCGCGTTCGTAAACGGTTGTCAGCACTACTAATTGTAGCAATACCGGCCATATTGTTTTCAGTCTACCATTACTTGGGTTACGAGCATTTCACGTTACATAGCTTTGTGTTTCGCACTGTCGCTGGGATTTATTTTGGCGTTGTTTTTTTGTACCGCGGATTTGGCATAACCGCAGGCTCACACGCTGCTTACGATATCTTAATTGTCCTGCTTACACCCTAGTGTCAGCTATCTTTCTTAATTTATTTCGTGCCCTTGGGCTGGGAAATTTCTATAATGCCTCCGTCAATGGCAGTTCACAGCGTGTGGACGCCTCCAAACCAACCGGCGGGCGGGAGATTCTAAGCAGGGAAGAATGATTCTCTCGAACCTATAATCAGCTCGCGTGGGCACGAGCGTTCAGTCCCGTCAACCAATCGCCAACCCTTTGTAAAGAAGGAGTTTGGCGTAAAGGAAGAGTCCACCGAACTCTTCAGAAAGAGCATGGAAGCAAAGTCATGAGCAACCGCACCAAACAACGTCGCTCCGGAGGCCTTACCCTCCTTTTGTATCAGCGTACGCTGCATCCGGAACTGTTTAAGATCCTGGCCAATGAGCCGGTGACGCGCCGCGCGTATGACGCGGACATCTGGCTCGTGGAAGGCGGGCATGTGGTCAGCTTCACGGCGGGCAAGAATACGCTCACAGAAGTGATCGCGACCCGTGGCGAGCCGCTGACGGATCGCGGGCTGCTGCAAAGCATTCCGTGCCGTGGCGAAAAGTATCATGAAGATACGTATGGCGGGAACATCCGCTATATGATCTCGACGCAGGAAGAGCAGCTCACCAGCACGCTGTTCGAGGCGACGAAGCATGAGATCGCGACGTATGCCGCCAAGCGCGAGCTGATGACGGCGGAACTGCCGGCGACGCAGGAGAATGGCGCGACGCTGAGCGTTCTGGATATTGAACGCCGCAGCCATGAGCTGCTGGTGCAGAGCTTCCATCTGTTTGATGAGAACCTGATGGTCATCAAGACCCAGGCGATCTTTGAAGTGATCAAGGGCGCTTAATCGTCGCTTTGCTGAATCTAAAAATAGAAAAGCCCGGGTCATTCAACGACCCGGGCTTTTTCTTGGTTGATCCAACTATTATTCATCTGATTTGGGCCGGGTTGCCGGCTCCATTTGCGCGAGTCTCCGGGCGACCTCGCGAGGCAATTTGCCTTTCTCATCGTCTGTGTTGATTGGCCCGTCAAATAAGAGTTTGCCGGCTGCATCCTTGGCCAGGAGTTGCCGTTTCCCATCCTGCTGAGTGATCTGAAGGGTCATCCCTTTGTCTGAATAGCTCACCTGGCCGGCGGCATTTTTGGCGTTGCGAAGAACCTCCAATGCTTCCTTCAGGCTCCCTTGGCTGCGATCTAACTTGGCATTTAATCCATTCATATCTCCGAACAATTCCGGGCCGCGTCCAAAACTATCGATTTCAGCCATCTCCCTCTCATCAAGCTTTGCTTTGACTGTGATGGAGTCGCCGTTGTGAATCGCTTTGAGCGTGACCTCCGTGCCAGGCTTGGCCAGGCGAACCAGCACGCCAAACTGTTGAGGGTCGATGAGGATTTGGTCGTTGAAATTTTGCAAAATGTCATACCGTTCAATGCCAGCCTTGCCGGCGGGGCTACCGTCCTCGACGCTTTCGACGACCAGACCGACGCCCGGCGGAAGTTTGAGTTGGCTGCGGAGCGCCGCTGTGACCGGCGAGACGGTCACACCAAGGAAAGCCGCCTTCACCATTTTTCCGGCGTCGGGTTGAATGTTGATCCGAATGGAGCGATCGGGCTGAAAACGACTAAAACCCCCGCCAGATCCGCTGCTGGAACTGCCGCCGCCACTTTGAACGATGATGGTCTTTCCATCAATGGAACTCACAGTTGCGGCAGAAGTATTCGGGTCATCGGCCAGCGCGAACCTCCCAACGATAAGTAATGCAATGGCTCCCAAGCAGATCCGTTTTTGATGAGTCATTTCGTGCTCCTGAAAGTGAATGGTTGAATATCAATATTTGTCCAGGCTGATCAGCATGATGTCTGTTTGCGGGGTGACCGACCGAATGTGCTTGGCGCCGGTAGAATCGGTCCAGCTCATCTCGTGAAGCTGTTGGCGAATGATTTTGTGCGCGGGGATTCCGCCGTCGAGGAAAACGGTGCCTCCATCCAAGGTGCGTGACCAGACGACTTGTTCGATGGTGCCTTCGGCGGCGGTAACGACGGGATGGACGGCACTGCGAGGCATCGTGTGACGCGGGAAGAATGCGAAGGCAATCATGGCGGCGGCGGAGAGAGTAGAGGCGATGATCAGCCAGCGTGAGCGGTGATTTGGGTTAGTCTGGAGATGTTGAGCGAATGCGCGGGCGGAGCGGCCGAGTTGGGAATCGAGGTAGCTGGAGAAATGCTTCTCCAAAGCTGAGTCAAAATCGTTTTGTGGTTCGGGGTTCATGGGATTTCTCGTTGATTGAATTCGGGTGCAAGTTTCTGGCGGAGTTCGTCGCGGGCACGACTGAGCCGGGTGTCGACGGCGGCGGGGGAGATTTCGAGGATGGCACCAATGGCGCGGCTGGAGAGGTTGTCGTAATAACGAAGCACAACGGCGGAGCGCGTGATTTCATCGAGCTGGCGAAGGGCAGTGTCGATGCGGTCGCGGGTTTCGGATTCTTCGAGGGCGGCGGTGGGGTTGTGGTGGAAGCCGAGGGAGAGCGTGTCGAGCTCTTCGGCGGCGGCGGGGCGGCGACGGCGGGCATCGAGTGCGGTGTTGCGGACGATCTGGGCAAACCAGGGGACGAAGCGGTCGGGCTCTTTGAGCTCCGGCAGGCGCTGCCAAGCCTTGATGAAGGATTCCTGGACGGCGTCGCCGGCGGAGGGGGCGTCGCCGAGGATCGCGAAGGCGAGCGCCAATGCAGAGCGTTCGTGGGATCGGATCAGAGAGGCGAACGCCACGGGGTCGCGTCGAACGGATCGGAGCACGATTTCCCGCGGGGTTGGGTCCATCTTCACTGAGTATGACGTGAGGAGGTGCCGTAATCTGACAGAAATTTTGAGATTCAGGTGAGGGGGGCGTAGCGGGAGATGAGGACTTCGGCGGACTTGAGGCCGTCGGTGGCGCTGGACATGATGCCGCCGGAGTAGCCGGCCCCTTCGCCGACGGGGTAGATGCCGGCAACGGTGAGGGATTGGCGGGTAGTGTCGTCGCGGGGGATGCGGACGGGGGAGGATGCGCGGGTTTCCGGGCCGGTGATGATGCCTTGGTCGGAGGAATAGCCGGGGATTTTGCGGTCGAGGAGCGGGAGGCCGCGGGCTAGGGCGTCGGAGACGATGGTAGGGAGGATGGCGCGGATGTCGAGGGATTTGGAGCCGAGGGGATAGCTGGTTTCGAGGGTGCCGGTGCTGATGCGGTTGGCGAGGAAGTCATTGGCGCGCTGGGCAGGGACAGCGTATGAGCCGGAGAGTTGGTAGGCGAGACGTTCGAAGCGGCGTTGGTATTCGATGCCGCCAAATGGGTCGTTGTTGAAGTGGTCGGGGGTGATCGTGACGACGAGGCCGGAGTTGGCGAAGGGGGAGTTGCGTTTGGCGTTGGAGGCGCCGTTGGTGCAGATTTCGTTGTGGGATTCGTTGGAGGGGAGGATGATTCCGCCGGGACACATGCAGAAGGACCAGAGGTCGGCCCCTTCGCTGTGGACGATTTGGAGATTTTCGGATGGAGCGACGGCACCTTTGGCGACGAGGTGGTAGTCGGCGGGAGGGAGGCGGTCGGCGGCGGGGCCGAACTGGTTGCGGTTGATCATGTCCTGCGGGTGTTCGATGCGGACGCCGAGTTGGAACGGTTTGGCGGCGAGTTGGACGCCGCGGTCGGCGAGCATGCGGTAAGTGTCCCGGGCGCTATAGCCGATGGCGAGAATGCAGGCGGCAGTGGGAATGCGCTGACCCGTTTCCAAGACAACGGCGCGAATACGGAGTCCATCTGGTGCGGTGTCGGTGGTCTCGATATCGACGACTTTAGCGCCGAAGTGGACCTGACCTCCCTTTTCGATGATGCGCTTGACGATTTTGCGGCAGATGCCCGGAAGGCGGTCGGAGCCGATGTGGGGTTTGGCGTCGATGAGGATGCCGGGGTCGGCACCGTGGCGGATGAGGTCTTTGAGGACGGCGGTGTTGCGCGGGTCGTGGGTGCGGGAGTAGAGTTTGCCGTCGGAATAGGTACCAGCGCCGCCGATGCCGAAGAGGAGGTTGTTTTCGGGGTCGAATGAACCGGTGGTGTAGAAGATGTGGCGGGCGCGGTGGCGGGAAGTGGCGTCTTGGCCGCGTTCGAGGAGGATGGGGTGGTAGCCGGCTTCTGCGAGGGCGAGGGCGGCGAACAGACCAGCGGGACCGGAGCCGATGATGACGGGCGGATGGTCGAGTTTTTCGGTGCCGGGCTCGATGTGGGGGGAATTGGGTTCTTCGAAGTGGGTGACGCGGTGCGAGTCGGCCTGGCGGATGATGACGGATTCGTCGCCATCAACGGTGACGGCGAGGTGATAGACCCACTGGATCTGCCCGGAACGGCGGGCGTCGAGAGAGCGGCGGATGATGTCGTATTTCTGGATGGCGCGAGCGGGGAGTTTCAAAGTGCGAGCGATCCGGCCAGTCAGAACTGTTTCGGGCTCGTTGAATCCAATGGAAACGTTGCGGACAAGCAGAGGCATTTAGGGAATTGTACGCGGAAATGGCCGTAAGTCGTTATAGCTCGATCGATATCGCGAACCTCTCCATAATTTTGTTGACAGTTCGGATTTATCTGGGATATTTCCATATACAATAAGTTGATATGGGATGTTCCTAAAACGGGCTAGAGATAAAGAGATAAGCCCCACGAGGTTCTCGTGGGGCATTTTTTATTGAAAGACCGAATTTTCACTTCACGCTTAGTACATCCTTAACGACACGCAGATAGCCTTTCGTTCACATAGTTCAATATCTCAAGAGTCGGAAAATTTCATTCCCCGCAGTCGGGAGAGGAGCATATCGTGATTCGTTCCAATCAGAGGAATCGTGTGCGCAATAGGTCTGCAAACGGGGTTACCTCGGCGGCGGTTCTGGCGACGTTGTGCGTCGCCGGCGGAATCGCGCACGCAGACACGTATAGCTGGGCGGGAACGACGGGGAATTTTTCGACTGCGACCAGGTGGACCGGAGGCGTAGCGCCCACGGGTTTGAGCGCAACGGACACACTGGTGTTCGGGAAGACGGCTTCATATACGGCGACGAACAATCAATACGCGGCAGCGACGGAGCGGCAGTTTTTTTTGACGAACATGTTATTTAACGATACGGCGGCGTTGACGGTCGCCGCAACAGCCAGAACCGGGACAGGGTCGGTTTCCCCGGGGAATCTTCCGATCACGCCGCCATTCCGGTTTGTGGTCCCCAATGGTTTGATCGACCAGCAAGGGGCCGGTGCGGCGACGCTTACGGCGCCGATCAGCGTCGGACATGGAGGATCACTGACCATCCAGGCCGAAGCCGGGTCCGGGCAATTGATGCTTGCCAACCCGGCGACAACAACATCGCTGGCGGATGGCTATCAGTTTCAGGGAGAAGGGACGCTGAATTTCAACAACCTTTCGTCGAACCCGATTTTAGTTGGGAACATGGCGAATTTCACGGGCCCGGTCAACGTGCTGGCGGGGACAGTCTCTGTGGCGGACAGCACCGCCACTCCTGTAATCAGCGGCGGATTCGGGACCGGCGGCGGGGACGTCATATCAAACCAAACAGTCGTGACAGTCGCAGCGGGAGCGACGTTTAATTTCAATGGAAATGCCGAAACATTTGGAGCGATTGCGGGGGCGGGGACAATTGCGCTGGGTGGGACTGGCGGCCTCACGTTTGATTATGGCGCGTCGGACCTGACTTTCGCTGGGAACATCACGCAGGCGCCCGGGGGACTAGGTTCGGTCGTGACAAAAGATCTGGGATCGGGGCACACAACGTATACGTGGCAGGGAAACGCGCAGCATACCGGGACGACGACCATCAATGCCGGAGCAATGGTTCTGTCCGGAGCGGGTCAGCTTTCGGCAACGAAAGCAATTGTGATTTCAAACAATTCATCGCTGATCCTGGATAATACGGCGACGAACTTGAACGATCGGTTGAATCCTCTTGCAACGATGATCTTGAACGGGGCGCTCACAATCAACGGTGGACCCGGAACGACGACGACTGAGGCGCTGGTGGGAATGACCATCGGAGGTAATCCGGGAGAGGCTTCGGTCAATGTGAATAACGGATCGGCCGGGGGCACGGCCAGTTTGACGGCCGGGACACTGGCGGTTTCCACGGCGATCGGCGGCTATGTGAATTTCACGGGTAGCGGATCAGTGTTCGTGACGACCGCGCCAAACCTTGTCAACGGGATCATCGGGCCTGCGTCGGTGAATTATGCCGACTGGGCGACAATCGATCCGGCCAACGGGAATAAAATCATCGCTCTGCCCGCTGGGAGCTATCAGACGTCGGCGGACCCCACGACGTGGCTATCGACGGACAACGTGAAGGTGACCGGGGCTTTGATCGGAAATGCCGATGCGACAACAGGGACAGTCAATTCCCTCGTGCTGGCGGCTAACACGACGGTGAACATCGGGACTTCGCTGACATTGACCACCGGCGGGATTCTGGCCGCGAATTCGGCGACAATCTCGGGAGGTCAGATCAACAGTGCCACTTCCAACGGGCAGTTGACGGCGACGGTCGCGGCGGGGAATACGCTGACGATCAATTCAAACCTGGTGGACGGTCCCGTCACGAACACCCTCGTGAAGACCGGGCCTGGCACATTGGTGTTGGGCGGATCCAACGCGTTGAACGGCGGGGTGGTGGTACAGAACGGGACTGTATCGGTGACATCGGATGCGAATCTGGGCACCTCGGGAAATATAACATTGAACGGCGGAACGCTGCAGGTCACGGGCAGTTCGTTCATATCGGCGCGAAATGTGTTGATTAACGGCCTGGATGGGACGATCGACACAGGGGCCAACAACGTGACGTTCTCTGGGAATTTCGGGTCGAATGGTACGACGGCCAGCGCGGGAACTCTGACAAAGCTGGGAACCGGGACTCTGACTATCAATCTGTATCAAAGTACGGGCAACCTGAATATCCTCCAAGGGACGGTGGCATCGGGAATAGGAAATACGTTTACCGGAAGCACGATGATTATGGTGGCCGCGGGGGCGACGCTGGATTTATCATATGACACGGACGGAGAAGCGCTTGGGATGATTTCCGGCGCGGGGAATGTCAATCTTCTCGCCACCGGTGGAATCAATGTCGGTAGCGCGAATTTCGGCGACGTAACGTTTTCCGGAGCAATGGATACTTATTCGAATGGCGTGCCGGCAACGGGTGGCGGGGCGAGTTTTACCAAAAGCGGGGTCGGAAGCATGACGCTGAGCGGGCCGAGCAATTTCGACGGTTTAGTAGCGATCCAGGACGGGACGATCGTGGTGATGGCGGACGTACTTCCCGGCGTGAACGGACCGCTGGGGAATCAACCAGCGGGACCAACCGGGGTCATCACGATCGGGGTGAAGCCGGCATCGGGATCGGGAGAGGCGGACTTGGTAGCGCCCGCGGCGTTGATGATCGGACAGGCGGGGGTTACGGTGGGCCGGGACATCGCGACGGCCGGGACGAACGGGGCCAACGGGACGGCAATGGGTTCGATTACGATCGGGACCACTTATGCATCGGGGACGTCGACATTTTCGGGCGCGATTAATCTGATCCGGTCGCTGGAAGTGAATGTGGCTGGCACGGGATCAACGTCTTTGACAGGCGTCGTGTCCGGAGCAGGCGATTTGATCAAACTAGGAAGCGGATCAGCCGTCCTGACCAACTCTGGCAACTCCTTTACCGGCGGGTTATACGTCGAATCGGGGACAGTGACCCTGACTGCGGCGGGAGCGGGAAGCACCGCATCGTATAATGTCAGCGGCGGAACTCTGGTCGCTCCGGCGGGACTGACCGGCCCGCTGGCGATGACGAGTTTGTTTGTGTCAAACCAGGGAACGCTGGACTTGAATGACAATGATGTGGTTCTGAATTATACCGGCGCCTCTCCGCTGGCATCGGTCAAAGCGGCCATCGCCAATGCCCGTGACGGCGGGGCGTGGGATCACGCCGGGATCACCAGCACGTCGGCCAAGAACGGCGGCGGGATCACGACGCTGGCGGTTGCCGAGGCCAGCACGCTGGGCGTTACATCGTTTGACGGTGTGGCGGTCGATACGACCACGCTGATCGTGAAATATACCTATTACGGCGACGTCAACATGGACGGCCGGGTCAATGGCGACGATTACGCATTGGCGGATCGGGCGCTGGCCAAGGGCGGTCTGGCCGGGACGGCGCAGTGGACCGATGGTGACGTGAATTATGACGGGATCGTCAATGCACAGGATTTTCTGTTGATTGATAAATCGATGGCACTACAGGGCGGGATCGTGCTGGACCCGGCGTTCCTGGCGATGCGGGAATCGGAATTCGGCAGTGGCTATGTCTCGGCGCTGGTCGCGAGCGTGCCGGAGCCGACGTCTCTGGTGTTGTTGGCGGCGGGTTCGCTCGGGTTGTTCGGCCGGCGCCGGCGGTCGTAAAGCGACATCGGTGCGGTCACAAATTTATAGAGGGTCCGGCTGATGGTTTACGGACTCTCGGAGCCCCTGGAATGTCCCAGGGGCTCTTCCTTTGGGGAGCGAATTTTTATTCGGCTGGTGAGGCCGGCTGTTCGGCAGCGGGGAGGAGGTATTGTTCGATGTGTTTGAAGATGGTGTCGGTGCCGGGGCGGTCGTAGATGAAGTCGTCGAGGGTGATAATGCCCGTGCTGTTGTCCTGGGTGGTGTAGTGGAGGTAGACGATGCCTTTGCGATCCCATTTTTGCTTGTCAATTTTAGTGATGTCGTCGAGTTGGATGTCAGGATGGCCGGGGACAGAGAGGGTTGTGCCGGAAAGGCGGTAGGCGCCGCGGGACTTGTGCATGGACCAGGCGAGGAGGAGCACGCCGATGGGGGGGAGGGCGCACGCGAGAACTTTTTGCAGCCAGATGTCCTTTTCGCTGTGATGTTTGTATTTGTCTTCTTCTTCAGAGAATTCGCGGATTTTTTGTGTATCTTGGGCGGCCTGGGCGGCGGTGAGGCCGGTGTGGGCTTCTTCGAAATGTCGGTTGGATTCGGGCCAGTTGCGCCAGCCGTCCAGGCCGAACCAGATTCCGCCGGCGAGGCACATGACGGTCATGAGGTAGCGCGTGTTCCGGTAATAGGTGCCGGCGCGGGCTTGGATGACTTCGCCGGGGATGTGGGCTCGTTCGTGCTGGGGGGTGGTCATTCGCAGATTACTCCGTGTCTGGTTGGGTGTTCAGGGTGTTGTCGATTGCCGCCAGCAAACACTGGGCGGATGCGACGGCGCGTTCCATGGCGATTCGTCCAGCCTCGATGGATTCGGCGGGGAGCATGGGCGCTATCGAAGACATATTCAAATCATCGGATTCCTGACGCAATTGCTTCAGAAGGGTTGCGGCGCGGTCGCGCGACTGGGCGAGCAAATCGGGTTGAGAAGGATTGGTGGACGGCATCAGTAGATTGATTGTAACAAACAAGAAGCCTCGCATGTACATGCGAGGCTTCAAGTGCGCAGTTTCAAATTCGATTTATTACGACCGCGAGCTGATGGCGGCGCTGATGGGACGCAAAATTCGAGGGATGACGACGCGGCTGCACAGGTCATCCGTGCGCTCGGCCATCTGCTCAAGCATTTGATCCATGGGTTCTTTCGGGCGATCGCCCCAGTAGCGGCGCAGGATGACATAGACGCTAATGACATCTTCGGAGTAATCGCCGGTGCGAACCTGATAGCTGTTGGTGCGTGTGACGACATCAACCCGGGCTTGCAGGCGGCAATCCTCGGACAGCGCGACGGTGATGGTCGGTTGGAAATCGACGGCCTTGGCCCCCTGCTCTTCCAACAGGCTGGCGAGGGGGGATTCGACGAGCATGCTTTCGGCGATGATCTCGTCGTGGTTGCCGGCAAACGCCATGTCGAAGCCGAAGAGGACGTCGAGGTAGTCGACTTCGACGGGGCTGATGCCGAGATGGCAAGGAGCCATGTCAAGCATGAGTTTGTGGACGCGAAGGGAGTCTTCAATACTGGCGGGGTTGACGTGACCCGAGCTGAGACGCTTTTGTTCGAGGGTCGCCCAGCGGTAGCTGTTGCTGCTGCGATCTTCTTCGAGGGAGAGTTCGCCGTTGTCGGCTTTGCGGAAGCGCGTCATGCCAGGGAAGTCTTTTTGCAGACGTTCGAAGAAGTGGAGGACGGTTTCGCGCTGGTGCGGCAACTGGAGTTGCGAGCCAAGCCGCATGTTGACGTAGAAGTCGTCGCAGAATGAGGAATAAGGTACGGCCATAAGAAGTCTCCCTGATAGCCCGTGATTTGCTCTAATTGGTTATCGGCCCTAACGCCCGAGAGGGTTGAGCCGGACTTTTGCCACCGAAAGGAACCCAGTTGATTCATCAACCTTGGCGGGCAGCAGAGTCGAACCAATCGGACTTAGGACGTAAGTCAGGGACTTACGGTTCGTTGACGGATATTTTTTGCTGCCGTAGAGTCCGCAACGATGCTGAAACCCGTGTATGCGCTGGTGGGCCCGGATCCCTTCCTGCAGATGCAGGAATTGGGGAAATTGACGCAAAGCCTGCCAGCGGATGCTGCGAAAATCGATGTGGAGGGGGACCGGGCGGAATTATCCGAAGTACTCGACGAGCTCCGCAGTTTCGCGATGTTTGGGAATGGAAAGATGGTGGTTGTTCGGGATGCGGATGATTTTGTCTCAAAATATCGGGAGCAGTTGGAAAAATACGTGGCGGCACCATCAGACAGCGCCACATTAGTCCTAAGGCTCAGTTCGCTGCCCGCCGGCCAGAGAATTCATAAACTAATCGCTAAGGTGGGACAGGTGATTAAGTGCGATCCCCCCAGTGTTGCACAATTACCGATGTGGATCACGAACCGGGCGAAGAGTGAGTATAAGGCGGCGATTGCACCGGATGCGGCGCGGCTGCTCGCTGATTTGATCGGGGATGAGCTGGGGAGGTTGGACACGGAACTGGCAAAACTGTCGTTGCAGATTGAGCCGGGCAAGGCGATCTCGCTGGAACAGATTCGCGGCTCAGTGGCTTTTCAGCGCGAACAGGAGATGCGCGTTCTGACCAGCGCGCTGGCGGCAGGTCAGACGGCGGAGGCGCTGCGGCGATGGCGGCAGTTGTTGCAAACGGATTCATCGGCGGAATTTCGCGCGGTGACCTGGCTCGCAATGTGGCTGGAAGATGTGCGCGAATTTCTGGTGTCGCCGAATACGTTTAAGAATACGTGGAAGTACAAGGATGACTTCCCGAAGTTTAAGCAGACGGCGTTAGCGATCGGGCCAAAGAATATCGGCCGACTGGTGGATATGCTGGTGGATGTAGATCGGCAGTCGAAATCGGGTGTGGGGGATTTCGCCAGTAATGTCGAACGGTTTTTGCTCTCAGTTTCGCCATGAAAGCAAATTCATTTGATCCTCGTGAGCTTTCCGGCAAAAATGGTTGATTCGCCATGACAAAAAGCAAAGCAACATCAAAAAATATCGTGCAGGTGGGCCTGACGCAGATGGCCTGTGGGACAGATGCGGAGAAGAATCTGGCCAATCAGCTCAAGCTTATTGAAAAAGCTGCCAAGCAAGGGGCGCAGATTATCTGTACGCAGGAACTTTTTCGGTCGCAATATTTCTGCCAGTGCGAGGATCATCGGTTTTTTAAGCTGGCGGAGCCGATCCCCGGGCCGAGCACCGATGCGCTGTGCAAGCTCGCTAAGAAACACAAGGTCGTCATTGTCGGCTCACTTTTCGAACGGCGGGCTGCGGGGTTGTATCACAACACCGCGGTCATCATTGACGCCAATGGTTCTCTGCTGGGGATCTATCGCAAGATGCATATCCCGGATGATCCGCTTTATTACGAAAAATTTTACTTCACGGTCGGCGACACCGGGTTTCGCGCGTGGGAAACTGCCTATGGCACGATTGGCACGCTGATCTGCTGGGATCAGTGGTTCCCTGAAGGGGCGCGGCTGACCGCCATGGCGGGGGCACAAATTCTGTTCTATCCCACTGCAATTGGCTGGCATCCGGGCGAGAAAAAGCAATATGGAGAGGCGCAGCATGATTCGTGGGAAACGATCATGCGTTCCCATGGAATCGCCAATGGCTGCTATGTGTGCGCGCCGAATCGCATTGGCGTTGAGCATATTCTCGGCGCGGATGGTCAGCCGGTGAGCAAAGAGGGGATCGAATTTTGGGGGCAGTCTTTCGTTTCAGCGCCGGACGGACAGATTGTTCGTCGCGCGTCTGCGCATAAGGAAGAAGTGATTGTCGTGCCCTGCGATCTGGATCGTGTGGAGTTCAGCCGGACGCATTGGCCGTTTCTACGGGATCGGCGAATTGATGCGTATGGCGATATGACTAAGCGCTTCGTGGATGCGAAATAAGAACATGCCAAAACTCAAGGTTCTCACTCAGACGCCGGCTTCGCTGGGATATTCTTTTCCGCCGGAATGGCATCCGCACACTGCGACGTGGTTCTCCTGGCCTCGTCCTGAAGGGATTTCGTTTCCAGCGAAATATCACACGATTCCGGAAAATCTGGCGCGGATCATGAACGAGATTCAGTCGCGCGAGCAGGTTCATATCAATGTGCCGAATGAAAATTGGGAATACATTGTTCGAGGGCAGCTAAAGGAGCATGGGTGCCCGGTTCGCAATTTATTTTTTCATCATATTAAAACCAATGAGAGCTGGTGCCGGGATCATGGGCCGGCGTTTGTGGTGAATAAAAAGGGGAAGGGGGCGATTGTCGATTGGGGGTTTAATGCCTGGGGGGGGAAATATCCGCCTTATGATGATGATGATCATGTGCCGACGCGGATTGCCGAGGAGATGAAGCTGCCGGTCTTTTATCCGAAGATCGTGATGGAGGGTGGCTCAGTAGAATTCAATGGCGCCGGGACGGTGATGGCCACCGCGCAGTGCCTGTTGAACAAAAATCGCAATCCCAAGCTGAATAAATCGCAGATCGAACAATATCTGAAAGATTATTACGGGCAGAAGCATGTCCTGTGGCTGGGAGAGGGGATCGATGGGGATGACACGGATGGACACATTGATGACCTGGCTCGGTTCATCAATCCAACCACGATTGTGACGACGGTCGAGGAAGACCCAAAGGATGTGAATTACAAGATCCTTCAAGACAATTTGAAGCGGCTGCAGAAGTCCAACGATCAGGATGGCCGGCCATTTAATCTGGTGACGATTCCAATGCCGGGCGTAGTGGAGCATGATGGGCAGCGATTGCCGGCGACGTATGCTAATTTTTACTTCGTCAACGGCGCGTGCCTGGTGCCGACGTATCGGCACAAGAAAAACGATCGAATCGCACTCGAGACGCTGCAAAAGCATCTGCCCAAACACAAAGTCATCGGCATTGACTGCGTCGAACTGATCTGGGGCCTGGGGTCGATTCACTGCCTGACGCAGCAGCAGCCAAAATTCTAAGTCCTTATCCGGCCTGAACATCCAATTCTCAAGTCCGGCGGGCGTTCAGGCCGATAATCAGATTATCGGACCATGCGCTGGTGCTACGCTCTTATCTTCGCTGTGATTTTGCTGACTGCGGGCGTCGCGCGCGCCGGGGATTCGAATCGAATTCTTCGGAACATGGATTTTGAAGAGCGGCGGCTGGGGAACGCGGAAGATCTGCCGATGCACTGGTTGAAGGTCGAAGGGACGAATCTGCCGCATTACGTCAATGGCAGATTGTCGACCGACATGCATCACTCGGGGGAGTATTCGTTCAAGTTTGATCTCAATGGCGGGGGTTTGATCTACCGGTATGACTGGAAGCAATTGCCGGTTCAGCCGGGGGCGCATTATCGCGTTGATTGCGTGGTGAAGACGACGGCGCTTCCCAATGCCCGGGCGCGGCTCAGTGCTTATTTCGTAAACGTCGATGGCATGCGGCTTCCAGACAGCGTGCGGCAATCCGAATTGTATGCGGCAACGTCGGAAGAAGACCCTTGGCATCCGTTCAGCATTGAACTGTCGGCGGAAGATCCCAGCGCTGCGTATCTGGTGCTGGAACTGGGCCTGTTGCAGCCAGCGTTGTACTTGCCGGCATCGCTGGGGCAAAGAACGCTTTATAAGCAGGATATTCACGGGACGGCATGGTTTGACGATGTCGTGGTTTCGCAGGTTCCGAAGATCACGTTGACCACGGATCGGCCGGGGAATATTTTTCGTCGCGGCGAGCAAGTGAAACTCAATGTGCTCGTGAATGATCGGAACACGGATGATCTTTCGGCGCAGCTGGTGATTCGCAATGCGGCCGGGCAAGTGGTTTATCAACGGACGGGGGCGCTGAACATGGCGGACGCGGAGCCTGCGGGCCCGTTGCAGAAACGGATGACACTTCCGCTGCCAGAAGATTTGAAACCAGGTTGGTATGACGCGGCGATTGTGATGACCAGCCAATCGACGTATGTCGGGCAGCAGTCGATTGATTTAGTGCTGCTGGCAGATGACCGGGTCGTGGTCGATCCAGATCCACGGTTTGGGATCATCGCAACGGAATTGCCATTTGATGGATGGTCGGAGTTGCCGCAGATCTTGCCGTATCTGTCGGCGGGGCGGGTGAAGCTGGCGGTTTGGTCGGAGAACAGCGACATCAAACAGACGGATTCTCAGCAGTTTAATCAGTTATTGGAAAGATTGCAGGAGTTGGGGATTACGCCCACGGCCTGTCTGGTGGATGTGCCGCCGCAGATGGCGGCGCATTTGAAGCCGCCGACGTGGGAAGGGATTTTGAAAGCGAAGGACGAAGATTGGCAGCCCTTTCTGGCGCATTTGATTGCCAAGCACGCGAATCATCTGGATCGCTGGCAGCTCGGGCCGGATAATACGGATGCGTTTGTCACCAACCCGGCGATGCGACAGGTGTACGCGAAAGTGTATAAGCAGTTTGCAGCACTGGTGGAGAATCCGGATTTGGCGATGCCTTGGCCGGCTTGGTATGAGCTGGGGGGGGAGCTGCCGGCGACGGTGGCGCTGAGCGTGCCCTCGACGGTGCTGCCATGGCAGATACCGTTGTACATGCAGGACATGAAGCGGTCGGACAACCACCATCTTTCGCTGAGCCTGGGATTGCTGGAAGCAAATCAATATGGGCGGGACGTGCAGATTCGCGATCTGGCCCAGCGGGTCATTTATGCTTTGTCAGCAGATGCCGGGCGCATTGATATTCCCCTGCCGTTCACGGTGCATAAGGAGGGGAACACCATCGTCAAGCAGCCTAAGGAATTGCTGATGATCGTGCGGACGCTGACGACGACGCTGAGCGGGGCGGTCTTTCGCGGGAAGGTGCCGGTGGCGGATGGAGTGGACGCGTTTTTGTTTGATAAATCAGGCGTGGGAATTCTGGCGCTCTGGGATCGCGGATCAGTCGCGGGGGTGAAGACGCTTGAGATGAACACCGGGCCCAATCCGATGATGGTTGACCTGTGGGGAAATGCAACGCCATTGCTGACCAGCACGGAAGATCGTGAATCCGGGAAATTGAAAATGCCGATCGGGACGATGCCGATTTTTTTGATTGATGTGGATGGGCAACTGGCCCAGTTCCGAGCGAGCGTGGGATTTGATCGGCCGCTGGTGGAATCGACGTTTGAGCCGCACACGCGTAAATTGCGTTTTTCCAATCCATACAAACAGGCGATCAGCGGCATGGTGAAGCTCAAAGCTCCCTCAGGGTGGGTAGTCAGCCCGCCGACGATGACGTTTAATCTTAATCCAGGCGAGACGTTTGAGCGGGAAGTGTCGATTGAATTTCCTTACAACTCATTGGCCGGTCAAAAGGAAATCCCCGCGATCTTTCAAGTGCAGGCGGATCGGACTTCATCGTTCACGGTGCCGATCCCGATTCAGCTCGGACTGTCGGACGTGGGGATGCAGACTATCGCCACGCGCGATGGGAAAGATATTGTCATTCAGCAGGTCATCAGCAACTACGGGGATAAGCCGATCGATTACTCGGCGTTTGCGCTCTTCCCGGGTCAGGCGCGCCAGGAACGGCTGGTCACCAATCTTGCCGCGGGCAAATCGACAATCAAACGCTACCGATTCACCAACATCACGATCACCAAAGGGATGAAGGCGCGCGTCGGACTCAAGGAACTGGAAGGGACGCGCATCCTCAATGATGAAGTCTTGATCCAGTGAATCGCATTATGCCGGCAGATCGACGCTGGGCGCGCCATAGGGTTGCGGGCGATGTAGGAAGTGGCCTTGATGTTCGATCTGCCATGTGAGGTATTCGCGGATGGCGTGATCAAACTCGGCGTAGGTCTCCATTAGCCGCATCCCTTCTTTGAGCGGTTTGGAGGATTCCATCGTCTTGGCGTACCAGCTTACGCGCCGGCGGAATTCGACGATCGCGACGCGCTCGCCGCGCCATTTGGTGAGCAGCGCAAAATGGTCGCGCATGATCTGGCATTTTTCTTCAAGAGAAGGTTCGGGCAGGATTTCGCCGGTGGTGAGGTAATGCCAGGTTCTACGGAAGAGCCACGGAGCGGAGAGTGCGCCACGGCCGATCATGATGCCGGCGCACTTGGTGTATTCGATCATGCGTTTGGCGTCTTCCGGAGTTTTCACGTCACCATTGCCGACGACGGGGATTTTTTTGACGGCGGCGACGACTTCGGCAATGCCGTCGAGTCGCGCCTGGCCGGTGAACATCATCTTGGTCGTGCGGCCATGAATCGTAACAAGCTGCACGCCGGCCTGTTCGAGACGAGACGCAAGATATGGCGCAACAATGCAGGTGTCGTCCCAACCGAGTCGGAGTTTGCAGGTCAGCGGGACGTGCCGAAGAGAGGCGATCACACGATCGACCATCCGCAGGGTGTTGTCGGGGTCGCAAAGGAGCTTGCTGCCGCCATCTTTTTTGGTGACTTTGTCGACGGGGCAACCCATGTTGATGTCGATGACATGAGCCCCGCGATCCTCGGCCCAGCGGGCAGCTTCGCAGAGTCGCTCGACATTGGCGCCGTAGAGCTGCATGCAGAGCGGCGAATCCTCTGGACACGTCGCGGCCAGTTCCATGGAATGTTTGTTCTGCCGAAGAATCCCCTCGGGGCAGAGCAGATCCGTGCAAGCCATCCCAACGCTGCCCTGAGCGCGGGCCACGAGGCGGAAAGCGAGATCGCAATACCCCGCGATCGGCGCCAGCAGAAGGTTGGTCGCCAGTTGCACATTGCCAATTTTGAGCGGCTGAACAGTCACCATCGCCTGGGATTATACCCGATTCTCTTGCATTTGCCGCTGCGCTCTCCTAACGTCGCTGCGATATGCCTGCCTCCCAAATTGCCGCTCAGTTGTACACCCTTCGCGAATTTACCAAGACCCCTGCGGATATTGTCAGTACGCTCAAGCGTGTGAAGCGGATGGGATATGACGCGGTGCAGGCCAGTGCACTGGGAAAGATCGATCCCAAAGAGCTGGCTCGCATTTATGAGGGAGAGGGGCTTACTTGTTGTGCGACGCATACGCCATTGGATCGACTGCGCAAAGAAACCAGCTCGGTAATCGATGAACATCATCTTTGGAAATGCAGATACACGGCAATTGGCGGATTCTATCCCACCGACCCCGCCACGGCCGATTGGACAGGATTTGCCGCGGACTACAGCCAAGTCGCTAAGCAGTACAAATCAGGCGGGCTCTCTCTTGGATATCACAACCACAATCACGAACTGGCGAGTTTTGATGGCAAATCCGCCTTGCAAATTTTACTGGATGGATGCTCGAAAGAACTCTGGTTCGAGTTGGATACCTATTGGCTGGTCGCGGGTGGAGCCGATCCGGTGCAGTGGATTTCCAAAGTTGCCGGCCGCATTCCATGCATCCATCTCAAGGACATGATCGTCACTCCGAAACGCGAACAGCGCATGGCGGAGGTCGGGCAGGGGAATCTGAATTGGCCAGGCATTCTGGCGGCGGCGAGAACGGCAGATACAGAATGGTTTATCGTCGAACAGGATGACATGTACGGTGCCGACCCGTTTGAATGCCTGGCGACGAGCTTGCGCAATTTGAAAGAAATGGGTTTGTATTGATGCCAAACATCGGACGAATCAAATTCGATCAGCCCTTCTGTCAGGCCGGGCTTGCGGGGTATTCCGATCGCGCGATGCGTTTGGTAGCGCGGAGGCATGGGTGCCCTTATGCAGTTACCGAAGCGCTGCTGGATACGATCCTGCTCAATGGCGGCGAAGGATTGCGGAAGTCCATTGATATCAATGACGAAGATCATCCCATCGCGGGGCAGATCATTGGCTCTGAGCCTGAAACGATGACGGCGGCGGCGCTGATCCTTTATCGCGCGGGATATGATGTCATCGATCTCAACTTCGCCTGCCCCGTGAAAAAAATTAAAAACAAAGCGCGCGGCGGGCACATGCTGCGCGATACGCCGCGCGCGATCGCAGTGCTCAAATCAGTACGAGATGCGCTACCGCCGGAGGTGCCGACGACGATCTGCCTGCGACGATCGTTTGACGAATCATCCGAGTCTTACGATACATTTTATGAGATCGTCGAGTCGGCGTTTTCACATGGATACGCCGCGCTGCGCGTTCATGCCCGCACCGTCGAACAAAAGTACCAGGGACCGGCACGCTGGTCCTTCCTAAAGGAATTCAAGCAGCGTTACCCGGATAAAACCATTCTCGGCTCCGGGGATCTCTTCACCGCCGAGGACGTCGTGCGAATGCTGCGCGAAACCAAGATCGACATCGCCTGGATCGCCCGCGGCGCCATCGGCAATCCGTGGATTTTCCAGCACGCAGCAGCCCTATTGAACCCGGATCACAAACCATTAACCCCGCCGACCATTCACGAGCAGCGCGATGCTTTGGCGGAGCATTTTTCCATCGCCATGCAAATCCATGGCGAACAACTGGCCGCCCGGCGCATGCGCAAAATGGGAATTAAATACTCCCGCTTTCATCCCAATGCTGCCGAGGTGAAATCAAGTTTTATCAACGTCCAGAGTCTGCGCGATTGGAGCGCCGTCCTGACAAACTGGTACGCCAGCGATTCCCCCGGCGTATGGCCCGCCCCTGCCGCCGCGGATGAGGTCAACGACAATCTTCAATCCTGCGAACCCGCTATTTAACGATCATGCATTCCAAAACCCCCGCTCGAAATCGACTGGCGAAAGTTCTCCCCGATGAATGGCGGAAATATCTGGTTGAGAAAGGGTGTCCCAAACGCAAATATAGCGCGGTCTGCCGCGCGGTATTGGTGGATGGGCGGGTAATTGAAGACCTGATTATTGAAGAAGGGTGGATCATCGCGCTGGACCGTGCCGGGCTGGCGGGGACGTTTGAGCAGCGAATCAATTTTCGCCCGGATGAGATCACAGAGCTGGAACTCAAACAGGTCATCTGATCCTTCAAAAAAGAAGCCCGTCGCCATGCGACGGGCTGCTGATTGTAAATCAAGATTGGACGCGATCAGCCAGGGGTGCGGCGGGGAACGCCGGTGTTGCCGACGTGGCCGGTGGCCTGGTTGTGGCCTTTTTGCTGGTTGGAGAAGTGGGGGAGGTTGGAGGATTTGCCGCTACCAGGGCCGGTGGAACCGAGGAGGTTGCCGAGGGCGTTGCCGGATTGTTTGGCCATGGTGTCTTTAAGATGCTTGACGGTGCCGCCGGTGGACATGTTTTGGGTGGATCGGCCCATGAGCATTTTCGCGGCGGATTGGGCGGCGAGATTGGTGTCGATTCCAAAACCGAATCCGCCAGCCGTGGCTGGACTGGTTTTCTTGGCGGCAGGCTTGGATTTGGGTTCTGCCTTTTTCTTGGACGCGGGTTTCTTTTCTTCCGCGCCGGTCTCTTCAGTGGATTTCTTCGCTTTTGCCATGAGGATGATTGTACCCGCGAGGACGGCGTGGGCAAACGGATGAAAACGACCCTCGCTCATTTTTGAGCGAGGGTCGTGAATTGCGTGAAATGATTGCAAATGAGCGAAAGACAACCTCAGGCTTGCCGCCGCCGGCCGAGCACGGTCAAACCGCCGAGTGCCAGAAGGGACAAGGAAGCCGGTTCGGGGAGATTGACAACCCCCGGCGTGGCGTTCGCTAAACCGGTCACATACACCCAGCCACTGGCGGTGCGCTGGATGGTTGCATTGCTCGCATCAACCCAGCTCGGAACAGTGTTCGGGGTGGTATTGAAGGTACCATAGCTGACCGAATCGACGATATTGTCGGACGGATCGAGGATGGCGATATCATCCCCGCCGTTGGCCATCGCGAGGGTGCCCGTGGAAAGGCCCCAGCCTGATTTCTGGACGAGTTTGGGAGTAGTGCCATCATCCCCGAGCGTGGAGGTATTGTTGGCAAATTGGAAATCCGCTTTGGCATGGGGGAAAGTGCCCGTGATCCAACTGGCGTTAAAGCCGTTGGCGTTGGCGGCAATGATGTAAACCTGCCCGGCAGCCATCATGGTACCGGAGGGGAAGACCCCCATGCCCTCACCGGGGGCTGTGGAAGTCGAATCGAGACCATCACCCACGGCATACCCCGTCAGATCAACCGCGTCCGGGCCGGAGTTATACATTTCCAGCCATTCCCGATCGACATCCGTCCCCGTGGGATCGGGCATCGCCTCGGTCAGCAGCAGAGCGGCATGCGCTTTTTGCGCCGTTGCCAAAGCGGCGAACACCAATGCCGCGCTCATCGCCATCTTTATACTTTTCATGAACTCCGCCTCTCTCCCACGCAGTCGGTGAGAAATTTTTTGTCCGGATGACCCGATTAAGACATGCCGTCGCGATGACGCCTGAGGGTCATTTGAAGTGCTATTGCAGAGTATAACCCGGTTTTAAGGGTTTTCCAGATTATTTACGCAATCTTATTGGCGATTCATCCAAACTATTTTACAGCGAAAACTTACCTAAATTCCCCAATCGTTATCTTCCATCCATTTTCAGAGGTTTTCCAACCGCTGCTGCTTGTCCAGTTCCAAAAGAGCCTCGATCAATGGCTCCAAGTGCCCTTGTGTCACTTGTTCCAAATTAAAATTCTTCTCGCCGCCCCCTTCGCCGCCTAAACGATGATCCGTGCAACGGTTCTGTGGGAAATTGTAAGTGCGAATCCGCTGGCTGCGGTCTCCGGATCCCATCATCGTCTTCCGGGCGCTCATCGCGGCGGCGTGCTGCTTGGCCTGCTCGGCTTCATACAGCGTGGCTCGCAACAGCGCCCACGCCCGCTCCTTATTCTGCGATTGCGATTTGTGCTCGGTCATCTTAAACGTCAGCCCGCTGGGCTTATGGCGAATGAACCAGCCGGTCTCCACCTTGTTGACGTTTTGCCCGCCGGGACCGCCGCCGCGGCAGCCGAATTCTTCGACTTCCTTGGGATCAATCGTGATCTGCACGTCGGGTAGTTCTGGCAACACCGCCACCGTGGCCGCCGACGTGTGAATACGCCCCTGCGCTTCCGTCTCAGGCACACGCTGAACGCGATGCCCACCCCCTTCAAAGCGGAGATGGCGGTATGCGCCCGGTGATCGCACATTGACGATGGCTTCTTTGAAGCCGCCGCGTTCGCTGATGGAATAATCGCTGACATCGAAGCGCCAGCCGTGGGTTTCGCAGTAGCGGCGATACATGTCGAACAGTACTCGGGCAAAAAGGGCGGCCTCTTCGCCGCCGGTCCCGGCGCGGATTTCCAGGAAGAAGGATTCGACGGAATTGTCCTCAGCGGCGAGGAATTCATCTTTCATCTCTTCGAGCAGGGCGGCCGCCTTGGCGCGGGCCTCGGGGAGTTCGGACTGCGCCATTTCCGCCATTTCGGCGTCGGCTTTATTGCCGGCCATTTCCTCGAGTTCCGCCGCGGCGCGCTCGGCCGCCTGATAAACACGATACCGTTCCACCACCGGGGACAATTGCCCGGACTCGCGCGTGATCGGCACCAATCGCCCGGCATTCGACAGCACCGCCGGATCGCTCAGCGAATCCTGCAACTCTTTATATCTCGCCGCCATCTCATCCAATTTGCGTATCAGCGGAGCCAAGTTTTTCGACATCACATCAGTCATAAAAAACACAATTCAAAAAAGGGAATCTTCCATTCAACATCCCGATCATAGCACACTCCCCTTACTTCGTTTAGCCGGCGCTATTTCCGCTTGGCCGGGCGACTCGCCGGCCTACCGTTGAACAACCCACCGATCCCCTGTTGCAGCTTCTGCTCGGTATTGCTGATCGTCCCTTTGGGATTGCTTAATATATTCCCGCCAATCTTTTCGACCTGGACCTGCAACTGATCCTTCATCTTCGCCGCCAGCGATTTCACATCCACATTCAACAGTTCGCGAACCTCCGGCGGCAACTGATCCGAATCAGCCGCCTTCGACGCCACCTCCGTCAGCACCAGCATCACCACATCCTTGATCGCCGCTCCGTTCTTATTCCCCTCGCCGCTCCCGACATCTTTCATCTCAATCGTCGGCAGCGTCAATTTGATCTCCTGCGCCAATCCCGGAAACCCAGGCCGCAAAATCACCGTCGGCTTCTCAATCGTCAAATCCCCGATAATCAAATGCATCGCCTGCGCATCCCCGCTCGCCGGTGTGTCATCCCCCTTCGGCAGCCGATCCATCATCGCCTGAATATTCGTCTTCAAATCCTTCTGCTCCAGCACAATCACCGGCTCATTCAGGCTGATCGTCTCCACCCGGATCGGATCCTGTCGCAACTGCCCATAACTCACCGCGACCTTCGCATCTCCCAGCGTGAAAATATCCCCCGCCGAATACCCCGGCGGACTGGCGATCTTCAAATCCGCCAATTCCACCTTCCCCCGGATCGGTGCCACACTCGCCGACCCAAGGGTCGTCTGCGTTTGCAGCGATTGCGTCGCCTCCGTCTCTACCGTCCGCCGGACGATCTGGTCCAGTTCAAACCAGAAAATACCTAGCGCTAGCACCAGCAGCACCACGATTATTCCAACCACCCATTTGACGATCTTCATACCCATCATTTTCACTCTTGAGTGTAATGGCGGCAACGGACGATCCGCCCCACGCTCAAATAGTTACGCAAACCCTTTGACATTACCCCCCTGCTATGGAACACTCCCCCCCCACGAGTGAACTAGGCATTTTTCAGCTACGGAGATTTCCACCATGCTTCTGACCAAACACGAAGGCGAAACGTTCAAGAACCAGACCCTCTATATCAGCGGCCAGGCGTTCGTCCGCTGCACCTTCATCAACTGCGTCCTGGTTCTCCGTGAGACCATCTATCACCTGGAAGGCTGCACCTTCGACCGCTGCAACTGGCACATCGACTGGATCCTCCTCTGGGGCAGCCCGGAATCCATCCGCGAAATCAAGTCGCTGGTTGCCATGATTGAAAAGGCCCAGCAGCAGTATCTGCCGGAAATCGAAGCCCAGCAGAAGAAGATGGCTGCCGCCGCCGCTCCCCAGGCCTAACTGAATAGCCGGGACGTAATGCGTCCCGGATCTACCCCCCCGATATCAAGATGGCGACGGTCCACATTCGACCGTCGCCATCTGTCTTTCTATCATCCTCACCATGACGCACATCTGCCGCAGCGCCTTTTTCCTATTTCTCCTACTCATTACGCCTGCGTTTGCGCTAACGCCGGATCAATTGCTCCTGATCGTTAATCACAACAGCCCGGGTGGGCGCAAGTTGGCGGAGCATTACGCCGCCGCACGACATGTACCGGATAATCGCATCGTTGAACTTTCGCTCCCAACCGGCGACGACGTGACTTTCGATCAATATGAGCGCGACGTTGTCCCGCCCGTTCGGCGATTTCTCACTGAAAACCATCTCGAAAACAAAGTGACGTGTCTCGTCACTTTTTATGGGATTCCACTGCGGGTTGCGCGCCGCGTGGCAGAACCAACCGATGCCAAAGAATTGGTTGATCTTCAGGCCGATATTTCCAACACCCGGCCCAAAATCGAATCCTTCGTGATCGACTTCGAAAAGCTCGCCACGCAATTGGATCCTTCCTTTAACGCTCATCTGACTGGCGGAGGCATCGAAGATCTCGTTCAGCGCGCCGAGCGCGCAAGACAAACTATCGAACGACAAATTCCCAAGCTCATCGATCCAGCGGCGCGCAACGCAGCATTCCAATCCATGCTCAAATTGGCTGAGCCGTTGATTGGCGCCAATACTCTCGGACTCAGCCTGGCCGAGCGAGCCATCTCCAGCTCAGGTGTTTCGCAAGCCGACCATGATAAATGGTCAAAAGTCATCGCGTTTGCCAAACAATCGCAGCAACGACTTCACGATCTCGAAATCATCCGATATGACTCATTTGCCCGGGCCAAAGCACGAGACCTGGCGCAAAAACAGTTCGGCCTCCTCGAATACGCGAACCTTGTTCAAGGCCAACTCGCCTATCTCAAGCCCGGCGATACCGCCTCTGCACTCGACAATGAATTGTCACTCCTCTGGTGGGATCTTTACCCCCGCGCCGCGTGGGAAGCCAATCCCCTTTACTACAGCTTTCCGCACATCGCTCATCCGCCTGTGATGATGACAGCGCGCATGGACGCTCCGACGTTGGTGATTGCCGATCGCATGCTGGCCGATTCGCTTCGCACGGAACAGACCGGCCTCGCCGGCCGGGTCGTCATTGATGCCCGCGGCATCGCTTCCGGCCGCGACGCTTATGCTCGATTCGATCGACATCTCATGAATCTCGCTGAAATCCTCAAAGCCCATCCCAGCCCGATCTTCTCTCTTTTTCTTGACGTAAAGCCCGAGGTCCTCCCTCCGAATTCCGTCGAGAATGTGGCCCTTTACGCCGGTTGGTATAGTGTTGGCCACTACATTCCCTCCTGCAAATTCGTCCCGGGCGCGGTTGCTTACCATATCGCCAGCTATGAGCTTGGCTCGCTTCATAATCCCGGGGGGGCCTGGGTCCCTCATCTGCTACAAGATGGAGTTGCCGCTTCTTTGGGTCCGGTCGCCGAGCCGTATCTAACGTCATTCCCGCTTCCTGATGAATTTCTCCCCCTGCTGATGACTGGCAAGGTCACGCTCGCAGAGGCGTATTGGCGCACCAATCCAATGACCAGTTGGATGATCGCCTTGGTCGGCGACCCGCTTTATAACCCCTTTGCCAAAGCGCCCGCCTTGCAAGTGGAAGACCTACCAACCGCACTACAATCCGCCACGCAGGCGCCAATGACTGTCAATCCCACGACGCAGCCCTAATTGATCTTCCCTTAAACTTAAGCTCCGGCGTTTTCGCGTCGATACCTCTTATGTATGTCCATCCAAATGATCTGCCCCAACCTCCGGTGTCGTAAAATCCTGTCCGTTCCGGACGACGTTCGCGGCAAACTGGTCAAATGCCAGCATTGCCAGACCAATATCCGCGTACCCGTCCCCGCGCCTGCCCGCCCTGCTGCCGCCAAGTAAAGCACCGTCGTTTCGTCCGATAACCGCCACCATCACTTCTGATCTTTCGCCTTCTGCTCGTTCACCAGTTTCATCCCCTCCTCATAATTTTTGTATTCAACGTGCCCGTCCTCAAACAGCAGGTTGAATCCCTCATTTCCATTGATCTCGGGCTTCTCATACGCCAGCACCATATCCGGTTCTCCTTTTTCGCTCTTCCCTTTTCCTAAATAAACATAATCCGAATTCTCATTCACCCATTCAGCCATCTTCTGCTTGTCCACCAAGGATTTAGGCACCACCGTATTGCCGCTCGGATTTACGAATACCTCCATAGCCAGCGGCTCCTCCATCACCAAGTCACCCAATGACGCAGGAAACTTCTCGCGATGCTCATTGCCATATAAAAACAGGCCCTGTCCGATCTGCCGCAGGTTCGCCATGCTTTTCACTCGATTTGCCGCCCCGCGGGCGCGATTCAGCGCCGGCAGCATGATGCTCGCCATCACCGCCGGCTGCACCATCATCATCGACCCCAGCGGATCTTGCGCCAGCACCCCCGCTCCCGGAAACGGCGTCACCGCCCGCATGTGCATCCCCGCATCATCCACCCACGACGTCTGACCCGCCGGCTCCAACTCCGCCATCAACCGGTCGATCGGAGGCATCAGCATTAACGGCGATTCAATCCCAAACAAATCCGCAACCCCCGCATATCGCGTAATCAGCAGCCACGACGAATACGCATTCGGCGCCGTCTGCGCCAGATCCGAAAACGCCACGCTATTCATCCCACTTCTCATCCCTAGTCGCTGGCGAATCGCGGCAAACTTCTCATTCTGCACAATTGTCGCCGCACCCCCCTTCACATAATCCGCTGCCGCCACCACCACCTGCGGATAAAGTCCGACATACAAATTCCCATCCACAATCGCCCACGTCGGTGTCACGATCGGCACCGCCAGATAATGCAGCGTCACCCCATCCACCTGCCGAGTCTTAAACGCAACTGTCACCTTCCCCTGGATCAACTGTGCAATCGAATTGGTCGCCTGCTTTTCCAAAATCCCCAGCGACGTCTCCAACTTCGCCGCATCGCGCGGCCGATTCACAAAGCACATCCCAAACAACCCCGTCCCCCCCACCCGCGGCGAAATATACATCCCCCAATCCTCACCAAACGCCGACAACAGATCCTTCTCAATATCCAACCCCGCCCACGATGACGCCTGCGCCATCGCCTGATCCACGACCGCTCCCCAATCTTCATTGGCCGCCGTCACGCTCTTGCGCGTCTGCCCAACCAGCCGGGCCAGATCAAAACGCGCCGCCGTCATCATCGTCACATCCTGCGGAATGAGCTTGAGCACCTCATCCGACATCGGCCCGCCATCCCACATCGCCGCCAGCCCCTGCCGCGGCGCCGGTGCGCCGATAAACCCCTCCGTCATCCAATCCTTCCCATCAAACGCCCCTGTCATCACCGCCTGCTGAATTCCCCCGAGCCCTAATATCTGCCGAACACTCCGCCATATCTTCTGCTGCTCCGGTGGCACCCCCAGCGCCACAAACCCATCCACCATCTTCACAATCGCCTCGACATCCACATACACCGCCGCCACCGGCTCCTGATGCACCTGCCCCATCGCCGCCGCGAATTTCGCATTCCCCTTCAGCGCCCCCGCCGCCCCCGCCTGACCATTCAACAGCGCCTCAAATCCCGGCCAAGCCCCCGTTGTCACCGCCACCAGATCCCCATACGTCCCCACCTTCACCTCCACCGGCATCGGTCCCACCTTGTCCAGCGCCCCCTGAATCTCCTTCACCAGCGCCCCCGCTTCTCCCCCCGCCCGAATCAACACCGCCAACTTCGGCGCCGGCGGCCCCCCCTGCCCGGCAATCATCCCCCCAAAATAAAACGCCGACTCATGCCGCCACATTGCTGATGCGATGTCGGACACCATCTGCAATTTCTCCCCCGAAGAGACATCCTGCTCCTGCACCTTCGCCACAATCGCCGGCACAAACTCCCCAAACACCTTCCCCCAATCCGACCCCTCCACAATCTTCTTCAAATGCGATCCCTCATACCCCGCCCCCATATTCTCCGTCCCGCGCCACCCCACATACACCATCGCATCGTCCGGCACCCGATCCACCAGCGCCTGCCCCCACACCCCGCCCGCCAACCCCAACACCACCACGACCGCCACGACGCAATTCCATCGCTTCATATGGTCCTTCCTGAAAATGATGCCCATTCATCCTATCAACCCTTCGGCTATCATGCCCACTCTTTCAATGCTTAATTCCCCCTCCTTCATCCGATCGCGCCTTCCACAGCTTATTCTCATTGCCATCACGCTCGTCACCTTCCTCCCCTGCACGTTTAATCATTTCACCACCTGGGACGACAACGACACAATCGCGCGCAATCCTGATCTGAATCCCACAATCACGCTCACTAGCTTCTCCCATTTCTGGACCCATCCTCAAGCCGACCTCTACATCCCCGTCACCTACTCGACATGGGCGCTCATCGCTCCCCTTGCCCGACGACCCGATTTGACACTCTCTGCCGCCCCCTATCACGCCCTCAACCTCTTCCTGCACCTGCTCAACACTCTTCTCGTCTACAGACTCCTCCACAAACTCACCGGCAAATCCTGGTCTTCTTTTTTTGCCGCCGCATTATTTGCCTTACACCCCGTCCAGGCCGAACCCATCGCCTGGACCTCCGGCACAAAAGACCTCCTCTCCGCCACCTTCGCACTCCTCGCCCTGCTCAACTATTTCCGCTCTACGCCATCCTCTATCCTCTATCCTCTATCCTCGTCCTTCCTCTTCCTCCTCTCCCTCCTCTCCAAACCATCCACCCTCCCGTTGCCCTTCGTCGCCCTGACAATCTCCACCCTCCTCCTCCACCGCCCCTTCCGTGCAACGCTCATCTCTCTCCTCCCCTGGTTCATTATCTCAATCCCCATCCTCCTCATCGGCAGGCTTTCCCAACCCGCCCACGCCCTCTCCTACATCCCCCCCCTCGCTTTCCGCCCCTTCATCGCCGCCGACGCCATCGGCTTCTATCTCCAACACCTCGCTTTCCCCCTCCACCTCTGCATCGACTACGGCCGATCCCCCCTCCACATCCTCTCCTCACCCACCACCCTCTACACAATCTCGACAACGCTCCTCTTCTTCGCCTGCATCTTTTTCCTTCGCCAATTCCGCCCCGCCCTCGCAGCCGCCATCATCTTTCTTCTCTTCCTTCTCCCCACCCTCGGCTTTCTCCCCTTCGACTTCCAACAATACTCCACCACCGCGGACCACTACCTCTACCTCTCCCTCCTGGCCCCCGCCCTCCTCCTCGCCTACATCTTCCCCTCTTACACTATCCTCTATCCTCTATCCTCCATCCTCCTCCTCTTCTCCCTACGCTCCTTCACCCAATCCCAGACCTGGCACGACTCCCCCACCCTCTTCTCCCATACTCTCGCGATCAACCCCCGCAGCATTGCCGCCCACACCAATCTCGCCATCGCACTGGCCAACGCCAACGATCTCACTCAATCCGCCGCCGAGTTCCGCGCCTCCCTCCGCCTGAACTTCGCCGACCCCAAGCCTCACCTGGGTCTCGGCCAAGTCCTCGCCCGCCTGCACCAACCCGATCTGGCCCAGGCCCACCTCCGCCTCTCCATCCATCTCGACCCGAGCAACCCGCTGACCTATTACAACCTCGCACTTCTCCTCTCCTCCCTCAACCAACCCGACCAGGCCCGAGCCGAATACGAACGCACGCTCAAACTCGACCCCACTTTCGCCGAAGCCCACACCAACCTCGCAACCCTCCTCCTCTCCCAGGGCCAACTCGACGCTGCCGAGCAACACTACCGCACCGCGCTCTCCCTCCGCCCCGACCTCACCCTCCCGCGCCGTGGCCTCCAGGCCATCGAACAAGCCCGCCACTCCCAGTAAACCCCTCATTTCCCAATACAAAACCGCGCAAACACCAGCCCCAACACCTCATCCGGCGACACCA
>DASRRR010000101.1:0-3491 GCA_035656825.1 Tepidisphaeraceae bacterium | reverse complement strand
AGGCCTGGGAATTTTTCGATGAGTTTAGAGCCTGCGGAGGATTCGCCGGCGGCGTAGGTGAGATGGAGGTTGGGGTGGTTGGCGAGGAGGCGGAGAGCTTCGCCGCCGCCGTAACCGGAGATGCCGACGATGCCGACTTGGTGGGTGGGGGTCATTATTTGAAACATTGTGTAGCAAAGAAGTTGTGACGCAAGAGTGGGTGGTGGGAAGTTTGAGCGGACGACGTATAATCGCGCGGAAGTGAGTCCATCGAGTCGAAATATCGAAGCAGGGGAACGACGATGGCGGGCGGGGACGCTGGTTTATACGGCGGGGGGATTGGGGGTGGTTTTCTTCTGGTTGCTGTGGGGGGATTTTGCGTTTCAGTTGAAGGAGCGGTCGGTGCAGCCGACGCTCACGCGGCTGCTTCAGCAGTTCCATGCGTCGGACATGGTGGCGGGGACATTGATTGGGAGTTTGCCGCAGTTGATCAGTGTGTTGTTTGGGCCTGTGATTGGATATCTCAGCGATCGGCATCGGGGGAAGTGGGGGAGGAGGATTCCGTTTTTGTTGGGGTTTACGCCGTTGACGGTGGCGGCGATGGTGGGGCTGGCGTATAGCCCGCAGATCGGGCGGTGGGTAAGTGGCGGCGGTGCGGGAGCGGATCGATGGGTGATTGCTTGTTTTGCGTTGTTTTGGACGATTTTTGAATTTGGGTCGGTGACGTGTAATTCGTTGTTGATCGCGCTGGTGAATGATGTGGTGCCGCCGGGGTTGATCGGGCGGTTTTTTGGGTTGTTTCGGATCTTCAGCGTGGCGGCGGGGATTGGGTTTATGTATTTTCTGATGGGGAAGGCGGCGGAGCATTATGTGGGGATTTTTCTGGGGATCGGGGCGGTGTATGGGGTGAGTTTTACGGCGATGTGCTTGAAGGTGCAGGAGCCGGGGTATCCGCCGCCGGAAGTGAATACGGGGGGGCCGTGGGGGGCGACGAAGATGTACATGAGGGAGTGTTTTGCGAAGCCTTATTATCTGTGGTACTTCGCGAGTGTGGCGGTGGCGCAGCTGGCGTTTCAGCCGATTAATATTTTCAGTTTATATTTTGCGGGGTCGGTCGGGGTGAGCGATGATCGGTATGGGAAGTTGTCGGCGATGCAGTTTGCGCTGTCGCTGACGTTGTCTTATCCGCTGGGGTGGCTGGTGGATAAATTTCATCCGCTGCGGCTGGTGATGGCGTCGTTGATATTTCATGGGGTATCGACGCTGGCGGCGTTTTTTCTGGTGAGGGGGCCGGCGGGGTTTGGGGTGGCGCATGTGATTTGCGGGGCGATGGCGGGGTGTTGGCTGACGACGTGGTACGCGCTGACGCCGGCGCTGGTGCCGAGAGCGAAGTTTGCGCAATATTTTTCGGCGATGACGATTTGCTATGCGGCGGCGCAATTCGTGGGGGGGATTGCATTTGGGCACTTATTTGACGTGATTCATCATCAGTACCGGTATATGTACTTGCTGGGCTGTCTGTTCGATTTTTTTGCGGTGGGGTTGACGCTGGTGGTTTATCGGTATTTCAAGCGATATGGTGGACGAACCGGATATGTGGCACCTGAGTGATTGGAGATTTTACTATGGCAATTAGTACAGATGATCGGGCGGCGGTGGCGGGCGGGAAGCCGGCGAAGACGAAGCCGTTTAATAAAGAGAAGCGGTACGGGGAGCCGGAGCTGAAGCAGTTGACGGAAGCGCTGGAGCAGGGGTCGTTGTTTTTTGCGCATGGGAAAAAGGTGCATGGGCTGGAGGCGGCGTTTGCGAAGGTGATCGGGACGAAATATGCGGTGGCGTGTTCGAGCGGGACGGCGGCGATTCATGGGGCGATGATCGCGGCGGGGATATCGCCGGGAGATGAGGTGATTACGGCGCCGATCACAGATATGGGGTCGATCGTGCCGATTTTGTGGCAGGGGGCTATTCCTGTTTTCGCGGACTTGGATCCGCGGACTTACAACATGGATCCGGGGTCGGTGGAGAAGTGTATTACGCCGGCGACGAAGGCGATTTTGCTGGTGCATCTGGCGGGAAATCCTTGTGATATGAACGCGATGAAGGAGATCGCGGCGCGGCATAACGTGATGTTGATTGAGGATTGTGCGCAGGCGCATGGGTGTTTGTATGAGGGGAAGCCGGTGGGGTCGTTCGGGGCGATGGGGTGTTTTAGTTATAATGAGTTTAAGCATATTTCTTGCGGGGATGGGGGAGTGATTTGTACGGATGATGAGAAGCTGTATGGGCGGCTGCGGCTGTCGGTGGATAAGTGTTACAACCGGTCGCCTACGGCGCTGGATCGGTCGCCGACGTTTTTGGCGGCGAACTATCGGATGACGGAGTTGCAGGGGGGGGTGGCGATTGCGCAGTTGGAGAAATTGCCGTCGATTGTGGAGAGGCGGCGGAAGTGGTGCGGGGAGCTGAGTCAGCGGCTGGAGGGTGTGGCGGGGATTGATTTGCCGGTGGTGACGCATGCGGGGACGACGTCGTGGTGGTTTTATCTGATGCGCATTAACGAGAGTGTGATGGGGGCGAAGACGGATGAAGTGGCGGCGGCGCTGAAGGCGGAGGGATTGCCGGTGGCGGCGCATTATATTGGGAAGACGATTTACGAATATCCGCTGATGGTGAATCATTCGGCGTTTGATCATGGGGCGCATCCGTTTGCCAAGCGGGAATATAAGAAGGGGTTGTGTCCGAATGCGGAGGCGATCCTGGCGACGTGTATTATGCTGCCGGTGAATGAAGCGCATGACCAGCAGGATCTGGATGAGACGGCGCATGGGATTCAGCGAGTGGCGAGATATTTTCAGTCAAAACGCAGCGCGTAATGGAGCGTGAATATGCGGCGGATGCTTTCGGTAGGCATGATATTGGTACTGGCGGGGGTGGTGCGCGCTCAGCAGGTGTCGCATTTTCGGGAGGAGTTTTGGCCGGCGGTGCAGAAGGCGGTGCCGAAGTTGGTGAGGGAGCAGGATGTGAAGACGGGGCGGTTTGGGGATGAGCCTTGGATTGTGACGGATCAGAATCGGATGTGGCCGCTGGCGGTGGCGTGGGGGGAGAAGCGGGAGGGGAATATTTATTATCATGATCCGAAAGTTCTGGAAGCGGTGATGAAGGGGGGAGATGCGCTGATTGATGGGATGGATTCGGAGGGGATGTGGACGTTTCGGAAGAAGGATGGATCGACGTGGGGGCAGATCTATATGCCTTGGACGTGGTCGAGGTGGATTCGGGCGTATGGGATTATAAAAGATGCGATGCCGGCGGAGCGGCGGGCGCGGTGGGAGAAGGCGATGACGCAGGGGATTGAGGGGATGATTGCGAAGGTATTGCCGGAGGCGCTGCAGAATATTCCGGCGACGGATGCGGCGGCGATTTATTATGCGGGGCAGATTTTTGGGCGGGAGGATTGGAAGAAGGCGGGGGCGGATTATCTGCATCGGATTGTAGAGGCGCAGAATCCGGGGGGG
>DASRRR010000100.1:0-28164 GCA_035656825.1 Tepidisphaeraceae bacterium | reverse complement strand
TCGATCCGCCATTGTGAATATTTAACCATTAACCCCCCTTCCGCGAAAGTCCTGATTCATTATCTTGTCTCCATGCGTATTATCGCCGGCGAACATCGAGGCCGTCCGCTTCTTCCCCCCCCCACCGACGCCACGCGACCCATCACCGACCGCGTCAAACAATCCCTTTTCGACATCCTTACCCCCCTTCTCGACGGCGCCCGCGTCTACGACCTCTTCTCCGGCACCGGTTCAATGGGCCTCGAATGCCTGAGCCGCGGCTCATCCCACGCGACCTTCTTCGACGCAGACAAAGGCGCCCTGACCAACCTCCGCAAAAATATCTCCACCCTCAAACTCGAATCCCGTTCCACCGTCATCCCCGGCGACCTCTTCAAACATCTCGCCAACCCCTCTTCATTCCCAAGCCATAAGACCCAAATCGATCTTCTCTTTCTCGACCCCCCCTACCGTTTCCTCACCGAGCAGCCCGGCATGCTAATGGCGCTGGCCGAGACACTGGCAAAACATTATCTCGCTCCAAATGGATTGATCGTCTTCCGCCATGACGCCGCTGACCAACTTTCCCTCCCCCCTTTTCAGCCGCGTGATGTTCGCACATATGGCTCAATGACTTTGGAATTCCTCGCGGTCGACCACTCCTGATTTATTTTCTCACATCCAAAGTTCCTCATTCTCCGTAAATACTCCTGATCACGCGTATCGGCCGAGTTTTCGACCGTCGTCGTGTCCCACATCTCCAACAGGGAAAATCATGTTAAAAAATCTTCGCCGCTGCGCGCCTATTTTTGCTGCAATTGCTCTGATGAGTGGCGCCTCTCTGCACGCCGCCGTCGTTACTGTCCCCAACGCCAACGCCGGCACTCTCGGCAACGGTCAGAGCACAAATCCCCTCCGCTCCTACGGCACCGGCGGAAACCGCTATCAGCAGGTCTATGATGCTTCCCAATTCGGCGCATTCAGCAGCGCCGAATCCATCCAATCCATCGCTTTCCGCGCCAAGCAAGGAGTTCTCGGCTCCTTTATCGGCAACTCCGTCACCGTATCCAATATCATCATCACCCTCTCCACCACCTCCGCGGATGACACTACCGGCCTCAGCGCCGCTCTCAATAGCAACGTCGGCCCTAATGTCCAAACCGTCTACTCCGGTCCATTGACCCTCACGACCTCCACCAGCGCCAGCACCCCGTTCGGCTATGTCATCAATCTTCAAACCCCCTTCACCTACTCCAAGGCCGCCGGCAACCTTCTCCTCGACATCACCATCCCCGACAACGCCACCGTCACCGGCAACGGTTCGATCGGCTTCGCGCAGTTCGACACGGTCACCGATTCCTTCCCCAGCGCTGACGGCACTTCATCCGCCTTCGCAGGTTCCGGCTCCGCCACCGTTGGTTCCAATTCCACGACTGGAGTCGTCACCCAGTTCATCACCTCGCCGGTCCCCGAACCTGCTTCTCTGAGCCTCCTCGGCGCGGCAATCCTGATTCCCGCTCTCCGTCGCCGCTAATTGATCAAATCACTGAAATGACAAAGCCCCATGCCATAAGCATGGGGCTTTGTCATTTGAAATGGCCTAGGTGGGACTCGAACCCACACGCTTTAGGGGCGACGGATTTTGAATCCGTTGCGTCTGCCAATTCCGCCACTAGGCCGTCCAAATAAAACTTTTTCCAACCCCAGCATCTTGCGCGATTTTTTTCTCAAAGTCCACAACACGTTATGATCTTCTCCATGCAGCGGACATTCTACCTCATTGTGTCATCATTCCTTCTCCTGACGGGTTGCATGATGCCTTCCAAAAATGCTCAATCATCCAACCCCAACGCCTACTCCCTCGTCTGGGCCGACGAATTCACCAGGCCCGGCCCACTGGACCCCAAAGACTGGAACTTCGAGCAAGGTTTCGTCCGCAACGAAGAACTCCAGTGGTATCAACCCCAAAACGCCTCCTGCGATGACGGCCATCTCGTCATCGAAGCCCGGCGCGAACGCAAACCCAATCCCATCTACAATCCCGCCTCCTCCGTCTGGACCTCCCGCCCTTTTATCGATTACACCTCTGCCAGCGTCACCACCGCCGGCAAGCATACCTTCCTATATGGCCGCTTCGAAATGCGTGCACGCATCAATACCCAGCCCGGCTCCTGGCCCGCCTTCTGGACCCTCGGCGTCTCTGGCGGCTGGCCCGCCCAAGGGGAAATCGACATCATGGAATATTACAAACACACCCTCTTGGCCAACTTCGCCTGGGCCGGCCCTAACGCCGGCGAAAACGGCTCATGGAACGCCTCCCACAAATCCCTCTACGAACTCGGCCCCGATTGGGCCCACCAGTTCCACGTCTGGCGCATGGACTGGAACCCCTCCTCCATCAAACTCTATTGCGACGACCACCTCCTCAACTCCCAGGACCTCACGCAAACCCTCAACCGCGACCTCCCCGGCGCTCCCAAAAATCCCTTCCATCAGCCCGCCTACCTGATCCTCAACCAAGCCATTGGCGGCACCTGCGGCGGCGACCCCTCTAACACCCCCTTCCCGATCCGCTACGAAATCGACTATATCCGTGTCTACCAAAAGGCCGCCGAATCCAATATTAAGCGATGATTGGTATAATCAAATGATGAACCTGCGCACACTACCCTTCTGCGTCATCGGTCTACTTACATTCAGTTGCTCCTCCCAACCCAATAACACCCTCCCCCGTCTCATCACCGGCAAATCCATCTCCACGCGCCCCGCCGTCGCTCAGGACGTAGGCTCCATGCCCATGAACCTCCTCCTCACCCCCGACGGCCGCCACGTCATCAGCACCGACATGGGCTACCATCAGGCCCTCTGGTCTATCCGTGTCGCGGATGGCAAAGGCATTTCTCACATCGACTACCTCAACGAAGACACCAAATCCACCGCCCACCCTGTCGCCCCCGCCGGCGAAGCCGACACCAATCCCTCTCCTTCGCGCCCGTCCAAAACCAACGGCCTGTACTTCGGCCTGGCGTTCTCCGCCGACACGCGCACTCTCTACGCCGCTCAGGGCGGTCACGACTCCATCGCCATCCTCCACCTCTCTCCCGAAGGCGCCCTCGCCGAATCCGACACGCTCTACACCAAAGACCGCGACTTCCCCGCCGGCCTCGCGCTCGATTCCAAAGGCCTCCTCTACGTCTCCAACAACGCCTCCGCCGAGGCCAACCCTTACACCCTCTCCGGCTCCGTGGCCATCTACGACCCACACACCAAAAAACAGCTCGGCCGCTACACCTTCTCCGATTCCCACGGCGGCACCTCCAACTTCCCCCTCGGCATCACCGTCCTCTCCAACGGCTCCAAAACCTACGTCGCTTCCGAACGCGACGACGCCGTCTACGTCCTCAACACGATTGACCCCGCGCATCCATCCCTTTCCGCCACCTTGCCAACAGGCTCCCATCCGGTCGCCGTCCTTCTCTCCAAAGACCAGCACACTCTCTACGTCGCCAACTCCCTCTCCGACACCATCTCCGTCGTCGACACCGCCACCGACAAAATCACCTCCACCCTCCTTCTCCGCCCGCACATGGCCCGCGACCTCCCCGGCGTCACCCCCACCTCCCTCGCCCTTTCCCCCGACCAAAAAACTCTCTACGCCACTCTCGGCGACATGAACGCCGTCGCCGTCGTCGACCTCTCCTCCTCTGAACTTCGCGGCTACCTCCCCACCGGCTGGTATCCCAGCGCCCTGGCCGTCACCCCCGATGGCAAACGCCTCCTCATCGCCAACGCCAAAGGCCACTCCATCCGCAACCCTAACAACACCCATGACCGCCACGACCCCAAACGCAAAGCCACCAGCCTGACCGTCCTTGAAGGAAACGTCGCCTCCGTCACCATCCCTTCAACCAAACAACTCGCCGACCTCACCAATCAAGTCATCGCCGAAAACCACCTCGACTCCCTCGAACGCCACGCCCCCAATCCTCTCGCCTCCATCGGCCTGTCCTCCGGCCACATCACCCACGTCCTTTACATCATCAAAGAAAACCGCACCTACGACCAAATCCTCGGCGACATGCCCCAAGGCAATGGCGATCCATCCCTCGTCCTCTTCGGTAACAATATCACCCGCAACCAGCACGACCTCGCCAGCCGCTTCGTCCTCCTCGACAACCTCTACGCCTGCGGCGAAGTCTCCGGCGACGGCTGGGACTGGTCGACCCAAGGCATGGCCGACGCCTACGTCATTCGCAACATCCCCTATCAATACTCCCACCGCGGCCGGCGCTTCGACGAAGAAGGCTCCAACAACGGCTACCCAACCGGCGGCGCTCCCGCGACCGATCCCGATGGAAAACACTGGCGCTACGCCCCCTTCCACAACGGCGCAGAGCCCATCCCCGACGTCGCCAACACCGGCCGCAATCTCTGGGACATCGTCCGCGCCGCTCACCTCTCCTTCCGCAACTACGGCTGCTTCCTCGCCACCGACGAAGCCTACGTCACCTTCCCCGGCGCTCCCGACAACCTCCCCGCCGCCCCCGGCCTCCAGCCCGGCGGCCATGACACCGCCGGCATCTCCGACATCGACTACCGCCACTTCGACCTCGACTACCCCGACTCCGACGCCGCCAGCTTCTACTACAATCAAACCCACGACCCCGCCTGCCTCTCCGCTGAACATTCCTTCGGCCACGCCAAAGCCCCCAGCCGCTTCTCAGAATGGAATCGCGAATTCCAGATGATGCTCAAAAAAGACCCCACCGGGAAATCCGTTCCCAACCTCATGATGATCCGCATGCCCACCGATCACACCCAGGCCGCACGCTCCGGCAAACACGCCCCCGAATCCATGGTCGCCGACAACGACTTCGGCATCGCCCAGGTCGTCGAAGCCGTCTCCAAATCCCCCATCTGGCCCCACACCGCTATCTTCATCATCGAAGACGACGCCCAGTCCGGCATCGACCACGTCGACGCCCACCGCACCACCGGCTACATCATCTCTCCCTGGATCAAACCCCACTCCGTCGACCATCACTTCCACAATACCGACTCCTTCCTTAAAACCATCGAACTCCTCCTAGGCGTACCCCCCCTCTCTCAATACGACGCAGTCGCTGACCCGATCATGAATTGGGACACCGCCCCCAACAACATCGCCCCCTATTTCGCGACCATGCCCCCCAAATCCCTCATTGCCAAAATCAATCCCAGCGCTTCTGCCCTGGCTCCCGGCGACCCGCGCCGTTCGATGGCCGAAGCCTCCGACAAAATGGACTTCATCCACGCCGACGCAGCCCCGGCCCGTGAAGTCGACGAAATCACCTGGCACCTCGTCCGCGGCCCCACCGCCCCCCTCCCCCACCCCCACGGCTGGGACTCCACCAGCAAAGACGACGACGACTAATCCCCCTCATCCCGTTTAGCCGCAGCCCTCTGGGCCGCGCGTTTCTCCACGGCAATAATCTCCCCACTCCGCCGTTTCCTATTCTGAACAAACAGAAAGGAACCCATGCTCCGCACCAGCATCCCGCTCTCAATCTGCCTGCTTTTATCGATCTGTCTCTCCCCCACCCTCGCCGCCAAAGGCGAAAACCACCCCAACCGCCCCCTCGAATCACTGCAATACTGCCTGAAACAACTCGACCTCTCCACCGACCAGCAAACCAAAGTCGACGATCTCATGGCCGACTTCCAGAGCAAAGCCGCCTCCCTCAAAAAATCCGCCAAAGGCTCCGGCGACAAGAAAGAAGCCAGAGAAGACATCCGCGAAAAATACAAGGCAATGTTCGAAGACCTCCACAGCCAACTGCAAAAAGTCCTCACCTCCGATCAAGCCGAAAAGCTCAAAACCCTCCTGGCCAAAGAGCGCGCCGATCGCAAGGAAGATGCTGCCGACCGCAAAGGCCACCGCGCCGCCACCACCGAACCAGCCCCCTAAACCAGACAACTATCCCATCTTACCGGACGATCCGCTCTCTCGGCCGGATTGTCCTGTAAAACCATTTCAGGCCTCCAAACTGGCAGCCGATGCCATGATTGGAGGCTTGATATGTTTAATGCCATTAACACAGCTCTCAACGGGATGAACACCGCCGCCGCCCGATACAATTCGGACGCCAACAACATCAACACCGACGAGTCCGATAATGTCTCCGAGGCGTCCAACGTCTCCACCGACACCTATACCCCCGACAACCCTGACGACGACAGCGACGACGGCGACCAAAACCTCGCCACCGACGTCACCAATCTCCACTCCGACCAATTCCTCTACGACGCCAACGCCGCCGTCATCCACACCTCATCACAAATGCTAGGCAGCCTGCTCAACATCACCGACACCGAAAATCCCTACCCGCAAAACACGGATCAAAACAACAACTGCTCTTGACACTACCCCTTTATGCCGATTAAATAGTCAGCAACATGCAGCGCAACGCCCTACGACTTTCGCACCTCGGTCTGGCTCTTACGAGCCTCAGCCTAATCGTGTGATCGCAGGGTCCGCTGCCTAGATGAACTTCAAACGACCCTACGATCCGATCGTAGGGTTTCTTGTTTGGCGGAAGTGTTTCCCCCAACCCCTGCGAATCGGCTTTCAAACGGGTTGGCACCAGCAGGAGCGATCATGAACACAGTTCGAATCTTCGACACCACCCTCCGCGACGGCGAGCAATCTCCGGGCGCAACCCTCACCCTCCCCGAAAAGCTCGAGATCGCCCGCCAGCTCGAATCCATGGGCGTCGACATCATTGAAGCCGGCTTCCCGATCTCCTCCGACGGCGACTTCGAATCCGTCCGCACCATCGCCGCCGAAATCACCAAAGCGACCATCTGCGGCTTGGCGCGTTGTACGCCAAAGGACATCGACCGAGCCGGAGAGGCTATCAAACCCGCCAAGTCCGGCCGCATCCACCTCTTCCTCGCCACCTCCAAAATCCACCGCGACCACAAACTCAAAAAAGGCAAAGAAGAAGTCCTCAAACTCGCCGTCGAATCCATCAAACACGCGCGCCAGTACACCGCTGACGTCGAATTCTCCCCCGAAGACGCCAGCCGCACTGAGTTGGATTTCCTGGAGGAAATGGTCCAAGCCGCCATCGAAGCCGGCGCGACGACCATCAACATGCCCGACACTGTCGGCTACGCCACCCCCAAAACTTACGGCGAAATCTTCGCCCACATCCGCCAAAAACTGAACACCGACGCTCGCGGCATCTACCTCTCCGCCCACTGTCACGACGACTTGGGATTGGCCGTCGCCAACAGTTTGTCCGCCGTCGAAAACGGCGCTAAGCAAGTCGAATGCACCATCAACGGCATCGGCGAACGCGCCGGCAACGCCGCCCTCGAAGAAATCGTCATGGCGCTCAAAACCCGCCACGACGCCTTCAAAGCCACCACGCGCATCGACGCCACCAAACTCTTCCCCGCCAGCCGCATGGTCTCCACCCTCACCGGCCTGGTCGTCCAGCGCAACAAAGCCATCGTCGGCGAAAACGCCTTCGCACACGAATCCGGCATCCACCAGGACGGCATCCTCAAATACCGCGAAACCTACGAAATCATGGACCCCGCCTCCGTCGGCTTGTCCAAAAACAATTTGGTCCTGGGCAAACACTCCGGCCGCGCTGCCTTCAAAGACCGCATCACCACCCTGGGCTACAAAGTCACCGACGAGCAGATCGAATCCGCATTCACCGAATTCAAAACCCTCGCCGACAAAAAGAAAGAAGTCTTTGACGAAGACATCGAAGCCTTGATCGACAAACAGCTCAAAATCGATCGCGGCCTCTTCACCCTCGCTGGCCTCCACGTCACCAGCGATTCCATCACCATGCCCGAGATCCAAACCAGCGCCACCGCCACCGTCACGTTACGCGACTCCACCGCGCAACTCCGCCAGGGCCTCTCCATCGGCGACGGCCCCGTCGACGCCATCTACTCCGCCATCCAAAAACTCACCGGCTTCGACGCCAAACTCACCGACTACCGCATCCGCGCCGTCACCAAAGGCAAAGAAGCCCTCGGCGAAGTCCAACTCGAACTCGAACACCAAGGCTCTAAAGTCCACGGCCGCGGCATCTCCACCGACATCCTCGAAGCCAGCGCCCTCGCCTACCTCTCCGCCATCAACCGCCTCCGCTCCCTCAACAACCGCCAGCGCGAAGTCCATCAACACACGGATTTAACGCCCTGAGCGCCACGCCTCAGCACCCCTGCCGAATCTAAAAATTGAGACACGATCTCATGTACAAAGTGAGATCGTGTCTCACTTCTTTCTGGTCGATCATATGCATAGCATCTTTATACGGTCGCTCGGCGGCCTTTACCGTTAAACCTTTTTCGGAGGCTCATCATGTTACAAGTCCACGACGGTCAATGCGGTCTCTGCTCCCATTTCGGCGAATCCCACTCCAACAAAAAAGAACTCCTCCAGATCCGCACCCAACACTCCGCCCCCGAATCCCTCGTCGACGAATGTGCCCACCCTAAACACGCCCCCCTCCACCTCAAAGTCACCCCCATCAGCGGCTGCGATGGCTTCTCCCCCGCCAAACAAAATTAATCCCGCCTCAACCCATTCAATTCAACCTCAGTGTCAATCATCTGACACTGAGGTTTTATTTTATAGTTAACTTCTTCATTCTTCGCGCCACCCCCTTCGCCGCTTCGCGATCTTCAAGATCTCTTTCTCTTCCCTATTTTCACAATCCGCTTTCCTTTTCGCATTTCCGGCGTAATGTCATTCATGATGGATTACCGTCCCACCATCGCGATCACCATGGGCGACCCCGCCGGCATCGGCCCGGAGGTCATCGTCAAAGCCCTCTCCGATCCCGTCCTCCGCCACCGCGCCCGCTACATCATCTATGGCATGAACGAGCTCCTCTCCTACGCCGCCGACCTCGCCGAATTCGACGTCTTCTGGTGGCGCGACCAGTACAACGGCCGCCTCCGCCCCTACCCCCACGACGTCGTCGTCGTCGACTACGACCAGTTCTCCATGCTCGGCTCCTCCATCAAAACCCCCAGCAAAATGGGCGGCGAAGCCTCCATGCGATTCTGTGTCGACGCCATTGACGCCGCCAAACGCGGATTAGTCGACGCCGTCGTCACCGCCCCCATTGCCAAAGAATCCTGGAAACTCGCCGGCTATCACTATCCCGGCCACACCGAACTCTTCGCCGACCGCACCACCACCCGCCGCTACGCCATGATGTTCGCCGGCGGCCCCCTCAAAGTCGTCCTCTGCACCGTTCACATCCCCCTCAACGGCCTCTACGGCCGCCTCAACATCGGCGCCGTCTTCCAACCCATCGAACTCCTCAACGACGCCCTCATCAACCTCTTCAACATCCCCAAACCCCGCATCGCCGTCGCCGGCCTCAACCCCCACGCCTCCGAAAACGGCCAATTCGGCGACGAAGAAGAACGCATCATCTCCCCCGCCATCTTCATGGCCCGCGAACAAGGCATCGACGCCACCGGCCCATACCCCCCCGATACCGTCTTCCTCGCTGCCCGCGACGGCAAATTCGACGCCGTCGTCGCCATGTACCACGACCAAGGCCTCATCCCCGTCAAACTCCTCGCCTTCGACCGCGCAGTCAACCTCACCATCGGCCTCCCCATCATCCGCACCAGCCCCGACCACGGCACCGCCTTCGATATCGTCGGCCGCAACCGCGCCAACCCCGGCTCCATGCGCGCCGCCATCGAGCTCGCCATCGACCTCGCCGTCAAACGCCAACAACGCGCCGCCGCCGCAACGATTAAAACCCCCACCGACCCAATTCCATAATCATCCGCCAAGCCCAGGGCTTTAGCCCTGGGTCAACCAAATTCCCCATTCCCACCCTCCCCCAATTCCCCTATTCTTAATCCTTGCCACGGAGGACCAGGCCATGATTTTAATCGTCGACGACCAGCTCGACACCTGCGAACCGCTGCGTCGCCTTCTGACGCGCACCGGCCACCAGGTGCATTGCCTCACCCACGGACGGGACGCACTGCAATTTCTCTCCACCCAGCGCCCCGACCTGATCCTCCTGGATCTGATGATGCCCGACCTCAGCGGCTTCGACGTCCTGCAATCCATCCGCGAAAAACCCGCCACTGCCAACACCCCCGTCCTCATGTTCTCCGCCAGCGGCTCGCGCGAAATCCGCCAACGCGCCGCCAAACTCGGTGCCAACGACTTCCTCACCAAAGGCACCCTCGAGTGGCCCGAACTCCTCGGCCGCATCAACGGCATCCTCGCCTCCATCCCCCACGCCCGCCCCACCGACTCCGCCTACGCCTAAGTAATGGAAAATGAGGAGAGCCGGGCCGTCCTCGGCCCGTATTCTTCCCCAAACTCGAACACTCCCTACGCTTGACCCGCCCCGCGCACGGATTAACCTTTCCGTCCGATGCAAAACGTCAAAGACAAACGTGTCACCGTTGCCGGCCTCGGTCGTTTCGGCGGCGGCATCGCCGTCACACGCTGGCTCGCCGAACAAGGTGCCCACGTCCTCGTCACCGATCGCGACCCCGCCGACAAACTCTCCACCTCCGTCGCCCAGCTCGCCGGCCTCCCCATCACCTACCGCTTCGGCCAGCATCACACCGAAGACTTCACGAGCACCGACCTCGTCGTCGCCAACCCCGCCATGCCCATTTCCAGCCCCTTCCTCGCCGCCTCCCGCGACGCCGGCGTCCCCATCACCACCGAAATCCGCCTCTTCATCGAACGCTGCCCCGCCACCATCGTCGCCGTCACCGGCACCAAGGGCAAATCCACTACCACCACCCTCCTCTCCAAAATGCTCTCCCAAAAATTCCAGGTCTGGCTCGGCGGCAATATCGGCAAATCCCTCCTCGCCGACCTCCCCCAAATCGAATCCCACGACCTCGTTGTCCTCGAACTCTCCAGCTATATGCTCGAATACCTCCGCCCTATGCGCTGGTCCCCTCACATCGCTTTGATCACTAATCTTTCCGTCGACCACGTCGATTGGCACGGCTCCCCCGCCGCCTACATCGCCTCGAAAAAAACCATCCTCGAATTCCAACGCCGCGACGACTACGCCATCATCAACGAGTCCGACGAAACCTCCATCGAGCTCGCCGAATCCACCCCCGCCAAAGTCGAATTCTTCGGCACCCACGCCCGCAAACCCTTCTCCCTCCGCCTCCCCGGCAACCACAACCAGCTCAACGCCCAGGCCGCCTTCACCGCCGCCCACACCCTCGGCATTTCCTTCGCCGAAGCTCAATCCGCCATCCAGGATTTCCCCGGCCTCCCCCACCGCCTCGAACTCGTCCACGAAGAACACAACATCCGCTACTACAACGACTCCATCGCCACCATCCCCGACGCCGCCATCGCCGCCCTGGATTCTTTCCCCCCCAACACCGTCCTGCAAATTATCGGCGGCTACGACAAAAAACTCCCCATGGACTCCCTCTGCTCCGCCCTGGCCTCCCGCGCCAAAGCCATCCTCACCATCGGCATCACCGGCCCCTCCCTCGCCAAGTCCATCCGCGAGCTTAACCCCGCCGCAGTTGTCCACGAATGCCAGGACCTCGCCACCGCCGTCCCCCTCGCCCAAAAACTCGCCAGCCCCCAAGACAACATCGTCCTCTCCCCCGGCTGCGCCAGCTACGACCAATTCACCAACTTCGAACAGCGCGGCGAAGCCTTCAAACAACTCATCAAAAGCTCCGGCAGTGGCACTTGAGTGCCACTGCCTCCTAACCCCCCCATCCCCACCGCCGCCGACGCACGCCAAACACCCCAAGCATAAACACCCCATAAATCGTCGGCTCCGGCACTACGCCGCTCGGCGTCAGCAAAAACGCCTCCTGCTGACCATCGTACATCCCATTCCCGATAATCTGACCACGATCATTGATTCCAGTCGCCTCATTCAGAACCCAGCCGGTGGCAGGGTCGATCAGACTATTAAGATCAATCATCGTCCCATCGAAATAAAGGAACGCATGTTCGGCATAGCTGCCCGGAGTGATGTCAGATTCGCCAACAATCTGGCCGAGGTTGTTGATGGCATCGGCCTGACTTTGATAACCACCCAGCGTGCCCAGATCCGTCATCGTGCCGCTGGAATACAAAAATGCGTGCGCTTCATCTATGGAAAGACTGCTATGGCTGTTGAAATAAGTTGCTAATACACCGAGACTCGCTTTACCCACGATTTGTCCGGCATTGTTGATGGCGGAAGCGCTGCTGATTTCACCGCCGAGTGTTCCAAGGTCGGTCATCGTGCCATCGACATACACGAATGCATGATAGTTATAGCCGCCCGAGAGGTAAGATTCGCCGACGACCTCGCCGGAGTCATTAACGCCGGCAGCTTGGGTATCTGCGGTGCCCGGTAGAACCCCGATATCGGTCATCGTGCCGTTGCTATATAGAAATGCATGGTAGTTCGTTCCATCAGCGATTGTGTAATAGCCGGCGATTTGCCCATTGTTATTGATAGCTTGTCCGAAGCTCTCATTGCCGAGAGAGCCAAGGTCGATCATCGCACCATTGGAATATAAAAAGGCGTGCTGGGGAACGCCGGTGCTGGCTACCGATGAGTAACCAGTAACTTCTCCGGAATCATTAATCCCATAGGCAAGAGACGCAGATTCGCCAAAAGTGCTCAGGCTCGTCATACCTGTTTTGCTGAAAATGAACGCCTGCATTGGCCGTCCATCGAGAAAACCGACCACTTCTCCCGAGGAGTTAATATCCGTAGGAACGTAAAAACCGTTGTCAGGAATGCCCCCAATACTGGAGATTTTATATGAACCAGCCACTTGTCCTATCGCTGCGTGAGATAAGACAAACACGATCAGGTAACTACATTTGAAAATCAGAGGGTTTTTCATGACTTCCAGAAAAAGGGACCAAACGAGCATCCCAGCAAGGACCTCGTTTGGCACGCGAACACGTCACCATATTATCGGTCCAAAATTTCCCCGTGCTTGAATCTCAGTAAGCAATATGAGTAACACCCCTGTCACTTCCGCTCCTTCCGTTATGACAACCGCACCTTATTCGTATTACCCAATCGTCATTCGCACTTCGTCATTCGTCATTTCCCCTCACCCCCCCTGCTTCGCCCGCCGGATCGCCTGCATGATCGCCAGATGCACTTCCTTAGGCTTCGCCACCGTCTGCCACAACCCCACTCCAAACGCATCATCAAACGGAATAATCTCCACCGACCCCAGCCGCAGCAGCCGCTCCTTGAGCGTATAAACCACCCGCACCCGCCCGATCTTCCGCAGTGGGCACTCGCAGATCTCCACCGCAAACACCCCCACCATCTGCACCACCCGCATATCCGTCAGAATATACAACCGCCCCAACCACTGTAGTATCGCCACCATCAACCGCGCAAAAAGTAAAAACACCCCCAGCTCGTTATACAGTCGCGCATGCCAATGCAGTTGCTCATTAAAAATCTGCGCATTGATCATCAGGATGAGCACCACCGCGGCAAAGCGCAGACAGACAAACGGAATAAACCACAGCGACGGCCGGAGCATCAGGATCACCACTTCACCATCGCGCAACACATGCCGCGTCATCAGCGCCGCCAGCGGGTTCAGCATCACCGCATCCGGCACAGCCGCCGCCGGCGCGCTCTCACTGGCGATCTCCCGCTCAAGCTCTCCGTCGCTCATGCCATCACTTCCGCTTCTCAATCGCCTCGCGCTTCAACGTCACAATATCCGGCAGATTCCTATAATAATCGTCATAATCCAGCCCATACCCCACCACAAATTCATCCGGTATATCAAACCCCACATAATCCGCCTGCACCTCCCGCGCACTCGGCCGATCCTTCCTCAATAGCACACACACCTTCACACTTGCCGGCTTGAGTCGTTCCAATAACGGGATCACCAGCTTCAACGTCCCCCCCGAATCCAGAATGTCATCCAGCAGCAAAATATGCCTCCCCGTCACATTCTTCACCTGCTGCCCGACGAGCTGCGACCCCTGCGTCGCCGTCGCCGCACCGGGATAGCTACTCACCGTCATCATCCCGATCTGCAACTCGATCGGCATCTGCCGCATCAAGTCCGCGCAGAAAATCATCGCCCCCGTCAGGATCGGCACCAGCGTCACCTCTCCCCCGTTCGAATGGTCGGCTACGATCTGCCGCGCCATCTCTTTAATACGATGTTCGATCTGCTGCCGGGAAATAAGGATGCGTTCAATATCCGCTTGCATCCCGCCAGTGTATCCCGATGATTCCCAGCATGAAACACTCGTTTCTCATCACCGCACTTCTATTCTTCGCCTCCATCGTCCAAGCCGCCGATCCCGCCAACACGCGCACCCAGGATGTCATCTACGGCCGCCTCCCCGGCGTCGCCCTCACGATGGACGTCTTCACCCCAAAATCCAACTCCAACCACATCGGCGTCATCGCCATGGTCTCCGGCGGTTGGGCCAGCTCCCACGAAGCCATCGACAACCCCTTCTTCAGTGTCTTCATGAACGTGCTGACCCAGCGCGGCTACACCGTCTTCGCCGTCGTCCACGGCTCTCAGCCCAAATACACCATCCCCGAAATCCTCTCCATGACCAGTCGCGCCGTCCGCTTCATCCGCTTCCATGCTGCCGACTACCACATCGACCCCAACCGCCTCGGCGTCACCGGCGGTTCCGCCGGCGGGCACCTCTCCCTCATGCAAGGCTGCGACCCCGTACCGCCCAACCCCAAATCCGCCGACCCCGTCGACCGCGTCTCAGCGTCCGTCCAGGCCGTCGGCTGCTTCTTCCCTCCCACCGATTTCCTCAACTACGGCGCACCCGGCGTCATCGGCCTCGGTCGCGGCGCGCTCTCCTGGCTCAAAGCCCCCTTCGACTTCCACGAGCTCAACCCCAAAACCAACTCCTATGACGTCATCACCGACGAAGCCAAAATCCTCGCAATCGGCAAACAAATCTCCCCCATCTATTTCGTCACATCCCACTCCCCCCCCACTCTCATCATCCACGGCGACGCCGACAAACTCGTCCCCCTCGAACAATCCCAGGCCATGATCGACGCCCTCACCAAAGCCGGTGTCCCCTGCAAACTCATCGTCAAGCCCGGCGCCGGTCATGGCTGGCTTGGTGCTGACAAAGACGTCCAAACCATCGCCGACTGGTTCGACCAGTACCTCAAAAACCCTCCCGCTACTAAACCTGCACAACAATAAATTTCAGCTCGCCCGTCGCCAGGTCCAACACCGCCACCGTCTTCTGCGCCGCCCGATACAGCGCCCCCGGATTGATCATCCGTATCGTCCCAAATTTCTCATCCGCCCGAACATGCGTATGCCCTTCCAGCAGATAATCAATCTGCTGCTCCGCGAGCACCTTGCGATGTAAGGCAAAATTGTCCCCATGCATCACTCCGATGCGTTTCCCCGCCAGCTCCACCACCCCATAATCCCCCCAGCAAATAATCCCCAGCGACTCCGCATACCGCTGCAACTCCACCCGATCCAGATCATTATTCCCCCACACAAACCCCGCCCGCAAACCCGCCAGCTCATCCAACATCCCCGGCGATCCCACATCCCCGCAATGAATAAAAAACTCCGCCCCCGCCTCCTTCAGCGCCGCCACGCCTTTCATCATCGCCTGCGCCCGATCATGCGTATCGCTAAGTATTCCAACTTTCACAACTTCAACCCTTCGGCTCAACCCGCTTTGCGTAAAAAATCGAATCCGTCGCCCGCTGCCCCATGTAATGCAGACTAAACGGATATTTCAGTTTCGACGCCTTAAAAAATTCAAAGATTCGCTCCCCATGCTTGATCTGCCGCTCAAGATTCGCATTGACATGATCTTCCATCTCCGGCGGGATCAGCCGCTGACGATCGTAATCCCAGTTCGGATCAATCCGCACCAGCAGATGCGCCTCATCCCACTCAATCGGATACCCATGCACATACCCCTCCCCCGTGTCGGGAGTATAAAACCAAAAACAAATAAACCGATCCTTCCAAACCGTGCTCGTCGCATTCTCCGCCCCCGTAATCAGCCGAGCATGACTCGTCCGAATCGCCTGCCCCCCCAGCGGCTTGGCCACCCAAACCTTCCGCTCCGTCACATCATACAACCCCACATGCGGATACTTCCCATTGAATTTGTCCGTGCAAAGCTTAGTGCTGACCCGCGCCCCCGCCGGCTCCTCACTACCTTTATCTCGTTTCCCAAATCCAAACATGCTGCTCCATGCCGGCCCGGCCAATGCATTAGCGATTATGCGACGGCGATTCAGCCGCCGAACCGCAGACCGTTAATTGTTCGCACGAGCGACTTAGTTGGCGACTTCAAATCCGCCGAACCCGAATACAATTCCGCAGTTCCTTGTTCTACGTGGATCAGGATCAGATCAACGTTCGGCGCGCAATAGGCTTGCCAGTCGATTTTCCCATCAGGACCGACTTTCGGCGCATCATAGAGCGACAGGCCTCCATCACGAGCGGCCCCATCTCCGATCTTCTTAAATAGGAAACCGCACAATCCTGCCGCGGCATCGCCGGTCTCAGGTGTGCGCATGAACGGTGCCGCCTGCGGAATCAACTGCAGCCCGTCAGCCCCCCCCGTGCCTTGGAGGTAAACGCCCGGGCTGTAATCACCGTTGTTATTGACGCAAACGAAGATCACGCGGTCAAACATGTTCTCACCAGTGGATTGGCGCAAAGAAACAACTGGTGCGCCCCTGCGAATTCCTAACCAGCCGGCCACGAGTGCTGCTGCTACGAACGCGCCTCCGATAACAAAACCGCGTCGATTCAAGGATACCGCCTCCGTTGCAAAACGTAATGCCGTTGAGCGGCCAAGTGCCGCACACGCGACTCCATCGCGATGAAGTTATAACACCGCCGCCGCAGTCACGCACGGCGACGCTATGACCTGAGCAGCGTATGCGGCAACAAGGCATGGTCGTAAAAAACACATGCCTACGTCCCCTGCGACCCTCATGACATCCCCACACTCTTCCCCCCCTCCGCACTCTTATAAATCCCCTCCAGCATCTGCATCAACACCACCCCCTGCGTCGCTCCCACCGTCGGCGTCGCCTTCCCCAGCATACACTCGCGCAAATGCCGCATCAGCGCCGCATACCCCGTCACCTTCGGCCCCTTCAGCGGTATCGCCTTCGCATTCCCCTTCCCATCAAACTGCCCATACACCACCGCCCCGGCTGGCGTGTACACCTCCACCCCCGCCGTCTCCCCATATAACCGGCAGATCGCCCCGTTCTGACTCGGCGCCTGATTGATCGCCCAACTCGCCGACAACTCCAGCGACTTCCCCCCCTCAAACCGAATCAGCGCAAACCCCGCATCCTCCACATCAAACCCCACCTCCGCCGGCACCATCCCCGTCCCAAACTTCGCATGACTCACCCCAAACACACTCACCGGCTTCGGCTGCCCCATCAAATACCACGCCACATCCAACATCTGCACCCCCAAATCCGCCATCGCCCCGCCGCCCGACTTCTCCTTCTTCGTATACCACCCCGTCCCAATCGGCACGCCCCGCGTCCGGGTCCACGACGCCCGGGCATGATACACGTCTCCCGCAAACCCCTTCAAAATCGCCTGCCGCGCCGCCTGCTCATTGGCCCCAAACCGCCGCTGCATCCCATACAACACCACCTTCCCCGCCTTCTCCGCCGCCTTCTGAATCCGCTTCGCCTCCGACACCGACACCCCCGGCGGCGTCTCACACACCACATGCTTCCCCGCCTTCAGCGCCGCCAGCGTCACCGTCACATGCAAATCATTCGGCACGCAAACACTCACCACATCCAGCTCTTTATCCTTCAGCAACTCCTCCGCGCTGGCATACTCCTTCTGAATCCCAAATTCCCCCAGCAGCTTCTGCCGCCGCGCCGGAATCAAATCCGCCACCGCCATCAATCGAAACCCACCCGCCGCCAAATACCCCTTCGCATGCGCCCCCCCCGGCCACCCCGCCCCAATAATCCCAACTCGATTCATCCCTGAATTCCTTTCATGGCAGGACTCAACATGCTCCAATGTGGCACGGGTTTTCAACCCGTGCAGCACGGCTTACAAAGCCGTGCCACTTTAATCATCAAGACCAAGCCATCCTTTCATTGTGCATTTCCCCCTCCCGATAGCCAACCCTCCCCAACCGGGCTATAGTCCCTTTGAATGAATACTCCTCCCTCCCCCCCCTCCCGCGAACGCTTCGTCGACGAAGTCGTCTCCACCATCCGCACCAAGTTCCCCCTCGTCAAAATCGCCCGCGGCGAACACCCCTTCACCCTCCGCATCAACGGCGGCTCGGTCTCCCTCGAAAACCTCTACCGCACCGTCCTCCTCAAACCCGAAGAGCTCAAACACCACATCGAACGCTGGATGGTCGAACTCCTCCGCGCCGCCGAAGGACTCCCCGATCAAGGCGGCACCTTCGAACAACTCAAAGACCGCATCCTCCCCATGGTCCTCTCCGAACCCGGCGACGACATCCCTCCGGGTCAAATGGTCACCCAGCCCCTCATCGACGGCCTGGTCGTCGCCTACGCCGTCGACAACGACCGCACCATCGCCTACATCCCGCGCGTCCAGTTCGACAACTGGCACATCTCCGTCGACGACCTCCACGAAACCGCCCTCGAAAATCTCGTCAAACGCAGCGAATCTCTCAACGCCCACGCCGCCCAGGACGAGAACGGCGAGGTCAATCTGATCCTCTTTCAAACCCTCGACGGCTACGACGCCAGCCGCCTCCTCCTCCCCAGCCTCCACGACCGACTGCGCGAACACCTCGGCAGCCCCTTCGCCGCCGCCGTCCCCAATCGCGACATCCTCCTCTGCTTCCGCAACGACGACGAAACCGTCAGCCGCCTGCGCCAGCAAATCGCCGACGACTACCGCCAGATGCCCCACCAGGTCACCGACCGCATCCTCCTCATCACCGCCGACGGCATCGCCGCCCGCGACTGATCACCGCCGCGTATTCCCATTCAGCACATTCCCCACCGACGCCGCACTGATGCGCGGCCCCAGCCCTTCCGGATAAATCAGGAACCCAATCCCTCCCTGATCATTAATCGAGTCATGATACACGCGTACCGACATCCAGAATTTGTCAAAGTGCCGCGTCACCTCCACGGATGAATCGACATTGCTCGTTCCCGAAAAATCATACGACTGCGACAGCGCCAGCTCGTATTTCTTACTCATCTGATAAATAACCGTCGCCGTCCCGATCGTCGAATCCAGCGGGTCGATATAGCGCACGCCAAAGAAATAACTCACGCGTGGATCGCGCTGCACCGCCATGCCAAGCGACCCCGTCGCCAGCCGATCGTTGTCCACGTTATAAGATTCATCCCCCATGATGATCAGCGTATCGCTGAGCCGCCACTGCGCATCGCTATTGATCGCATCCCGCGGAATCGACGCCTCCGGCAGCGAATCATAAAACAACCCCCGGAAATTCGACGGATCTAATTCCCGATCCGGCGGCGCATTCGCAAAGAAATCCCCCTCCACATTCCACGTCAGGAAATCCACATTCCTCCACCGCCCCGGCCCGCCGCGCTTGGTCTGCCACGTCTGATGCAACGCCAACTGCGCCGCCGTAATGTCGTTGATCCGGTCCACATCCTCGTCGTAGATGTACAAATTATCCGCATCCACGCTCGACGCACTGGTGAACAAATTCACCTCTGGCTCAACCACATGCCGAATCCGGTGGATATCAAACAAATCCGACTCCGCCGTATCGTTCACCTTCCAGAACGCCGTCGAAATCCGCGTTCCCGCCCCCTCATAAAACCGATTCTCCGTCTGCCCCATCGGCGACGTCGAATAAGACGTATACCGCTCCATCACATACGGAACAGCCTTAATCTGCCCCAGCGTCAACGGATAATCCAATTCCTGCCTGAAATCCCCCCGATACGTCGTATCCTCCGGCACATTCGGCACGCCCGTCGCGCCGACTAACCCGAGAGACGGTATCCCCGGCGACACATTCGCCGGATACCCCAAATCCGCCAGCGTCGCCGAACTCCGATTAAACCGCAGCGCCGACACCGAGTTGTCGCTGAAGAACGTAAACCGATCCCCGAACGGGCTATCCCCAATTCGATGATACGTAATCTCCGGATAGCGTTCGACCTCAAACTGGTTCTCATATAAATCGCTGTCCGTCACAAAACCATTGGGCTGCACCGTCCCCAGTATTGTGAACGCCTCTGTATCCGTCTGTTTCTTCGCGTATAGCGACAGATCATGCGGATCATCATCGTAAAACTCACGCCGAACCCATTCCTCCAGGAAATTCGGATCGCTCACCCACCCCGCGCGCAATTGCACTTGCCAATCCCCCGGCAGAAACTGCTGATGCTCCCACACCGCATGTCCACGAAACTCATCTTCCGGCGAAACATCGCGCCGATCTCCGCCTAGCTGATCCACCCCTTGGTCATACACAAAGAACGATTGCACTTTCCCCTGAAAACTCCACGGATCTTTCGCCGGATCAGAAATATATTCCCCGCCGTATTTGCCTTCCAACCCCGCCCCCGGCCCGCGATACCCCCAATACCCCACCGTATACGCTATATCCAAATCCTTAGGCGTCGGCCTCCCGATCGACGGAAACAACGCCCACGTCGTCGACGCATAAGGTCCGAACCGCGTATCGTCCCCAAACGCCATCGAACGCAGCGGCAGATCATTGCTGATCGTCCCCGCCGCCGCCGGCATATAAAAGAACGGTATCCCAAACCCCTGCATCGTCACGTTATGTGCCGTATACGTCGTCTCTGCACCGACTTCCGGATCGTTGCTCGGCTCCTCGCGGATATACACCTTGCTCGCCGCCAATCCAAACGACGGCGTCGCAAACTCACTCGTCGTCAGCACCGCATGCGTCGCCTCATACTCCGCCTGCGTATCCGTCCGCGACAACATCCGCACCGTCTCCGCCCGAACGATCATCGGCACCGGCACCTTCGCGCTCGTCGCGTGCATCACCACATCGGTCAAAATCGCCCGATCCGTCGTGAAGTCATAAAACGCATGCGCCGAACTCAGCCGCTGCTCCCCCATCTTGCTCGTCGTCCCCGGCGCCGGCGTAAAGATCATCCGCACATCCCCCTCCAGATACCCCGACCGGATCGATTGCTCCAGCGTCTTGGGCCCATCCCCCTCTTTCTGCAAATCCGTCAATTTCTCAATATTCGTAAACAACACCGCCCGATCCGACTGCAACTCCATCAGCGCGCCGTTCTTCCGCTCCTGCAACAGTGTCACGCCTCCCGACAATATCAACGCCAACTTTCCATCGCGAGTCGTCATCGTTTCCAATTGACCCGGAGCCCGAAACGTGATCGGCTCCAGCATGCTGATAATCCCCTTGGTCGGCGGCACCGCCGGTTGCGTGGCAGGCACCTCCTCCAGCGTCACATTGCTCGGACGGATCATCAGCCCGCGCTTATACAATTCCGAATCGTGCAAATCCCTCCCCGCCCGATCATCCGCCGTCACCCGCACCGCCCCGCGCACCGTCCCCGTCACCTGCAACAAATCCCCCGACCGCGTTATGTCATCCTGCTCCACCCGCGCATTTCCCAAGAGCGCGATCTCCGCCCGCTGCTGCTCAATCACGCTCCCATGAATCGGCGTAAGCCAGATCACCGCGTTGTCCGCATACATCCGCGTATGATCCAGCCTGATCTCCACCGGCCCATTCAACTGCACAACGTTCGTCTCCCCCTCTTCCCACGTATTGGCCAGGTGCGCCTTAATCAATAAATAATTCGCCGGCGCATCCGTCGTAGTGGCGGTCGTCGCCGTTGACGTTCCCGTCGACGTACTCGACGTGCTATCCGTCGTCTGCGCCAAAGAAGGCAACATCAACGCGCCTACAACGGCTCCCGCCAGCACGGATCGGACGCAGCGATGCTGCACTCGGACTCCTTCCCAATCACCCATTCAGACCGCTCTCACGCATTACCCATTTCAGAGTGGCTGGCATTATAGATAGCCTCCCCTCACCGTCAATTCAGCCTCCACTGTTCTAATATCCGTTTGATGTCCCACCAACACGAACCTATATTCCCAATGATTCATTTCCCGCCAAGGAGCTTCCACATGATCTTTCGCACCACCCTGATCTCCCTGCTCGCCGCCGTCTCCCTCGCCGCTGGCCGCCCCGCCACTCGCCCCGCCGCCACCCCCGCCACCCAACACTTCCCCACTCCCCAGGAACTCCTCGACCAAATGAAGAAATCCAAGGCCGAGAAGAAAAAACTTAAGCAAGTCGCCTTCATCGACCTCTCCCATCCCGTCCAGGAAGCCCCCGCCGGCTTCTCCTTCTTCCGCGACACCGAAGGAGACACCCTCCACTCCGTCCTCGACCGCCTCCACCAGGCCCGCGACGACCGCGACGTCCGCGCCATCCTCATCACCATCGGCGACGCCGGCATCAACCTTGCCCAAGCGCAAGAAATCCGCGACGCCCTCCTCGATTGCCGCCATGCCGGCAAAACCACCGTCGTCTACTCCGACTCCTACGACACCGCCGGCTACGTCGTCGCCTCCGGCGCATCCGATATCTGCCTCCTCGAAGGCGGCGAAATCCTCATCCCCGGCGTCGGCATCGAAACCATGTTCGCCAAAGGCCTCCTCGACAAAGTCGGCGTCCAGGCCGACTACATCCAGATCGGCGAATACAAAGGTGCCGACGAAATGTACACCCGCAACAACTCCAGCCCCGAACTCAAAGGCCAGCTCGATCACCTCTCCCAATCCATCTACGACTACACCCTCTCCTCCATCGCCCGCCAGCGCAAACTCGACCCCGCCGTCGTCAAATCCGCCATCGACCAGGCTCTCATCCCCGCCCCCGACGCCCTCAAGCTCGGCCTCGTCGACCACCTCATCGACATCGACGGCCTGCGCGACTTCCTCAAACAAAAACTCCACGGCGACATTGACCTCATCCACGACTACGGCGCCCCCGAAGAAGAACAAATCGACTTCTCCAATCCCTGGACCCTCCTGGCCCAACTCACCAAAAAACCCGAAGTCTCCACCAAACCCTCCATCGCCATCGTCTACGCCGAAGGCGAAATCGTCGACGGCGCCGGCGGCAACTCCTGGGGCGGCTCCTCCACCGTCGGCTCCGACGACCTCCGCGAAGCCTTCCGCATGGCTGCCCGCGATGACACCGTCAAAGCCGTCGTCATTCGCATCGACTCCCCCGGCGGCTCCGCCCTCGCCTCCGAAGCCATGTGGCAGGCCGCCCGCCGCGTCGCCGCCAAAAAACCCGTCGTCATCTCCGTCGGTTCCATGGCCGCCAGCGGTGGTTACTACCTCGCCAGCTCCGGCGACTACATCATCGCCGACCCCACCGCCATCGTCGGTTCCATCGGCGTCGTCGGCGGCAAATTCGTCATCAAAGACCTCTACGCCAAGCTCGGCATCACCGCCGAATCCTTCTCCAAAGGCGACAACGCCAACCTCTTCTCCAACTCCGAACCCTTCACCGATAAACAACGCGCCCTCGTCACCGGCTGGATGAAAAAAACCTACGATCAGTTCACCCAGCGCATCCTCACCACCCGCGGCAAAAAAATCGCCGACATCGACAAACTCGCCCGCGGCCGAATCTTCACCGCCTCCCAGGCCCGCGACCTCGGCATGGTCGACGAACTCGGCGGCCTCTCCCGCGCCCTCGCCTACGCCGCTGAAAAATCCCATCTCGCCAACACCGACTACGATGTCCGCACCCTCCCCCCCACACGCACCCTCTCCGACTACCTCACCGGCAACTCCAACCGCGACGCCAAAGCACCTTTCACCGCCGCCTCCAATATGCTCGGCCTCGCCCCCGACTCAATTCTCCGCACTCTCCCCACCAGCGCCCGCAACTCCCTCCTCCAACAAATCCAATCCCTCCACCTCCTCGAAAAACGCCCCTTCATGCTCGTCTGCCCGTATACGATTACGATCCGCTGATCCTCGTAATTATATGATGACCTTCTGCGACTCACTCAACCCATATTAACAAATCCGATCGAGATTTCGTTTTTTAATCAGTATTTCCTCTTTTCACATCAAATATCTGTTCTCCACAACACATAATTTGCTTCTCTTTTTCTCCTAATTATATATGTTGTGACCATCAGGCTTATGCACCAAAGCATTTCTCGGTTTTAAGATCCATCTTTTTGGGAGGAGCACATGTCGCGTTCTTACATTCTTTCCGCTCTCACTCTGGCGACTCTCGCCGTCGTCACCCCCGCCACCTATGGTGCCGGCTCGCTTATCCTCCAGGATAACTTCGAGAGCTATCCCGACACTGCCTCCATGAACGCCGTCTGGAATGGCAATCCCGCCAGTACCAGCACGCTCAGCACCAACCGCCCTGGCATTGTCACCGACACCACCACGCAAGCCCTCAATAATTCTCCCACCGCCTCAGGACAACAGGCTCAGGAAGCCATCAACCCCACCGCCATCAAACCCTCCAACACCAATCCGATTTTTTGGCAATTTGACTACTTCTGGGACGGCACCGGCAACAAACGCATGACCGCCGGTATCCGCATGGGCTCCAACTACATTCTCGAAATGGGCTATTACAACGCCTCTTATAGCCCCTTCGGTGCCACCGCTTCCGGCATGTCCGTTCGCACAGTCAATGTTCTGGGTTCTGGATCACTTCCCGAAGGTGCCACAGCAAACGGCTGGCGCATCATGCCCAACGCTGACAATACCACTAATTATTCACTCTCCGGTTTAGCCAACACCTGGTTCACTTTTTCCGCTCTCATCCAAGGCAATACGATTACCTATACCATCGACGCCGGTCGCGACGGCACCATCGACTCAACCTACGTCGCCACCGCGCCCACCTTGGATTTGACCGCCGCTGCCTTCGACACCGCCCGCCTCGGCACAGGTCTCACCTCCACCGGCGGCGGCGCTGACTTCGACAACGTCCTTATCCGCTCCCTCGCCCCCGGCGACGCCAACCACGACGGCGTCATCAACGCCGACGACTACGCCCTCATCGACCGCGGCGCCGCCAAAGCCCTCACCGGCTGGTCCAACGGCGACTTCAACAACGACGGCGTCATCGACCAGAACGACTACCTCCTCATCGACACCTCCTACCTCCAGCAAACCCCCTCCGCCGCCGCCTCCCTCCTCGCCAGCCGTGATGCCCAGTTCGGCGACGCCTACGTCTCCGAGCTAGTCGCCGCCGTTCCCGAACCCATCCTCACCGCCCCCCTCGCGTTGCTCGCATTGACCTTCGCCAATCGCCGCCGCCGTGCATAATTAAAGAGAGTCCGACCGATGGTTTCCGGACTCTTTGAGCCCCCGCGGGTCGTCCCCGGGGGCTTTTTTACGCGCCCCTTTTATCCTTCGCCGCCGCCCAACTCGCGATTCTGGAAGATCCACATCCCCGCGCTCAGTGCAAACAGCGCATACACCGCCGCATACACCAGCGCCATCCCCACATAGATCCAGATCTGCGACAACTCCACCGTCCCAAACTTCTCATTGGCAAACTGCGTCCCCGGCAGCGCGATCTTCGCGTACACCGTCCGTTGCCTCAGATCGAATATTTCCAGATAAGGCAGCAACGTGCTGATCCCCCACGCAAACGCCTTATAAACCACCCCCGCCCCATCCGCGATCGGAAACAGAAACCGCGCCAAATTCCCCGCGATATACAGAATAATCACCACCGGCAGATTCACCACCAGCGAAAACCGCGTCGACAACGCCACCCCAATCGCCGCGAGCACCGAAATCTGCAACCACACCAAAAACAGGCTAGGCACCAGCCCCATGATGTGCATCATCCGCGTCTCATACAGCGTCCGCAGTTCCCGGTCATCCAATGACGTCGCCCGGATCATGTAATCCCCGGGAATCCGCCAGTACGTCGCCAGAATCAGCACCGCTCCCAGAATCCCCACCGCCACCCCCGCCGCCAGCACAATCCCCAGATACTTCCCCGCGAGCACCTCCCACTTCCGCACCGGCTTGCTCATCAGCGTCAGCATCGTCCGATCTTCAATCTCATCAAAAATCGACTTGCTCGTCGCAAAGAGCGTCGCGATCAACACCAGCAGCAGGATCACATCCAGCCCCACCGCCTTGAACATCACCGTATCTTCCCCCAGCGTAAAGAACGGCAGCAACCCGAATATAATCAGAATCGCCACCCCCAGCCCGATCAAGAGCGAATAGATCGGCTGAACCACCACCTCGCGAAACGTATGACGCACAATGACTGACGTACGGTACATGTTCCCCAGATTTTAAAGCAGCGCCCCCCGATTGCAAAGCCCGCGCCCGCAATCGGACTATTCGCGGTCAAAGCGGCTCCCTGAGCCGCGGGAATCGCTCCTTGAATTTTGCGAGGATTCAAGGAAGTCTTGGGAAAATTCCGACGTTGGCCGCGCCGCGCTGCCCGCGTCAAAGGAGCAATCCCCCCGTTTTTCCCGGACGCGGGTCTGGCGGCCGGTCGCGGCGGCTTTTTATCGGGCCGGGTTTTGCGAGTGATCCGCCGCGCGAAGTCGAGGTCCGGTTTTCCGCGTTGGACGTTGAGCGTTCGACGTTGGATGTTGGACGTTTATTCTTTCTCGTAGAAGAGAACGCCCAACGCTCAACGTCGAACACCCAACGTCCAACTGGAAAACGGCTCCTTCCCCCGCCGCGTCATTCGCCGCGCGGCTGGCCAACGCAGACCCGCAAACCGCAAGGCCCGCCTGCGGCGGAAAATGGTGCGGCTCTCTCTCACCGAAGGAGCGCGCAGCGAAAACGGGCCGGCTGTTTTCTCGACCCACACGGGCGCCCTTCTAACGCTATACTCTGCCCCTGATGAAGCCATCGCGCTGGCGTTCCCGGATATTCAGTGGGATTGCCCTTTCTTCCTTTCTCATTTTCCTCGCGGCGGTCACGATGGAGGTGCGCGGCTACTTTGCCATGGATCTTCTCTGGCTGTCGCACGGGAGCTCTTACGAGGTGCTTTGTTGCATGCGAGGTTTTCTCCTTGGCAAGCATGTCGAAGGAAATCCATCCAATTTGCTTCACATTCCCTTCTACATTTCGGGCAAGCCCCAAAGCCTGTCTGCGATGGTGAGCGGGCCCACGTCGAGTTCGTTTCTCGGTAACCGCTTCGTCAAGATACAGAGCCATGGCGTGACCGAATGGTTTGTTGCCTGCCGGCTCTGGCAGGTGATGATCTTGTCCTTCCCGATGCCCGCACTACTTCTCAAACGCGCGATTTTCCGCCGCCGCCGTGCCCAGACCGGCCACTGCCCGGATTGCGGCTACGACATGCGCGCCAGCCCCGATCGCTGCCCCGAATGCGGCCGACCATCCCCCGCCGCGTGACTCCGCGCAAGGCGCGTAGTGAAAACAGACCGGCTGTTTTCTCGATCCGCGCGGCAGGCGATGTTCCCCTCCTGACGCTACACTCTGCCGCTGATGAAGCCATCGCGCTGGCGGCCCCGGATATGGAACGGGCTTGCCCTTTTTTCGCTTGTCGTCTTCGTCTCGGCGGTCGCGATGGAGGTGCGCGGCTACTTTGCCACGGACATTCTCTGCGTGGCGCACGGCACCTCTGCCGAGACATTTGGCTGCGAGCGAGGCTTTCTGATTTACGAGCACGCTGCAGGATTCCCGCCCGACGCCCAGTTCACTCCGCTCTACCGTTCATTCCGATCCAACGATAGCACCACTACGTCTCCGCTATCGGGATCGATTTGGTTTCTCGGGAACATGTTCTGGAGGTACGACTATCGTGGGCAGACGAGCAGGATGTGGTGCTGCCCGCTCTGGCAGGTGATGGCCTTGTCCTTCCCGCTGGCGGCGCTGTTTGCCAAACACACGATCTCCCGCCGCCGCCGCGCCCAGACCGGCCACTGCCCCGCCTGCGGCTACGACCTGCGCGCCACCCCGGACCGCTGCCCCGAATGTGGTAGAATCACTCCTTCGCTCATCCCCGCATCGTCGGACCGGTCGACTTAAATCCCCGACGCCCGAAATCTCTCCCCACAAAGTTCCTCTCTACCGTCTGATCTCAAACCCCTTCATCCCCCCAACCAGCGCCTGCTCCTCCATCGTCACCCCCTTCACAAACCCGCCCATCTT
>DASRRR010000099.1:0-40533 GCA_035656825.1 Tepidisphaeraceae bacterium | reverse complement strand
CCCCCCTCGGGGGATCGGCGTCTGCGGCGGGATCGATGGCAGGAAGCTTCATCAACTATTGAAGGAACTGGCCCAAAAGCCAAAAAAGAAGGACACACCGGATAGGCTTTGAACTGCAATGAACAAAGACCCGGAACCGGTGCGTCCCTACGCATACTACACCGTCATGCGCCAATCCCAGGACCCCAAAACCCTCCGCCTGAGAATGGCCCTCCACGCCAAGGAGCACGGGGTCAAGGCCGCGGCCCGGGCGTTTAAGACCACGCCCAGGACGGTGCGCAAGTGGATGAATCGTTTTGACGGCAAGCTCGCCAGCCTGGAGTCTCATTCCCGCGCCCCGCTCAAACGCCCGCGCAAGCTCGACAAACGGGCCGAGGAGAAGATTCTGGCGGCCAAACGATCCTGCCCGCGTTTCTCGGCCCGCCGGCTCAAGGTTCAGTTTGAGTTGTCTTACAGTGTCAAAGCCATCGCAAGAGTCTGCCGCGATCAGGGCCTGAATCGTCCCTGGCGACGCAAGAAGCCCCAGACCAAACGCCTCTTACGTGAAGTCAAAAAGCAGTGGCGGCTCTTCCAGCAGATCGACGTGGACACCAAGAATCTCTGCGATATTCCCGAGTATTGGCAGCCCCTGAAGGGATTGAACCTTCCCCAGTACCAGTACACCGCAAGGGATGTCACCACCGGCCTGCTGTTCCTGGGCTACTCCAATGAACTGAGCCTGGCCTACGCCACCCTCTTCGCCGAGCGCATCATCCGGCACCTGCAGCAGTGCAAGGTCAACCTTGACGGCGCCTGCTGGCAGAGCGACAACGGCTCGGAGTTCATCGGCTCCTGGCAAGCCAAAAACGACTCGGCCTTCACCGAGGCCATCCAGCGGATCAAAGGGCAGACCCACCGCACGATCCCGCCGGGACAGCACCGGTTCCAGGCCGATGTTGAGACGGTGCATAACCTGATGGAGCAGGAGTTTTACGAGGTCGAGCGTTTCACCGGCCGCGGGGACTTCATCGCTGCCGCCGATCATTATCAGCTCTTTTTCAACCTGGCCCGCCGCAACAGCGGCAAGGAGGACAAAACCCCCTGGGAACTGGTCAAGGGAAAGTTACCCAAGGCCGACCCGATGCTGCCGCTGCTGAGTGTGACTTATCTCGATGAACTCCACGATTCGATCCTTCATTCATCCCCCGAGGGGGGGTATGATGTCTGGGGACTTCCCTATATCTCGTCGATGCGCCGAATGGTCTCGTCGCTCAGTTTCACTCCGCTGGCTTCGGCATTTTCTTCAAGCTGTTTGGGGTTAGTCGCTCCCACGATGCAGCTCGTCACTTCGCTTCGGCGCAAGATCCACGCCAGCGCCAATTGCGACATGGAGCATTCTTCCTCCTGCGCTAATGGCTCTAATTTCTGCACTTTTTTGAGCAATTCCTGATTCTCAACCAGCCGCTTGATGAAATGATTCTGCCGATCATCGCTCGCCCGCGATCCTGCCGGCATCCCTTGGCCGGGTTTGTATTTCCCAGTCAGCACCCCCTGCGCCAACGGCGAAAACACGACATTCCCAATCCCCGCCCGCGCGCACAATGGAAATAACTGCTGCTCAGCCTTTCTTACTACCGCGCTATAATTCGGCTGCGAACTTTTAGGCCTGTAATAGCGATCCCCGCAAATTTGCAGGCATTCCTCAATTTTCTCCACTGGCCACTCGCTCACGCCCCAATACAACACCTTCCCCTGCCGAATCAAGTCCTCCATTGCCCGGACGGTCTCCTCGATGGGCGTCGCCTCGGCAATCCCCGCAACTTCATAACGATGACATTGATATAGATCGATATACTCCGTCTTCAGCCGGCGCAGTGAATGATGGCACTGCTCAAAAATATGCTTCCGTGACAACCCCTTATCATTCGGCCCTTCCCCCATGGGAAAATAGACCTTCGTCGCCAGCACATACCCATCGCGCCGCCGCCCTTTTAACACTTCCCCCCAAACTTCCTCACATTTCCCACCTGCATAAACATTGGCAGTATCGAAAAAATTAATCCCCAGTTCAAACGCCTTCTCAAATACGCCGCGCGTCTGTTCCATCTCCACGGCATTGCCGAACGTCAGCCACCCGCCAAGACCGATCTCTGACAGCTTGATTCCAGAATCACCTAATCGCCTGTAATTCATTTCTTCGCTCCTTCTTGATTGATCGGATCATAACCACTTTGGTTAATTTCATGGACTACGTTCTTCCACAGGCTACGATGTGGCCAACGCAATTTTTTGTTTTCATCCAGGAGTCTCGATGAAGTCCCCCAATCGCCGTTCCGCCATCGTTGCTGTCCTGGCCGCTTTCGCATTCATTGCCTGTCTGTTCGCATTCCTCTTCTTTAATCCTCTCATTCACCATGACAATGAATTCATTCCAGTCGCCAAGACCTCTTCCGCCAATAGCCATGTCTTTACCGTCACCGTCATGGATAGCGCTACTTCGCGCCCGCTCGCGCAGGCACAGGTTAATTTAAGCACGAACAATGCCAGGAATCAGAAGTTCACGACCGACGATAAAGGCGTCGTCGCCATACCGCTTCCGGCCAAAGCTCCCACCTATTTCAGCGTCACCGCCCGCTTCCCGCATCACGTCCCGACCAACATCACATTCCTTAATAATCCAGAGAATCCCCCACAACCGATCCCCGCTTCGTACACGCTCTCATTACCGCCCGGCACCATCATCGGCGGAATCATCCAGAACCCCGACGGCACGCCCATCGCCGGCGCAACCGTCTATCTGCTTGTTCCGTCTCCCTACGGCCGGTCTGGCAGCCACGTCTCCATCTCCGACCTGGCGATCCAGACCGATGGCAAAGGCCACTGGTCCACCGACATCATGCCCGCCGAGATTCCCGATCTCTTGATACGCCTCAAACACCCCGACTACGCCAGCGACAGCATGTATGGCCAAACCCCCAGACCTCCCATGGAAAAGCTGCGCGACCAGACCGCCGTGATGATCATGCACCCGGGCATTGTCGTAGCGGGGCGCGTGACCGATTCCGCTGGCAAGCCCATCGCTCGCGCCAGCGTCAAACTAGGGCGCGACCGCTGGGGGTCGAACTATCCCTCGGCCAAAACCGATGACCAAGGTCGATATTCCTTCAAAAATGCCCCCGCCGGCGAATTGATCCTGACTGTTCAGGCAAAAGGTTTCTCCCCAGATCTCAAAACACTCACCATCCAACCCAACCAGCCCGACATCGACTTCCAACTGACCCCCGGCCATGTTCTCAAAGGCCACGTCGTCGACCCCGCCGGCAAACCAATCCCTCATGCCAACATCAACGCCGACACTTGGCGCGGCGACCGTTCAATCGAATGGCAATCCACCACCGACGACGAAGGCGCTTTCACCTGGACCTCCGCCCCCGGCGACGCCGTTCTCTACAATGCCTACGCCATGGGATACTCGTACAACCGCAACGCCACTCTGACCGCCGGCCCGCCGGATGTGGACAACAAAGTCGTATTGACACTCCCACTAACCGTCCACGTCACCGTCACTGACGCCGACACCCACCAGCCCATAACGCACTACCAACTCCTTCAAGGCATCGACTGGGGCAACGGCCAGGCTCCTTACTGGGAACGCCGTCAGCAAGGTTCCCTGGTTCATCCCGAAGGCAAATCCGAATTTACCATCACCGAAAACTATCCCGGGCACGCCGTCCGCATCGAAGCCGACGGCTACGCCCCCGCTGACTCGCGTGTTTTCACCGATAAAGAGAGTCTGGTCGATCTCGCCTTCCAACTGCACAAAGCCGCCGACCTATCCGCAATCGTCCTGACGCCCGAAGGAAAGCCGGCCACCGACGCTGTAGTTGGTCTGGCGATTCTCCCCTACGGCATCCAGGTCGAGAATGGCCTCATCAACCAGCAGGATGACCGACCCATCACCCACACCGACGCCACCGGAAAATTCTCCTTCCCTCCCCAATCCCCTCCCTTCAAACTCGTTCTCACCCACAACACCGGCTTCGCCATTCTCACCCCAGACCAGATTTCTCCAGGCAAATCGATCACCCTTGAGCCTTGGGCACACATCCAAGGCACGCTTAAGATCGGCGCTCACCCCGCCGGCGGCGAAGTCGTGCAAGGCTGGTATTCAGGACCTAACGCTCAATATCACCCGGACCAGCCCAACGTGATGTTCTCCGTCCGATCCACCACCGACATTGCCGGTCAGTTCAACTTCGACCGTGTCCCGCCCGGCGAGCTTCGCCTCGGCCGGCAGATCAAACTCTCCAACCAAATGACCAGTTTTACGCAAGGCTCCTCCCTCATCCTCAAACCCGGTGATTCCGCCAACATTACGATCGGCGGCACGGGTCGCCCGGTCACCGGTCATGTCGTAATCCCGCCCGATATCGCCGTCCGCAGCAATTGGATCCTCTCCCGCGCCGGACTCGCCAATGACGCCCATTCCTCCAGGCCCAAGTTCCCCGACAATTTCAAAACCATGACTCAGGAAGAAAAAAAGAAGTGGATGGAAGATTGGCAAAAGTCCGCCGAAGGAAAAGCCTTCATGATCGCCCAGCAGAACGCCGCGGCAAATCGCAAAAGTTTTCCCTTCGCCCTCAACCCTGACGGCTCCTTCCGCATCGACGACGTCCCCGCCGGCACCTATCAGCTCGCCGTCGCCATCTCCGACGCTGCTAATCCGCGCAACGGCCCCTGGGGCAAACAACTCGCCGCCGGCACGCTCGACGTGACCATCCCCGACATGCCCGGCGGCCGCTCCGATGATCCGCTCGAACTCCCGCCGCTTACCCTGACTGCATTACCCGCCGGCAAGTGATCGGATGATCTTCTGCCGCCGCTCCTCATACGCCCCCTCGTCCATCGCTGGCTGCGCCCCCCCTACTTCAATCTCCTTACCCAGCGGCACCCAGCTCTTACACCCCGCATACGCCGGCGTGTTCTCCACCACCGCTTCTTCCCTCAGTCGATACGCCCGCACCAGCATCAAATACAACGGATTCTCCGGCTTATAACCAAACCGCATCTCAATCAGCGGGTCCGTCCAAATATGCTCCCCGTCAATTGCGTCGATCTGCCGCCGATCCTTGAGCTGCACAATATCCGTCACCACACCCACCACCCCCAGCTTCACCACCTTAGGCTCCTCCGGCCAAGCCTCCACTCCCGCCCTCTCCGGCTCCTTCACCATCAACTTATTCTGATGCAGGTACGTCGGAAACAACAAAAACTCCCGATGCGCCACCCGAAACTCCCCTTCTACCTCCGATATCCCTCCCTTGCGCAAAAGCACCATCTGCCTCCCCCGCGCCAGCGCCTCGCAGACTACCGCCCACTCCTTCAATCCCACCCCGATCGATTCCGGCCAGCTCATATCATTCCTTTGGTGGATGCAAAATCACCCAAACCCGCTCCATCAATTCCGTCACCCCGCGGTGGCTTGCCCCCGACATGGCGATGATGTCCTTGCCTGGCAATTCATTACGCAACTGATCCACCGCTTCATCATCCGGCGCCAAGTCCATTTTGTTCGCCCCGATGATCTCGGTTTTCCCGGCGAGCTCCGGGCTGAACGCCTCGAGCTCTTTGCGAATGATTCGATAATTGTCTGCCGGATTCGATCCATCCAGCGGGTGCATATCCAACATATGAACGATGATCTTTGTCCGCTCGATATGTTTCAAGAACGCATGGCCGAGCCCGGCCCCCTGTTCGGCTCCTTCGATCAACCCGGGGATATCCGCGAAGACAATCCTTCGCTCGCCGCTCAATTCCGCAATACCCAACTGCGGGTCGAGTGTCGTAAACGGATAATCCGCCACCTTTGGCCGCGCTGCTGATATCGCGCGCAGCATCGTGCTCTTTCCCGCATTGGGCATTCCCACTAATCCAACATCAGCAATCAGTTTCAATTCCAGTCGCAGATTTCGCTCCGCACCGATCGTGCCCGGCTGCGCGAAACGAGGCGTCTGGTTCGTCGCGGTCTTAAAATGCCAATTCCCTTTTCCCCCGCGCCCGCCGCGCGCGATCACCACTTCATGCCCCGGCTCGGTCAGATCCGCCAGCAGGATGTCATGATCCATGTCATAAATCAGTGTCCCCAGCGGCACGCGAATCACCAGCGACTCCCCATTCTTCCCGGCACATCGCGCGCCCATACCCGATTCCCCGCGCTCTGCCTTCCAGTGATGGCGAGCGGCAAACGTCATGAGCGTGCTTTCGCTGGCATCGCCGACGAAGATAACATCTCCGCCATCCCCGCCATCGCCACCTTCCGGGCCGCCTTTAGGGACGAACTTTTCGCGGCGGAACGAGACGCATCCGTCTCCACCGTCGCCGGCCTTCACAAAGATCTTGGCTTCATCAACAAACATAACGGTCCATTCTACGCCCCAAAGAAAAGAAGCCACGGCTTACACACCATGGCTTCTCCCTGATTATTTCCTTTATACAGCCGGTCTGGCTCAGGCTTCCACAGCTTCCACGCGCACGTGGATCTTGCGCCCTTGGAACTCGACTTTCCCGTCGGTCAGTGCGAAGAGGGTATAGTCGGTCCCTTGCCCGACATTGAAGCCCGCGCGGAACTGCGTGCCGCGTTGGCGAACGATGATCGAGCCGGCCTGGACGACCTGCCCGCCATACGCCTTGACCCCACGGTACTGCGGATTGCTGTCGCGGCCGTTCCGAGAAGAACCGCCACCCTTCTTATGTGCCATAAATCACCTTTATGAGGTCTGAATTGTCCGAAAACAAAGGACTCCGTCGCTATCGACGGGGGGAGGATTCTAGCGGAATCGTACTTCCCTTACAACCCCTAGCGCATGACCCAGCGGGAAGGATTCTCATTGACCTGATCTTCGCCGGGATAAACCTCATCGCCGCGAATCAAGTAATTCAACTGCAACGTCTTACGCAACGTCACATCCTTCCCGTCCGGCCCTTTCACTTTCGCGCTCTCCCCGCTTAGCCCCTGCACAAAAATGGAAAATGCACCGGCCCGCCCGGGAATTTCTTCCCAAACGGCAACCCCATCTTTGGCCTGATCTTCTCCGATTCGCAAAGTCCCGCCAATCTGCGCCATCGACATCAAATTCGCGTTGTTTTCCCGCGTCCGGATCACTTCTAAAGCTTTTCCGGGGATATTGTTATCGCTGCGCACGACCTGTCCATCCTGCGTCAGCATTTCAAATACCGGCAGAAAAGTCTGTTCCCGGTCGGACGAGTTAATGACTTCATAAGTCATGTACCAATAAGCCTTAGGCTCACTGACCCCTGGGACATTCACGACCACGCGTTTTGGAATGCCATGCGTGAATTTCAACTCCCACGACACCGGATACAAGCTCGGCTTGGGATAATCCGCCAGCGCCTCGGGAGAGACGACCCCGGTCATCATCGAACCCACTATTACAACCGACGCGAGGAGGTGCTTCATAAAGAGTTGCTCCGGCTACAGCTTACCCCATCTACAGACCATAATTACGTTGCCCTTGGCGGCAATTGGGTTATTCTCATCTGCAGTGAGTTTTCTGTCAAATTGGCGTTCGGATCGCAACGCCGAGACAATTTCGGACGCCACTGGCATCCTCTGTCGGTTGGTCACCGCCGAGGAAGTAGCGCCGGCGTTGCGGTTGGTTTTATCCGCCGACAAGGCTTCCGACGCGCCGGTGATCGATTTTCTGCGCTTTGCCTTGGCGCGCGGCATCGACACCAACGCCACTTACGTCGCCATTCACGATGGCCATATGATCGCGGCATTGCTCCCGGTGCCAAATCCCGGGCGCACGCTGCTCTTGTTGGCGGCTCCAACTTTTTCCACGCCACTTCAGCGTCAAGCGGCAGCAGTCCTTCTGGAGCATGTCCTCAACCAATATGCTGCCACGGGCATTCATCTCGTGCAGATTCTGCTCGATCCAACCGAGCGCGAGGCGATCGATCTCTATACGCAACATGATTTTACTTCGATGGCGGAGTTGCTTTACCTGCAAACCTCCACCCGCCGCGCCGTCCGCGCGCCGGAATTGTCCCCCGGCCAGGCATGGATCAACTATTCCCCCAATACGCACGCTCTTTTTGCGCGGACCATCGCGGCGACTTACCAAAATAGTCTCGACTGCCCCGCGCTCGCCGGCCAGCGTAACATTGAGGACACCATCGCCGGCCATCGCGCCACTGGCGAGTTTGACCCGGCTCTCTGGTATCTCCTGCTGGAAAACGATCAACCCCTTGGTGTTGTGCTGCTGGCGCCGACTCCGCCTGCCGAAGCGATGGAACTGGTCTATCTCGGGCTGACTCCCGCTGCGCGCGGCAGGCAACTTGGCGATCTTCTTCTCCGCCAGGCGCTCTATGCCACGCATCGCCGCAATCTTTCTCTGCTCACGCTGGCGGTCGATTCGCTAAATGCGCCCGCGCTGAAGTTGTATTATCGACACGGGCTTCGCCGCGTGCATGCCAAGGTGGCGCTGATGCGCGATCTGCGCCAGCAGGCAGCCGCTTTTATGGCTGAGCAGGAACCGTCGGCCACGAACTCGTCCACACCTTCTCCACACGCCCGATAATTTTGTGCAGAGCTCGTGCAGAAAAAAAATCTTTTGCGCGCAACATCAGTGATGCCGTGCGTTGCGCGCTGTGGAGGCGAAATCCGATAAAGAACCCCTTGCCAGTATCATCAGCGACTACTACATTCATTAACGTTCGGTTCACGGATGATCAGAACCGCATGACGGTCGCGCCACGACTCGCAGGGCAGGAGTCAGAGTTGATTAAAAACCAGCTCGCGTGACAGTTACCCGCCGGTTCCCGATTCGATCAGGATCAAAATCTACTTTCATGGATGAGACTCTCCGGGCAAGGACGCCATCGTCTCCGTTTACGAATGGACGGAAGACATGTCGCCGGCTTCACGTGCTTTCAGCGCGGTGAGGCAGGGACAGGGAAGGGTCAGGCGCTGCGTTCCGGCAAGGAGGCGCACGTCTGACGCGGATGCTTGCACGGAAGGAGCCTCGCGTGAGCTGCATCGGCGCACACGACCCCCAATTGGCGCGACTGGCCAACGCCATCGCACAAAAAGTGGGTCAGCAACGATTTCACGTCTGGTTTAACAACTCGACTCGTCTGGATCTGAAAAACGACGGCTTGGAAATAGCCGTCCCCAACGACTTCATCAGTGAGTGGATCAACACTCACTTCAAACTACCCATCCAGGAAGCCGCCCATGAGGTGCTGGGCTGTTCATTGCCGGTACGCTTCGCCGTCGTGCCTCAACTGTTCGAAGTTGAAACAGCCGGCGGACAAGTGCAGGGAATTCGCGCCGTCCCCGTACTCGGGGGGGGTGTTCCGGCGACGTCCCATAAAAACGGTCGCATCAGTGCCACTGCGGCAACCCTCCTGGATGACAAGCCGATCGCCAAGGCGGTCCAGATTCTCCCGCGCACCTCATCGACCTCAGCCAACACACGCACCGCGCAACCCTTCGAATCGACCCCGCACGCCCCGCGACTGCGCCACGATCTCGATACCTACGTCGTCGGCCCGTCCAACCAGCTCGCCTACAACGCCGCCACCTACGTCGCCGAATTCCCCGGCGTCCAGTACAACCCTCTCTTCATTCATGGCTCCTGCGGCCTGGGCAAAACCCACCTCCTCCAGGCTCTCTGCAAAAAATTCATCTCCCATCACCCGACCAAGCGCTGGATGTATCTCACCGGAGAAGAATTCACCAACGAATTCCTTGGTGCGCTGCGCACCAACAAGCTCGACACCTTCCGCCGCAAGGTCCGCGATCTCGACCTGCTGGTAATCGACGATGTCCATTTCCTTGGCGGGAAAAAAGCCACGCAGGAAGAGTTTCTGCATACCTTTAACGCGATTGAGGCAATGGGCCGGCAGGTCGTCATGGCTTCCGATGCCCACCCCAAGCTCATCGATGAATTCGGCGAATCCCTCATCAACCGTTTCGTCTCCGGCATGGTCGTCCGCGTCGATCCGCCTAACTTCCTCACCCGCTGCCAGATCCTCCAGTCCATCGCCAAGCGCAACGGCATCAATCTCCCGGAAGAGACCATTCACTGGATCGCCAAGCGCGTGACGCAAAATGTTCGCGAGCTCGAAGGCGCGATCAACCGCATTGCTGCCCACGTCAAACTCACCGGCCAGCTCCCCACCGTCGAACTCGCCACCGAAGCCCTAGGCGATCTCGACCGCCAGCTTGTCGCCCCGGTCAAACCCGAAGCAATCCTGCAAGGCGTCTGCGAATACTTCGGCCTGGAACACAAAGATCTCATGTCCGGCCGGCGCCAGCGCACCATCTCACTGGCCCGCTCGGTCGCGATGTTTCTCATCCGCAAAACCGCCAAACTGAGTTTTCCCGAGATCGGCACGCGCATGGGCAAGCGCAATCACTCGACGGTCATCAGCGCCTGCCGCCGAATCGAACGCGCCATCCAGCGCAACGAGCCCCTCGCCTGGACCAGCACCGTCGGCCCGCGCGAGGAAGAAGCTCGCGAGCTGATCCAACGCCTCGAAGAACACTGCCGCGCCATGAATTAATCCGCAAATCACCCTTGAAATATCACCATTCCATTTTTCGAGCTTCGAGTTTCGTACTTCTTTCTGGTTTCGGATTTCTGATTTCGAATTTCTCCCCCGCCGCCCCTCCCCCACTTTCCCCTGGCGTTGCTTTCCACTCTTTCGACCACCTCGGCGAATTCAACAACCAAGCCGACACCGCAGCCGCGTCCGGTTGCAACATCACCTACATCACCGGCATGGGCTCCCTCGGCTACACCGGCCTCCCCGCCACTGCTGCACTCGACGACGCCAAGCAAGCCACTGCCGCCTACAACCATCACGCCAAGCAGCAAGGCATCCAACTCTCCATCGCCTACGTTTGCGCCACCTCCATCGTCAACCTCAAGACTTTTTCGCAAAACTGGACCCCCGACTTCCGCGCCCAATTCTCCACCCCCCCTGCCGATTGGCTGCAACAAGACAAAGACGGCCACCCGCTCCCATCCTGGTATGGCGGCGATTACCGCCCGGCCTGCATGAACAACCCCGACTGGCGTAAATACGAACACGCCATCGTCTCTTTCCAAATCCGCGCCGGCAGCGACGGCATCTTCTTCGACAACCCCACCGTTCACCCGCAAGGCTGTTACTGCCCGTTCTGCATGAAAAAATTCGCGGCCTATCTCGCCGCGCAAGGCGCTACCGATCTCCCTTCCGACATTCCCGCCCTACGTCACCTGGCCGTCACGCGCAGCGAAGACTTTCTCCGCTTTCGCGGCACTATCGCCCGCGACTTCATCAGCGACATGCGCTCCTACGCACGCACGATCAACCCCGACGCACTGGTCACCTGCAACAATTCCCTCAATTCCCCGGAAGTCTTTTTCTCCCAATGCCGCGACTACGGCTACAACATCGACCAGCTCGCCCAGGCGGAAGATTGGATCCTTCTCGAAGACATGGGCAATCAGCCGCGTACCCTCCCTGCCGGCCAGCAGATCGAATACGCCCCCACTTACGAACTCATTCATTCTATCTCACACGACAAGCCGATCGTCGCGATCACGATCGCCGATGCGGATTATCACACGCCCCCGAATCTCACTCGCCTGGCGATGGCCGAAGCCGCCGCGCACAACGCTTCATATCTTCTCTGGCCGACCTGGCCGGAGAATATTCGCTCAGCCATGTCGAGTTCCATCCGCTCAGAAGCAGATTTTTTGCGTACGCACGCGGACCTGATGAGCATCCCTGAGCGTGCTGACGTGATCCTTTATCTTCCATACCAAACTTGGCCGACCGCCAAAGACTGTCACGCGCTCACCATCGCCCGCGCCCTCACCGCCAATAACATCTCTTACAAAGTCACGACCGACTCATCTGCCCCAGCCCAAGGCGTTCTTCTCGATTTCCCCGGCAGCCCGCGCTCCATCGACACGTCCAAACCCGACTGGCTCACCACTCTCCGCTCCCAGCTCCCCTCCGCCATCACCACTACCAATCCTTCTCTGCGTGTCACAATCCACGACGACCCGGCCCGTACGGTTGTCCACCTCCTCAACCTCAATATCCAGAAAATCTCCTCTTACCAAGACAAAATAGTCCCTCTCGCCGGCGTAAAGATTTCCTTCACCACCCCCCTACCCAGCATCAAAACGATCACCGCGTTCTCCGCCGACCCCGCCGCCACGCAAGGCCCTATCCCGTTCACCATCGCCGATCACACTATTACGCTCAGCGTCCCCGCAATCTCCATCTCCACCATTCTGGTCATCGAATAATGCATCACACCAGAACCGTACAAACCACTTTTCGCTTCCGCGGCCGGGTATCAAAATCCAGCAGTACGACCTGCTGGTACTCCCCCATGATCAGCTTCCCATTGGCAAAAGGCACCGTCAGCGAAGGCCCGATCAGGGCCGCCCGGATGTGCGAATGGCCGTTGTCGTCATTCCACGTCGCTTCATGCTCATACCGCTCGTCATCCGGCACTAGTTTCTGCAAAACCGCCTTCAAATCATGCTTCACCAGCCCCGGCTCAAATTCCAGCGTCGTCAGCGCCGCGGTCGACCCTACAATGAACAGATGGATCAGCCCGTCCCCCTTGAGATCCCGGATATGCTCGGCGAGCTTGGCGCTGAGATTGAGGACTTCCGTGTTCCCTTCGGTCGACACATCGAGCGTAAATCGTTTCATCCCTGCCATGACATAAATCATCCCATGCCAGTGTTTCCGGTCAAGCTGTAATATGGCTCACTCGTCATCTAACAACATCGACTTCAAATCGCAGGTGCTTGCCGCCACCGACATTGTCGAGTTGATCGGCCAGACCGTCCCGCTGCGCAAAGCCTCCGGCTCACGCTTCACGGGCCTTTGCCCCTTCCACTCGGAAAAATCCCCGTCCTTCTCCGTCGATCAATCCAAACAATTTTTCTACTGCTTCGGCTGTAAAGAACACGGCAACGCCATCGATTTCGTCATGAAACGCGACCGCGTCGAATTCATCGACGCACTCAAAACATTAGGCGCCCGGGCCGGCCTGGAGATGCCCAAGTTCGGATTATCGAAAGAGAAGACCTCCGAACGCCAAATCCTTCTCGACGCCCACTCCGCCGCCGCCTCTTTCTATCAGCAAAATCTCTCCCACTCTGAAATCGGCAAGCCCGCCCGCGACTATCTCGCCCAGCGCGGCTTCACCGCCGACTCCATCACCGCATTCCAGATCGGCGTTGCCCCGGCCGCCTGGGATTCGCTCCTGCGTTCCCCGCTCATGAAAAAATTTGAGCCCGGCCAGCTCCACCTCGGCGGACTCGCCAAATTCCGCGAAAAAGGAGGCGGCCACTACGACACCTTCCGCAATCGCCTGATCTTCCCCATCCGCGATGAATCCGCCCGCGTCATCGCCTTTGGCGGACGCGTCATGCCCGGCTCGGAAGACCCGGCCAAATATCTCAACTCCCCGGAAACCCCCCTCTTCTCCAAATCCCGCTGCGTCTTCGGCCTGGACCTCGCCAAACAGCGCATCGTCTCCACACGCACCGTCGTCATCGTCGAAGGATACACCGACGTCGTAATGGCCCATCAGTTCGACTGCACCAACGTCGTCTCGGTCCTCGGCACCGCGCTCACTGAACAGCATGTCAGCCTGCTTAAACGCTTCGCCGACAAAATCGTCTTCCTGTTCGACCCCGACCTCGCCGGCGACCTGGCCGCCGAGCGCGCCGTCGAAGTCGCACTCACCGGCACATTTAAAGACGTGCGCATCGCGACATTGCCCGACGGCGCCGACCCCGATGAATTCCTCCTCCAGCATGGCAAGGAAAAATTCGAGCGCATCCTAAGCGATGCCCCCGACGCCTTCGCGTTCCGCTGGACGCAGATGTACGCCAAGCATTCCACTGACGGCGTCGTCGACCAGGACTCCGCGATCTCCGAATTCCTCCGCCCGTTCGACCGCGCCCGCCTGGCCGGCACGGTCGATCAGCTCCGCTGGGGTTTCATCCTCACGCGCCTGAGCCGATTGCTGGAAATGCCCGCGGAAAAACTCAACCGAATATTTGACATCCGCAAAAACATTACCCGACCTGCCCCCCCTGCTCCGCAAACCGCCCAGAACACTCCCCCCGTCATCCCCCCCAGCCGCCCCAAACCTCCCGCCAGCGCCAGGATCAACGCCCAGCGTTGGATCTTGGGTTGCCTGCTCATCGAACCTTCCCGCTGGACACAGATTCAGCAACATATCCATGTGGACGATTTCACCGACCCGAGCCTAAAATCCTTGGCAGAGATTTATTGGACCCATCAGCGCGACGAAGGCGAACCTGAATTCAGCGAGCTTCTCAGTCTGATCCAAGACCCGGTACTAGCTGAACTTGCAATCGAATTGGTCGAAATCGCCCAGACATTTCCTGACCTGAAAGTGGCTTTGCAAGGTGCTTTGGATTGCCTGACGCGGGAGCGCGAGCAGGAGCAGCAACAAAAGCTCGTGGCCGAGCTAAGACGTAAAGGCGTCGCCGATTCCGCGTCCGATCAATCCGATGCCGATTTGCTTCGGCAGCTTTTTGACAGAAAGAAATCGCAACCGCCCCCATAAAAATGTCGTTTCCAAATTTATCTCTCCCGTTTTGTATCGAAATCTATAGAATATAACGCCCCGGATTTGCCCATGTATACTTTACGGTGAATGATTAAGCCGGTGAAAGTCCCGGTTTGGTCAGAGGTATGTAGTTGATATTTCACAATTTCAACTGCCTATCCACCTCACTCGACTTTCAGACAATTTAACGGAGCCCGATGTTCGTCTCGTTACAGGGTTCAGGAATTTCCCTGAGCACCTTGGCCCGACGTCTCTCGCTCCGCGGTTCTCAGCAGATGTGTGTGTGTGTGTTATGACGACGACGACTCAGGAACGTGTGTTAGTAGAAACCCCCCTCATCGGGTCCGGCTCCCAGGAAGAAGTTGATAAGCGCGTCAATGCGCTTCTCGGCATGGGAACCTCCCGCGGCTTCATCACTTACGAGGAACTGAACGAGCGCCTCCCCGATGAAGTTGTCAGCCCGGATAAGCTCGACAACCTGTTGATGAAGATCGATGAGATGGGCATTCGCCTCATCGACGAAAGCGATATCGGCGAATTCATCACGGTTAAAGCGCCCAAGACAGCCCCCGCTGTGCAGGAAGCGATCGCCCCGGTCAAGAAAGCCAAGGCGCCCGCTCCCGCTCCGACCCCCGCCGAGATCGAACCGATCGTCGACGAGAACGGCGAAGAGCTGGACCTCAATCTCGACGAAGAACTCGCCGAAGCCTCCACCAAGCGGATCGATGACCCGGTCCGCATGTACCTGACGCAGATGGGCGAAATCCCGCTGCTGACGCGCGAGCAGGAAATTTCGCTGGCCAAGCGCATCGAAATCTTCCGCAAGATTTTCCGGTCCAAAGTGCTCGAATCCGACTACTGCTTGCAGTCCGCGGTTGAGATTCTTCAGCAGGTCGATTCGGGTGATCTCCCGTTCGACCGGACGATGAAGATTTCCACCGCCGAAGACCAGGCCGACAAAGGCACCATCGGCCAGCGCATTCCAATTAACCTCGAATCCACCCGCCGGATGCTCGCGCGCAACCGCGAGAACTGGGACATCCTCCGCCAGTCGAAAAACAAGAAGGACGTCGACGAAGCCCGGATGGCGATTCGCCGCCGCCGCCGTCGCGCCGTCAAGTTGCTCGAAGAGCTTTCTCTGCGGACGTCCAAAGTGACGCCGATGATGAAGAAGCTCCACAGCATCTCGACCAAGATGCTTGAACTGGAGCATCGCATTGCCGAGCTGTCCAAGGTCAAAGACCCCGGGGAAGACCTCGAAGTCTGCCAGCAGGAACGCGAAGGACTGGAAGACCTGGTCCTCGAAGACGCACAATCGCTTCACAAGCGCGTCATCGCGGTTCGCAAAATTTATAATAAGTACGAAGACGCCAAGCGCAAGCTCTCCGGCGGCAACCTCCGCCTGGTCGTCTCGATCGCCAAGAAATATCGCAACCGCGGCCTGTCGTTCCTGGACATCATCCAGGAAGGGAACACCGGCCTGATGCGCGCCGTCGACAAGTACGAATACCGTCGCGGCTACAAGTTCAGCACCTACGCGACCTGGTGGATCCGCCAGGCGATCACCCGCGCGATCGCCGACCATGCCCGCACGATCCGTATTCCCGTGCACATGATCGAAACGATGAGCAAGCTGCGCAACATCTCCAAGATGCTGATGCAGGAGCTTGGACGCGAGCCCACCATCGAAGAAATCGCCAAGAAGGCCAAGATGTCGGTCTCGGAGACGCGCCGCGTTCTCAAGATCAGCCGGCATCCGATCTCGCTGGACCGCCCGGTCGGCGAGAGCGAAGACAGCTACTTCGGCGATTTCATCGAGGACGAAAAGGCCGACAACCCGGTCGAGTCCGCGACTCAGGAGATGCTCAAGGACAAAATCGAGCAGGTGCTCAAGACCCTCACCTACCGCGAGCGCGAGATCATCAAGCTCCGCTACGGCATCGGTGACGGCTACACCTATACGCTCGAAGAAGTCGGCCGCATCTTCAAAGTCACCCGCGAACGCGTCCGCCAGGTCGAAGCCAAGGCCATCCGGAAACTCCAACATCCGGTCCGCGCCCGCAAACTCGAAGGCTTCCTCCCCGGCTCCGTCGGGCACTGATGGATCTTCATCTGTAATCAACGAGGGGCGATCGCGATCATGCGATCGCCCCTCTTTTTTGACGCCGCTCCGAAGAATTCGGATACTCCCTTCCATGTCCACCACGCTGGCGACTGACCCCCCGCTCCGGATCCTATACGTCGGCCAGCTCGACGCTGGCGGCACATGCCTCCAGCGTTTTAATGCCCTGCGCGAACTGGGTCATCATCTCGAAGGTATCGAATTGTTCCCCCCCGATATGCTTCGCGCCAATAGCCGGCTCTGGCAACGGGCGCGAAGGAAACTCTTCGGCATCGGGCCAACCGATCTTTGCAACGTCAACGGTCAAATCCTTGACGCCATGCGCCTGCGATCGTTCGATCTCCTCTGGCTCGATAAAGCCCTTACCATTCGACGATCTACTTTCGAAAACGTCAAACAAATTTCTCCTGGCACGACCATTGTGGGCTATTCCCCGGATGACATGGGTTCCTGGCCGTATCAATCCCGCGATTTCCTCCGCCATCTTCCGCTTTACGACATTTACTTTACCACCAAATCCTATGGAGTCCGGGACCTTCAAGCCCTCGGATGCCCCCGCGTCGTATTCGTGCCTAATGCGTTTGATCCCGCCGTACACCGCCCGATTCCTCTCACTCCCGAAGATCGCGAACAATTCGGTGGGCCGGTCGGCTTCATCGGCGACTACGAAGCCGAGCGCGCCAATATGATGACCATGCTCGCTGAAAATGGTATCTCTATCCGAATCTGGGGACCTAATTGGAATCGCCTCAAAACCGTCCATCCCAACATCCGTATCGAGGGCAAATCCGTCTGGAGCGACGATTACGCAAAAGCCATTTGCAGCTTTGACATCAACCTGGGGTTCCTGCGTAAAATGGGCCGCGATCGCCAGACCACGCGCTCGATCGAAATTCCAGCTTGCGGCGCTTTCATGCTTGCCGAACGGACAGAGGAACACCTCGGATTGTTCCGCGAAGGAATCGAAGCTGAGTTTTTTGACTCCGCAGAGGAACTTCTCAAGAAAGTAAAATACTTCCTCGCCAATTCCGCCGCCCGCCAAACCATCGCCGCGGCGGGCAGACAACGCTGCCTTGACAGCCGGTACAGCAACCATGGTCGCCTCCGCACCGCCATTCAAGAAGTTGTTCACCTCCGCAAATGAGGCATCGGTGCAGGCTTCAGGATATTTGGCGCCATCAGTGGAAACGCACTGCCGGTTCGTTTGTAATTTGATCAAGGGCGACTGCTTCCGCACCCATCAAACGCCAGGGAGTTCATGTGCATCAATTTTGGCCTCGGTTTGGAATGCAGGTCGCAACCGCTCTCGGATGTGCCTCTCTGCTTATCGCGGCTGCAAAGACCGCTCCTCTCGAACCCGGCGTAATCGTCACATACTCTTCCGGCGATCGCCATATCACCCGCGTCACGACCGATTGGAATTTCGCGCTCGCACCCACGGAAACCATCCACCCTCAAATCCCGGCCGAATTTTCCCTTACCTACGACGGCATTCTCCGAATTCTAAAGACAGGGTCCTATTCGTTCATCATCTCCGGCGGCGGGTCCATCACCATCGATTCCAAGCCCGCAAGACAAATCTCTCTCTCGGCTGGTGATCACGCATTTCACGTCAGCTACACGCGACCAGTTTCCGCTCCCGCTCGTCTGCAACTCACCTGGTCTTCCGATACATTCCCCTCCGAGCCACTTCCCACCGGAGCATTGGGACATCTCACCACACCGGAAGAAGCTACAACCGAAGCCAACATCGAGCGAGGACGGCAACTCGTGCAGGAATTAAACTGTGTAGGATGCCATAAGTCTTCGTCCACTACCCTCAATGGAATGATCGCCCCGGACCTCGCCGGTGTAGGATCGCGCATCACGACTGAATGGATCACCAAATGGCTGGAAAATCCCCAGCATTTTCGTCCTGCCGCTCGCATGCCAATCGTTTTGAAAAATGAGCAGGACCGCCGGGACGTCGCGACTTATCTTGCCTCCCTCAAACGGGACAAACCCGAAGCCCGATCCATCACTTCCACTCTGCAATTGACGCAAGCAGGTCAGCAATTGTTCGACTCTATCGGCTGCGCCAAGTGCCACGACAGCGCCAAAGGAAATACGCTCGACGGCTTGGCATCAAAATGGACAAGCATCGCGGAATTGTCTCACTATTTGCTGGACCCGTTATCGACTGATCACAGCGGCCGCATGCCCAACATGCTTCTGGATCAAGGCCAGGCCGATGCGCTGGCTGCCTATCTGATGGCAACGTCGCACTCCGCTGACTTTGAAACCAAATTCCCCCCGGGCGATCCACAACGCGGACAAACCCTGTTTACCACTACCGGATGTTTGAACTGCCACACCGCCGGCACAGCCGCCACCACTAAGTCCGCACCCGGCCTTGACGCATTAAACATTGCAGCCGGATGCCTGGCCCCTGCTCCTCCGGCTGACTCACCAGCCTATACACTCGCAACCGACGACCGCCAGGCAATCACCGCTTACCTGCAAAACATCAAAAATCAGCCCGAAACTAGCGTTTCTGCGCCCACTTATGCACTTAGAGAAAATATCGTCCGTTTTAACTGCGCGGCATGTCACGCAACCAATTCCTCAGTCAATGTTGACGGCGTTCCTCCTCTCTCCATCGCTGGAGAAAAACTCAATACGGAATGGATCAAAGGCGTACTGGAGGAGAACAAACGGGTCAGGCCCTGGCTAACTGTACGAATGCCCAATTACGGAACTGCGGTTCACGCCATGATTGCCGAGATGGCGGCCACATCGGGAGAAACCGATTCAGAAAAATCTCCCGCGCCGTCTCCACAGTTGGTAGCCGAAGGCCGCCGACTGGTCGGTGCCGGTTCAGGGGGATTCAGTTGCATTACCTGCCACTCTTTTAATGGCGGCCCCGTCGCCGCGCCAGAACAATCGCGCGGCCCGGAACTCGCTCTCATGACGACTCGCCTTCACCAAAATTGGTTCAAACGATGGGTGCATGAGCCTGGCCGTATCGTGCCAAACACTGTGATGCCCAATTTCTTTGCCGGCAAACCGACGAGCGAATCCTCGCCGATGATTTCAGCTATCTGGGCTTATCTCTCTCTCGGCGAGGCGATGCCCACGCCCAACGGGGCCGGCCAATCGGGTCAAACTCGTTTCGTGCTGGCCCCTACTGATCGGCCGATGGTGCAGCGATGCTGGCTGGACGGAGGCGGTGTCGGTGGTGCGTTCAATCCCATCCCCCGCGCAATTGCCGTTGGCCTGCCGGGCGGCTTGTCCTACGCCTTTGATCCCGAATTCGGACAATTACGCTATGTCTGGCGCGGCGACTTTCTCGACATGACCGGAGCCTGGAACGGTCGTGGAGACTCCCACGGCAAACGGATGGGAACCCCGATCTGGAATGCCCCGACAACCCATCAAATATACGTCGGATCGATGGATAAAATCCCCACCGTCAAATATCGCGGCTACCAAATTACCTCGACAAGCATCGAAATCATCTACTCCGTGAATGGCGTCAATCTGAAAGAAAGTGTGAAGCCGGCTCAGAATGGATTTGTCCGGACATTTCAGATTGGACCGACCGATGGAAAAAAAGTCTATTTCGTATTCGCAGCGGATCCTAAATTTTCCATGACCGTCTCTTCGGAAACATTTCAACCCGCATCTTCGCCAGCCGGATGGGATCCTAAAGTACCGGCAATCGCGGCCTCAGCCTCGGGCGACACAACGCTCTCGGCAACGATCACGCCGATAGCGGAGGGAAAATGAAACATATTCACCAGACTTTGATCGGTTTATTCCTGCTGATTGCCGCGTTCTCCCACGCGATCGGCGCGCCGGCTGGGATGTATTACACGATTGAAACGATTCCAGATCCGGATACGCCACTGCTCTTGGAAGTAGGCGGCCTGAATTTTTCCCCCAGCGGGACACTCTTCGTCGGCACCCGCCGCGGAGAAGTCTGGACCTGGAAAGATAAACATTGGAAAAAATTCGCCGAAGGATTGGCTGAATGCCTGGGAACACTCCCGATATCCGACACCGAAGTATTGGTCACGCAGCGAGGAGAAATCACTCGATTGATCGATAGCGACCATGATGGTGTGGCAGATCGTTACGAAATGATTTCCCAAGACTTTGGCTACACCGGCAATTACCACGAATTCAACTTCGGCCTGGTCAAAGACAACGCCGGCAACCTCTATGGAACACTAAACCTTGCCCACACCGGCCACGATCCCTGGGGAAGTACCTTCATGGGCGCGGACGTAAAAAATCGCGGGACGGCATACAAAATCTCTCCCGACGGCGCATTCTCCACCTATGCCTGGGGACTGCGCTCGCCCAACGGCATTACTCTTTCCCCTTCTGGAGATCTGTTCTGCGTCGACAGCCAAGGCGAATACGTCGCAACAGACTGTCTGCAACATCTGCTCCCCGGCCACTTTTATGGCCATCCCGCCTCCTTGTCATTTAAGCCTGATTTCACAGGATCGCCAAAGACGACGACCATCACTGACCTGGCAAAGATGCGCACCGTCCCGGTGGTTTGGTTTCCTTACAAACGCGTCGGCCAATCCGTAACCGAACCACGCTTCGATACCACCGCCGGAAAATTCGGCCCATTCGCCGGGCAAATCTTCTGCGGCGATACCGTCGCCCCCATCGTCACCCGTGTCTTCCTGGAAAAAGTCGCCGGCGAATATCAGGGGGCCTGCTTCCCCTTCTTCAAAGATCCCATCATCGAAGGCGCCAACCGATTCGCCTTCGGCCCCGACGGAGCACTCTACATGGGCCTGACCAACCGCGGCTGGGCGGGCGGCACCTACGGCATCCGCCGCATCACCTGGACCGGCAAGATGCCGCTCGAAATTCAAAAAATCGAGCTGCAACACGACGGCTTTCTGCTGACTTTCACCAAGCCCGTCTCCGCCGCTGCGGCTGATCCCGCGACCTATCAAATCCTGCACTATCGCTACGAATACCATCACGATTACGGATCAGATGAGTTGGATAAAACACCCGTCAAGGTTACCCGCGCGGAAATCTCTAGCGATCGAATGACCGCCCATCTCGTCCTACCTGAAATGACGCCCGGCCGCGTCTACCAGATCGAAATCCCCAAACTAGCCGCAGAAGACGGAACCGGCCTTCGAACGACAATTGCCTGGTACACGCTGAATCGCCTGAAAGAATAAACTTTTTCCGGTGATCATTTAGGCTTATACGCGACCGCCGTCAGATTTCCCGCCGGTAGTGGAATCGGCATAAATCCGAGCCGCATTGCTTTCAAACTTGAGATAACCACATGCTTAACACCCGCCGGGAGCGGGAACAATTTCATCCAGTAATGAAGCGGGTATTTGCTGATAAAGGGCTTCACAGAAATTGACTCGAATCCTGCCGCTGAAAGAAGATGACGAAAACTATCTGGCGAAAAAAGCTGGAGATGCTCGATATCAAAAATCGGAGATTTTCGTCCAAGAACCTTCGCAGAAAATGCCCGGCGATTGTGTCCGACTAAAAATATCGCTCCGCCCGGCTTCAAAATTTTCCACGCCTCCCGGCAAAGTGAAAGCGGGTCGGGCACATGCTCGATCGTCTGAAAACAAGTAACCAGCGAAACCGATCCTGGCGCAAATGACCCGGGCTTGAAAATATCATGGCGAATCAGCGGTCTGATGGTCGCCGCCGCCGCCGCGATCGGCGCCGCTGACGGCTCAACGCCAATGACATCCGTGAAGCGATGCTCAATAAGCTGCTCGATGAATGCCCCATCCCCCGTGCCTATATCGACGGCTCCGATTCGATCCGGGAGATTTGAACAGATGTTCGGAAGAAACGAGCCATACGTCCGCGCCGCAAAATGAGCTTCCGGTCCCGAATCAAATGCTGCGTCGTTATACGCCGCCGATAACAGCCCGGGCGGCGGAGCCGGTGAGGCATAAAGCATGTCACAGCGCCCGCAGATCAGCAGCCGCAGATGCATGTATTCGGGCAGCTTTCGCGAAGCATAGGCAAATTCACCCAGCTGCGCCGGATCAAAGTTCGCCTCGGCAAACAGCGCCGACTGATCATCGGACAAACAGATCGGACATGTACGCGGCTCAAAACTGAGATTCACAGAGCCAACCCCCGATCGGCAAGAACGGTATACCCCAGACAATCATCCCCACCTCTCCCGAAGAGCGAAAGATTCGCAAGAACGCAAAGCGGCACAGCGCCTGGCGCAAGAACTAATCCCAGAACAAGTCGAAAAAATCGCACGGCAATCGGGGCAGGAGACAAAATCAGAGAAAGGATAATTGCCATCGATTTATAACAAGCCACGGTAACCGCGTTCCCGCGCGCGTACACACGAATATTCTCAAATCCCGCGTTCCCAAGCAATCTCGCCAGCGATGCAGGCGTATATCGCCAATAATCATGTGGGATAAAATGCCATCGCGCTGCAAACGGCACCGTAAGAATGAGCATCCCCTTTGGTTTAACGCAGCGTGCCGCTTCCCGCAGAAATTCCGCCGGATCGGGAACATGCTCCATCGTCTCCGTCGCCAGGCAAACATCGATCTCACCACTCGCGACCGGCCACGGCCCGTCCGCCGCAAAGTAACGTGTGTCGGGTTGTGCATATCCAAAATGCGACTGCGCATCTGCCGTATCAATCCCCAGATATTCCACTGACTTTGGCAGCAGCAGACGATAAGGCTGCGCCCCGCATCCTACATCGAGCAATCGCCCTGTAGCTCTCGGCAAAATGGCCGCCATGTCCCGCCATATCGACCCTGCCTGAAAATCCAAAAATCTTCGAACCGCCGCCGAAAACTTCGCAAAAGCACTATCTCCCGGACTCAGGAGCGGCGGCCGCCACGTCTCGGCGGCGCGGTGAACCATATTGGTGCGCGGGAGTTCCATCGGCTAATCACGCTCCGCGCTATGAGCTTCCTCTGCGGCAGGACGGATATCTCCATTGCGAATAATACTCCGGCGAATAAACCGCGGCCGCCGTTTAACTTCCTCAAAAATCTTGGCGATGTACTCTCCGATCAATCCGATCGCGAATAAGTTAATCGAGCCAAAAAAGAGAATTGCGATCAAGACCGTAGTCACGCCTTTCTCTACCAGAGCTGGAAATGCAAACCGAAGAGCGGTCTGCACGATGATCAGTACAAATGTCAGCGCCAACATTGCCACACCAGCAGACGAGAGCATATTCAACGGCACATTTGAGAAACTCAGAATCCCCTTCTTGGCCCAACCGATATTGCGCCATAGATTATTTGTCGTGCGCCCAAACATGCGCTCCGGTCGCACATAATCGACCCCAGTCTGCCGAAACCCGGCAAACGCCCGGCACCCGCGCAAAAATAGATCGCGCTCGGGAAACCGCAGCATCGCCGCCACGACGCGCTTATCCATCAATGAAAAATCCCCCGCATCATGCGGTACCTGAATATAAGAAAACCAATCAAACAAACGATAAAAAACCTTATACGCAATCTGCATAGATAGCGACGCCTCGCGCTTCACTCGCCGCCCGTAGACAACGTCATATCCATCGCGCCACAACTTAACGAACTCCTCAATCAACTCCGGCGGATCCTGCAAATCCCCATCCAGCAGCACAACAGAGTTTTTCGAAGCGATTTCCATCCCCGACCGAAATGCCGCCTGCGAGCCAAAATTCCGTGAATGAGAAATTCCCAGCACCCGCCGATCGTTACGCGAAATGTTGCGGATCACCTCTTCACTGTCATCCGGACTGCGATCATTCACAAAAATGATTTCAAAATCGATGTTCATCTTCGTGAACACCGTGCGCAATCGCTCATACATCACAGGAATCGCCTGCCCGTCTTTGTAGCAAGCGATAATAGCTGACACTGAGTGCTTGGTATCCAACCCAAACCGCTTCGACGATTGCTCATACACTACCTTATCCGGCAGCGCCCGATACCACTCCGTCATACGCGCCAAGCCATCCCGAAACGACGTCCGTGGTTTCCACTGCAAGCGCTCCGCGACCTTTTCCACGCTGGCAAACCAGTCTACGACATCCCACTGCCGATTCGGCATCGAGAAAGTTGCCTCGGCCTCAATGCCAAATATTTCCCGCGCCGTCGCCGCCACATCGCGGATCGTCGTCTTGCGCCCGGTGCCGATGTTAAACGACTCCCCATAATCCGCCGGCTGCAAGTTCGAGGCAGTATCGACAAACGCCTCCACCACATCATCCGAATAGACAAAATCGCGCGAGATATCCGGATGCACAAATTCCGGCAGCGCCCCGTTCATTCCCTGCCGAATCACATTCGGAATCAGCCGCGAAGAATCCTCCATCGGCCCATACACCGAATACAGTCGTAAATTTGCGCACGGCACCAGCTTGTGCCGCCCGTAAAAATAAATCAGATTCGCCGACGCGACTTTCGACACCGCATAATCGCTGTTCGGCGCCGTCGGATCGATCTCGCGCGGCCCCGCGGCATTGTCCCCGTACTCCGACGAAGACCCGGCATGCACATAGCAAGCAATCTCGCGCTTCGCGAGCCGATGCAGCAGACGCGCGATGAAATTAAAGTTCGTTTGGTAAATCAGCGACGGGTCGGTCTCGAACGAATATGCGCCATAAGCGATGCAATTAAAGATCGTCCGCGGGCGAATCTCATCCAGCAGTGCATCCAGATTCGAATCCACCAGCAAATCCGTGGTGCGGATATTCTCCGCTGGCAAACCCGCCATCCTCCACGCCGGCTGGCGCGTCGCCGTCCCGAAAACATCCTTTCGGCAGCGCAGCAGCGCATGAAAAAGATTCGCCCCCACGAATCCGCTGGCACCGATCACCAGGATCGGCCCCTGCAATCGTTTGATCTTCTGCTCGATATCCAATTCATCTACTACTTCAAGCATGACTCATCTCCCCCCGGTAGTAACCAGTGCTGCAATCGCTGCCGGGTCTAATCCCGACTCTGCCCGATGAAACTTCTGCGAACCATACAATCCTGACACATACCCTAGCGCTGTGCGATGTTGAAACTGACGCGGCGGCTTCCCAAGTTCCAGCAGCCGATGCGCCAACTGCTGCCCCGCTGACCCCGCCGCCACATGTTCCTCCACCACAATCAACCGTCCTGAACGCTCCAAATCCTCTAAAAACTCCTCCGGCAAATTCTCCACCGGCAGTTCCCCAATCAACCACAACGAAGGAGTCGGTTCAACTCCCCGCAGCGCGCTCAATATTCCCCCCACCAGCGGCCCGACCACCACCACCGTCGCCCCGGGCCCGCTCAGTAATTTCCGCCACGCCGCATACGCCGGCACCACATAATTCTTAGGCTCTTCCGACAATCCCAATCGCAGATATGTTGGATGCTCCGCCGAAAAACACTGCCGCACCATCGGCTCCACATCCATATCAAACGCCGGCACGAGCACACGCATCCGCGCCAGCGTCAGCAGCGCCCCATAATCCTCAATCGCATGATGCGTCGCCCCCATCACTCCATATCCATAGCCTCCGCCATTTCCCACAAAAATCACGGGCAGATCATGCAAACAAACATCATTCCGAATCTGCTCAAACGGCCGCGCATACATAAACGGCGCAATACTATACGTCCACGCCCGCAGCCCTTTCCGCGCCAGCGCTGCCGCAACCGACACCATATTCTGCTCCGCCACTCCTGCATTGATAAACCGCTCCCCCATCGCATCGCGCAATTCTTCCAACGCCTTAAATCCCAAATCTCCCGTTAGAAAAACGAAATCCTTACGATCCGCATAGGCAAGAAGCGCTCGGCTGAAAGCTGATCTCATGGTTGGACCTTATGATCGCGTTACGTCGTCCACCGCTTGCCGATATTGAGCTTCATTCATCGGAAGATAATGCGAATCCATCCGATGTTCTAAAAAAGAGACTCCGCACCCCTTGCAGGTTTTCGCCAGAATAAAAATCGGCCGTCCGGCAGACCCGTCCTCACGCACCGCTTCAGAAATGGCATCTGGATCATGTCCATCAATTTCACGTACTACGATATCAAACGTCTCCAATTTCGCCGCCAACGGCTCAAGATTGGCGACCTCCCGCGTCGTGCCAAACCCCTGCAATCCATTCACATCCACAAACACCACCAGATTCCTCAACCGTTGATGCGCCACGAAGATCAGCGCTTCCCATGTTGATCCTTCATTCCATTCCCCATCTGAAGTCACACAAAACACCCGCCCGCTTTCCGATTTCACCCGCTTCGCCAGCGCCAGTCCCGCAGCCAGGCTCAAACCATGCCCGAGGCTTCCCGTCGCAAACGAAACCGCCGGTATCCCCCGCGCCGGCGGATGGCCCGCCAGCCGCGTCCCATCCTTATGAAACCGCACCAAATCCTCTTCCGAAAGCAGCCCGAGTGACCAGAGCGTCACATACCACGCCCCTGCGGCATGCCCTTTGGAGAGGATGAACTCATCCACGTCGGCACGCAAAACCTGATGATGCAGCGTCAACATGATATCCAGTACCGAAAGATTCCCCCCGATATGCCCGACATTCGATTCATAATGCATGCGCAGCAGCCGCAACTTGGCCCGGCGTCTCAGCTCGCGAATCCCAGCATCCGAATTCATTCCCCCGAAGTATAAAGAAATCCGTTCCCCTTGGCGAACGCCGTCCTACCCCATCCCGCGGTCCGAATGTAATATCCCCAGCATGATCCATTCCTCCATCCAAACCGGCCTACTTCTTCTCGCAATCCTCACCGTCGGCTGCGCAACCCATCCTGCCCCGCGCCCGACCACCGAGCCCGTCCCCCTCGCTGCGCAAACCACCGCCATCCCAACTCCCCTCGGCATGAAACCCGTCCCCACCCTCCAGGCCTTCTTCCCCGAACAGAACACCACCCACACTGCCGTCGTGGTCTGCCCCGGCGGCGGTTACAGCGGGCTAATGGACACCTACGAAGGCCAGGACGTCTGCCGCTGGTGGAATCGTCATGGCGTCACCGCCTACCTCCTCCGCTACCGTGTCTCCCCCAATCGCTATCCCGCCCAACTCAACGACGCCCAAGCCGCCATCAAAATGGTCCGTCAGCAAGCCAAATCTCTCGACATCAACCCCAAACACATCGGCATCATGGGCTTCTCCGCCGGCGGCCACCTCGCTGGCTCTGCAGCCACTCTCTTCCACAACAAATCCGACCGCCCTGACTTCGCCATCCTCGTCTACCCCGTCATCTCCATGATCCCCCCCTACGCCCACGGCGGTTCCCGAGACAGCCTCCTCGGGAAAAACTTCGCCCCCGGCCTCGATCAACAACTTTCCCTCCAACTCCGCGTTACCGACAACACCCCCCCCTGCTTCCTCGTCCAAGGCAAAAACGACAAAGTCGTCCCCTGGCAAAACGCCCAAATGTTCGCCGACGCCCTCACCGCCCACGGCATCAAGAACGAACTGGTCTTCCTCAACAATGGCCCGCACGGATTCGGCCTGCGAACTCCTAATCCCGCTGAAGGCGATTGGACGCTGCAATGCCTGCAATTCCTTCAAACCATTAAAATGCTTCCCGCTAACCCTGAACAAAAGTAAAGTCATGCTTGGCGGGGTCAACGCCAATCAGAATCATCGCATTCTCCGGAAAATCTCCGCGGAGGATTTGTTTCGCCAGCGGATTCTCCAGCCGTTGTTGAATGACCCGCTTCAATGGCCGAGCGCCGTAGTTCGGGTCATATCCTTCCTCGGCCAGGAGCTTCTTGGCCTCATCAGCTAAATGCAGTTTGAGATTTCGTGAAGCCAATCGCTTGCGCAGTCCCTCCACTTGCACATCAACAATCTTCGTGAGCTGATCCTTACTCAATGGATGGAAGACAATCGTTTCATCAATCCGATTCAAAAATTCGGGCCGGAATTGCTGTTTAAGGACCTCGCGCACCGCGGCATCGATCTCCCACTGCTCGGCCCCCTTGCTGGTCAGCTCTTGAATCTGGCCGGAGCCCAGGTTGCTGGTCATGACGATGACCGTATTTTTGAAATCGACGGTCCGACCCTGTCCGTCAGTTAGCCGGCCGTCATCGAGCACTTGCAAGAGCACGTTAAACACATCGCGATGCGCTTTCTCGATTTCATCAAAGAGAATCACGCTATAAGGCTTGCGCCGAACTGCTTCGGTCAGTCGACCCCCCTCTTCATATCCCACATATCCCGGCGGTGCGCCGATGAGCCTGGCAACAGAGTGCTGCTCCATGAACTCGCTCATATCAATGCGCACCATCGCACTTTCGTCGTCAAACAGAAATTCAGCGAGTGCTTTGCATAGTTCTGTTTTCCCGACCCCGGTCGGGCCGAGGAATAGGAATGATCCGATCGGCCGATTTGGATCGCCGAGGCCAGCCCGGTTTCGCCGCACGGCATCCGACACAGCTCGAACCGCTTCATCCTGTCCAATCACTCGATGTCCGAGTCGATCTTCCATCTTCATGAGCTTTTCGCGTTCCCCTTCCAGCATCCGCGTCACTGGAATACCCGTCCACCGGCTCACGACCTCCGCGATTTCCTCCGGTGTGACCTCATCCTTCACCAGCGACTTGCCATCATTGGCCTGGGCATGCGCTTTTTGCTCGGCGTCGCCCAACTTGGCTTTCAGATCGCGCATTTCCCCGTATTGAATACGTGCCGCCACTTCCCAATTCCCCTGCCGCTGCGCTTGCTCCAACTCCGTCTGCTTCCGATCCAATTCCTCCTGGAGTTGTTTGATCGACTTCAGAACCCCGACTTCTGCCTGCCAGCGCGCGGACAACTGTGTGTTTTTTTCCTGTAAATCAGCCAGCTCGCGTTCGGCCTTCTCCAGTTGCTGGCGGCTGGCGGAGTCTTTTTCTTTTCGCAGCGCTTCGGTCTCAATCTGAAGCTGCACCATCTTCCGCCGAATTTCATCCAGCTCGGCCGGCATCGAATCATTCTCGATCCGTAATCGCGACGCAGCCTCGTCAATCAAATCGATTGCCTTATCCGGCAGAAACCGATCCTGAATATATCGATCCGACAATACCGCCGCCGACACAATCGACGAATCCGTAATGCGCACGCCGTGATGTGCTTCATAGCGTGGCTTTAATCCGCGCAGGATCGCGATCGTATCCTCGACCGTTGGCTCTCCGACTTTTACCGGCTGAAAGCGTCGTTCGAGAGCAGCATCCTTTTCGATGTATTTTCGATACTCATCCAGCGTCGTCGCCCCGATGGTGCGCAGCTCTCCGCGCGCCAAAGCCGGCTTGAGCAGATTGCCGGCATCCATTGATCCTTCGGTTTTGCCTGCCCCGACGACAGTGTGCAACTCATCAATAAACAAAATGATCTGCCCATCCGCCTGGGTGACTTCCTTGATGACGGCTTTCAGACGATCTTCAAATTCTCCGCGATATTTCGCCCCAGCGATCAGCGCCCCCATGTCCAGCGCAATAATTCTCTTCCCTGCCAGCACCGCCGGCACATCCCCATTCAATATCCGAATCGCCAGCCCTTCCACGATCGCTGTCTTCCCTACGCCCGGCTCGCCGATCAGCACTGGATTATTTTTTGTACGACGGGCCAAGACCTGCATCGTGCGGCGAATTTCATCGTCGCGCCCGATGACCGGATCAATTTTGCCTTGGCGTGCCAGTTCCACCAGGTCGCGCCCGTATTTTTGCAGCGCCTGATATTTTTGTTCCGGGTTCTGGTCAGTGACGCGCTGACCGCCGCGGACATCTTTCAGGGCGGCAAGAATCGCGTTGTGGTCGACACCAGATTGCGCCAGCAAGTCGCGCGATTCGGATTTTACTTGTGCCAGCGCGAGCATGAGATGCTCGGTCGAGATGTATTCGTCCTTGAGGCGATCCGCCTCTTTCTGTGCCTGGGTAAATACGTCATTGAGCGCCCGGCTCATGCCTAGCTGCGTGCCGGTCGCCTTGGGCAGTCGTTCAAGTTGCTGGGTAAGGGACTGTCCCAATGCACTCGCGTTCGCTCCGAGTTTTTGCAACATCGGACGAACAACGCCGTCGTCTTCTTCCTGAAGAAGCGACGCGAGCAGATGCAGCGGCTGAACTTCGGCATTATCGCGCTCGCGTGCCATCTCCTGGGCGCGGACCACGGCCTCTTGAGCTTTGACGGTTAGTTTATCGAAACGCATTACTGACCAATCGCAAAAGCGAGACCAGCGCCGCATTTCGGCAAATGGTTGTTCTTTCGATAGTTACAATCGGGCATCTGCAATGGGCACCTGCCGGATGTGGAAGAAGGGTATTTCTAACTGCCGTTTTAGCAGCCATCAATCGTCGTCATCGTCCTTGACCGAGCCGTCCAATTTCAGATGGAGCTGCCTCAGCCCGCGGCCATGTGCCCCGGCGAAATCACGGGGATATTTTGAATCCCAGCCCATCGAAGCGAACCAGATAATCCGGTTGAGATCCTGATCGTTAGCCCGGTCTGGATCGTCAAAATCCTGGCGCAGGCTCAGGTCGGCCATCTCGCGCTGGCGATGATTGGTGATCTCCGCCCGGGCTGGGTTGACCGCGTCTATCGGGATGATGTTTTTGACTACCGTATATGGAGTGGTATCTGGCGTATCTGTGAAGACGTCCCGCATCACCGGCGACAGAGAATCCATCTGATTCATCGGCGGCAGGCCGAGGATCAGCTCGATCGTGTGCAGCACTGATGTCTGATTGTAGAACTTGCTGACGATGACGTTTCGCTTGGCGTAGGGGCTGGCGACCAGGCAGAAGGAGCGGTGGCCGTCCACATGGTCGAAACCATTCTGCGGGTCGTCTTCGATGATGAAGATCGCGGTGTGGTCCCAGAATTTGGAATGGCTGACGGCATCGACGACCCGGCCGACGGCGAGGTCGTTGTCGGCGACCATGGAGGTCGGGACGATGTTGCTGGGACTGGTGCCGGAGGTGTGATCGTTGGGCAGATAGAGGATCGTGAAGTTGGGGAAGATCCCCTTGGCTTCGTCTGCGTGGAGTTCCTTGATGAAGACGTCGGCCCGTTGCTGGTCGGGGATGTGCAGGGACCAGCCGGGGGAGTTGGGATTGCTGTACTGATGTAGGGGCTGGAGCGCCATTTTTGTACGGATGCCATATTTGTGGCCGCCGCTGAGATAGTTGCGGTAGACATCGACGGCGGAGCCGGCGGGGTCGGTTTCGGATTTGGAGAACTCGCCGAAGTTGCGGAAGCTCAGGCCGTGTAAGAGGGCGTCGTCCCAGATAAAGCCGGTCGGGGCAAACGCCATGGAATCATCGCCGGCGTAGGGGTAGGAGCGCGACCAGGAACCGCTGCCTTTTTCGAGATAGTCATCGGCGTAACCTTCGGTGGCCCAGGCGTGGCCGTCGGCGGAGAGGACGCCGTTGCAGTAGTAGTTGTCGAGAAGGCCGAACTGGTTGGCGAGGGCGTGATGATTGGGAGTGACGTCGTGGCCGAAGGTGCAGAGTTTGGGGTCGGAATTTCCTTTGCCGATATCGCCGAGGACCTGGTCGTAAGTGCGGTTTTCTTTGATGACGTAGATGACATGTTCGATGGTGGAAGGCTCGCCGATGTGAGCGGGGATGGCTTTGGCGACGACGTTGGATTGGGCTTTTTCCCAGGCGCGCAGGGATTGGGGGACGAGGGCGTCTTCGTTTACCTGGCGGGTGTAGGCCGCCAGAGTCTGGGCGTCGGGGATAGCGACTTTGCCGACGGTGCCCCAGTAGGAGTGGGAGTTCCAGTCGCCTTCGGCGGAGGGGTCGCGCGAGCCGATGCCTTTGATGTTGGCGATGAAGAGGTGGTGGTCGTCAGCGAGGACGCCGCCAGGGCACCAGCCGGTGGGTATGAAGCCTGCGGGGGTGGGATGATCGAGATTGAGGACGGCGATGGCGTTATTGCCGCCGAGGGCGACGTATAGCGTTTTGGCGTCGGGGGAGAGGGCAAGAGCATTGGGGCAGGAACCCCAGGGGAGGCGGGGGTCGGGTTTGACGTTGAGGGTTTGCGTGACTTGATTGGCCGCGGTGTCGATGACGCTGACAGAGTCGGAATTGGCGTTGGCGACGAAGAGAGTGGCACCGTCGGGGGAGAGGAGAACGGCACCGGGATGCAAGCCAACGGGGATGTCGGCGAGGATTTTGCCGTGATCGGTGTCGATGACGCTGACGGAGCCGGTGGAAGGGATGCCGCGGTCGTCGACGACGACGGGGGTGCCGGCGGAGTCGCCGGTTTTGTCGGCGGCGGTGGCGCGCCGGCCAGCCCAGTTGGAGACGTAGGCGCGATGGCCGTCGGGGCTGAGGGCGACGCCCCAGGGGGCGTTGCCGACGGAAATGGAGCGGATGGGTTTGGAGGTGGTCAGGTCGATTTCGATCAGAGAGTTGGCCATGGATTGGCAGATGAAGGCGTGATGGCCGTCGGGGGAGAGCGCGATGCCGCAGGGATAGCTGTCGGCGCGTCGGCCGCCTTTGGGGACGGAGGCGGGGACTTCAATTTTGCGAGTCCAGGAGAGGGAGCCTTCGGGGGAGAGTTTGCCTTCGAGCAGGCGGGAGTCGGAGGCGGTGACGTAGAGCATTTTGCCGTCGGGGGAGAGCGTCATGCCGGCCATGGAGGAGGTGGATTTGTCGGAGAGTTTGACGTCTTGTTTGATCTTCCAAGTGGCGGCGTCGATGACGAGGATGGAGCCGTAGCTTTTGGCGTAGAGGGTTTTGCCGTCGGCGGAGATCGCGAGGTCGGTTGGGCGGCCATGCCAGGCGACGGACTGGCCGGGGGGGTGGATGATTTGTTTGGTGGGGACGACGAAAGCGCCGTTGGAGGCGGGGCCGACGTGGGCGGAGTCGCCGCGGCCGTCATCGGCGCTGGCGATGGGGGCGACGGCGGAGAGCAAAAGAGCGATGCTGGCGGTCCGACACTTCATTCCTCGTCCTCGGGTTGGATATTCAGGAGCTTTTGATACTGCTGAATAACGGTTGGCCAGGAGAAATGTTGTGCGACATCTGCCCGGGCGTTGGCGATCAGCGTGGAACGGAGGGAGTCGTCGGTGCGGAGGCGCTGGATGGCGGCGGCGAGGGCGGGGGGGGAGGCGACGGGGACGAGGAGGCCGGTGTGGTTGTGGCGGACAACGTCGCGAATGCCGGGGACGTCGGTGGCGACGACGGGGACGCCGGCGGCCATGGCTTCGATGAGGACGAGGCCGAAACCTTCGGCGGCGGAGGGGAGGACGAGGACGTCGGCGTTAGCGAGGGCGGGAGCCGGGGAGGGGATGGAGCCGTGGAGGATGACGCGCGGGGATGGGGTGATGTTGGCTCGTTCGGGGCCTTCGCCGTAGAGGTGGAGTTCGGTGTCGGGGGGGAGGTGGTCGAGGGAGGCGATGAGGTCGGGGATGCGTTTGATGGGGTCGAGGCGGCCGATGAAGACGATGCGGTGGGGGCCGGGGGGGCGGGGGGTGGGGGAGAGAATTGGGAGGTCGACGGCATTGGGGATGACGATGAGTTTATCGGCCGGGATGTGGGAGCGGGATTGGGCGGCCTGGGCGACGGAGGGGGTGGGGACGACGACGGTGCGGGCGGCGTGGTGGATCAGACGCTGGGCGGTCCAGTGCCAGCGGGGACTGGGCTGGGTGGTTTGGATGGATTGGATATAGCGGACTTCGTGGAGGAAGAGGCTGGAGAAAGCGGCGACGGCGTTGGCGTGGAGGAGGAAGCTGAAGCAGGTATCGAAGAGGCGGGAGGCGAGGAGGTGGTTGAGGCGGTGGACGGTGCGCGGGAGGTCGAAGGGGCCGCGGGCGTAGAGGGGGGTGACGCGGATGCCGGCGGAGGTGAGCTGGTCGGCGACTGGGCCGGGGGGGCGGAGGCAGGCGACTTCGACGTGGATGTGGCGGGCGGGATCGCGCAGGCGGAGGGCGAGTTCGCGGACGACGGTGGGGGTGCCGCCGATTTCCAGGTCGGTGATCAGGAGGAGGATCCGGCGATGCACGATCAGGGGAGTGTAGAGCGATCAGCGGGGGGAGGGAAGTCAGTCGGGGTCATGTTTTAGCTGGCGTTCGATGCGGCGGTCGGGGATGAGCCAGAGGATGGCGACGATGAGGTAGAGGGAGCAGGCGATCCAGGGGGAGAGGAAAGCGGAGGGGATGGCGATGGTGTAGAGGAGGAGGGAGAGGTGGCCTTTGGTGTCGGAGCCGAGGGCTTTGGCGAGGGGGGAGTCTTGGCCGTGGGAGTGGATGAGGGTGCGGGCGAGGATGGTGTAGGCGACGGCGGCCATGAGGAGGATCAGGCCATAGGCGGCACAGGGGAGGGGTGCGAAGTGGCTGGCGCCGATCCAGGTGGTGACGAAGGGGACGAGTGAGAGCCAGAAGAGGAGGTGGAGGTTGGCCCAGAGGACGGAGCCGGTGACGTGGCGGGAGGCCTGGAGCATGTGGTGGTGATTGTTCCAGTAGATGCCGACGTAGATGAAGGAGAGGACGTAGGAGAGGAGGGTGGGGATGAGGGGTTTGAGGGAGGCGAGGGTGGCGAGGGTGGGATCGTGGGGTGCGTGGAGTTCGAGCACCATGATGGTGATGATGATGGCGAGGACGCCGTCGGAGAAGGCTTCGAGTCGACCTTTGTGCATGGGGTGGGGTGGGCGGAATTTAGAGGGATGGGGGAAATGGGTCAAGGATCGGTAGAGGGATTCGGAATGAGGAAGAGAATGAAAAGTTTTGAAGATGCAGGCAGAGAAGGAGATATTTTTATGTGCTGTATTGATAAAGCTTTAGGAGATTTTATGCCTGAGAAAATGGGGTAAAAAACCGACTAAAACCGACCTATTTCCGACTTAAACCGACATGAAACGACTTAAAAAAGCTATTCAATTGTCAAAGATCGTGCTTATCGACGGGCGAGCTGGGGGCCCGTGGAGCAGCGTGGACATAATACATTTTTGTTTGGTATTTGTCAAGTATAATCTGTGAATTGAATTTGGAGGTAACTGTTTACCGCTGAGAGGAAGAGAGGGGAGGTAAGCACCAAGGAGGATCAAGAGGGATAAGGGCACAAAGAGAAGAAGGTGGAGGTGAGGATTTGAGCCGCGAAAACCGTAAGCGGAGTGAGAGACTTTGAGCGAGGACGGTAAATAGTGACGAATCTTCGTAACTGTTACCGTTCAGATCAGAAGGGGAGAAATGCAACCACGATGACACGATGGCGCGAAGGAGGACACGAAAAAGTGCATGGGGGGGAGGGGGAAGAAATATGAACCACAGATTTCACAGATTTACACAGATTTCACAGATTAAAGGCAGGGGGTTTTTGGGTTGTGGCTTTGGTGAGGTTGGGATGAGTGGGTTGGGGGAGAGGACATGCCCAACGCGAGCGTGGGCGAAATGAAGAGGTTGAAGCACCAAGCCTCCAAGGCACCAAGCGTGGGTTGGGTATGGGGTGTGCTTGAAAAAATGAGTCGGCGTGTTGATTGAAAAGGGTTACTTGTTGAAATTGGTTTAGTTGAGCATGTGATTTTGTATGTCGTGGGGCGGCTTGGGCATGCTTTTTAGATGAAGAGCATAGGCGAGACGCCTATGCGACGTAAAAATGCACAGGGCGTGAGACATGAAAGAGGCTTAATGCGGATGCTGGGACGGTAAATAGCTACAATTTGGAGGGGACTTTTGTGGATTACTTTGGGGTAATGGGTTCGGCGATGATTTTCCAGGAGACGCCGAAGGGGTCGAGGACGATGCCGTAGCGGGAGGCGAAGAAGGTTTGGAGGAGGGGGATTTGGATTTGGCCGCCGGTGCTGAGGGCGGAGAAGAAGCGTTCGGCTTTTTCGGGGGTTTCGACGCGGAGGGCGAGGGAGAAGCCGGCGAATGGGGTGGGGGTTGGGGATTTTTCGCAGCCGCAGTCGGAGGCCATGATTTCGGTGGAGCCGATGCGGAAGGTGGCGTGGAAGATTTTGTTTTCGAGGCCGGGTTTGGATTGGGAGGGGTCGGGGCAGTCGCGGAAGCGCATGAGGAAGAGGATTTGGGCTTCGAGGGATTGGGAATAGAAGTGGAGGGCTTCTTCGGTGCGGCCGAGGAAGTTTAGGGTGGTTTGGACGTTCATGGGTTGTTTTATAGGGATTTCACTTGAAATACGCGATGGGGGGGGACGGGTGGGCCTACGGCCCGACCGCTAAGCCGCAAGCGGCAGGGCGCGGGAATTGAGGTGAATTCGCATTATAGGTTAAGCCGCATGGTGTGCGGAGTCGGGTGGGTATTCTAGTGGTGGGGATTGTGAGAGGACGCGATTCGTTGGGATGGAGACGTTGATGGGGTAGCGGCATGATGCGATCGAATCGCGTCCCGTTAGAATTTCCCCCGTTAGAATTTCCGGCTGACGAATCAACATTGATGGGTGGCGGGTTTTAAGAGGTAGAAGATGTCGGTGCGGATTTGGGAGGGGTTGGTGTTGCAGGCGTCGGTCCAGTGGCCGTAGATTTCCCAGTTGGGGCCGGCCAATTGGTGGTTGTGGGTTGAGCACCATTGGCGGAGGGCGTGGTGGGCTTGATGGAGGAGGTTGTAGGGGCCGAAGTGTGTGGTGGTGGCGACGGGGCCGGCGGGGGTGGAGGAGGGGATGATTTGGCCGTCGCTGGTGAAGGGGGCGTTTAGTTCTACGCCTATTTCCAGGTTGATTTGGTTGTCGAGGTAGAGGGCGACGTGTCGGCCGGCGCCGGGGATTTGTTTGGATTGGAGGGATTTCCAGACTAGGCCGCAGGCTTGGGGGATTATTTTGGGGAGGTCTTGGGGGGTGGCTTGGCGGCGGACGACGGCGAGGGGAAGGCTTGGGAGGGTTTTGAGCTGGATTTGGTATTCCATTTCAATTCTCAATAATTGATTGAGGCTTACCTATGTACCGATCAGATCACAGAGGCAGAAATGCAACCACGATGACACGATGGAGCGAAGGAAGATACGAAGAAAGGCATGTGAGCCACTCTCCGAAAAAATCGATTTAGAGGAGAAAAATGGCTAAAATTTGCTAATATCAGTGATGTCCCCTTTTCTCCTCCCGGCGTTGGGGTCGTAAAACTCGACGGAGGCGCCGAGATCTTCAGCAATTCTCGCCACGATTTCCTCGGCGTGACCGTTCGCGTTGTGAAAAATAAGTCCGCCAGCGTGGTACTCTATTTCGCAGCGGCCTTTGGGACCTTCGAACGACGCGCCGCCCGGTGAAGGACTAAAGGGGGAGGGCGATTTTGTGAACGGATTGATTCCCTGACGCGCGGTTCGCTCCTTCGCGTAGAGGATTGATGACGAATGGATATACGACAGCCACTCGTCAATCGGAATGTCGTCATCGCCGGGCCTAGGTTTGCGGCGGACAATGAAGATAGGCTTATCAAGGGGCATAACGCACCGACGTTCAGCGGCCGGGGCCGCGTCCGAACAACCTTTGAAACCAAGAACGCTTCACCGCGGCCCCGGTCCGCTGCAACGGCTGGTTATCCCGCTGCTGCGACCCTGCCGCACTTTGCGAACCGCCGAAGCCCTTGGGAACCACAAGCTCGCCTGGCTCGCCGCGGTACTGTTCCGGCGACCAGCCAGTTTGGATGAGATGCCCAATGTATTCAACGGCTAGTTGTGCCTCTTGTTCCGGTGACAGTTCGCCAACGTCGTCCGTGTAAGTTCGCACAAGGATTTTGCGTTCGCCGGCAGAGTTCGCGAGCGAGATCATCCAGTCGGCTCCCGGTCGGCTCGGACCCGACGGCTGCTTGAAATGCGCCCGCAGTCCTTGGAGCGCGCGAACATTGAATCCTTCAGGTGCTGCCATAGCGGGATAACGGATGACGTTCTGTGGCCGGCACGCGACGCGCGGCAGGCCACGAAAGAAAAGTATATCCGGACGCGACGCGGCCGGTCCACAGCAGCGGCTGGTTATGCAACACTTTTGGACAAACGGTAGTTTTGCATAATGGCCGCAGCAACGTCGATTGCTTCGAGCAGTGGTGGTGCACAATCGGCGCGCCACCATAGCACATTGCTTCCTGAATCGGTCGCCAATCGCAGTTTTACTCTCTGTTTACCTAAAATTTCGTAGTCGTACCAATGCTCCGCTTCTGCATTTGACGAACGAACTCCCATCTCGATAGCCAGTGACTCGTCGGAATGAAGGTTATATCCAGCGCGATGCGCGATAAATGAAACGAAGGGCCGCAGGTTGTCGAGGAAGATCCAAGGGGCATCGATTGTAGGGTGTTGCATAACGGATGACAATCTGTGGCGGGCAACGCGACGCGCCGAGGAACACTATACCAAAGACAAACTTTCGACGCGACGCGGGGCCGTCCACAGCATTGGCTGGTTATGTGTCGGCCGGTGAGCCGCGTGCCGCGACCTCAAGATAGTCCATTCTCAGCCTCGAACACCAGCAGCGACCAGAGCGGCTCCGGATTCGGCGGGGGATCGCTTGGCAAGGCTCCCAGTTCCAACAGTTCCTGTCGCATCCGAGCGACACGCCGCAATTGTTCCGCCTCAGAAGAAAGCTGCCGCACTTCGGCGGTATATCGGTTCCAAGCGGATGCGATGGCACGAAATGCTGTAGCGTTTGGACCGGCCCAAACCGTTTCGGTGTCCCCGACGACCCGGAAATCGATGTGCCCATCGTCCGCTGTGATGAACTCGTAGTCCGGACCGCCAAGGTAGCGTCCGCGAGCAACGACGTTTCCATCGGGTGGGTTGACGAGCGCGACTTCCACCGTGGCCGCCTCCGACACATAACGGATGACGTTCTGTGGCAGGCAACGCGACGCGCCGACAACCGCCTAACTAACAAAAGACTATCGACGCGACGCGGGCCCGTCCACAGCAACGGCTGGTTATGTGGCACTTCCGGACTGCGGCGGAAAGGCGCGGCCACTGTTGTAGATGCCAATGGTGTACTGCTCGAACCACACCTCTAGTTCAGCGTCGGACTGAGGAGGCCGACCGCGGAACTTTTCGAAATCTGACCGCATCTGTGGATCGGTGAAAGACTCCCGAATGCGGGCGAGTTCCGGGGGTGCCTTCCATGTGCGCAGACGACGTCGCTTGGGTTTGGGCATAGCGGCTTCCTCGTGCCACATAACGGATTGCCGTTCACTGGCCGCGGCCGCGCCGACGACCATTCAAATTACGGTAAACGATGCGCGGCCGCGGTCCAGTGCAGCGGCGGGTTATCCGGCAGCCGAATCGCCGTCGCGCCAGTAGCCAAACTTCCGACCCGCTACGACGTGGTCATTCTGGACTTCGTCCCGCGACCACAGGTGCAACCAACCGTCATCCGTTGCGACACCGTCGAAAGTCCCGAGGACGCGAGCCACGAAATCGCGAACTTCTGGCCATCCTTCATGACGACCGGAGATGTCCGCGATCACCGACACAGCAGGCGGACCGGCGCGGGACGAGAAGCGGGTGTGCCACTCGTCGTCCTCGACCGGACCATCGCGATAGAAGTCGACGTAGAGGCACGCGTCTCCATCGACCTCCAATACCCACGGGCGGCCCTGGGTCGGATACAGCCGATCGAGCGCGGCGGCGACTTCGCCTTCCGTCGTGTTCCAAAGATGGGCGAAGACCGATCGCAAAGCGAGTTGCCTCTGCCGGATAACGGATCGACGTTCAATGGCCGGCACCGCGCCGACCAACTCTGAGTTTACCAAAATGCTCGACGCGGGGCCGGTCCATTGCAGCGGTTGGTTATCTCGCGGTCGCTTCGCCGCTCGGGACGATCGGGAAGCCAGAAAGTCGATGGCGCAAATACAAATACTGCCAAAAACCGACTGTTGCGAAGTAAATACCGAAGAGCAGGAGCCAACCGC
>DASRRR010000098.1:0-24170 GCA_035656825.1 Tepidisphaeraceae bacterium | reverse complement strand
AACGCTTCGAAGAAGACCTCACCAACAAAATCTCCCTCCACGGCCCAGTCCAAGCCCACCTCACCGTCGGCGACCCCATCGAAGTAAACCCCACCCGAGACTCCCGCTCCGACCCCGACCCCCTAATGTCCCAAATAGAATCCCAACTCCACACCATGCTTAATATCTCCCCCCCATGACATAATCCCTTTTCACGTTTCATGTTTTCACGTTTCAATTTTCTCCCATGACTCTCCCCCCCACCTCCATCATCGCCATCCGCTCCGCCTTGGTCATCGGCGGAATCGCCCTCTGGTACGCCACCCAATCCCTCCTCGCCAAACGCACCCCCAAGGTCGCCCACGAACTCCCCCTCACCGACGGCATCCACGTCCTCACCGCCTCCCTCCACCACCGCTACGCCACCAACACCCGCGCCGGCAACCGCCTCCTCATCTCCTCTTCCCTCATCATCGACCTCCTAGGCATCTATTTAATCGGCTTCGCCCTCCTGGGCCCAACCATCCGCCCCTACCTGGGATTGGTCCTCCTCTTCTCCCTAAGACAAATCTGCCAACTCCTCTGCCCCCTCCCCGCCCCCGCCGGCATGGTCTGGCGCTACCCAGGTGTCCCCGCCATCCTCGTCACCTATGGCACCGCCAACGACCTCTTCTTCTCCGGCCATACCGCCATCGCCGTCTACGCCGCCGCCACCCTCGCCTCCCACCACGGCCCCTACGCCCTCGCCCTAGGCCTCCTCATCGCCACCTTCGAAGCCACCACCGTCCTCATCCTCCGCGCCCACTACACCATGGACGTCTTCACCGGCATCATCACCGCCCTCTACGTCTTCTCCATCGACGCCTCCCTCGCCCATCGTTTGGACACCCTGATCCTCCATTGGACCCTCCATTGGTAACTGACATCTTAAAATGCGTCCCTCCCTCTTCATTTAGCCCGGTCGCTCGCGACCGGTTTTCACCCTTCGCGTTTTTCAACCCAGTGATCAATAAAGAACCCCCATGGAAGTACTCCTCATCATCATCTTCCAATTCCTCTTCGAAGTCCTTCTCCATGCCTTAAGCGAGCTCCCCTGGGACCTCTTCATCCTCTCGCCCCAAACCACCCCAGTCGCCCCTCAGGCCCCGGCCTCATTTACCTTTGCATTGAGCGATATACGGTTCACCTATGCAGCGCCTGCGTGGGACCATCTGTCATGTGCTGCGGTACGCATTCAAATTACCGAAACAGGCATGTTATTACAGCAAGGCCTGGCATCGACGCGGAAAGCACCTAAACTCCTACCATTCCTCACCGTAATATTATTACCTTCCTGCAAACCTGAGCATTAGTGCTTTCGTCGTGCCTCCACCCTCGCTTTGTGCCCTTCGCGACTTTCGCGATCTCTTCTCTCTCCCCCAATACCAAACGAACCCAAAACCCCCATTTCCAACCGAATATCGCATTAGACACACCCCCCCCCATCCCGTATCTTAATCCCATGCCCACCCCCCCGCCGGTATACGTACGCTAGGGTCCCCCCGCTCGCCGGAAGGACCCCACCACCGCGTCTTTTTCATTCCAAAATCCAAAATCCGCAATCGAGCCTATATGTCCACCGAACTCTCCAAAACCTACGACCCCTCTTCCGTCGAACCCCTCGCCTACCAAACCTGGCTCGACGAAAAATGCTTCACCCCCGACCCCGCCAACCCCGGCCCCCCCTACTGCATCGTCATCCCTCCCCCCAACGTCACCGGCGCACTCCACCTCGGCCACGCCATCAACAACACCCTCCAGGACATCCTCACCCGCGTCCACCGCATGCGCGGCTTCAACACCCTCTGGGTCCCCGGCCTCGACCACGCCGGCATCGCCACCCAAGCCGTCGTGGAAAAACAACTCAAAGAAAAAGAAAACAAAACCCGCCACGACGTCGGCCGCGAAGCCCTCGTCGACCGCATCTGGACCTGGAAACAACAATACGGCGACCGCATCCTCTCCCAACTCCAACGCCTCGGCGCTAGCTGCGACTGGTCCCGCACCCGCTTCACCCTCGACGACATGTGCGCCAAAGCCGTCCGAGAAACCTTCTTCAAACTCTTCAAAGACGGCCTCATCTACCGCGGCAAACGCCTAGTCAACTGGGACACCCACCTCCACACCAGCATCTCCGACGACGAACTCTACACCGAACCCACCAAAACCAACCTCTGGCACATCAAGTATCCGATCGTTGAAGAAAGTGGCACGGGTTTTCAACCCGTGCAGCATGGGTTGCAAACCCATGCCACAGAAATGACCATCGCCACCACCCGCCCCGAAACCATGCTCGCCGATACCGCCGTTGCCGTGCATCCAGATGATCCCCGCTGGAACTGGGCCATCGGCAAGAGCGTCCGCCTCCCATTAACCAACCGCCTCATCCCCATCATCGCCGACCCCATCCTCGTCGACATGACATTCGGCTCAGGTGCCGTCAAAGTCACCCCCGCCCACGACCCCAACGACTACGCCGTCTACCAACGCCACCTCGGCACCCCCACCGAAATCGCCATCCTCAACCTCATGACCCACGACGGCCGCGTCAACGACGCCCACCCCTCCTGGTCCTCCTACTCAGGCCTCACCTTCGCCGCCGCCCGCAAAAAAATCGTCGAAGACCTCCTCGCCCAAGGCTTCATGACCGAGGCCGACATCAAACCCCACGAAGCCAACGTCTCCTTCTCCGACCGCTCCAAAACCGCCATCCAACCCTACCTCTCCGACCAATGGTTCGTCAAAATGGCCCCCCTCGCCGAACCCGCCCTCGAAGCCGTCCGCACCAACAAAATCAAATTCCACCCCGAACGCCACGCCCAACAGTATTTGTCTTGGCTAGGCGAAAAACGCGACTGGCCCATCAGCCGCCAACTCTGGTGGGGTCATCGCATCCCGGTTTGGACGGTGCGCACGCACCTCAAGAAAGGATACATCTCCAACGAATCAGCGGCGGGACTAGCATCGGTGTTGCAAAAGAGCAGTGAGAGCTTCGTCATTCTCGCTACGGAAAACGGTATCCGCTTTGACGTTGCCTTATATCGTGAAGACTTTTTGCCTCCTCATCCTTTTTTTGATTACGACGGTGAATTGACAATTCAGATTTGCATTCGCGAATCGAATGAAGAGCTTGAAGCAGAGCTAGCAAAGGCCGGCTTCATCCAAGACCCCGACGTCCTCGACACCTGGTTCTCCAGCGCCCTCTGGCCCCACTCCACCCTCGGCTGGCCCGAGAAAACCCCCGACCTCGCCAAGTGGTATCCCACCAGCGTCCTCCTCACCGGCCGCGACATCATCACCCTCTGGGTCGCCCGCATGGTCATGACCGGCATCTACAACATGGGCGACATCCCCTTCACCGACGTCGCCATCAACCCCACCATCCTTGACGAATACGGCAAGCGCATGAGCAAGACCGCCGGCAACGGCGTCGACCCCGTCGATATCATCGACACTCACGGCGCCGACGCCCTTCGCCTCACCCTCACCACCATGGCGACCGAAACTCAGGACGCCCGCATGCCCGTGAAGATCATCTGCCCAAAATGCCAGACCCTCATCACCAACCCCGAGAGCAACAAAATCCCCACCGTCACTTGCCCCAAGTGCAAAACCGTCATCACTCGACCCCTCGGCACGACAACTGGCACTCCCGAAGCCCCCCTAGGTCGAATGACCTCCGACAAATTCGACTTCGGCCGAAACTTCTGCACCAAACTCTGGAACGCCAGCCGCTTCATCCTTTCCAACCTCGAAACCACCCCCCCCCAAAGCCCACCGACCGCGCTCGGTGGGTCCCTTTCCCTCCCCGACCAATGGATCTTAAGCCGCTTCAACCGCACCATTGCCGAAGCCAACGAAGCCCTCGCCAACTTCCGCTTCGACCAATACGCCCGCGCCTGCTACACCTTCTTCTGGGACGACCTCTGCGACTGGTACATCGAGGCCTCCAAGCCCGCCATGAAAGACCCCGCCCGCGCCCCGCAGACCGCCTCTATCCTCGCCGCTCTCCTCGACGGCACACTCCGCCTCCTGCACCCCATCATCCCCTTCATCACCGAAACCATCTGGTGGCGTCTCAACGAAGTCCGCCCCACCCGCGGCCTCCCCGGCCAGCTCGATTGCCCCCCCTCCAAACGCCTCATTAACGCCCCCTGGCCCGCCGCCGGCCCCACCTCCGAATCTGCCGAGCACGTCTTCCCCAAACTCCAGGCCATCGTCGGCACCATCCGCAACCTCCGCAACGACTACAAAGCCGACCCCAAAAAACCCGTCACCGTCTCCATCTCCCCCCCGGGGGACGAAGCCGCCCGCGCCACCTCCGACAACCGCCAGCTCATCGAACTCCTCGCCATCTGCACCATCACCACCATCCAGCCCAACCTCCCCCAACCCGCAAACAGCGCCCGAGGCACCGCCAACGGCAACTGCGACATCTACGTCGAAGGCCTCATCGACCCCGACGCCGAAAAACAGCGCAACCAAAAGCGCAAAGAAGAATTAACGAGCGAAATTGCCTCCTTAAAAGCCCGCCTATCCAATGAAGGCTATGTCGCCAAAGCGCCCGTAAAACTCGTCGAACAGAGCAAAGCCCGACTAGCCGAAGCCGAAGCCGAACTCGCCAAGCTGGGATAAAAAAGAACCGGCCTCCTCAATTTGAGGAGGCCGGTTGATATCAATTGACTCGAAAACTTACTTGGCTGCCGGAACCGGTGAATCCTTGTTCAGATCCACATGGGCCTTCATGCCCTTCTTGCTCCCCTTGGTCATCGTCGCCGGTGCCATCTCACCCGAAGCGACCGCCTTGCTCTCCACCGCATGCGGCAGAATCAGCACTTCCACCCGGCGGTTCTGCGCCTTCCCCGCCGCCGTATCATTGCTGGCGATCGGCCGCTGATCGGCATACCCGAGCACCCCCAGCCGAGCCGGCGATACGCCATGCTGCTGAAGTTCCTTACCGACGCTGATCGCCCGATGGCTCGACAGATACCAGTTATCCTTATTCCCCGCCGCCTTGGTCGCCGGATTCGTCACCGGCACATTGTCCGTATGCCCCGCCACCAAAAGCTCATACCCGCTGGTCACAGGCCCATCCAATATCGTCGTCAGCTTCGCCAGCACTTCCTTCGCCTTGGGAGTCAGCATGTCCGACCCGCTGGCAAACGTCACGTCACTCTTAAACTTCACAATCCCCCGATTCGCGTCGAATTCCACCAGATCGGGATTCTCCGCCGCGAAGCGTTCCAGTTCGCTGGTCAAAGCCGCCGGCAGCGCCATCCCCGCTTTGCCCAGCCCATTGACCGCATCATTGTACTTGGCGTTCAGCTCATCAAGCTGCTTCTGCAACTCGGCGTTCTGCGCCTGCAAATTCGTCAGCAACCCATCCTTGGTCCCGCCATTGGACATCAGTCCATCCAACTGGCTCTTGAGCAGTTCCGCCTTCTCCTGCGCCGCCCGCGCATCAGCCCCCGCCTGCGACAGGCGTTCAGAAAGCTGATCCCGATCCAGCTTCAAGGCATTATATTTTTCCTGGGAGACGCACCCCGTGAGCATAAGTCCGAGTGCGGCAACAGCGAGCCAACGATGCGTGTAAGCCATAACTCTGGCCTCCTTGCGCGGGTGAGTTAGTCGTAGAGGTATTCAACTTGGTTCGCGCAAACGAAAAATCTGCCCGGCGCAACCAAGCGGCTCACAGTGTGCCCGGAAATTTACGAATTGCAAGAGGAACTCGGCAATTTGTACGGATTTTGCCGGACGCTTTTTACGCCGTGGCGGCATCCACCCGATCAAGCAGGTCGCGCAGCTCCGATCCCCATCGCTGAACTTGGGCCGGATGAAATAAATTCGCCCGAGCGCACGGAACCGGATGCAGTTCAATCCTGGCCTGCACAGTCGCGCCCCACCCGTTCTGGATGTCGGCAAATCCTTCACCAGCCGGCGTCACGGTTGCACGAAACAGCGCGATCGGCCCCGCATAAGACGGATAGCAATATGCCTTGCCTGCATCACTTGGCAAGTAAGCCGTTTTCTCACACGCTTTCTCATGTAACAGCTCCCATGCGCATTCAATAAGATGACTGACATGCTCCCGCAGACTCCGGCGTTGCAAACGAACATGCGGGTAATCCGGACCGAACGTATCAAAAAGAACGACGATCGCGACCTCCTGGCCGGCCTCGCGTAAGATCCGGGCAACTTCATAAGCGATCACCCCTCCCGCGCAGTACCCCGCGAGATGATATGGCCCGACTGGCTGCGTGAGGCGGATCTGCTGAATTGCATACTCGGCCAAAGCGCCGATTCCCGCAGCTGTATCATTTCGACCCGCCGGCAGATCCAAAGCATAAACCGGCCGATCGTCACCAAGAATGACGGGGAGTTCGGCAAATGCCTCCGCAGAAAGCACGCCTAGATCTGAAAGAAAAAAGAGCGGCGTTTGCCGGCCGGATCCGCGCAGCGTAATCAATGCTGGAACGGACGGCGATTGAAGTTCCCCATCCGGAAAAGCCGCCGGAAGCGAATTTGTCGATTTGGCAGAAAGGCATTCGATATGGCCATCGGCGCGATATCGTGCCGTAGCGCCGGTGCGGAACAAACGTGAGCCAGCCTGCCGGGAAAACGGATCCGCAGGAAACCGCGCCTCGGTCAGCGCCGGTCGATTGAGATAGTCTCGCGCGATGCCGGCGCCGGTGATGTATAAATCACCCGTCATGCCGGCCGGGACGGGTTTGAGCATCCCATCGAGCACATAACAGCGAATATTCGCGACCGGCGTGCCGATGGGAACGGGGTCATCCGAATCCCCGTCAACGCGGTGAATAGTGCAAAGAGAGGCCGTCTCCGGCATGCCAAACATATTCCACAACGCCGCCCCGCGCAAAAGTAATTCACGCGCCAGCGTTACGGACAAAGACGAACTGAATCCCGTGCTGCAGAACATGCGCAGCCCAGTGGTTCCCTGCCATCCTGCGACGACTAATCGCTGCCAAATCGATGGGGATGCGTGAAAAATTGTGGCGCCGGAATGCTCCAGCGCATCACGCAGACCAGGCCCGTCGACGGCAAGGCGCCGCGGCACGGGTACGATCCGCGCCCCGAAAGCCAGTGGAAGCAACAGATCAAGTATCGGCCAGGCGCCTCCAACACTTAATTGCACATCCCCACCAGAAAGCTCCGCATAATCACCGGCAGCCATCAACGTGTTGACCAAAGCTTGGTGGCTAATTGACACCCCGGCAGGAAGTCCTCCCGGCACGGAAACGTATGAGATACACGCGATCGAATCCGGCACGATCACGGAACTTTCCGCGGCAGCGATGGAGATGTCCGCATCGTCGGCAAAGATCACAAGTTCGCCGGTTTCGACGGCGATCTCGTTTCGCACGCGATGATTCTGCTGATCCAGAAACGATCGGCCTGCAATGAGTACGGAAGGAGCCGCATCCGCGAATACATATGAGCAATATTCCCGGGTTGCCTCCGGCTCTAACAGGAGATATGCCGCGCCCGCCTTCAATGTGGCAAGGATCGCAATCACAAGATCGGCGCTATTCTCCAGAGAAATTGCCACAATCGATCCCGCGCCGACGTCTTGCCACCGCAGGCGTTCAGCAAGATGGTTCACGGACAGATCCAACTCGCCATACGTCAGAGATCGCTCCTCACAACCCGCTATAGCAATAGCATTCGGCGTACGAGCGGCTTGCGCTGCGACCAGATAATGCGCATAGGTGTTTGCCGGAACCGGCGAACTGGTGTCGTTCCAAGCAACAAGAATCTCATGCCGCTCGGCAGCAGTCAGAAGCTGAAGGCTCCCAACGGGCGTGTTCGGAGCGACGATGCCTCCTTCAATCAGCGGGCGAAGCCTCCGGAAGACAGCCAGCGCGGACAAATCCAACGGGCGAAAATCATCCGCCGAAACAACGAGTCCTTCTTCGGCGTTCATGGAAAGAATATACGTGCGAGGTTCCGAAGCCTGGGAAGGAATGGTGACACGAAGGCGGTATGGAATAATATCAGGTAAGAATATTCGAGGCGGATTGTTCACGCCGATCGTCACGGCCTCAGTTACGGCAGCGGCGTTGACCGCTTGAATAAAGCTCTGCGTTGAATCAATCGAACCATAAAACGGAAAAATATCCGCCGCGGAGCGCGGGAACGCACTGGCGAAACTGGCGGAGAGGTCGATTTCAATTGCCGAAGGTCCCAATTCACCATGACGCAGCAAAAGGACCTGCACCGCCGCCAGCAAGGCGTGCCGGACCGGGACATGATAGTGGCCGGCAAAATCATAAAGACGCTGCAGGTCGGCGCAGTCAAGCAAGCAGCGGCTGGCCGGATCATGCAATGGCATGGAGGACGGATAAACAGATGTCTGTGTCTTTGTTTGCAGCATCGACTTGTGCCCTTCTGCGAGAAATACAGCCCGATTGACTTCAAGAGAAATTTACAATCTCTCAACACCAAATAGGGTCCGGGTTAGTCCCGGCAATGCCTCAGGTATTCACCGGAGACGAGGCAGGTATTTATCCTGAGGCGTACGTATTTCCGAACTGCTTCGGGCGATCAAATGCACGCATTTAACGCAGATTGTGCTATGCTGAACCGGCAAACTGCACTTCACACAGGCATGGCAGACGACATGAATCATCCGACCATCCAAGGCGGCGCGCAACCGCTTCCGGTGCCCGATACGGGGCAGCCCACCTCGCCGGAAGAAGCCTGGCTGAACGTCATTACCGGGGTCATCCTCCGCTACAGCATGGCGATAGGAATTGAATTGATCGCCTGGCGAGTGACTTTGGTGGCGTGGCCTTGGATTAAACCCAATGTCGGGCCGTTATTCTTTGTCGCCATGATCGTCACCGCCTGGTTCGGTGGGATCGGGCCGGCGCTGGTTTCCACTGTGGTCGCGATGCTCTGCATGGCGTACCTGATTCCCAATCCACTGCAACCTCCAGGATTTTATTCCGGGGATATCGCACGGTTTCTGACCTTCCTCATGACTTCGGTCATGATTACCTGGCTCAACAAAGCGAGAAAGCAAGCGCAACTGTCGCTGGCCGAGTCATGGCGCCTGCAAGGACATCTCCAGGAACAACGGCAGCGGTTAGAAACCACCAATGAACGTCTGCGGCAGGAAATCGCCGAACGTCAGCGCGCCCAGGATGAAACGCTCAGCCACCAGGAAACCTTGCGAAAATTGGCGGCGGAGTTGTCCATTACTGAAGAGCGAGAACGCCGGCAAATCGCTTCACAACTGCACGATGGGGTCGGACAAATGCTCGCGTTCACACAAATGAAGCTGGAATCGGCGCGGACGGCGATTGCGGAAATGGAGAACTCTCCGCGCGCAGTGCCGCTGGATGAGGCGCTCGGGCAATTGAAGGAAGCGATCGCGCAAACCAGAATGCTGACCCGCGAATTGAGTCCGCCGGTGCTTTATGAAGCGGGTTTGGAAAACGCCATGGAGTGGCTCGCGGACACCATCCGCCGGCAGCATGGATTACCAGTGTCGATCGATCGGCATGGCACAGAAGCCGCTGAGATCACCCGCGAACTGCGCATCTTTCTCTTCCAAACTGTACGAGAACTGCTGACCAACGTCGTGAAGCACGCGAAAGCAAAGCAAGCCAATGTCACGCTGTTTCTGCACAATCCGAGATCGATCCGTGTTGTGGTGGAGGATGATGGCCGCGGAGCCATCCCCGATCTTGCGTCGCTGCGCGATGGATTCGGGCTGCTGAACATCCGCGAGCGCATCAAGCATCTTGGCGGGCAGATTGAAGTGGAAAATGATCCAGGGCGCGGTGCGCGGGTGATCGTAACTGTACCGGCGGAAGCGGGCTTACTACGAGGAGACAACCGTGCCGTCTAAGGTCCCGATCCGATTCGTGCTGGCGGATGATCATCAGATGATGCGCGCGGGTTTGCGCAGCATTTTGGAGCAGCGACCGGGATATCAGGTTGTTGGAGAAGCTGAGGACGGCCGGCGCACAGTGGAAATCGTGCGCGAGACGTCGCCGCATATTGTGCTGATGGATATCACGATGCCGGATCTGAATGGAATCGAGGCGACTCGACAGATCATGTCCATTTCCCCGGGGACCAAGGTGATCGGACTATCCATGCACTCAGATCGGCAGATGATCACTGAGATCCTTCGCGCAGGAGCATCCGGATATCTGTTGAAAAACAGCGCTGCATCGGAACTACTTATCGCAGTCGAATCAGTGATGATCGGCAAGAGCTATCTCAGCCCCGATGTAACCCGGGTGGTGATGGACGAGATGCTCGGCAAAAACGCCCCCGCCAGCGAGCCGTCGGCGTTTACCAGTTTGACCACGCGCGAGCGCGAGGTGTTGCAACTGATCGCCGAGGGGAAGACCAACAAAGAAATCGCGCGATCGTTGGAAATTGGGATCAAAACCGTCGAGACCTATCGCGGGCAGGTGATGGATAAACTCAATCTGCGCAGCGTGGCAGAGTTGACCAAGTACGCCATCCGCAACGGCCTGACATCACTTCAATAATCGCCAACCTCTCAGCGCGACATGGCCTTGCCAAGGAACAGGCCGACGATAAACAGAACAACCGCCAGACCAAGTCCATAAAGAGATAGCAGCAGCGCGCTTTGAGAGGCAAGAGAGACCAGGAACGCTGGTTTGAAACCGGCCAAGGCGCACATCATGACATATCCGCCCACAAGCATGACCAGCGACGCCCCGGCAGCAGCACCGGCAAAGGCGGGGGCCATTTCATCATTGGCTTCGCGGTAGACCGGTTGGCTGCCCATGGGCGTGCGAACGACAACGGAATCTTCGCCGGTGGTGATGGCGGCGGCGTTGGTTTCGCCAGGAGTGGCGGCGCGACGACCGCTGGGACGAGCCGGGGAAGGGATGCCGGGACCCGTCTGATCCAAGGCGAGTGCGCCGAGTGAGGTATCATCGGATTCGCGGGTCAGGTCGAGCAGTCCCGAACCCGATCCAACGGATTCAAGGCTGCCGCTTTCGTTGATGCCCGCGGAGATCGCGGTTTGCGCACCGGGATCGGCGCGGTCGACTTCGTCGTTGCCGAAGACGGTGACACCGGTGTTGGTGGCGGCTTTCCCGCCCATCGTGGACCCGCCGCGACCTGGCGAAGGAACGCCGCCCAGCGACCCCGAGAGGTCAGCAGCCAGTGCCGTATCATCTTTACCGAGCAGCCCACCCGCGCTGGAATCAACGAGCGATATCGCCGATCCAGAACCGCTTGCTCCGCGGCTATCGACCAACCCGATCGGCGCGCCCGATTCACCGCCCGGACCTGCCAGGTCAATGGCATCGCCACCCCCGCCGCCAATTTCGGATTTAAGCGTTTCGACCTGATCCGCCTTGAACATCAAGCGCGGGCCGTCACGGAATTCGCGGAGACGCCCTTCGCGGGCGAACTGCTTGATCTCCTCCTCGTTCTTGCCGAGGGCGGCCTTGGTTTCGTCCATCGTGTAGAACATCTTGGCCATAGATCACTCCTAAAACAGTTTCCAGTTAATCGTTGCTTGTGCGATTCTAATCTTTCGCCGGTGCATCCGCCTGTTTGGCGCCGGCACGAATGCCTTGGGCTTCTTTATCCAACATCCCTTTTACAAATTCCGGATCGGGATCGGTATTAAAATTTTTCAGCAAATGGTCATGACGGATGCTGCGCGCCGCCACCAGTCGCAGCATCTTTTCGCCAGGCCAATATTGATAACAACTGAGATTCTGGTTATCCGCATCCAGTAGATAGCACCCCCAGATATGGTCCGACAACTGGGCCGGCATGACGAACAACCCCGCCCCGCCCGCAATGGGCGGCTGATTCTGCCCATACGCAGCCGGCAGGAACGACGGCATCGAACTGGACCGCGACATCACCGCCAACAAAATGGCTAGAAGAACAGCGGCATTTACATACAATGCCGCGGCAATCGAACTTGGCCGGCGCATGCGGGTCATCATCGGTAGTGCTTATAGTAACCGAACTTCCAAACAGCCTGCAACAATTCAACCCGGAAACATCGGCGGAATTACCACAGATGGATGGCGGGGACGAAATTCGCGAAGCAATCCGACAGGAAGAGCACCAGCCGGGCTCTGGGGGAGTTCTGACGCTTACTCCAGTAAGAGAACGGCGTGGCCCGTGGTTGCAGTTCCGCGTCCCGCATGGATTTGAGTGGAATCGCTATGAATTGCCCATTGAATCACTCCCGCCCCACTTAGATGGCTTTCGCATCGTCCAGCTCACCGACCTGCATTTCAAAGCGTTCTGGTCCCGAACCTATGACAAGCTGGCGGATCGTGTAAACCAGGCGAATGCGGATGTAGTCCTGATCACCGGCGATTTCGTTGACAGCAAAACACACGGCCCGTCGCAGCAGGCACCCTATGCCATTCGCTTTGTGGAAAAATTACGCGCTCGGCTCGGTATCTATGGAATTTTAGGAAACCATGACGGCGATCTGGTCGGGCCTTATCTGCCCAAGTCCGGTATTAAAATGCTGAACGGCGGGCCGCTGGAAATCACCCCCGGCATGGAATTCATCGCCATTGCCGAGGTTGCACGCGAAGATTTTGACTGGGGCATGATCGACCAAATCGAGCCCAAGCAACCGGGTGTCGTGCGAATCGTCGCAACTCATTATCCCGATACGCTGCGCAAGTTGGGCCAGATTCGACCCGATATTGTGCTGGCCGGGCACACCCACGGCGGACAAATCTGCCTACCCGGCGGTATCCCGCTGATCTGGCATGATTCGCTGCCCAAACATATCTGTCATGGCGTGCATCGCATCGGTCCAACCTGGCTGGTGGTGAGCCGAGGCTTGGGTTTCACTAGCCTGCCTGTACGAGCATGGTGTCCGACCGAAGTCATTGAGATCGTGCTCCGCCGCGCCAATTAAGCCGCCGCGTATTCCTCGGCTTCCTGATTGATCCGGCCCTGGTTGTCGACCTGGTCGAACTTCACCGCAACGCGCTTGGAAACGCCCTGCTCCTGCATGGTCACGCCATAGAGAATGTCGGCGATCTGCATCGTGCGCTTGGAGTGCGTGATGACGATGAACTGCGACATCTGCACGAAGTCCTGGACGATGAGGTTAAATCGCTGATTGTTGGCTTCGTCGAGAGCCGCATCAACTTCGTCAAGGATGCAGAACGGGCTCGGCTTGGATTTGAAGATGCTCATCAGCAGCGCGATACAGGTCATTGTCTTTTCGCCGCCGGAGAGCTGCGAGATCGTCGCCGGCTTTTTGCCGGGCGGATGCGCCATGATTTCAATCCCGGCGTCGAGCACATCAATCTTCTTCCGAATCGGCAGCATCGTCTGCCCATCCGGGCCGAGCGTGGTCGGCAGATCGCCCTCATCGTCGGGTTCGAGTTCGAGATAAATATCCGCCTTCCCGCCGCCGAAGAGCTTGCGGAACATTCCCTGAAAGTGCTCGCGGACTGTTTCAAAGGTCTGCTGGAATCGGATCGAGCTTTCCTGATTGATCGTCTCAATCAGCTCTTCAAGCTGCTTCTTGGAACTGGTCAGATCCGTGACCTGCGTCGTGAGGAAGGTCGACCGCTGCTCCAGTTCATCCTGCTCGCTGATGGCGTCAAGATTGACATTGCCGAGCCGCTGAATCTTGTCGCGCAGCTCTTTAATCTCCACCGCAACGGCTTCCCAATCCATATCGGCCGGCTGATATCCCGGGCCGGCGGTGCCATCCTCCAATGGAGCGGTGTACTCGGCGTATTTGGCCGGTAGGTCGAGCTCGAGCTCCTCCCGCGTCCGATTCACCAGCGTCTCCTGCCGAACGCGCAGTTCGGAGAGTTGCAACTGAACTTGATGAAGCTGCTGCTCGATTTCAGAGACAGAATTGCGTCCCTTTTCCACATCGCGCGTCAGAACCTGGACGGCTTCGCCAAATTCCTTGACGCGATCGGCCAGTTCCTGCACCTGCTCGGTCAAAGCCCCCTGCCGTTCGACCAAAGATTCTTCGGCATCGCGGGCCTGCGCCAGTTCATGCTCCACCGTCGCCTGCCGCTTGGCCAGCCCTTCGGCTGAGCTGATGATCCGCTGGATCTGCTGCTGCAATTCCGACTTGGCGCCGGTCATGCGCTGCACATGCTGCTGGGCCGATAGCTGCTTCTCCTGAATCTGTCCCAGCTCCACGCGCGTGCTGGTCAACTGCTCGGCCCACTGCTTCAAATCTGCGTCTGTCTGAATCTGCTTCTGCCCAAGCTCCTCCACCGCGCGCTGGCGGTCGGATTGCTCGGTCTCCATCTGCGCTTTCTTCTCCGCCAGTTGCTGCTCCTCGGTCGTCAGCTTGCCGGCATGATCCATCAACCCCTGCAACTCCCGCTCCAGCACTGGCTGCTCGCGCCGCAACGCCGACTGCTTGTCATTCACCTGAGCGATCTGACTGGTCAGCTCCACTTTCTGTGTATTGGATTGATAAACCGCATTGCGAAGTGTGTTCTGCGTCTCTTCCAACGCCCGCGCCTGCGTATTGCCGGCGGCGATATGCCCCGCCAGCTCTTCAATCCGCCCGTCCATCTCCCCGATCTGGATGGCGATCGCTTCCAATTCCGATCGACGGGAAATCAATCCCATCGCCGCCGTCAGCGGGCCGGCGCGAAGCGTCCCATCCGCCTCCAGCACATCCCCCCCGGTCGTGACATAGCGCCAATCCTTCGGCCCATTTCGATGCAAATCCGCCGCTATTGCCAGATCATCGACTACCGCCGTGCGGCCGAGCAGGTGATTGGCGATGGCAGCATCTTCCGGAGCAAACTTCACCAGATCGATCGCCAGACGCAGCAGATGCGAATGCTGATTCCAATCATAGGAATCGGCCGAATTGCTTTCTGTTAACGAAGAAGCCGGCAAGATATTGACCCGGCCTTCAAGATCATCCAGCGCCTCGGTTGCCGAAAACAACGCCGAAGAATCCGCTGCGATCAGCAATTGATCGCGCCCGTCCAACGCCGCCTCAATCGCGTGGGCATGTTCGACATCCACACGCAACACATCCGCGACAACACCTTTGATAAACGAGAATTTCCCATCGCGCTGGCGCAGAACGGATTTAACACCTTCGCTCATCCCTTCGCGCTTGGCTTCGAGATCCTTCAGCAACTTCTGACGTGAAAGCAGCCCCGAACGATGCTCCTTGGCAGCACCCAACTGCTCAGAAATCTCCGAAATCTGCCGGCCCAGCGCCTGCGCCTCATGCTTGGTCTCTTCAAGCTGCCCCTGCTGATCCTGAATCTGGGCCAGGATCGCATCAAGACGCTCCTGATGCTGCGCTCGCTGCGCATCCAGCGCCTCTACCTCGGCTACCACTATACGGCGGCGCTCGCCGATGCGATTCTGCTGGGCGGCGATATTCTTCCGCTCAATTTCAATCGCCCCGAGCCGGCTATTGGTATTCGCCAGCCGCCGCATCAAATCCAAAATCGCCTGCTTGTGCTGCTCGATCTCTTTGTTGATCTGATTGAGCGCAAGCTGCCCGTCGCGGAACGCGATCTGCCGCTGTTCGATCAGCCGACGATGTTCCTGCAATTCCTGCGTAAGCGTTTGAAGATTATCCGTCTCATTGGCCAGAGATTCGCTGACCTCCGCCAATTTTTCCTCGGCAGCGGCGCGATCCTGCTCAAACGATTCCGTCTGCTCGGCAATCTGCCCGAGCTGCTGCTCGGCATACTGCTGCCGCTGCTGCGCCGACTGCATCGCCGCCTTGGCCTGCACCAATTCGTACTCAGCCTTCTGGCGGCTCTGCGAAACCAGATCAAATTTCTCCCGATTCTCCGCCAACTCATTCTGCTTGTGCTGCAAATCGCCGGCCAGATCATCCAGCCGGAACTGAGCGTCCTCCCGCTTGGCGTCGAGGTCCTTTAACTGCTCGGCCTGCGTGTGATATTCCTTCAGCGAATACGTCAGCCGAAGTTCGCGAAGACGCGTGGAATGCTCCTGATAATTTCGCGCCTTCCCCGCCTGCACCTTTACACTGCGCAGCCGTTTTTCCACTTCGTCCACGATGTCCGTCACGCGAAGCAGATTCTGATCAACCTTCTCCAGCTTGCGCTGTGCTTCTTTTTTCCGCTGTTTGAATTTGGAAATCCCCGCCGCCTCTTCGAAAATCAACCGCCGCTCCGCTGGATTCGAATCCAGCAACTGCGACACACGCCCCTGCTCAATCACACTATACGCATCAACACCCACCCCCGTATCCAGGAATAACTCCCGGATGTCCTTCAGCCGTGATGACTGATTATTCAGCGTGTATTCGCTGGTCCCATCGCGATACAAACGTCGCCCGACTGAAACCTCATCCGCATCCAGATTGAGAATCCGCGTGCCATCCTCGCGCTGCGGGTTTTCAAAAACCAGAACCACTTCCGCCATCCCGCCAGGCTTGCGCGCTCCCGATCCATTAAAGATCACGTCCAGCATCGCCTCCCCGCGCAGGCTCTTGGCCGACTGTTCGCCGAGCACCCATTTAAATCCATCGACCACATTGGACTTGCCGCAACCGTTGGGCCCGACAATGCCGGTGATCGGCGCATCAAAGACAAACTCCGTCCGATCGGCGAAGCTCTTGAACCCGTGGAGAATCAGTTTTTTCAGTCGCATAGGGGAGGTCCTCCCTGACCCTTCTTCAAAAACCCGCATCGTCTGACGCGGGGCATTTTCATCCGTTCTCAATCAACGCTCTACTGCGGTCGGGCACCCTGTTCAGCACCGTTAATCAGCGGCCTCTTGTCCTGCTCGCGCGGGATCAAGTCCGGCAGATCGCCGTTCGCATTCGTGCTGTCCGCCGCTGCGCTCATGACTTTATCCTGCGATCCAGGCAAATCCTGCAACACAAACGAGGCCAGCTCATGCTGCCCGGTCGTTGGCGACTCTGCGTAAAACGAATGCGAATCGGCCAACATCTGTAGAATACCAAGGATATCCCCATAGCTGAAACTCAGACGGTCTTTGGCATCAGGCGGCTCGCCACCGAGCCGCGCGATCAACTCCGCCACATCCGGATGTGACAAAATCGTGATCGGCTCGTGTAATTCATGTCCACGGTAAAAAACCTTCAATAATGGATCTGGATCGGCGGACGTAATGCTGAGCTGATTGTTCATCGCCGTAAACGTCAGCGGCGTCTGGATGCTCGTGCGCTGGCCGATTACCGCCACGCGCGGAATCCCCTGCCGCGAAGCATAGATCAGCGGCGGGCCGGAGCTATGCACGATATCCAGCACAAACCGCTCATCAATCACCCGGCTGTACACCGACATGTCGTTCTGACTGGCCAGGATGCGATATGCCTCCAACCGAACCAGCGCCGTATCGCTGTCCAGCAACTTGCGGAGAGCATGCGTGATCTGCTGCGTCTGCTCAAGCGAGCCCAGCACCGTCACCGCATTAAGCTGGAACTGATGATTGCGCGTGCCGGCCATTTTAATCAGCACATCCACCGCTGACGGGTCTCCCAGAAACGCCGCCGCCCGCGCCGACGCAAACGCCACATCCTGATGCTCGCTGGTCATCAGCGGCTGAATAAACGGCAGCGCCTTTTCGCCGAGTCCTTCCCAGGCATAAGAAATATCCAACAACTTGGCGTCCGGCTTGATTGCCTCATCCGCCAGCATGCGCGCCTTCTGCACCGTATTCTCCGGCGAACCATCCGTGTAGAGATGCGTCACAATCCCGACCAAATGCTGCCAGTCGCGATTAAAACGATAAGGAACCCAGAGATAAACCGTTCCCTCATCCCGCGCCTCGGCGACGCATTTCCCCTTGTCATTCTGCCGCTTCTTATCCGCGATCTCCTGGAAACGCTGGTTGATGCGATTGTCCACCGCCCGCGCCAGCGCCATCTGCGGCTGGCGCAATCGCAACACGACCGGCCAGTCGTTCAGTGCATGGCCGCCGTCCATAACCACGCCATAACGCAGGCTATTGTTTGCACCGTCGGACTTGGCGTCATTGCGGACTGAATACGCCGGATTGACGAAGATCTGCCCTCCGGCAATCGCCGAGACATTAATGACGTTAGGGTCCACCGGATTCGCGCCGTTGGGCCCGAGGTTGGAGTCATACAACCAGCCATGCGCTAAACTCGACGTCGAACTGTCCGGCAACGCCGACACCATCACGTCAAATGTCTGCTTGGTTCGCGTCCCCGGCGGGATCAATGCATCCACCCGTACAATCGCAAATGACGGATTATTCAGCATCGCATCCGGGTCAAATTCCCCCAGTCCTTCATGGACCTGTCCGAATCCACGCTTCACCATCTGTCCGTTCATCCACTGACGAACATGAGACGGCGCCGTCGAATCCCCTGTATTTCGCAACTGCGACACAAGTCCATACGCGCTAACCGGCGCCGTCTGCGTGCCGATCACATCCATGCGCTCAAACAGAGTCCCCGACATGAACGCAGGCACCTTCTTCAGCGGCAGTGTCGCGTATCGCGGCGCCGCCTTCTGTGGCGGCGCATGCGTACATGAGGCCGCCAGCCCCCCTACCGTCACCGTTGCCATGACATACACCAGCGACCGAATCCACGGCCTATTGCGCTTAGGACTCATGCTTTGCCTCCAGATGCTCAACCAAGATGCTGCTCTTCGGGGTCGACAACGAGATATCCAAAATCAGGTGGGTCACAAAAAACTCTCCCCCGCTGCTTCAAACCGGTCATTCGTGAGAAACTTTTCCATTCTCCCGCTTGCCGCCGCGCTTGCTCGCGCCGGTTCGCACGGCCGCCAGCAATGGCGCCTCTTCCACAGTCGGCTCTTTGTGCGCGCCGTTGGAATTCTGTGCATCGATAAACAACCGTCCCTGCGTCGGGTCCTCATACCGCTTGGCGTCGATGACCGCCCGCGCCTCTTCGACAAGTTCCTCCAACGTCTTGAACCGGCGATAAACGCTGGCGAACCGCACATACGCCACCTGGTCCAGCCGGCGCAGACGATCTGTGACCAGTTCTCCGATCACTGTGCTCGGCGCTTCGCGGTCATACGTCTTGAACACTTCTTCTTCCACTTCGTCGACAATGCGAACCAGTTCGCTTTCCGGCACCGGCCGTTTGAAGCAGGCCCGCTCCAAGCCGCTGAGAATCTTCTGCCGGTCCCAAGGCACACGCCGGCCGTCCTTCTTGACGATTACCAGCCGCATTTGTTCTTCGACGCGCTCGTATGTCGTAAATCGCTTTTTGCAAAGCAAACATTCGCGGCGACGGCGAATCGCCTTCCCACCCTCGCAGGTCCGCGAATCGATGACCTTCAGGCTGTCCTTCTCGGCATCGCAAAACGGGCAACGCATTATCGGTCAATTTAGCGTCTGAACCCCCTAAACGCAAAAATAGCCCTTCATTAATGCTCATACAAACAGTTAGCTTGCGTTACCCCGCGATGCCGCTATACTTTGCGGCCCTTTACGACTCGGAGATCATTATGGCGTTGAACCTCAAATCGGGCCAGTCGGTCCGCGTTACGATCAGCAAGCATATCAACCGCGCTGCCGCGGTGAAGACGCTTGAGCGTCTGTTTATGAAGGATAAGACCATTTCCGGTCCGATCGACGCCCGCAGCGCCAACTTCATTCCGCTGCCCAAGCGTCGCGGCGGCCAGATCTGGACCAAGCGCGTCAATAAGGTTCATCCGGTCCTTGTTAAAGGCGTTGCCGCCACCGTGAAGACCACCCCGCAGGTTATCAAAGACCTCAACAGCGTCGCTGAGTTTGTTGAAGTCAAGTAACTGACTTGCTGATCTGATCTTATACCAAATAAAGAAGCCCACCGACCGCGGTCGGTGGGCTTTATTCGTTGGACTGCGTGGGTTTAGTTGGGTTTGCCGCCGAGCATGTCAAGGAGGGTGTTGACGTCGAAGGGTTTGGCCATGAATTGGACGGGCTGGCCTTGGAGGACGCCGGGGTCGTATTCGCCGCTGATGGCGATCATGCGCTTGGGGCGCTGGGTCTCGGGGAGTTTGCTGCACTGGTTGAGCAGTTCGATGCCATCCATGACGGGCATGCGCAAGTCGGTCAGCAGGACGTCAAAGCGTTGGGTCAGGAGGTAGCCAAGGGCTTCTTCGCCGTCGCGGGCGGAGACGACTTCGGCGCCGGCGGTGCGGATCAACCGGCTAATGGCGAGCCGGGTCGGGGCATGGTCTTCGACGACCAGGACTTTGACGCGCTTGCCTGCGGCCGGAGCTACGGGCGTGATCTGTGGTGTGGACATCATGTACAAATTCCGTTGAGTCGTTCCGGGAGGGTTCGCCGCATCCTCCCATCCCTGAGAGAAAGGACGCGTATATGGGATACCATAACTACAGCAGGCGTAAGTTCAATACGAGAGTGAAATCTTCCTTACGTCATTTAATCGGAAAATATTGCCCGGTTTGCCCAGCGTTCCCAATTGACGGACGCCATTGACCGTCCGGATGGAGGATTTCGCAGGGGCGATAGTCGGCTTTGTACTGCATGGTCTGGCAGCCATCGACCCAGTAACCAAGGTAATAATATGAGATTCCGGCAGTCCGGGCGAATTCGATTTCTTTGAGTGCGCTGTAGACACCGAGGCCGCGCTGGCGGGCGGAGGGGTCGTGATAGAAGTAGACGCTGCTGAGGGAGTGGGAGCAGAGATCGCAGATGCCGACGCCGATCAAGACGCCGGCGGGGTCGCGGTAGCAGAATTCCAACGTGTCGACCGGGGAGGCGTAGAGGAAGGATTCGAAGCCTTCGCGATCGTGGTCGGCTTGGCTTTGATGCCACTGCGTCATGTAGCGGTGATAGAGATCGTACTTTTCATCCGTCGCGATGGGCTTGCCGATGGTGATTGCCAGATCGGTGTTCCGGCGCAGGCAGCGCCGCTGCGATTTGCTGGCTTGGAATGTGGCGATTGGTACGCGGATCGGAAGACACTGCCGGCAGCCGGAGCAGACCGGTTGATAGACCACCAGGCCGCTGCGGCGAAAGCTGGCGTTCATTAACTGGTGATAGAGATCGCCGGGCATTCGCCGGGCGTAGAAGGCGCGGGTCCGCGCCATTCGGCCGGGGAGATAGTTGCAAGGATGCTCCGGCGACTCCGTCAGCTCCACAGCAACGGGTGGGGACATCGCGGGGTACTGACATCGCGGAGTCTCGGGCATTGTCATCCTATTTCGTACCGCGACGGCGCTTGGTCTTTGGGATGGACGAGGGAAGGTTTTCAATGTCAGCCAGATCTTTGGCGCGGCCGCTGGCGCGTTTATTGGCTTTGAGATCTTCAAGGGAAATGAGGGGGACTTTTATGCCATCCCAATCAGCTATTTGCCGGCGGGCATGACTTGCTTTGAAATTGACTCCATCGGGACTGGTCAGGATGTCTACACGCACGGGTTCGCGGCCGAAGATGAAGACTTTGCCAGTGGTTTGGAACATGCTGGGGCGGACTTTGGATGGGGCAAAGCCGCCGAATTTTTGCAGGACATGGGAGACTTTTTCGGCGTTTTCTGGGTCGATGGCGATCCAGATGTCCAAGTCATCGGTGACGCGGCGATAGCCGTAGAAGATCACGGCATAACCGCCGATGACGAGATATTTAACGCCCGCCGAGTTCAGCGACTCTAAGAGTTCTTTGAAATCGGGGTAGAGGTCGACCTTTGCCATAGCGGTAGTTGAGTTGGCGGAGCCGTTCGAGTTCGCGGAGACGGGCGGCGGGGGTTTTTGCCCACCAGAATTCACGGTCTGCTTGATCGGCGTCGGCCGCGTTGTCGAAGACGCGCATCGAGTTGGATCGCGTGGTTTTCTTTGGCGGCCGCTGCTTCATAAGGTGATTATACCATGTATTAATAGGCTAGGGCGAAGAGGACTTCGGTGGTGGTTTCCTGGCCGGTGAGGATGCATTTGCCTTTGGTGTTGGATTGGGCGAAGGGAATGCAGCGGACGGTGGCTTTGGTTTCTTGTTTGATGCGGGCTTCGGCTTCTTTGCCGGGGATGAAGTGGGCGCGGACGAAGCCGCCCTGCTGTTCGAGGATGGTTTTTAGTTCATCGTAGGTGGAGGCGGGGCGGGTGTTTTCGTCGCGGAATTTGCGGGCTTTTTCCAGCATGGCGGTGTGGATGGATTCGAGTTTATCGGTGAGCCATTGGGAGGAGACTTCGGCGAGGGTGACGGTGGATTTTTCGCGGTCGAGGCGGCGTTTGAGGACGAAGACGTTTTGCGCGACGTCGCGGGGGCCGACTTCGAAGCGGAAGGGGACGCCGCGTTGTTCCCAGTGGAATTGCTTGTCGCCGGGGCGGTTGTCGCGCCAGTCGATGACGATGCGCTGGTGGGTGGCGCGGTTGAAGAAGTGGGTTTCGATTCCGTCGGGAGTGGTGATGGACGTGGTGGCGGAAGGAACCAGAGCGGTGAGAATTTTGTCGATGAAGGATTTCACCTGGGCACGTTCCTCATCGGTTTTGAAGATGGGGACGATGGCGGCAACGACAGGAGCGACGCGCGGGGGAAGGACGAGGCCTTCGTCGTCAGAGTGGGCCATGATCATGGCGCCGATGAGGCGGGTGGAGACGCCCCAACTGGTGGTCCAGGCGTGTTGTTGTTTTTGGTCACGACCCAGGAATTTAATGTCGAAGGCTTTGGAGAAGTTTTGGCCGAGATTATGGCTGGTGCCGGCCTGGAGGGCTTTGCCGTCCTGCATGAGGGCTTCGATGCAGTAGGTGGTAACAGCGCCGGGGAATTTTTCCGATTCGGTTTTGGTGCCTTTGACGACGGGGATGGCGAGGATCTCTTCGGCGAAGTCGGCGTAGACGTCGAGCATTTTCATGGTTTCGGCTTGAGCTTCGTCAGGGGTTTCGTGGGCGGTGTGGCCTTCCTGCCAGAGGAACTCGGCGGTGCGCAGGAAGAGGCGGGTGCGCATTTCCCAGCGCATGACGTTGCACCACTGGTTGATGAGGATGGGGAGATCGCGGTAGGACTGAACCCATTCGGCGTACATGTGGCCGATGATGGTTTCAGACGTTGGGCGGATGACGAGGGGCTCTTCGAGCTTGGAGTCGGGGGCGGGGCGCAGGCCGGTGCCGGAGGGATCTTTTTCGAGACGGGAGTGGGTGACCAGGGCGCATTCCATGGCGAAGCCTTCGACGTGCTGGGCTTCTTTGGCGAGGAAGGATTGGGGGATGAGGAGGGGGAAGTAGGCGTTGACGTGGCCGGTGTCTTTGAAGCGGCGGTCGAGGTCACGCTGGATGGCTTCCCAGATGGCGTAGCCTTCGGGGCGGATGACCATGCAGCCTTTGACGGGGGAGTAATCCGCCATCTGGGCGGCTTTGATGACGTCGAGATACCACTGGGAGTAATCGTCTTTGCGGGGTTTGATATTTTTGGCCATGGGGGAACCGAATGCAGAATGATAAATGATGAATGATGAATTAAAGAAAACGTTTAACGATTAGACTTGGCGGTCTTCACGGATGCAACGAAGATGGCGATAAGTTCCTTTGTTTCATTTTGAATGGGGGTAACAACGTGGATGGGTGCGATGTCGCTTTCGGTGAGAAGTTCCAGCCAATAAGCAGTTTCGTCGAGTTCTTGTAGGCCACCTTCCATTTTACTGATGAACTCCGCGGCAGAACGGGCACGGCATGCTTCGCGATAATGTGCGCCAACGGATGTAGCACTACGAAGCACTTGTTTGCCGAGGACCTGGGCGGCCGTATGGTTTGGGAGGATCGCGTAGAATCGGATCACCGTCAACGCGAAGTGCTTGGTTCGGGATCGAAGATCCTGGTTTGCATCGTTCATCGGAATGCCCCCATTCAATATTTGTCGTCTTGCGCGATATTGTATTTATAAATACTTATGTTTGCTCAACTTGAGTTAATTTTATCCAAATAAAAACCGACGGAAATCGACATAAAGCGACCTAAAACCGACAGGAAACGACCTATTTTTTACAAGGCAGCGATCAAAAAAGACCGCGGTTGGGAAAATCATATCGAGTGCCCCATCATTCTCTTTACTTTACAATAATGCTAACATTTGTCAATTATAATTTGAGATCGACAGATTGTTTGGTCGAGAATGGGAAGTGTGTGGAGGAAGGGTAAACTGGTAACGATAAAACGGGAGCGAGTATGAGCACAGTGCGGGTATTGGTTGGGACGCGTAAGGG
>DASRRR010000097.1:0-6594 GCA_035656825.1 Tepidisphaeraceae bacterium | reverse complement strand
GCGAATGGGGCGTGGGGGATTGATCTGCATTTTCCGGGGGGGATTTTGCTGGGGGAGGAGAAGCCGTTTGTCCCGCCGCATGGGGGGGCGTTTGAGAAGCTGGGGACGTTGCCGTATGGGATTGGATTGAAGTCGCTGTATTCGCGGAATGTGGAGAATATGTTTGCGGTCGGGCGGAATATGAGCTCGTCTTATATTGCGTTTTGTTCGTCGCGGGTGTTGTCGACGGGGTGTGTGGTGGGACAGGCGGCGGGGGTGGCGGCGGGGGTGTGCAAGAAGTATGGGGTGCTGCCGCGCGGAGTGGTGAAGGAGCATATGAAGGAGTGTCAGCAGCTTATTCTGCGGCAGGATGGGAATGTGCCGGGGGTGGAGAATGAAGATCCGAATGATCTGGCGCGGTCGGCGACGGCGAGTGCGAGTTCGGAGATGGTGTTTGGGATGGGCGAGCCGGTGACGGCGCATGAGATGGCGATTCCGCGGGCGCAGTTGTTTCCGGTGTCGGGGGATCGGATTGAGACGGTGTCGGTCTATTTGCAGTCGAAGCTGGATCACGATGTGGAGATGAAGATGACGCTGCGCGCCGCGGGGCAGGTGTGGGATTTTCGGTCGAGGGAGGATATGGGGGAGGCGAAAGCGGTGGTGAAGGCGGGGAGTGATGGGTGGGTGGAGTTTAAGCTGGGGGCGAACGTGAAGCCGCGGGGGTTGTACTGGGTGTGGCTGGGGGGGATGGCGGGAGTGTATTGGAAGGCGATTGCGGTGCCGCGAGGGGAGTCGCATGCGACGCCGCCGGGGTGTGTGGCTGCGCAGAAGATGGGGAAGACGCGGTGGGAGCAATTGGGGACGGGGTTGTGTATGGGGCTGAAGGTGACGCCGGAGAGTAAGGCGTATGGGGCGGGGAATGTGAATACGGGGACGCATCGGCCGGATCGATGGACGAATATCTGGATGTCGGATAATGAATTGCCGGCGTGGGTGGAATTGAAGTGGGAAGAGAAGAAGAAGCTTAATACGGTGGTGCTAGCGTTTGATACCAATACGGGGCGGCGGGAGGATTTACCGTATTTTCGCTATCCGGATTGTGTGAAGGATTATGATGTGGAAGCGATGGTGGGGGGGGAATGGAAAGTGGTGGCGGGGGGGAGAGGGAATTATTTGCGGCGGTGTGAGCACCGGTTTGAGAGGATGGAGGCGGAGGCGGTGAGGGTGAAGGTGCTGGCGACGAATGGGGCGAAGATGGCGCGAGTCTATGAGGTGCGGGTCTACGATGTTTGAGATTCTATTGAAGAAACGCGTGGGTTAAAATTGGAAATAAATAAATTGGACGCGTTCGAATACGCCAAAAAATATGACGGAATAAACGCAGAGTGAATATGCGGTCCATCGAACAGGGCGGCGAGACCAGAGGGATGTGACAAGGCGGGGTTGGAAGACAAGGCAGGCTTCGACGGCAAAAAGGGCGAAGATCAGAGTACAGGCTAAGGCAAATTCGAAAATGGGCAATCCATGGGAGATGAGTTGGCCCGGACGGAAGCCGCGTAGGCGAGGGAGATGGGCGATGATATAAGCGGCATCGGAAAAATTGCGAGCACGGAATAAAACCCATGTCACAAGGACGATCGAGAACACGAATAGAATTTTGATTAACAGGTAAGTGCGAGGAAGCCGGGTGAGGCCAAGTGTTCGAGCAAGAAACGCGCGAACCGACTCTGTGGCATTTTCAATAACCAGGAGGAGGCCATGCATAAAACCCCAGGCGACGAATGTCCAATTGGCACCATGCCAGAGCCCGGAGATCAGGAAGACGGCGATCACGTTGAAATGCCGGCGCATGCGCGGGACGCGACTTCCGCCGAGAGGAAAATAGACGTAGTCACGGAACCAAGTTGAGAGGGAAATGTGCCAACGGCGCCAGAAGTCAGCCATAGAAGTGGCGAAGTAAGGCTGGCGGAAATTGGTCATGAGATCAAATCCCATGATGCGAGCGATTCCGATGGCAACGTCGGAATAGCCGGAGAAATCGCAATAGATCTGGACGGTGAAGAAGAGTGTTGCAACCAGGAGCACTCCGCCGGACTGTCCGTGCGGATTGTGATATACGCTCTCGACAAAAGGGGCGACCAGATCGGCGACAGCCATCTTCTTGAAAATACCCCACAGGGCTAATTGCAATCCGGACCGAAGGCGGTCGAAGGTCAGGGGATGGGATTGGTAGAACTGCGGAAGCAAATGGCCTGTGCGGTTGATTGGCCCGGCGACGAGTTGGGGAAAGAAGACGACGAAGAGGGCAAAAATGCCGAGATGGCGTTCGGGGGAAATCGTGCCGCGATATACGTCGACAATGTAAGCGAGTGATTGGAACGTATAGAAGGATATGCCAACGGGGAGGAGTAAATGGAAAGTGGGGACATTCAAGAAGATGTTGAAGGAAGCGAATAAGGAATTGAGAGATGCCGAGAAGAAATCGAGGTATTTAAATGTTCCTAAAACCGAGACGGAGATGGTAATACTGGTTATGAGCAGTAAGCGACGGGTTGCGGAGGATTTTGCGGCGGCGATGCCACGAGCAATCGAATAATCAATAAGGGTGGTGAGAACGAGCAGAATAATAAATTCCGGCTTCCAGCACATGTAAAAGTAATAGCTGATGGCCAGAAGGAACATCCATTTGAACCGTTTGGGGAGCGCAAAAAAGATCGTAACCGTGATGATGAAGAAGGCGAGAAAATGGAAGGAATTAAAGACCATGGCTTGGTTTTGTTTACCCTTATTTGTGATTCGCTGAAGATAGCGTGGAAAGACGATTCATATCCGCGGAAAGAACTGATTTAACAAGGGTAAATAAGTCCCGGGTGTAGCGGGTGGCTCCATCGGGATTCACGTGGACGGGGTCGGAAAAAAGCTCATTTGGATATAGAAAATAATCCGGCCCGATTGTTTTAATCAGAGGAAACTTCGAATCGTCCGGCAAATAGGGATGTTTATCCGGCGCGGGTGGGCATGATCCAGAGGCTCGCGAATAAATAGGAACAACATAAGCACGAATGTGATGCTGTTCAAGAATCTTATACATCGCGTTAAATTCAACGCCCAGGTTTTGCGGGGGTCGGTAGTCGGGAAGATTGGGGTGATCATTGGAGGTATGGAAATCGGGCGGCAAGCGGTGATCCGGGAATAAAGAAGACGCTTCAATGAAATACCAGCCCCGGTCGGCAATCATCTGCTGGGTGATGTTTCGGTTGTGTTCATAGAATTTTCGGATGCCGCCTGCGGAACGGGAGCGAATGGCAAAGATGGCCAGATCACGCGGCATCCAGTGAAAAGGAAAGAGAAGCTTGGCAGCTTGTTGATCTGACGGAATGGGTTGAAAAAAGGAGGGGGGTGCGACCTCTAACCACGGCGAAGTCAGGAAAATATGGGTTGGTATTTCGCCTCGGGCAATCATGGCCTGTAAAGCGGCCACCACATTTTTCGATTCAGGAATTGCCATGTTGTAAGAGGAGACTTGTCCTTCAAACAGCGAATCGAAAAGCGCAGGCCGAAAGCCCGTCATGGCAGTGCTGACACCAAATACAACTAATCGAATTTTGGCGTTGGGAGCGAAGATTGGTGCGGTACGGGCCTGCTCTGCTTTGGCTGCGATTACGATGTCAACGCCGGACCGGGTGTATGGAAAAGATTCATATACGACATCGAGCAAGATCCATAATGCGGCGAGGACAGCTCCGAATTTAATGAGATGAAGGGCAATTCGGCGGTATTCTTTACGATGGTCGATGGGAGGAGGGTTGAGGAGCGGCCTGAGCAATTCATCGGAAAGCCCTGTAGAAACAGCGGCTTGTTGAGCTGGCGGTTGAACCGACAAAGTATCTGAGATTGAGTTGTAATCCTGTCCAGGCATATGACCCTATGAAAACTTCACCTCTGGTACGACGTGGAAGGCGTACAGGCTCGTCTATAAATAAGAAAGTTGCCTAGTAAAGGAGATATAGCATGAAAACCCTACAAGAACCAGACGAAATGAGAGGGCGGATGGTTTTTGGAAAAGAAATAATTATCGGAACAACTGAGACCGGGATTTTCGTAGACGATGGTGAAAAGAGCATTATCGGCCACTGTCATGGGAGAGTCAGAGAAGATAAATGCGTAAACAAAGAACGAGATACAAGGAGAGAAGAATGTGAGCCGGATAACATGCTGATATCGGGATTGTGCCGGTGATTACGATATAAAAAAAGGTGGAAGGAAGGTGAAAGCGGGATGGACGGAGATTGGAGGCGTCGGGGGTGGCTTCTACGTGATGAGTAGATGGAAATGCTGCCGGACGAGCCAGAAAAGGCGACAGGAGGGGCGTTGTGTGCAGATGTTGAGTAACACCGCGAAATTACAGTATTAGATTAGCGGCCGCCGCCGCGGAGGAAGTATTCCATTAGTTCGTGGCCGTGGGAGATGGCCAGGCCGGAGGAAGAGGCGTTGCGTTCGGAGTAGGGGGCGGGGCGGAGGGGGTGGATGCCGGTGCCGGCCATGGCGAAGCAGGTGGGGGCGTAGCCGTGTTTGCGGGTGGCGATGTTGGTGGGGTGGTCGGGGAGGACGAGGAGACGCCACTCGGGGAAGGTTTGGAGTTTGGCGATAACGGGCGCGACGACGTATTTGTCGATGTGTTCGATGGCGTCGATCTTGGTTTTCCAGTCGGCCTGGTGGCTGGCTTCATCGGGGGCTTCGATGTGGGAGAGGACCAGGTCGTATTTGTCGAGCATTTTGGCGGTGTCGATGCCTTGCTGGGCGTAGTTGGTGTCGTGGAAGGAGGTCATGCCGGCGACTTCGTGGCAGTCCCAGCCGAGGAGGGTGGCGAGCCCGCGGAGGAGGTCGACGCCGGTGATCATGCAGCCGGACTGGATGCCGAAGCGGTCGACGAATTTGGGCATGGCGGGGGCGTGACCCTGGCCCCAGAGCCAGACCTGGGTGGCGGGGTTGAGGTGGTTGTCTTTGCGGATGGCGTTGATCTCGTGGGTGGCGAAGAGGCGTTTGGAGGTTTCGATGATCTGGTTGAGGAGGTCGGCACCTTTGCCTTTGGGGAGGTATTTGCTGGTGGGTTCTTCGGGGAATTCGTGGGGGGGTTTGGTGGTGACGTTGAAGTCCTGGGTGCCGCGGTAGACGAGGAGGTTGCGGTAGGAGACGCCTTGGTGGATTTCCAGGCCGGGGATGTTGAGGTTATTGCGAAGGAGGTCGAGGAGGGCTTTGGCTTCGGCATTGGAGATGCCGCCGGCGGAGTGGTCTTTCATGACGCCGTCGACGACGGTGACGAGGTTGAGGCGGAAGACCCAGTCGGTGGGGGAGAGGGGGATGTGCATGGCGGCGGCTTCGAGGGGGGCGCGGCCGGTGTGGTATTTGGCGGGGTCGTAGCCGAGGAGGGACATGGTGGCGACGTCGGAGCCGGATTCGAAACCGTCGGGGACGGTGCGGGCGGTGCCTTGGCGGCCATTCATGGCGACCCAGTCCATATTGGGGATATGGGAGGCTTCGAGGGGAGTTTTGCCGTCGAGTTCCTTGAGGGGCTCGTCGGCGGCACCGTCGGGGATGATGATTGCGTATTTCATGGTGTGTGGTCTCTGCCTGTTTTGGTTTTTTGAGTGTCGGTCTGACGGGGGAAGAGGGTAGCAGAGGAGGGAAAGGTCGCCAAGATGGGTGAGGTAGCCAGAGGAGATTGAGACACGAAGCCCACCCAAGATCACTAAGCGAGGATAGTGATAAGGGTAAGTCCTTTGCTTGGGGTTAAATTTTTTGATTAAGCCCAACGAGAACGCTAACAAGTCTGACCGTGCTTGCGGCAAGGTCCGATTACCTGTTGCGGGTTAGGGCTCCTTCCATAGGGATAGCAGTTGCGATAGGCTGTACAGGTCGGTCGCGCGGGCGTCGCGGCGGCGTGGTTCAATTTGGAGTACGCATATGCAACGTCGGGCGGTTTTGGGAGTCGTGGTGTTGGCGGTCGCTGGCGCGGGAATGCTTGCTGGGTGTCAGACGGAGAAGCGCAAGAACAATCCGTATATCACGGAATATGGTAAGCCGGAGACGCTCGCGGAGGCGCCGCGGGAGGTGCAGGAGTTTATTACGGACTCTTATCCCGATGCGACGGTGGAGAAGGTGTTTGAGATGCGGCACAACGGCAAGTACGCCATGCGGCATTTTGAGATTCACCTGGTGATGGAGGGGGGGCGTAAGAAGACGGTGGATTATAATACGTTTGGGAAGCCGACGTTTAATGCGAAGGAGTTGGATGTGAAAGAGGTGAGTGGGGCGGGGACTTCGGCGGGGGCTCAGAGTCGTGGGATTACGGAGAATGAGCACAAGTAACCGGCGATTTGGAGGCGGTTGTGGCGGAGAGGCGAGCGCTGATTGTGCAGGGGGGATGGGATGGGCATGAGCCGCGCGAGGTGGCGGAGGTTTTTCGGCGTGTGCTGGTGGAGGAGGGGTTTGTAGTTGAAGTGTCGGATTCGTTGGAGGTGTTTGTGGATGGGGGGAAGCTGGAGGGGCTGAGTTTGATTGTGCCGGTGTGGACGTGTGGGAAGTTGTCGGCGGAGCAGGCGTCGCCACTCTTCA
>DASRRR010000096.1:0-35139 GCA_035656825.1 Tepidisphaeraceae bacterium | reverse complement strand
GGGGTTTGTGGGGGCGTTTTTGGGATTGAGCGCGTTTGCGAATAGCGGGCTGCATTTTGGGGATTTGCCGTCGGTGTATTCGTGGCAGGCGCAGGGGGTGGTGGGGCCGTTGGCGGTGCTGGGGGGGCTGGGGTTGCCGGTGGTGATGGAGGTATTTGATCGGGTGATGGGGAAGAGGCGGGAATTGTCGTTTTATTCACGAACAGTTTTGGGGATGACGGGAGGGATTTATGTGGTGGCGGTGGGGATGTTTTTCTGGGTGATGATGAGCGGCGGTGGAGCGTGGCGCGGGGCGCTGGCGTCGGCTTCGATGGCGGCAATTGATGCGCGGACGTGCGGATTGGGGTATGTGGTGGGGAATGCGGTGCCTCGGGCGATGCAGTGGATGCTGATTGCGGTGATGATCATCGGGGCGGGGTCGGGGGGGACGGGGGGTGGGGTGAAGGTGACTACTGTGGCGGAGTTGTGGCGGGGAGTGAGGAGGGCGCTGCGGGGGGAGATGCCGGGGAGGATTTTTGGGATGGCGGCAGTGGTTGTGGCGGGGTATGTGGGGGTGATCGGGGTGCTGCTCATGTTGCTGGTCACGGTGACGCCGCAGGTGCCGGCGGATCGGATGTTGTTTGATTTGGTGAGTGCGGTGGGGAATGTGGGGTTGTCGATGGATGTATTGTCGATCGTGGGGACGCCGCTTTATATTTTGAGCGGGGCGATGTTTATGGGGAGGTTTGGGGCGCTATTGGTGTTGTGGTGGGTGGCGGATACGGCGGAGGGAGCGGAGTTGCCGGTGGGATAGCCACCATCCCATCAGCCTGCCGATCACGAACGCGGCGTTTTCTCAATCACGATAACATCGCTCTTCTTTCTCGATGATGTTCCGGCTGTGCCCGCATAACAGATGATCTCTTCCGGCGTCACGCCATACCGGGCGGCCAACTCGCATGACACCTTCAGCAAATCTTCGCCGCCTCCAAGGCGTTCCCCAATTTCACGCGTCGCGGCTGCCCCAAGCTTGCGCCGGAAGCCTTCGTCGACGGAGACTACTAATGCCCCTTCGGGCGGGCTGGGTAGCGACAATGTCATTAAATATCGGAAGATATTGTAAATGAGCAGAAATGGCGTAACGATCAGGGAGATTAAGCCCCACCATCCCAGAAGGGCCGTCCACAACGTCGCGTGCCAGAACGTCCGTCGGATACACCGTCTGCACATGTATCCCTGATAAGTCCGGTGGAACATCAGTACGATTAACCCGGCGTGCTCGTGAAACTCTACCTTCTTCGACGGCGCAATCACCCCGCAGCGTTGACAGACGGGCGAGTGCCCACGCCGGACCGGTGGCCGTGATTGATAGGATAAAGTCATCGTTTTGACGGCCCATTCAAGTGTTCTGGAGTAGGGAATCGCGTAACGAGGGTCAGAGGGTGATGTTGGCGGGGCCGCGGGGTTCGGCGTCGAGGGCCATGACTTTTTGGACTCGGCGGTCGTGGCGGCCGCCTTGGTATTCGGTGGTGAGGAAGGTTTCGGCGATTTTTTTGACTTGTTCTTCGGAGAGGAGATCGGTGCCTAGGCAGAGGACGTTGCAGGCGTGGTGTTCGCGGGCGCGGCGGGCGGTGACTTCGTCGTGGGAGAGGGCGGCGCGGATGCCACGGACTTTGTTGGCGGCGACGGACATGCCGATGCCGGAACCGTCGAGGAGGATGCCGATGTCGTAGGTGCCATTGGCGACGCCTTGGGCGACGGGGATGGCGAGGTCTGGGTAGTCGACGGGGCCGGAGCCATCGCAGCCGATGTCGGTGATTTCATGACCGAGCTTTTGCAGGGAGGGGAGGAGGCGGCGTTTGGCTTCGTAGCCGCGATGGTCGCAGCCGACGGCGATTTTCATGGGTACTCCGGGGTCATTGGGAAAGCATTGTAGCGGGAAGGAAGAGATCAGGACAACTCTCAACACTCAACATTGAACACTCAACACTCAAGGTTAAAGTAGTGAGCGTTCTTTGAGGCGGGATTCGATGAGGTGTTGGAGGGTGGTGGCGAGAGGGCGGTAGAGGGATTCGTCGGAGCCGAAGGGGTCTTCGACGTCGCCGGCGGGGTCGAGGGGGAGGGTTTTGTCGGCGGCGCTGGGGACGAGGGAGAGGACGGCGTGGCGGTGGGAGCGGCCCATGGTGAAGATGACGTCGGCCTGGTGGATCAGTTCGACGGAGAGGGAACGCGAGCGGTGTTTGGAGAGGTCGATGCCGAGGTCGCGGAGGGCGCTGACGCCGGCGGGGGTGGCGCGGGAGCCGGGGGAGGCCATGGCGCCGGCGGAGAGGACGGAGATACCTTTGGATGCGAGGGCGTCTTCGGGGATGTTGAGTTTTTTGGCGATGAGATGGCGCGCGATAGCTTCGGACATGGGGGACCGACAGGTGTTCCCGGAGCAGACGAAGAGGACGGTGGTGTGGAGGAGTTTTTCGATCATGCGCTGGTCGTAAAGGCCTGTGCGGAGGACTTGGTAGGAGTCGTTGTTGATTTTAATCAGAGTGGAGGGTTTGGGGTAGCGCGATGGGCCGGCGTCGAGGATGAGGTCGACTTTGCCTTCGAAAGAGGAGGGGGTGGTGCCGGCGGAGGTGGCGACGACAGGGGCGGGGATGCGGGAAAGGACATCGATGGCGACGGGGTGGTCGGGGCAACGGAGGGTGATGGTGCCGTTGTCGTAGATAGCAGATTCGGGGAGATTGAAATGGGCGGCGACCTGCTGGCGGCGGTCTTGGGGGACGTCGAACGAGAGGCTGACCGGGCCGGGCCAGAGTTTGGAGATCATGCGGCGGGCGAGGTCGGAGAGGGGGCCGAGGAATTGGGAGGCCTGGTTGGGGGAGGCGAGGTGGATGGTGAGGGGTTTGTCATCGGGCGTACTGCGGAGGGCGCGGAGGCGCGTAGTGGCGGAGGGGCTGGTGAGGAGGGCGAACGTGCCGTAGACGGTTTCGGTGGGGAGGATGACGAGACTGCCCGCCAGGAGGAGATCGGCGGCGCGGGTGATGGCGGCGGTGTCGTCGGGAGTGTTCTCAATTTGAATGGTTGTTGTGGGCATTTGCTTGGCGGGATTATAGGAAAGGAAAACAGCGAGGTACAAGGGAAGGTCGGAGCATTGAGCTGGGGCTGACTCGGAAGGGTGGGGAGCTTATACTCCCGGGTCTCATGAAAATTACTGTTCTTTATGGTGGTCCTTCGGCTGAGCGGGAAGTGTCTTTGGTTTCGGGTGGGGCCGTTATTGAGGGGTTGAAGCAGGCGGGGCATACGGTGCATGCGTCGGATGTTTCGCCGACGGATTTGTCATTTATGAAGGTGCAGGCGGATGTGATTTTTCCGGTTTTGCATGGGCAGTTTGGGGAGTCGGGGGAGCTACAGGAGATTCTGGAAGCGAATAAGTTGCCGTTTGTGGGGTCGGGGTCGAAGGCGTCTCGGATTGGGATTGATAAGAGTACGACGAAGAAGGTATGGGAGGCGGCGGGGTTGCCGACGCCGCCGTATCAGGTGGTTACGCGGGCGCAAGGGAAGGGGCAGGGTTGGCATGCGCTGGGGCCGAAGACGGCGGTGAAGGCGCTGGATTCGGGGTCGTCGATTGACGTGCATATTTGTAAGACGCAGGAGGAGACGGATCAGGCGGTTGCTACGATTTTGGCGAAGCATGAGAAGGTGTTGGTGGAGAAGTTTATTCAGGGGCCGGAGTTGACGGTGGGGTTGCTGGAGGAGAAGCCGCTAGCGCCGATTTTGATTGTGCCGAAGAAGGAATTTTTTGATTATGAGGCGAAGTATCAGCGGAATGATACGGAGCATCGGTTTGATACGGGATTGCCGGAGGGGACGATTCAGTTGGTGAAGTCGCTAGTGGAGAAGGCGAATGCGGCGGTGGGGGCGCGGGATTTGGCGCGGATTGATGTGTTGCTGGATGGTTCGGATGGTTTGAAGCCTTATTTAATTGAGATTAATACGTTGCCGGGGTTTACGCCTAAATCGTTGTTGCCGGAGGCGGCGAATCATGCGGGGATTGGGTTTGCGCAGTTGGTGGATCGACTGGTGAAGCGGGCGCATGCGCGTGGGGCAGCTTAAGAAAAATGGTGATTGCCCCCCTACTGCTGTTGTTGGCGCTGGCGACGCATCCTACGTCGCGGCCGGGTGGGGAGATTACGCCGCCGGCGCATCGGGAGGCGCCGGGGAGGCGTGTTGCGCTTGCTCATGGAGAGCTTTATATTCCGGAGTATTACACTTCTGCATCGCCGCCGAATTTGGTGATTTTTTTCCTCTCTCCGGCTTGGCTGGCGGAGCAAAATTTCCATGATGCGCAGCGTAATGCGTTGTTGTTTACGGCAGCGCCGGCGACTGTGAAGGCGGGATTCCCTACGCCGGAATCGTTTGACGCGATTCTAGCGGAAGTTCAATCGGCAGCGCCAAATCCACAATCGCAATGGCGGATTACGCTTGTCAGTTTTTCCGGCGGGTATACGGCTATTCGCGATATTCTTGCGCAGGAGTCTACGGCTTCGCTGATTTCTAATGTCCTGCTTCTTGATTCGCTTTATGCGCCGCATGTGCCGGCGGGGTCGGATCATCTTGATCCGGCGGCGATGGAGCCGTTTTTAAAATTTGCATGTCGTGCGGCGGATGGGAAAGCAACGTTTATTTTTTCGCAGCTCTATCCGCCTGAAGAAAAATATCGGAACAATACCACTACGTTGGCGGCGAACTATCTCATCGATCATCTGCACGTTCCCCGCGATGTTCATCCCACGACGAATCCGTCTGTGGCGCGGCCGCTTCTGTATCGCGCGGATCTTTCAAATTTTCACATTCTGGGGTTTGCCGGGATGACCAATCAGGATCACTTCAATCACCTTTACCTTTGCGCGGATCTTCTGAGGCTTCTTCCGATCGCGGGGGGCGATGGAAAACCTTAGAGCCACATTTCTGCGATGCGCAAGTCTGATTTGGTGGTGATTTTTAGGTTTCGCTCTTCGCCTTCGACGAGCCAGACTTCTTTTCCGGCGAGTTCGAGCAACTGTACGTCGTCGGTTATCTGGGCCAAGGGGTTGGGGCATTGCTCGAAGGCTTGCAGGAGATCGGATCGGCGCATGATCTGGGGGGTTTGCATGCTCCAGAGTTTGTCGCGGGGAACGGTTCTAGCCACGCGGGCGGGGAGGTGTTCGCCTTGGATTTCTTTGACGGTCAACGCGACGGGCATGGCGGGGGCGGCGGCTCCGTATTTTCGGGCGGCGGCGAGGGTGCGATCGATTAAGGTTTGGGAAATCAGGGGACGAGCCGCGTCATGGACGGCGACCCATTCGACGGCGGTGGGGATGCATTTGAGGGCGTTCCAGACGCTTTGGGCGCGATGGGGGCCGCCTGGACAGGTTTCGATGCGCGCGGTGTTTGCGGGGTTATTTTTTTCCTGCCAGAGATTGCCGGCTACGATGATGCATTCGACATCCAGGCGTGATCGAAAGGCGTCAACGGAGCGCTGCAGGACGGTGGTGCCGGCGAGAAGTTCCTGGAGTTTATTTTTTTCCCCGCCGAAGCGACTGGAGGTTCCGCCCGCCGGCACGATGACGGCCAGATCATGCATGGGATTCTTTCGACTAGGACTTGGGGCGATTTTTTCCGTTGGAGGGTTCGCCCATTCGGCCGAAGATCATTCGGCCGCGGCTGCTTTGGAGGACGCTGGTGACGGTAAATTCGACTTCTTCGTTCAGATGAGGGCGGCCTTGTTCAACGACGACCATGGTGCCGTCTTCGAGGTATCCGACGGCTTGGCCGGATTCGTCGCCGGGCTTCATGAGTTGGACCATTAGTTTTTCGCCGGGGAGGACGACGGGTTTGAGGGCGGCGGAGAGGTCGTTCAGATTGATCACATCGACGCCGCGAAGTTGGGCGACTTTATTCAGGTTGTAATCGATGGTCAGGACGCGGGCGGTGAGTTCTTTGGCCAGGTCCATCAGCCTTTGATCTACTTCGAGGGGAGCGCCTTCTTCGCGACCGGAAGAATCGTATAAAATTACTTCTGCACGTTTGTTGGTCTGCATTTGTTGCAGGACTTCGAGGCCGCGGCGGCCGCGGCTGCGTTTGAGTTTGTCGGAGCTGTCGGCGATGAGTTGCAGTTCGTCGAGCACGAAACGCGGAACGATGAGTCGGGTGTCGATGACGCCGGTGGCGACGATGTCGTTGATGCGGCCGTCGATCAGGATGCTGGTATCGACTAGGACGGGACGACCGCCCTTGGTTTGCTTGTTGAATTCGACGTAGGGGATGACGAAGCGGAAATCGTCTTTGGTCTGGAGGATGAAGCTGATGGACAGATAGCAACTGGCCATGCCGAGGAGGACATCGACGAATTCGATGATGACGTCGTGCTGGCGGGGAAGGTCGGCAGGGACGAATTGTTCGACGAGGAGGCGGACGACGAAGCTCAGGACGTAGGCGATGGAGAGCCCGACGACCATGCCGAGGATGGTGCCGGAGAAAATCGCGAGTTTTTGGCGGGGGGCCAAGATATCAATGCAGACCAGGACTACGGCAAAGACGAGCGCGATTCCCATCGCCAGCCAGGCGACGTTGTAAATCGGGGCCATTTCACCGATGAAATAGAAGCCTGCGGCCGCCATCAGGAGGATGAACATTGCTCGCAGGAAATGCAGGACCATGGATGGCTTCTCGCAATTGCGCTATGCGCGGTGACGTGGTTCGACCCGTATGCCTGTCACTATATCCCACAGGGCAAATCCAGTACACACAAACCTTCAGACTTTTCTCAACCGCCGCGGGAGGCCCAGATCAAGACGGCAACACCGACGACGATGCGATAGACAGCGAAAGGGACAAATCCGCGGCGGCGGACCCAGGCCATGAACCAGGCGACGACGCCGAGCGCCACAATAAATGACACGACGGTTCCGATGCCGAGCAATGCCCAGCGGTGGCCATCCATATGGATGGGGGCTAGTTCGAGGTCCTGGTGTTTGCTCAAGGTGGACTTGTACAATTCGTATCCGGTGGCGACGACCATGGTGGGGATGGAGAGGAGGAAGGAGAATTCCAATGCGGCTTGGCGGGTCATGCCGGCTAATTGTCCGGCGGCGATGGTGCTCATGGAACGGCTGGTGCCGGGAAACACCGCGGACAGAATCTGGCATGCCCCGATCCAGATGGCCTGGGGAAGGGACATGCGCTCCACATGGTCGGTCCTGCCGCGTTTCCCGTACCTGGCATCGACGACCCACATGACGATGCCGCCGATCAGTAGAGCCCATCCCATCACTTGGAGACTTTCGAGGTTTTTGCCGATCCGCTTGTGGAGGAAGTAGGCCGGGAGGCCGGTGACAACGAATGCCACCAGGACCAGGGTCAGCGGATGATTGAATATGGTGCGATCTCCGGATTCGCCTTTGGGGAAAGTGCGCATGAATTTCGCGAGGCGGCCGCTGAAGTAGACGAATAGGGAGCAGATGGCGCCGAGCTGGATGACGATGGAGAACATTTTCCAGAAGGGGTCGGACAGGTCCATGCCGAGAATGGCTTCGCTGAGGCGGAGGTGTGCGGTGGAACTGACGGGGAGGAATTCGGTTAAACCTTCAATAATCCCGAGAAGAATTGCTAGGCCGGTATCGTGCAAAGTACACCTTTAGAAAAGAACTCGAAGGATCAATTGGCAGAGGAGATTCGCATAAACTGCTGCACAGAGGTCATCGGTGAGGATGCCCCAGCCGTCGGGGAGTTGTTCCAACCGATGGCATGGCCAGGGTTTCCAGACATCGAACAGGCGAAATGCCAGGAAACTCACCAGGAGCACGAGACATTCGCGCTGCCCGGGATACATCGGCAGAAACAGGGTCGTAAGGCAAATCCCGGCGACTTCGTCGAGTACGAATGAGCCTGGGTCTTTTCTTCCATAATACTGGAAAGCCCAGGGGCCGAGCCAAACTGTTGCTAAACCGGCCAGCACGATTCCTTCGGAAAGGCAGATTTGCCAGCTTGAATAGCGCCAAGGGTCGTGGGTCCGGTAAATCAGCAGGAGGACGACGGAAGCAGCCAGACTGCCGACGGTTCCGGGCGCAATGGGGGACATGCCGGCGCCGCCGAAGGTGGCGATCCAGCGCTTCACTACTCGGTCTCCGCGGGAATCGGGACATTTCCCCGGCCAAAGAGGACTATCCCGCGACGGATGTATGAAAAGGAGCTGAAGATGGTGATCGCCAGGGTGCTCCAGATGCCGAAGTCGCGGAGACAGCGCCAGCCGAATTCAGCGGACGGAGAGAAGGCCTGGCGGTAATTGACGTAGATCAGGATGGCGAGAATAGTTCCGGACTGGAAGCCCATTTTGACTTTGCCGCCCATGTCGGCGCCGAACTTAGCGCCCATCGATTCGGCCATGCCGCGGAGGCTGGTGACGAGGAGTTCGCGGGCGAGAAGGATGACGACCATGTAGGGGGCGACGCCGGAGATGGTGAGGAAGAACATCTGACCCGAGCCGGTGTGGGTGGGTTCGGGGATGATGAAGTTTTTGCCGGCGAAGAAGATGAAGGTGCCGAGAACGAGGACTTTGTCGACGAAGGGATCGACGACGCGGCCGAAGGCACCTTCGACGTGCCATTTGCGCGCCAAATGGCCGTCGAGATAATCGGTCACCATTGCGATCACATAAATGATGAAGGCAACATTCAGCAGCCAATTGCCGCGGCCTTCGTACTGAAAGTAGGAAAGCATGGCGAAGAAAACTGCGGCGAGCACGAGCCGTAAACCGGTCAATATATTGGGAATATGGCGAAACACGCCGGGTATTGTACGACACACTCGGCGGGGCGGCTACTTGCGATCTGGCTAGCGCAATTCAAAACGGGCGGTTACGACTGAGGTAATCTCTTTTTCCAGGCTGGTGGTGTCGTTATTCCCCTCGGCGCTGGTGGCACTGGAACCTTTGGGGTTGATTTGAATAACGCCCATGCGTGCTTCGACGAGTTTCCCGAGCCGGCCGTTGGCGTTGGTGACAATCTGGGTTGCGCGGGTCGTGGCATCGCGGGTCGCTTCGGCGAGCATGTCGATCTTCAACTCTGATAATTTGGTGTAGAGATAACTTGGCGATTCCGAATCGATTTCGACGCCATCCTTAATCAGACTCGTGACCGATCGGGCGATCTCGGGCACACGTATCATATCCGCGCTATCAACCATCACTTCCTGGGACAACGTATAGCTCTTGACCTGATCCGTATCGACCATCGCGGGCGCCTGGGGGTTTCCATTCACTGGAGGCTGGGGGACGGCTTGTTTCGCCATATGCCGCTGGGTGGTGATCTGGGAGAGCGTGATCTGGTTGTCGGGAATCCCCTCTTTCTTCAAATACGCGACCACGCGATCGGCATCGGCATGGAGTTTGTCGTAGGCGGCGGTCAGTTGCACATTCTCAGCCGAGATGGCACCGGCCCAGGTGATGCGATCTGAGACGATCTGTTTTTTTTCGGAGCCGGTGACAGACAATGTTTTCGGCTCCAGGCGGACCGACAACCACGCGTAGGCGACGATGGCCACGCAGATGATATTCGCCAGCGCAAAAAACGCGCCTCCCATGCGAAGGGATACGATCAAACGAGATGTTTTGGATTCGACTTCAGACATGATTGGCTCCGCCAAAAAAGGCCTTTTTTATGGCGCGGCTCCGCGCGCCCGCACACTATCGGCGCGCACCTCCACTCAAACTTCAATAATTGCGCCTTCGCGCAAATCCTGCGCCGGCACCCAACAAAAAAACCCCGCATCATGATGGATGCGGGGCTTTATGATTTGCTTCTCTGGTCGTGCGATTAGCGGGAAGCCACGACGGTCTTTGCGGGGATTTTCAGAACCAATCCGGCGCGGACCACGGACTTGCCTTTCAACGTGTCTTTATTGAGATCCTGGATTTCTTTGATCAGGTTGGAATCGCCGCCGGCGATTTTCCAGAGGGTGTCGTTGGCTTTGACGGTGTAGGTCGTGGTGGTGACGGTGGCCTTGGGTTTATCGGTGGCGGTGGTGTCGGTTGAAGCGACGGCGGTCTTGGAGGCGTCGGTGTTGTCCGTGCCGGCTTTGCCGGAGGGGATCATGTAGGTGTGGCCGACGGTGATCTTGGCGGGGTTGGCCTTGAGGGAGGGGTTGGCGTCGATGATGGCCTGGCGATTGGTGGAGGTGTTAGCGCCGAGGAACTTGAGGGCCATGCGGGAGACGGTGTCGCCTTTCTCGGCTTTGTGGGGCTTGAGATTGTTTGCAACGGCGGGCGTGGTTTGGCCGGGGGTGACGGGCTGCATCAACGGGTCGGTCGCGACCAGCGCTACGAGAGGTTGGCCGACAGTCGACGGTGTGTTTGTCACCAGCGGATCGGTAACAGCGCTGGCGGAGGTGGCGGGGCCAACATTGACGGAAACGGCGGTTTGGGCGCCATTGCTATTGGGCAAGCGGGAGGGGCCGACTTGCACGACGGCGGTGGCCGGGCGGCTGACGAGTTCGTCGTGGGTCAGGACGGTGTTGTTTGGGGTCACGTTGGTGGGGACGGTCACCGGGGTGATCGGCGGGTTTGCCGAGACGGGGACGGCGCTGGCGGTGCGGACGTTGTCGCCGACCTGGGTAAGCTGGGCGGCGGGAAGCTCGCCGTGGGTGGTGAGGTGGTCGGAGAGAAGAATCCCGATCACGATGATGAAGGCAAGTCCGACAAGAAGCCCGATTTTTGTTTCGCGTGTCATTGGTACGACTCCGTCCGTCTGAATGGCTGCTGACAGCCTGATTTACCCATTCCGTTGAGCCACCCGCATCTTAGCCGATCTTGAGCGCGGGTTCGAGGCCAGTTCGGGATCTGCGGGAGTGATCGGTTTTTTGGTAAGAACCTTGAGGTTCCCGACCTGCTCCGCAAGCCGAAAGGACTGTTTGACCAGCCGATCTTCTGTGGAATGAAAACCGATGATCGCCAGCTTTCCGCCGGGCTTGAGGAATCGGGGCGCTTGTTTTAAGAGAGCCTCGAGGTTTTCCATCTCACGGTTGACCGCCATCCGCAGCGCCATAAACGTCCGGGTGGCCGGGTCAATGCGGTCCGGCGGGCCACCCTTTTTGGGAATCGCCTGCCGAACCAGATCCGCCAGTTGCTCAGTGGATTTAATCGGCGAGATTCGTCGCGCCTCCCCAATCTTTCTGGCAATCCGCCGGCTGTAATGCTCCTGGGCGTTTTCATATAGGACATTGGCCAGGTCGTCCTCACGCATGGTATTGACCAGGTCGGCGGCGGACTGCTCGATTCTCGGGTCGAGGCGCATGTCCAAAGGCATATCCTGCGCGAACGACAATCCATACGGCGATTCGAACAACTGGTTTGTCGAAATTCCCAAATCCGCCAAGATAGAGTCAACGAGGGGTACGCCGGCTTCGCTGAGGACGTCTTCGAGCTCGGCAAAATTGGCGTGGAAGAGCCGCACCCGGCAGGGCGCTCCAGCCAATCGCTCCTGCGCGTAAGCCAAGTTGCGTGGATCGACGTCCAGCGCGATCAATGTGCCATCGGGCCCTAATTCGGCGGCAAGCGCGGAAGAATGCCCGCCACGGCCTAAGGTGCAGTCAACGATCGTCTGCCCGGGGGCAGGCGAGAGGGACTCCATCACTTCGCGAATCAGTACGGGATCGTGGCCGGTCGGCGGAAGCTCCATCGGCGTACTGTAACTTAGTTTCGCGCGAAAGAATTATGTTGAAAACAGAGGCGGCCCGACCTAGACTAGTTCGGGTTATGTTCGCTCCGATTGCAAGGCAGGCAGCCGATAATCTAATCGGCTCAAGCGACCGGTGCGACAAACACGATACTGACGAGCCGGACTTCCGTGTACCCCTTGCATTACAGGCAAAGGCCCCATCCATGGGATGACTCGGCAGCATCGCGATTGACCGGGCGAACTGAGTCGCCGCCGGACGTACATTGCAAAACATACGACCGGCGGCGGCTCGGTAGCCAAGGTATTTTTGACGCATGCCCATTCGCATCCTGCGAATGTACAGACGATCCTCCTGAACCGCCGATGAAAAGAGCATCCATGCTCGGAGCGGTCTTTGGAGCAGCTTCGCCGGGAGTGGTCTCCGACCATCCAGGACGACGCCGATTGAGCCTTGGCGAAAATCGTTCGCGCAACTCGGACTATTCAATTGTCTTGGAAAATTCCATCCTTCCCTGGAAGGGATCTTCCGACTGCATCAGACGTGATCAACGCGAATCAAACGCACAACAACCGACTTCGTTCGACTCGCCCGGGCAGTGTTCGCGCCACACCAAACTAGGCATTTCGCGGCGACTGCATGGCTTGTTTTGCCCGCAGCGTGACTTCAGCGCTGCGAGCCATCAGGACATCTCTTCTTGCTTCCCAATCGGCTCGGTTCCACAGTTCCAGGTGGTCCTTGACGCCGATCAGTGTAATTTCTTTTCCGAGCCCGGTCCGCCGAAGCGTCTTTTCCGGGATGAGCATTCTTCCTTGTTTGTCAGGCTCCAGACGGCTGGTCATCGCAAACCGCATCTGGTCAAACTCGAGCATGTCCTCGCCTGGAGTGATGTCGCCGGGGACTTCGTTGGCGAGGACTTCGTAATAGCGTTCGGTGTAAAGCCACGGGAGCTTGTTGACACCGACGACCATGAAAAAAGCCTCGCCATCGCGTTCAGAATGGATCCCCTTGCGGATTTCCGAGGGGACGAGCAGACGATTTTTATCGTCGATCGTCAGCTCGTACTCACCGAACAACAGCGGGTGTCTTAAGGGAATACGTTCCATTCGTCAGCGGTGTGTGGGATTTTTACCCACTTTCACCCACTGATGCAAATAATAAATTCTTTTCGTGGGATTTAGGTTCAAGTTAGCCATATAGAATGGCCGGGGGCGCGGTTATCCACTCAATTTGGGGACAACGCGGTGGATAAGCTGGTGGAAAACTTGATGAAGTCGGAAAATCCGTTACTTCACGGCGCTGGCTTGGGCAGCGGAATCGGTTTCCGGGGCGGGGTAGAGGATGTGGTCGAAACGCAGGTCAAGCCAAGGTTGGCCGGCGTCGACGCGGTGGTATTTGTTGTAGACACTAGAGAGGTAATTCAGTTTTTGGGCAGGGGAGACTTCGATAAAGCCATCTTTGGATGTGACCGGGCGGCCCCAGCGGAGTTCGGTGGCGGGGTTAAATCGGGTGACCAGCGTTAATTGCGGGTCGCGGGGAGAATGGCGTCCCTGAAAATTGGCGACGTTGACCTTTAGGATGTCTTCGGCGTAGGGCTGGCCGTAGAGCAATTGCACGAGTTCGATGCCGGCGGCCAGGTCGGCGCCGGGCCAGCGATCTCCCGGGGAGGCGGGTTTGTGGGCGACGCCATCGATGACGCGGATGTTCATCTTGCCGTCGGCACCGTAGGCGATGCGCGGGATTTCTGATTCGGAAAATTGTTCGGGCAGGACGGTGCCCTGATTATCAATAAGCGTGTAATGGTCGTTCCACTTTACCAGTGCGATGGGGGCGCGATATTCGCAATCGACTTCGATGGTGTCACCGGGAGAGTTGGTGTAAGTCCGGCGAACGTCATGTATCTCACGAATCCAGGGGTTTTGCTTGAGAGCGGCGACGGCATCGACCAGGACTTGATGGTCGAACGGGCTCTTGGCGATATCAGGGCGGACCGGGGCGGTGATGGAATCGGCCAGGAAGTCGCTCATCCAGGCGGGGCGATTTTTGAGAACGACATGCGGGGGCTCGGGGTTGGCGGCCATGGCGCGTTTGTCGATGTATTTTTTGAACTGCGCCGACGCCGCCCCGAGACCGACCATGATCGCCAGGGCCAGTGTCACGTTGATCGCGACCTTACGGCGATGCTCAACCGCAGCGGAAGCCACGGCGGAATCGGACGATTTCTCTTTTTTCGGCTTAGACATATAGGTGTGCGCAGTAGTCGCGCCAGACTCTTTATCGGGCGGTAGGCAACATCGGCTGCAATGTTACCCCCCTGCCCACCCAAAAATCCATCCAACCGCCGCCAGACTTGCTCGCCGGGCTGCTCATCCGCACAATGCAGGGCTAGGAATTAGGCCGCTGTGGCGGAACGGCAGACGCTACGGACTTAAAATCCGTTGCCTGGTAACGGGCGTGTGGGTTCGATTCCCACCAGCGGCATTATTCTGGAGCTTTCTATGATCGCGCGGATTCTTCTCGCAACCCTCCTGTTAGCCATTGCGCTCCCGGCCGATGCATCCTCGCTTAAATCCACGACCCTCACCGGCCAAGTCGTCGAAATCGGTACGGCCCGCGCGACGGCGATCGTCTTCATCGCCACCGACTGTCCGATCTCCAATTCCTATATCCCGACGTTGAATACATTGGCGGCTAAATGGAGTGGTCAATCGGTTCCGTTTGTTGGGATTCTGTCCGAGCCGAGCCTGACGCGCCAGCAGGCCGCCGACTGGGCCAAATCATATAGCGCGGCATTCCCCGTCATCTTCGACGCCAGCGGGGAACTCGCACGGAAATTTAATCCAAGCAAAACCCCGGAGGCGTTTGTTCTGGCGCGCAATGGGGAGATCAAATATCACGGCCGGATTAACGATGCCTGGGCGGGGCTGACGCATAAACGCCAATCCACTTCCACAAACGAGTTGGACGATGCTCTGACCGCTGTCGTGGCGGGTAGCGATCCTAAAATCACCACGACTGACATCGTCGGCTGCGAAATCGAAACATGGGGGAAAGAGGGGCGGCGCGATGGCGCGGTTACCTGGTCGCAGGATATCGCTCCAATCATTTACGCGAATTGTGCCGAGTGTCATCGTCCCGGTGAGGTGGCGCCGTTTCAACTTTTGACTTATCAGGATGTTCGCAAGCATGCCAAGCAGATTGTGGATGTCATCAATGACGGGATTATGCCCCCGTGGAAGCCGGCGGACGGGTATGGTCATTTCATGAATGCGCGAGGTCTGACTGCGGACGAACGGGAAACCATTCACCGCTGGGTGACGAGCGGAGCGGTTGAGGGGGATGAAGTTTTGGCGCCGCCGACGCCGGTTTGGAAAGCCGGGTGGCGTCTGGGTGAGCCTGATGTGGTGGTGAAGATGTCCGAGCCTTTTAATATTCCGGCGGATGGGCGGGATGTTTATCGCGCGTTTGTCATGCCGGTGGATCTGAAGAAGGATGAGATGATCGTGGCGTACGAATTTCGGCCCGGGAATCCGAAAGTTGTGCATCATAGCCTGCTGTTTATGGATGAAAGCGGCAAAGCCCGACAGCTCGATGCGGCTGACCCGGGCCCGGGATGGCGCAGCTTTGGCGGACCCGGTTTCACTCCCAGCGGCGGATTAGGCGGTTGGGCGCCCGGCGCTCTGGCCGAGCGCCTGCCGGATGGCATCGGCCGACCGATCCACAAAGGTGCCGACGTCGTCTTCCAGATGCATTACCACCCTGACGGAAAACCCGAACAAGACCAGAGCGAACTGGCTCTCTATTTCGCCAAGAAGCCCATAACGCAAGTCGTCGGCACTCTCACCATGGGCAAACGTCAAATCGATATCCCCGCTGGCGACAACCATTACACTCGCCAGCAATCCATCACGCTCCCCGAAGACATCACCCTCGTCGGCATCATTCCTCACATGCATCTGCTCGGCCACGAGATGAAAGTCACAGCAACCTCCCCCGATGGAAAAATCATCCCGCTGATCTGGATCAAAGACTGGGATTTCCAATGGCAAGGGCAATACCGATACAGCGAGCCGCTTCATCTGATCAAGGGGACGCAGATCGACATGCAGGCGTCGTATGACAATTCGGAAGCCAATCCGAACAATCCAAACAAGCCACCCAAGGAAGTCCACTTCGGCGAACAGACCACCGACGAGATGTGCTACTGCTTCTTTGAAGTAGCAACCAGCGACGCGAGCACCTTCAAAAAACTAAGGCGTGAAATCGTCACTCAGCAGATTATGCGCAGCGTCTTTCAGCGCTGATCGCTTATTGCCAGCCCCAATCGAGGCCACCCTTGAGTTCCTTTTTCTTCTTGGGCTTTTGCGGGGCTGCCGATTCTGCCGCTGGGGTTGCGGTAGAGGGTTCCATTGAAGTGGCGGCGGCACGTTTGAGCGACAGGGAAATCCGCCGGGCTTCGGAATCGACTTCCAGGACGCGGACTTTCACTTCGTCGCCGACTTTGACGACATCGCCGCTGGAGCGGACGCGCTGGTTGGCGAGTTCGGAGACGTGGATAAGTCCTTCGAGGCCGGGTTCTAATTCGACGAATGCGCCGAAATCGACGACGCGCGTCACGGTGCCGGTGACGGTCATCTCAGTGGCGTAGCGTTCGGCGACGGTCTTCCACGGGTCAGGGCCGGCTTGCTTGAGGCTAAAGCTCATTTTGCGGGCAGCGGGATCAATCGAGAGGACGACCAGCTTGAGCGTGTCTCCTTCTTTGGCCATATCGCTGGGGTGCTTGATGCGCTGATAGGACATTTCGGAGACGGGGAGGAGGCCTTCGATGCCTTCTTCGACTTCGATGAAGACGCCGAAGGATTCGACTTTGACGACGCGGCCGGTGAGTGTGCTGCCGACGGCGTAGCGGGTTTGGGCGTCGGCCCAGGGATCGATCCCGCGCGCCTGGCGGAGCGACAGGCCGATCTTCCCGGTTTCGCGGTCGATCCTGGTGACTTTGACGTCCAGGACATCGCCGACTTTGAGGAAGTCGCTGGCCTTGTGGCGGCCGCGTTGGAAGGAGAGTTCGGAGACGTGCAGGAGGCCTTCCATGCCGCCGATATCGACGAAGGCGCCGAAGTCCATGACATTGCGGACGGTGCCGCGACGGACCTGGCCTTCGGTGAGTTCTTCGAGGGTCTTTTTCTTGAGTTCGTCGCGTTCGCGTTCGAGGATGTTTCGGCGGGAGAGGATCAGGTTTCGCGATTCGCGGCTGAACTGGGTGACTTCGGCCTGGAATTTCTGACCTTTGAACTGAGCCAGATCGGGGACGTGGAAGATTTCCACTTGGCCGGCGGGCATGAAGGCGCGCATGCCTTTTACTTCGAGTTCGAGGCCGCCCTTATTCACGTCGGTGACGATTCCCTCAACGATCTGGCCGACTTCGAGTGTTTCCCAGGTCGCGCTGGTGTTGGCGACACCTTTACGGTGGATGGTGTAGATTCCCTCGTCGCGGTCGTAGCGTTCGACGGTGAATTCCATGTCCTGGCCCACGGTGGGCTCGGTTTCGAATTCTTCGTGGGCACAGATGCCTTGATCTTTGCCGCCGAAATCGACGAAGACGTCGTCGGGCGTGACGCGGATGATTCGGCCGGTGCGGGTGGAGTTCTTGGCCAGGAAGGTGCGCTTTTCAGCGCCATGTTCCATCAGCTCGTCGAGCGCCAGATCGCCGAGGGCGGCATCGACCTCGGCTTCGAGGGTGACGTTGGACGGGCGGAACTTCTCTTTATTGGGGTCTTTAGACATCAAGTATCCTTGGTTTTGAGCCGGGCAAGTTTAATCATGCGGGGCCGGAATGGAAGGGAGGGGAAGTTGTTCAAAAGTTGATGAGCCGGCTTTGATCGACATGATGATATGTGATGCCCGTGACAGAAAAGACGCTATCCGCCGCCGGGGTGAAGGTTGTGGGGGCAGTGCGCACGTTCAACGGGGGTGTTTGTGCGGTGGATCATCTGAGTTTGGAGATCGGGCCGGGGGAATTTGTTGCCATTTTAGGGCCATCCGGCTGCGGGAAATCGACGCTGCTTCGCATGATCGCGGGGCTGGATCGTCCAGATCAGGGCGTCGTTCAAGTTGAGGGGGATACATCTATTGGCCGAGTTGGATATGTGTTTCAGGATGCGCATCTGCTTCCTTGGCGCAATGTGCTGACAAATGTGGCGTTGCCATTGGAATTGGCAGGCGTGGATCATGCAGAGCGGATAACCCGCGCCACCGCGGTGCTGAGTGAAGTGGGTCTTGGCGATTTCATTCATCGCTACCCTGCCGAATTATCCGGGGGCATGCGGATGCGCGTCTCGCTGGCGCGGGCACTGGTGACATCGCCGGTGTTGCTGCTGATGGATGAGCCATTCGCGGCGTTGGATGAAATTACCCGGCAGAAGCTTGATGAGATGCTGCGGCAATTATGGGCCGAGCGGGATATGACGATTGTTTTCGTGACCCACTCGATTGCAGAGGCGAGTTTTCTGGCGGAGCGGGCGGTGGTGCTGACGCGCAGGCCGGCGCGGATTGTCACGGATCATGCCATTGATTTGCCGGTGGATCGGCCGGCGGTTTTGCGCGGGGAGTCTGTTTTTGCGCGGGAGATGCGCACGCTCTATGCGGCGTTGGAAGAGGGGATGCGGGCATGAGCATCCTTCGCGTAGTTCGGCGGGTTGTCCCCCCCCTGCTCACGGCGGTGGTGGTACTCTGCCTCTGGGCGGGGGCAAAATCGGTATTTGGCATAGAGGATTTCAAGATTCCTTCGCCTGTTGCGGTGGCGCATGCGGAGATGAAATATTGGCCGCTGCTCTGGCGTGCCACGCTGACGACCGCGCAGGGTGCGGGCGCGGGGTTTCTGGCCAGCATTTTGGTTGGCATTTTTTCCGGGGCGGTTCTCTCATCGAACCGATGGGTGGAGCGAGCGGTTTATCCATTCACGGTTTTTCTGCAGACCGTCCCGCTGGTGGCGATTGCGCCGCTGATCGTGCTTTGGTTTCAGCCGGGGTTTTACTCAGTAGCGGTGTCGGCGTTTATCGTGTCGGTCTTTCCCGTCATTGCTAATACGCTTTCGGGTATGCGATCGATTGACCCGCCGCTTAATGACCTCTTTCAGCTTTATGGGGCGGGTCCGGTGACGCGGTTATGGAAGCTCAAGCTCCCGTCGGCGTTGCCGGATATTTTCACGGGTCTGCGGATCGCGTCCGGGCTGGCGGTGATCGGCGCGATTGTTGGCGAATTTGGCGCGGGGACGTTTGATCAGCAGGGATTGGGCATTGTGGTTCTCTCGGCCAAGCGGAATTTCTCTACTGATCTGGTCTTTGCCGCGGTGGGCATGTCGGCGGTGCTGGGGTTGGTGGCATTTGCTGCTGTCAATGCGGTCGGATATTTGATGTTACGCCGGTGGCATGCGTCGGCGCGGGAAAATTAGCATTTGAGGCTCGTCTATGAAAAATGGATTTCTATTCATCATCGCCTTGCTCGCCGGTCTGGTGGCGGGTTGCTCCAAGTCGGAAACTTCTAAAATCAAGCTGGCGCTGAACTGGAAGCCGGAACCGGAGTTCGGGGGGTTCTACGCCGCCCAGATTGGCGGACAATTTAAAAGCCACGGCCTTGATGTCGATATCACAGGTGGTGGCGATCAGGTTGCGCAGATGCTCGCTGCCGGGCAAATTGATTTTGGCATTCTCGCGGCTGACGAAGTGGTCACCGCACGCAGTAAAGGGATTGATCTTGTTGCGCTCTTTGCGGTCTATCAGACCAACCCGCAGGGGATTATGACCCATGCGGCACGGGGATTGAGTTCAATTGCGGACGTATATGCTCATGACGGCACGCTCGCGGTCCAACCGGGCTTGGCATATGTCGATTTTCTTAAGCAGAAATACACGGACGCCAAGGTCAAAATTATTCCCTACGACTACAGCATTGTTCAATTCATGGCCGATCCGAAGCATTCGCAGCAATGCTTCGTCACGTCTGAACCGATCGCGGCCAAGAGCAAGGGTGGCGATCCAAAAGTCTTTCTCATTGCGGAATCGGGATTCAATCCTTATGCGGCGGTGGTTTGTGCCAAAGGTGATTACATTCGGAATAATCCTAATCGCGTGAAGCAATTCATTGCCGCTGTTGGCGAGGGGTGGCGTGCTTATCTGGACGACCCCAAGGCGGCGGATGATGCGATGGGCAAGTTGAATCAGGAAATGGATGCGGAGACCTTCGCGGCGGCGGCGCAGGCGCAGAAGGATCTGATTGAAAATGACGACACCAGGCAAAATGGCCTGGGGTCAATGTCGACGGCGCGCTGGGAAACCATCGGGAAGCAATTGGCCGACCTGAAAATCGTGGAGAAACCACCGGCGGCCGGTGAATGCTTTATGCCACTGAAGTAGCCGACGAGCGTGCAGACAACAATTCCAGCGTGGCGCCGGGTAAAGCGGTGATGTTGATCAAATTATTTAAGATCGACATCGCTCCGTCGGGGAGTTCGATGGCGGTTTGCTGAGGGTCGAGTTTGACGGCGAAGGTTGTGCCGGCGTGGACGATGAGCTCTGTGTCGGAGGCGTGGCGGAGTCGGCCTTGGATGATTTTGGGCGGGCCGAAGATGGGGGCGACGAAATTTCCGCCGGAGGGGACGGTCCAGACTTTCCGGGCGGTGACGTGGATGATGACTTGAACGGGGGTGTTGAGCGGGCCGGTGAAATCCGGGGGGACGCTGAGATGGATTTCGTAGTTGGTGTTGGCGGGGTTAAAGATGGCTACGCCGGCACGGACGGAGAGGATTTTGCCGTGGGCGGGGAAGTCATTGGCTGTGGGCATGGGGAGAAATATACGGAGCAATGAGCCCGAGCGAAAGGAGAAGCGGATCATTCGCCGGAGTCGTTGAGGTCGGACTCGGCCAGGAGGGTGAATCCCTTGCGAATGAGTAATTGCGCCGCCAGCGTGGGATCGTCGACGTACAACGCCATCGCGGGGTGACCCTTGTAGTTGAGCAGCGGGTAGGCGTAATGGATGTTGATCTCGGCGGCGAGGAGAGCGGAACAAATCGCCACGAGGGGTTGGCGCGTGCGTTTGGGGAGTTCGACGGCGAGCAGTTCTGACTCGGCAAACGCTACGCCTGAGGTGCGGAGTAGTTCGCGGCCGAAGGCGGAGTGGGCGCAGATCAATCGCACGAGTGCGGCGTCGCCGGACTCTTCGATCGACAGCGCGATAATGCGTCCGACGCCTTCTTCAAGTGAGCGGACGAGGTTTTGGAGGCGGCCGACTTTGCTTTCCAGGAAGATGGTAAACTGCCGAACGCGCGGCGGCTCATGGCCGGCACCGTGTTCTGTGAGGGGTGGGAGTAAGTCTTCCATGGCGGGGAGGGTAGAAGGATAAGTTTCGCGCGGCAAGTGAAAAAAACAAGGCCCGCCGATAAAGGCGGGCCTTGCATATAGTTTAAGTACTACATTTTCCAAGACAGGATTAGGTCGCATCATCAGATGGGAGCAGCACGCTGTCATTCGCGTCGATGGGAGACAAATCTGTTTGAGCGGTGAGTGTGTAACCATACGATGCGGCGGAAGCCGTCCAATAGTTTGCAACACCGCCAGAGAGGGAACCCGGGCCATAGATATGGTCGCGGTTGATGCCGACGAACACGTTCTGAACGAATTCAACGTGACCATCGCCGAAGAGGACGTTCTGCCCGTCGCCGTCGTGGTTGTTGGAATTGGCGCGTTTCATGTCCGACTGCGAGCTGGTGGTGGTGACGGCTTTGATGTTGTCGTCGCCATCATGCCAGCCGGGATTCAGATCGGCAGCGACGGCAAATTCCGGAGACAAGCTATTGTTGAGCTTATAACCGGCGCTGATCGCAGTCGAGGAGGGGTAGGCGTTGGCGTAGGAGTAGGAGAGGTTTTTGGAGAGGTCGGTGAAGTTAGAGCGGTTGAGGGCGGTATTGGTGCCGCCGCCGAAGGTGTCCTTTTCCGCATTGGAAGAGGGGCAAGTGAAGACTTCGGAGCCGATATCCTGCGTGCGAAGCAGGAGGAAGAGGCATGCCGTGATGTTGTTGGTTCCGCAAGGTGTCGCACCAGCATTGCCGAAGGGATCACCAGCCGTAGAGCCGGTGTTGCTGAGGTTAGTCAGCGCGGCAGTAGTGGCGTAGGTGCGCGGATAGGCGTTGCGGTTCTCGTTGCTATAGAGCAAGAGGGCCGAGCCGATCTGCTTCATGTTCGAGGCGCACTTCACGCGATTGGCGGTCTCGCGGGCGCGATTGAGGGACGGGAGCAGAATCGAGATCAGCAAAGCGATGATCCCGATCACGACGAGCAGTTCGACCAGGGTAAAGCCCCGGCGAGTCTGTGTAAGCTTCATAAAGAAGCTCCTTTCAATAAGCATCGCCGTGATGGAGATAGGCAAGCCGTCCAACCAATCGGATGGATGAGTGCAGTTGCTTCGAATTGAAGCGAATGCGGTCGAATGGCTTTACTAATCCTACGGCGACTCGATTTAGCCACCAGCGAACGCCGCCGGTGTGCAGATGCCAAGTTAAGAGTGCGAATCCTTGCGGAGGTGAATCAAAAGAGAAAATCTCATTTAATCCACGACTGTCTTATGGCTAGGTTATCCGGCGGTTCATTGGGTAGTCAAGGAAATTTGTCGCAGGTGACAGAATAATCAGGATAAAACAACGGCAAATAATCGAAAAAAGCTAGTTTTTATGGGGTTTACGTTGCCGGAGCGTCGGGTTTGGGTGGGTCAGCGGCTCGAATGGATTGTTGTCGGGTGCGCAGCCGATTGATGACCTGCGTAGGAAGAAGGGATGCCAGTTGATCGACGGAGCCGCCTAATTGGATGACTTGGCGGATGAGGGAGGAACTGGTCAGGGCGTATTGGTCGCCGGTCATGATGAAGACGGTGTCGACCCCTCCGACGGCGCGGTTGGCCTGGGCGAGTTGGAATTCGAAGCGCAGGTCGGCGACATCGCGGATGCCGCGCAGGATGGCAGTCGCTTGGGATTTGCGGACGAAATCGACCGTCAAGCCGGCGTAGGACATCACTCGCGTGCTGGGCAGATCACTGACGAGTTCCTGGATCATCTCCACGCGCTCGGCCAGCGGGAACATCTCGCGCTTGTCGGGGTTGACGCCAACCGCCACGATCAATTGATCAAATAGCAGCGATCCGCGGCGGATGACGTCGAGATGGCCGTTGGTGATCGGATCGAATTGGCCGGGGAAGACGGCGATATGGCGGTGGGACATAAAGGGGATGATAAAGACGGCAGTTGTCAGTTGCCAGTTAACTGATTGGCGAAGGACTTGGTGGATTGGGGGGTGAGATTCTACACTCAGGAGATGGAGAATCGGCAGGAACGCTGGGCAGTGGTGGTTCTGGTGGTCATGACACTGCTGGCGATGGGGCGGTTATGCACGATGGATTTCACTTGGCGGGACGACGACGAGACGATTCACCAGAACCCGAGGATGAATCCGCCGACGTTGGCGACAGTGGAGTATTACTGGACGCATTCGCACAAAGAGTTGTATGTGCCGGTGACGTATATGGCATGGGCCGGGTTGGCGGCGATCGCGCACATCGATCCGCCGGACGCGCGGGGGGTGGCGTTGAACCCGTGGGTGTTTCATACGGCCAACGTGCTGGTTCACCTGATTAACGTGCTCGTGGTCTACACGATCCTGAAGCGGGTGGTAAAGAATCCCCTGGCGGCTTGTGCGGGAGCGCTAGTGTTTGCAGTGCATCCGGTGCAGGTAGAGGCGGTGGGCTGGGTATCGGGAATGAAGGATTTGTTGTGCGAGATGTTCGTGCTGCTGGGGGTGTGGCAATATTTGGTTTATGCACAGGAGAAAAAGGCGTTGTTGTATTGGGGGGCTTTTGCATGTACTGCGGTGGGGACGTTGTGTAAGCCGACAGCGGTGGTGACCCCCCTGCTGCTGGCGATGATCGATCGTTGGGTGGTGGGGAGGAGTTGGCGAGATGTAGCGCGGGGGGTTTGGCCGTTTGTGGTGGTGGTGCTGCCTTGCGTGGTGTGGACGAAGATCATTCAGAACAGCGTGGCGCGGGGGCCGTTGTGGTCAAGGCCACTGGTGGCGGCGGACGCGTTGGCGTTTTATATGGGGAAGTTGGTCTGGCCGGTGGGGCTGGCGTTTGATTACGGGCATACGCCAGAGTGGGTGATCGGGTCAGGAGTGTTGTATTGGACGTGGGTGTTTCCGGTGTCGGCGGGGGTGGTGTTGTGGGTGGGGCGGAGACGGTGGCCGGTTGTGGTGGGGGCGGGGGCGGTGTTTGTAATTGGATTGCTGCCGGTGTTGGGGTTGATGCCGTTTAAATATCAGTCGTATTCGACCACGGCGGATCATTATCTTTATCCGGCGATGTTGGGAGTGGCGATGGCGGCGGCGTGGGTGGTGAGGCGATGGCCCGGGCGAGTGATGACAGGGGCGGTCGCGGTTCTGACGGTGGGGATGGCGCTGGGGTCGGCGCATCAGGCGGGATATTGGGAAAATGACATTACGCTCAACCGTCGGCGGCTGGAGGTAAATCCGAAGAATTATCTGGCGCATTACAACCTGGGGATTGCGCTGGAATTTGAGGCGCGGGCGATGAAATCGGAGCAAGTGCAGGATGAGGCGATCGGACACTTTCGGGAAGCGATCCGGTTGAAGCCGGATGTGGTGCTGGCGCGGAGCAGCTTGGCGAGCATCCTACTCGCACGGGGGAAGGTGACGGAGGGAGAAGAGTTGTTGAAAGAGGCGGTGCGGTACGGGGAGATGCTGCCGGCAGAGGAACGGAAGTCGGCGGCCCCGGCGCATTATTTGTTGGGATTGATGCTGGAACGTCAGGGGCGCTTGGGCGAGGCGGCGGCGGAGTATCGGAGGGCGCTGCTGCTACAGCCGGGGTCGAAGCCGATTGCGGCGGCGTTGGAGAAGGCGCTGCGAACGATGAATGCAAGGCCGACAACGGATCCGGCACATGTTGAGGTGCAATGATGTCGGATGATACGGATAGATCGGGAAACGGCGAGACGCCGTTCATTTCGGTGCGTCGGTTTGGGAAGAAGTGGGTCCCCTGGCTGGTAGGGGCGTTAACATTTTTGGCGATGGCAAGGTTGTGCACGGCTGAGTTCACATGGTGGGATGACGGCCAGACGATTCACCATAATCCCCGCCTCAACCCGCCGACGTGGGAAGGGGTTCGATATTACTGGCGGCACGCCTACATGGGGCTGTACGTTCCGGTCACATATAGCGCTTGGTCCGGGCTGGCGGCGATCGCGCAATTGCCGACGGCGGATGAAAACGGGATCGCGCTCAACCCGTATGTGTTTCACACAGCTAACGTATTGGTCCACGTAGTTAACGCGCTGGTCGTATACGCGATTTTGAAGCGGGCAGTGAAGAATCCGTGGGCGGCAGGGATGGGGGCTATGGTGTTCGGAGTACATCCGGTACAGGTGGAGACAGTAGGTTGGGTGTCCGGGATGAAGGATTTACTGTGTGGGACGTTCGTGCTGCTGAGCGTGTGGCAATATGTGATTTATGCACAGGCGACGAAGGCAGTACACCCCCGCGATAGAAGGTGGTGTTATTGGGGTGCGCTGGCATGTGCGGGGATCGGGACATTGTGCAAGCCAACGGCTGTGGTGGCGCCATTGTTGTTGGCGGGGGTGGATCGGTGGATTGTGGGAAGGAGTTGGAGGGAGGTGGGGCGGGCGGTGTGGCCGTTTGCGTTGGCGGTTCTGCCTTGTATCACGTGGACAAAAATGGTGCAGGACGTGACATCGCAGGTGCCGATGTGGGCAAAGCCATTGGTCGCGGGGGATGCAGTGGCATTTTATATGTGTAAAATAATTTGGCCGGCAAATTTGGCAGCAGATTACGGGAGAAATCCGGCGTACGCGATGGGACGGTGGTGGTTTTGGGTAACGTGGGGCGTGCCGGCGGTCGTTGCAGGAATACTTTGGCTGGGCAGACAACGTCGACCGATGCTGATGGCGGCAGGGTGGTTATTCGTTGGGGGGTTGGCGCCGGTGCTGGGGTTTTTGCCGTTCATGTTTCAGTCTTATTCAACAGTGGCGGATCACTATCTATACCTGCCGATGCTGGGGTTCGCCGTCGGGACGGCATGGGTGGTGGCGACGTGGCCAAGCCGCCAGTTGGCAGTTGGAGCCGTCTGCATATTAGTTGCGATGGTCGCGCGGTCGGTGACGCAGGCGGGAGTGTGGCACGATGACGAGTCGCTGGCGCGTCACGGGCTTGCAGTGAACGGGCGGAGCTTCGGAATGCGGTTAAACCTGGCAAACACGCTGGACGTCCGGGCGGAGCGATCGGGAGATACATCAGGGCACCTGGAGGCCGAACGGTTGCTGCGCGAGGCATTGGCGATTCGGCCGAGTTCGATCGCGGCGCGTCAGGCGCTAGCAGTGGTGCTGTTGGAACTCGGGAAGGAAGACGAAGGGATCGGGCTACTGCGTGAGAACCTGCGATTATGGCAGACAATTCCGGCAAGCCAACGCTCGGACGAGATTGCGCCGACGTATTTTACACTGGGATTAGTGATGGAAAAGCGGGGAGATTACCAACAAGGATTAGAGGAGATGGAGCATGCATCGGCAGAAGGTTTAACGAGCCGCGAATTGAATGGTGCGATTGAGCGGGTACGGGGCAAGATTGCCAAGGCGCGCTAGGCCGGGGCTTGAGGTTCGCGGTCGAAGGCATACATTCAGAATATGTTATGGAAAGACGAGAGAGACGAGGTAGTGATCTACGTGTCGCCAGCGCTGGCGCGAGCAGGGGTTCCGCACGGATTCAGCACGCGGGTCGGGGGAGTAAGCGAGGGCGTCTTTGCTTCGATGAATCTTGGAAACCCGAGTGGGGTCGAGTTGCAGGATGACGAGCGGAATATTGACGAGAATTATCGGCGGTTGCAAGCAGTGATCGGAATTGAAAGGAATGAGCGGTGCAGCGTACATCAGGTACATGGGGCGCAAGTGGTGCGGGTAGTGGAGGGGGGGCCGCATGACCGAAAGCAGAAGGCGGATGTGCTGGTGACGACGGATGCGCGGCGGGTGCTCAGCGTGCGGGTGGCGGATTGTGTGCCGGTGTTGATGGCCAGCGCGGATGGCCGGGTGGTGGCGGCGGTTCACGCGGGGTGGCGCGGGGTCATTACCGGGGCGGTGCCGGCTGCGTTGAAGGAAATGGGTGTGAGTCCGAGTCAGATCATGGCGGGGGTAGGGCCGTCGATTGGGCAGAATGCGTTTGAAGTGGGGCCGGAGGTGGTGGCGGAATTTGAGCGGGTCTTTGGTACGGACAACGGGATTGTTCGTCGCCGAGATGATGGGAAGGGGCATGTGGATTTGAAGGGGGCAATTCGCCAGCAACTCCTGCAAGCTGGTGTGCAGGATGGCAATATTGATGTGACGGATCGGTGTTCGTATCGCGACGCGGAGGAGTTTTTTTCGCATCGGCGCGACAATGGCGTGACGGGGAGAATGGCGGCGTTGATCGGGGTCAAGGCGTGAGCAAGACCTCTTCACGCTGGCCGGCGGTGGTGGTGGCGCTGGTGGCGCTGGTCGTGATGGGGCGATTGTGTGCAATGGATTTTACGTGGTGGGATGACAATGAGACGATTCATCACAACCCACTGCTGAATCCGGCGACGTGGGGGACGATCGGTCATTACTGGACCCATGCGTATATGGGGTTGTATGTGCCGGTGACGTATATGGTCTGGACAGGGCTGGCGGCGATTGCGCGATTACCGTCGCCGGATGATTATGGGATTGCGCTGAATCCGTGGGTGTTTCACTCGGCGAATGTGCTGGTGCATCTGGTGAATGCGCTGATTGTCTATTTGATTCTACATCGTGTGGTGAAACGGGACTGGGCAGCGGCGGCGGGCGCGATGGTCTTTGCGGTGCATCCGGTGCAGGTGGAAGCGGTGGCGTGGGTGTCGGGGATGAAGGATTTGCTGTGCGGGATGTTTGTGCTGCTGGCGGTTTGGCAGTATTTGGGGTTTGCTGAGTCGCGGCATCGGGGACGATATATCGGTGCGCTTATTTGCACAGCGGTTGCGACGCTTTGCAAACCGACGGCGGTGGTGACGCCGGTGTTATTGGCGGTGTTGGATCGATGGGTGGTGGGGAGAAGTTGGCGGGAGGTGGGGCGGGGGGTGTGGGCGTTTGTGCTGGTGGTGTTGCCGTGCGTGGTTTGGTCGAAGTGGGTGCAGCAGGTCGGGCCGCGCGGGCCGATGTGGGGGAGGCCGATTGTGGCGATGGATGCGCTGGCGTTTTATTTTTGGAAGCTGGTGTGGCCGGGGAAATTGGCGGTGGATTATGGGCGGAATCCGGCATACGTGTTGTCGCAATGGTGGTGGCGGGTCACCTGCATGGTGCCGGTGGTGGTTGGGATTGTGGTGTGGCGAGGGAAGTGGCGGCTGAGTTGGGCGGGGGCGGGGGTGTTTGTGGGGGGGCTGCTGCCGGTGCTGGGGTTGACGCCGTTTATGTTTCAGGCGTTTTCGACGACGGCGGATCATTATTTGTATCTGCCGATGTTGGGAGTGGCGCTGGTGGTGGCAGGAGTGGTGGCGCGGTGGCCGACACGAGGGGTGGGGATGGCAATGGGTGTCGTGGTAGGCGTGCTGGCAATTCGCTCTGTGGTGCAGGCGGGGTATTGGGAGGATGACCAGACGCTGGATCGGCATACGCTGGCGGTGAATCCGCAGAGCGGTGTGGCACATGTGAATCTGGCGGCGGCGCTGGAATATCAGTTTAAGTTGACGGGCAAAGAGGCGTTTCGCGATCAGGCGGTGGAGCATTTGCGGACCGCGATCAGTTTGAATGTAAATGCCACGCTGGCGCGGGAGAATCTGGCGACAATTCTGATCGAGCGCGGGGAGATTGATGAGGCGATTCAGTTGTTGATAGAGGGGCTGGCGATGGCGGATCAGTTGCCGGATGTGGAGCGGGGGAACCATGCGGCACCACATTATGTGCTGGCGGCGGTGCTGGCGAAGCGCGGGAGGTATGCGGAGGCGGCGGTGCAGTATCGCGCGGCGCTGAAGGATCAGCCGGGGAATGTGCAGATCCAAAGGGATCTGGCGGCGGTGGAGCGGAAGAGTACGACGACGCGGGCGAGTTCGTAGTTAGTTGCGGCGGAGGTTGTTGAGGGCTTCGTCGCGGGATTTGGCGATGAGGAAGAGGCGTTGGAGGGAGCAGGCGTGGAAGATGCCGAGGAGGGCGGGGGAGAGGGAGCAGAGGGCGAGTTGGCCGGAAGAGGTTTTGATGCGCTGGCGGAGGTTGACGAGGAGTCCCAGGACCGCGGAGCCCATGTAGCTGGTGCCGGCGAGATCGAGGACCCAGACGCCGGCGGGGTTGACGGCGATGGCGGTGAGGAGTGAGTCGTTCAGGCGGTCGAATTCGATGGGGTCGAGGGCGTCGGGAAGGAGGAGTTCGATGACGGTGGCGGAGTCCGTGGGGTGGACGAGGAAGAGATCGCGGGGAGCATCGTTGCGGTTGGTCATAAAGAGGCTCAGCGGAGATGGAGGGTGTCGGCTTCGAAGGTCAGGCCGAGGGGGGGGATTTCGACGGCCTTGCGGTCGCCTTGCTGTTGGACTTCGCCGGCGACCCAGGCGGGGATATTACACTCGGCGGCGAGGCGGAGACAAGCATCAATATGGGCGGGGTCGATGTAGACGGCGAAACCGACGCCCATGTTGAAGGTGGCGTACATTTCGCGGGTGTCGATGGGGCCGATTTTGGCGAGGAAGTCGAAGATGGGGGGGGCGGGTTTGATCGTGGTGATGCGGTAGACGAAGGGCTGATTGAGACGCATGAGTTTGCGCCAGCCGTGGCCGGTGACGTGGGCGGCGTAGTGGATCGGGAGGTTTACGCGCTGGCAGGCGGCGATGAAGGGGACGTAGATGTGGGATGCATCCAGAAGGGACTCGCCGAAGGAGCGGCCGTCGGGGAGTTTGGTGAGATAGCCTTCGGGCAATCTGTCGGCGAGGGCGCGGCAGAGGGTGAGGCCGTTGGTGTGGACGCCGGTGGAGGCGAGGAAGAGGATGGCGTCGCCGGGCTGGACGTTGCCGGTGATGCGGTGGGATTTGGGGAAGACTTGTCCGAAGGCGGAGCCGGCGAGGATGATGGTGTCGGGGTTGACCATCCCTTTGAGGGCGGGGGTTTCGCCGCCGCCCCAGACGGCATTGGCTTTTCGACATCCTTCGGCGAAGCCTAACGCGAGGTCGGCGGCGCGCTGGGTGTGGTTGAACCAGGCGGAATCGCCGACGGCGGCGTGCATGGCGATGGAGATGGGGAGCGCCCCGACGGTGATCAGGTCGTTGACGATGGTGGCGACGGTGTCAATGGCGATGTTGCGATAAAAGCTCTGGCCGGTGAGCTTCAACATCGCGTCGGCGATGAGGTTTTTGGTGCCGAGGCCTTCTTCGACGTGGGCGAGGAAGCGGTCGGGGGATTCGAGGAGGTAGGCGGATTCGCCGCGGATGTTGGCGGGCTCGGTGAGGTGGTGGGAGGCGAGAGTGGAAATGGTGGTGGCGGCTTGCTGCTGGCAGGCGCGTTTGAAGGCGTCGAGGGGGGTGTAGTCAACGCCGGCGGATTCGTAGGTGACGGGGGAGGACATCGCGAGTGTTGTAGGGGAGGCGGGGTGGGGGGTCAAATGGAGGGGACGGGAAGCGGGTTTGGTTGCGTCAGGCCCAGATGGGGACGATGCCGCCGTCGTCGGCGAGGGTGGCGCCATCGGCGAAGATCGGTTCGCCGTCGATGACGTGGGCGGCCCAGTGGTTGCCGTTGGCCATGTCGGGATAGGTGGCGTCGAGGGTATAATCGTCGATCACCTCGGTTCCCGCCGGGGCTTGATCGGCGACGCGCAGATCGCCGCAGCCGCCCGGGTCGATGATCGCCACATCAAAGGAAAAACGGAGCACGGTCTGGCTGATGCGATCCAGGTTGGTGATATGCACGACCGCAGGGATCGGGGGAATGGGGGGGAGGCCGTAATCGGGGATCATGGTCCGGGGACGGCGGGGGTCGCGACGTTTTCGGTAGGGTGTTTGGGGCATGGGGGAACTCGTAGTAGTCAGTAGACAGTAGTCAGTAGAATGCAGGCGACAGGCAATTGTCAGTCGCCAGCGGGTTTTGCTTTCTCCCTACTGGCTACTGACTACTGGCTTCTGACTACTTCTTTCCTCACGCGGCGATGGTTCCCGTCACCGGGTCGCTGAAGGGGCCGGTTTCGCCTTTGCGGTTGGCCCAGCGGCCGGCGAGGGAGACGGGTTTGCCGGCGTCGGTGGGGGCATAATTCACCACGAATTCCGCCTTGGTGGCGACGCCTTTGAAGGTCCACAAGGACATGTCTGCCGGGGGATTTTCGCCGGGGAAGGCGAAGATCTGCAGGTCGGCGACATTGGCGGGCTTGGCGCGTTTGGTGGGGGTGAGGATGTCGGCGACGCGGAGGGTGTGGGAATAGTTGCCCGTGGCGACAATGTTGAGCAGCGGCTCGGTGGTGGGGGCGGGCGAAGGAGACGGCGTGTTGGAGTGGATGGGTAATCCGAGGGAGGTTTTTTGCGCCGGCGTCACAGCCGGGCTGGCCTGGATGCGCTTGGCCAGGGCGCGGATGTCGGCGATGAGGGCGACCTTGGCGGTGTCTTTGGCAGCGACCGTCACCCGGGTGCGCGTGACCGGATCGGTGGCGGCGGCGAGGGCGGTGTTGTAGGCGGTGACGAGAGTCGCCAGCGAGGTGGCATCTCCTGCAACCAAGCCGAAGGCCGTGGGTGTGGCCGTAATTTTGGCCGAGAAGTCATTGGCGAAGGTCGACAACGGACCGTCGCTGGTATCGAGCCAGTCTTGTCTGGGCATGATGAATACCTCAGGGAACTGCCGTCGCGAATGAAGGCCGACGCGGCCCGCGTTGCTATGGAAATCGCACGGCGAATTGCAACGATATTCGTATCGAAAAGAAGCGAGGGTGGCTTTAGGAATTTATCTCACTTTTGCGCTATTTGAAAAAGAGTGGGATAATCGGACGTGCCGTTCCAGCAAAAGCGCCAGCAACGGCAATCCTCCACTTTATGATATTTTTTGTAAACCGTGAGATTCGATATTGCTTTAGAAGTCAGAATATTTTATTCTGTCGTCACGATCGGACCCCTTGGACTGGCGTATCTTCGCCAGTTCGCAACTGTCGAGGTAATTCGATGTCCATGTCAATTTCTCTGTCGTTTCCCCTATTTTCATGGTTTAATCGGACACTTCGCCGTCATTTGGAGGTGCGGCTTAACGATCATACCGGCGCACCAGCGCGAGAATGTATCATTCTGGGTCCGGATGGGCGTAAATCGGGATCTCCGAAGCAATTCGGTCAATGCTTTGTCCCACGTGGTTGGGCGGGCGAGGAGGTCCAAGTCTATTCTTTGGAAACTTCGCGTCTGATATGCAAGCTGCAACTTCCCCCGCTTGAGGCATGGAATCCCGGCCCATACACCCTGCAACCCCGATGAACTCTTCAAGCAGAACAAGCGATGCGCGGACAATTGGTGAGCGAATTCGACTGGCTCGGGCCAAGGGGAAAATGACCCAAGGGCATCTAGCAGTGAATGCTAGATGTTCTCAGCCGACCATTTCTCGGCTCGAGGCGGGGACGTTGCCGTTGGAGGAAATTGATCGTTGGCTACCCGCTGTCAGTAGAGCACTGGGGATGTCCGTCGATGCCCTTCTGCGAAATGAAACTGAGGTCATAGCGACCACGATCCGCGACTTATCAGTAGTGGGTCGCCTACAACCTCTTGTCAGTAATGTCCCCCCCCCACCACGTCATTACGTTCCGCGGCCGCAAGTGATGGAGTCCTTGCGGCGGGCACTCTGCGGGGACGGACAGGTGTACGTCACGGGACAGGCGGTCGCCAGCGGGGATGGAGGGCAGGGGAAAACCGTACTGGCGCAGGCCTATGCACACCAGTACGCGTCCGACTATCCCGGCGGTCGATTTGTGGTGTCGTGCGAGTCCATCCCGTTATTGACCCGTCTTGCCGCCCTGCTGCCGCCATCCGAGCAGACGAAGGGGCAGACGGACGAGCAGCGTGCGGCGCTCGTGCGGGGCTGGCTGACGCGGAATGAGCGATCGCTGCTGATCCTCGACAATGTCACCGATGATTCGCAATGGTGCCAGCCGGAATTTAGGGCGCTGCTGCCGGGCAAGCCGTGCCACGTGATCGTGACCACGCGGGCCGAGCGCTTGTCCGGCATCGATGCGGTTCCCGTCGCCCGGCTGACGGAGGAGGAGGCGTTTGACCTGCTGGACAAATTTCGTCCCACCGCCAAGGACCCAAGCCACCGCGCCGCCATCCGAACCATCCTCGTCGAGATCGAGTCCCTCGCCGCCACGGTCGCCGCCGTGGGCGCGGTCATGCAATTGGATGAGTACGACGACTGGGAGGCATACGCGACCCATCTCTCGACAGCGACCGTGGATGGTTTACCCGACCACACCGAAGCCGTCCGGCGGGAGACCGGATACACCGGCAAGACGGCAGTCGTGCTGGACGACCTGCGCAAAAGATTGCCGCCCGCCGAACTCCGGGCGCTCGATTACGCTGCGCTGCTACCCGCCGACGGGATCGTGCCGTTGTGGCTGGAGACCTTACTCAACACGGACGCCGACGCAGCGCGTAGCGCGTCCAGGCTCGACCTTGGTCAGAAGCCGTCGGGCAAACCCCGCTCCGCCGCAGATGTACTGAACCATCTTCGCAAACTCGATCTGCTGCGCCCTTCCGCCGGTTCGGACGTTCTCCTCTCCCTCCACCGCCTCCATCGCCGCCGCGCATCGGAATTGCTCGCCGCCCAGCCCCCTCAGCGAAACGCGCTCTTGGACGCCATCACCGAACTCGCCGAAGCGCGGGGCATCGCGTCGTATAATGCCGTCCTGCAACCCGCCCTCCGCACTGAACTCGCCCCGCTGGCCGCATTGGTCTTTACGCTGGTCGAAGCCCAGCGGCCGGACGCGGCAGCGAGCCTGGCAAACTGGGTGCAGCAGCCGCTGTCGGAACTCGCCCGCTACGCCGAAGCGAAGGCGGTCCTGACCCACGTCCTCAACAACGATGACAGCAGCGAGCAGGCGACCGCCCACAACAACCTCGCCCTGATCCTCCATGACCTCGGCGACCTGGCGGCCGCCCGCATTCACATGGAGCGGGCCATCGCCATCGGCGAGAAGCACTTCGACCCGGACCACCCGACCCTGGCGACGCGCTACTCCAACCTCGCCACGATCCTCCAGGCCGTCGGCGACCTTCCGGCCGCCCGCACCCACATGGAGCGGGCCATAGCCATCGAGCAGAAGCACTTCGACCCGGGCCACCCGACCCTGGCGACGAGCTACAATAACATCGCATGGATTGACGCAGACGCCGGGGAGTTCGACAGGGCTCTGGAGTGGGAGACGCGGGCGCTGTCGATCGTCCGCAAGCATTTCAACGAGAGTCATCCGAGCGTACAAGCAATTTCAAGAACTCATGCCGTCTTCGCCCGCCTCGCCAGCCTGCCCCCCGCCGAAGCCCGCGCGTTGTTTGCGAAGATGACCGGCAACGCCGGCTAACACGGCTGGAGGCCGGTGCGGCGAGCGACACTGAGGGAGGGTCCCGCCGTACCCTCTGGAAATGCGTGGACGGTCGCTGCGCTCCCGGCGGTGGTGGGGTCTCCCCTCCGGAAGACAGCGACGTTCAGCCTCTGTCCTCTCTATCGGGTGCGGGGTTGGTTGGGTTTAATACCATGAGAAGAGAGTGGGCACGTTTTCGCATCGCTGTCCTTCCGGGGGGGAGAGCCGCACAACCGTCCGCCGCAGGCGGTCCGCGCGTTGCTTTTCGACTGATAAAATCGCGCCGCGCGGGGTCGCTATCCCCGCGTCCGGGAAGATGCGGCGCGGCGGGGGTATCCGCAGGGGTCGCGGTCGTGTCCCGCGCCGTTTCTCAGGTTCCTGAAAAGACTTCTTAGGAACCTAAACTCGCTTCCCGGATACCTGAACTCCGACTTTAGGTTCCTAAACTCCGACTTTAGGAACCTAAACTCCAACCTTAGGAACCTAAACTCCGACTTTAGGCACCCCAAATCTCTTCCCGGGAACCTCAACTCGCTTCACGGGAACCTGAACTCCGTCGCCGGGATACCGAAGAGAAGAGTTATTAGCCACAGATGAAACGGGATGCACACAGATAAAGAAATAACAGATTCTTATCTGTGTGCATCGGTCTTCATCTGTGGCTAGATAAACGTGAAAATTGGATAGGTTAGGGAGTGTAACTTCAAATCTGTAAATTAAGTAAGCCATCGTTCGCTTCGATCGAGGATTTACGAGGACCTTTGATCAAGGAGACGAACGATGGCTGCAGGAAACGATATCGGCGAGATCGGGTTATTGGTACAGGAAGTAT
>DASRRR010000095.1:0-19536 GCA_035656825.1 Tepidisphaeraceae bacterium | reverse complement strand
GCGGACGTATGCTGCATGACTGACCTCCATGTCAGTAAAGGGCAAAAAGGGCAGTTCAATCCGCATGGCCAAGAAACACAAGCTCAGCCATTAAAAAACCCTCGCCCGATGTGGGTAAGGGTGAGGAGCTTGCTCCGTGGGCCTTCTTTTCAACTCAATTCTCTCTTTTACTTTACGCCGCCTCGCTCCGCGAAGGCTTCGGCGCAATCCTCACCGGCCCACCCGCACTCCGCGCCACCTCCGCCGTCCGCCGCGCCCGGCGTGTCCGCCCCACCGTCTGCTGCTCCGCAGACGCCTTCCTGCTCGGCTGCGCATTCGCCACCGTCACCGCCCCCGCCCCATCCGGTGCATACAAATCCGCACCAATCTCATCCGCCAATCCTTCCGCCCTCTTATAAATCCCCCCGCAGCACAAAATCTGCATCTCCGGACACGAATTCACTTCCCGCAAATAATCAATCAACCGCCGAACCCCAGGCACATTCGTCGGCAGCGTCGCAAACATCACCAGCAAATCAGGCCGATGCTCCCCGATCAACTTCAACACCTCATCATCCGGAACGCCCCCGCCCCCAAACAAAACCTTGTACCCATCCGCCTCAAACAAATCCGCGCAAATCTGCCCCCCAAGCTCCTCAGGCTCATCATTCCCGCAGAACAACAGCACCTTCTTCCCGTTCCCCTCTTTCCGCTCCAGCGCCGCCGTCAATTGCTCGGCCACCGTCCGGTTCAGCCGCGTCCCCATATTCATCGACGCCAGCGTAATCTGATCATCCTTGTACAACGCCTGCATCCGCTCCATCGTCGGCCAGACCAAATCATTCAACATCTCATACGCCGATACCCCCACCGCCAGCGTCTCGTTCACCAGTTCCCGACACGCCGCCCGATCCCCCTTCAACAACGTCTGCAAATACTTATCCGGCACCCGACTCGTGCTCAATCCGTTCGTAAGGCTCATGACTATCTCCGTATAATTGCTTCGACCCAACGCCGGCCTACTCCACGCCAACCTCAGATCAGACTTACAATCCCGGAGGCCTCCGTGCCTCACCAACTCGTCACAATGTTAAACTGGGTAACTTGCGACAATAAATGTATCGGAAGCGACCCCATCTTTTCTTTACCCATTTTACCAAAGCACCCCATTTGAACGTCCAATAAATAAAATCCGCATTTGTCCCCACCATTTCCATCACGCTGATATAATCAACCAGTCGACAACTAGGAGTATCATGGAGACCATCGGTGCCTTCGAAGCGAAAACCCGTCTCAGCGAACTTTTAGATCGCACTGAGCAAGGCGAAACCTTCCAAATCACCAAGCATGGCCGTCTCGTCGGCAAGCTCATCCCCCCCGATACCACTCCCGACCCCCTCGCCATCGCTCAAGCCGTCCAACGTCTCAAATCCACCAAAGGCCTCCTCAAAGGAATGTCCAAAGACGAGTTCCTCAATCTCAAACATGAAGGACATCGCCTCTGATGCCCCTCGTCCCCGACAGCTCCGCCATCCTCAGTCTCGCCTACGACGACGAAGACGCTGCTTATGCCCAGCAAGTCCTCGACGCCATCGTCAAAGACCAGGCCGTCATTCCCACCCTCTTCTGGTTTGAGATTCGTAACGCTCTCCTCATGGGCGAACGCCGCAACCGCATCACCCCCGATCAGACCCGCGCCTTCCTCGCCGACCTCAACCTCCTCCCCTTCGAAATAGACCCCCAACACCGCGAAACTGTCCTCGACCTCGCCCGCCAACACAAACTCACCATTTACGACGCCGCCTACTTAGAACTCGCCCACCGACGCAACCTCCCCCTCGCGACCATCGATAACGCCCTAATGCGCGCCGCCATCGCACAAGGTGTCGTCCTCTGGACCGCACCCACCCGCCCCTGAAATTTTCGGATTTCGAGTTTCGAGCTTGTTTCGGATTTCGAGTTTCGGATTTCGAGCTTCCCCTCTATCTTCACTCTATGACATTCCTCCCCTACACCGACTCCGTAGAATCCCCCCACCCCGACGAAGAAAAAACCTTCGACGAGCTCCAGGCCACCATGCACCGCCTGAGCACCCTGATGTACGACCGCTACCGCCACGCCACCCGCCCCGTCCACGCCAAATCTCACGGCCTCCTCAAAGCCGAACTCACCGTACACCCCAACCTCCCCGAACCCTACGCCCAAGGCCTCTTCTCCTCCCCCAACACCTACCCCGCCATCCTCCGCATCTCCACCGTCCCCGGCGACATCCTCGCCGACTCCATCTCCACCCCCCGCGGCCTCGCTATCAAAATCCTCAACATCCCCGGCCCAGTCCTCCCCTCCCACTCTCCCAACACCACCCAGGACTTCGTCCTCGTCAACGCCAAGTCCTTCCCCGCCCCCGATGCCAAGGCCTTTCTCAAACTACAACACATCATCGAAAAAAACGCCAACGACCCCGAACTCTTCAAAGAACTCGTCTCCAATCTCGCCCGCGGCACCAACGCCGTCCTTGGCCTCGTCGGCGCCCAATCCACCACCCTCGCCCAGCTCGGCCACCCCGAAACCAACCCCCTCGGCGAAACCTACGGCTCCTGCGCCGCTATCCGCTTCGGCAACTACATCGCCAAAATCATCGTCGAACCCTCCTCCCAAAACCTCAAAGACCTCTTCAACAAACACGTCGACGTCAACTTCCACTTCTCCGGCCTGCGCGACGCCATCACCGAATTCTTCAAAACCCAAACCGCCCAGTGGACCGTCAAAGCCCAACTCTGCACCGACCTCAAATCCATGCCCGTCGAAGACCCCTCCATCGAATGGCCCGAAACCCAAAGCCCCTACCATCCTATCGCCACCCTGACCGCGACCCCCCAGGACTCTTACTCCCCCGCCCGCCGCGTCTACGTAGACGAACTCCTCTCCTTCAACCCCTTCCACGCCCTCGAAGCCCACCGCCCCCTGGGCAACATCATGCGCGCCCGTAAAAAAACCTACGAAGCCTCCTCCCAATTCCGCCACACCATGAACGGCCACCCCCTCACCGAACCCCAATCCATCTCCGACCTCCCCGACTGATTTCCCACCAATCGCGATTAGATAAATCCGCCATAAACTTCCAAGGCACCGTCGAATGAGCTTACCTATTCGCGAGTAGCCCCCCTCATCCATTCTCCCTGCCAAGCCGAGCCGCGGCGTCCCCGCCCCGTCTTCTCTCGATTCCCCCAGCACACACCCTTAAACATGCTAAACTTCACATACAGTAGAATGATCGCTCTTCCTCCATGAAAGCTCTCTCTCCAAAGATTCTCCTTCCCCTCTTGACCCTCGTCGCCGCCGTCCTCCTCGCCCTCTGGTCCCCCCACGCCACCGAACCCCCCCACCAAGGCCTCCCAATAGCCAATCGCCAACTCGTCACCTACCACACCGGCCTAAACGCCTGGATCGCCCTCACCCGCCCCGATGAACAATTCGTCGGCCTCGCCAACCAATCCGTCAGCGAAGTCCAAGCCGCACAATCCCGCGCCACCCAACTCAACCACTCCTGGGGCGGCCCCCACTTCTGGCTCCCCCTCCCCGAATGCCAAATCAGCATCTGGTGGATCATCACCCTCTGCGCCGTCGTCATTGTGCTGATCACTGTGCATGCCAATAAGCAAAAGCACGGATTTCCCATCACCCCACACAAGACCTAACCTCCACTCCCTAGAACCGGGACGGCCCAATTGATTACTCTCACCGCCACCGATTACTTATCCGCTTCCCCGGCATTGCTCTGGCTTCATCTGCTAATTATTCTCCGCCCATGCGCAAAAAGGGGTAGCGGTTAACTAGATTTAAAACCATAACCACAAGTACCAACGCAAATAGAATGGGGCAGCAACCATGAGCAGTCGCCTATGTACGCACAGCTTCTGGGATGAGATCACTTCATTAGCGAAGCAGAAGAGCGGAAAGACAAGTGTCGCCGTGGCGTATTTCGGGAAAGGCGCGGCGGACCTGTTGCCCCTCACGGCTGGCAGCCGCCTCGTCGTGGATATGAGCCTGAAGGCAGTGAAGTCGGGTCAAACTCACCCCAACGATGTCAAAAAACTCGTGAACAAGGGCGTGGATGTACGGTCCATTGGAAAGCTCCATGCCAAGGTGTTCGCCTTTCCGGGAAGGGCGATTGTTGGTTCAAGCAATGTATCTCGAACCTCAGCGAAGAAGCTCATCGAAGCCGCAATTTCTACGAGCGACGGAGACGTCGTCGCGGCCTGCCACGCATTCGTGCAGGAACTTGGCGGGCAACCTCTTACTCCGCACTATTGCCGCCAGATGCAGAAACTATGGAAACCGCCCAAGGGAGGATTAGGAGGGCCAACGTCACGAGACACCTCTTCAAAGTCAGTAAGAGTAGCGAACAAGGAACGCGTGTGGCTGGTTCCAGGCGTGCTTGGGAGTCGTGACAAAGACGACAAACAGGCCAATAGTGCGGCGAAGCCGAAAGCAAAGAAGCGGATCAAGTCAACGCGCCTATACATGGTGGATGACTTCAAGTGGGAAGGCTCTGGCTTTGCCGACCAAGTAAAACGACACGATCTGGTATACGTCTGCTTGAAGCGAAACGGCTCGTACTTCCTCGATCCCCCTGCGCGTGTGTTACTGACCCATAAGTATAAAGTGGGGAGGCAACGTCGTGCTCTGGTATATTTGGAGGCACCAAAAGGTATAAGATCGCGGCGACTCGATGTTGTCCTTGAACATCTCGGCCCAATCGCAAAACCGCTCAAGCCTATGGCGAAGGGCCAGAGCGCTCGCATAATTCACACGGAACAGATCGTATCAAGGCTCCCGGATTGTTGGAGTCGACTCGCGGGCATCATTGAATAGATAGGCTGCGGCTGCAGTACGGCCCATTCTCTCTTCAGCCGGGCCGGTAGGTGGCACAGCCAGCAAATACACCTCCTGCCGAGCCACCGAACTCCGCACTTTCGCCTCTCAAATCAATTAAACGAAGCAATCCTCCGCCACACTCACCATTCTTTGTGCTGTGATTCCAACTCCTTCCCTCACTCGCTATCGCGACATACTTCTCTAAGCTGAGTCGGGGCGTCCCGCCCCGTCTTTGTCTCTCATCAACTCCCACTCGCCCTCTGCCTCCGCACGTACTGTATCGCATCGCGCAGATACGCTTCATCCCCCACCCATCGAATCGATCCCCCTTCCGCCCACCACCCTTCCCCTGCTTGCAATTTCCACCTCCCTGATAACTCTTCCCCCGCCCACCGTTTAAGCAACCGCCGAATCACCTGCGGCTCATGCTTCGATGTCACCACCACATGCACATGATCCGCCCCAAATGCCGCCTCATGATGCTCCCACCCGCCTCGCTCACAAACTTTCGGAATTATCTCCTCTCCAAACACTCTCTGCTCCACCGTCAAAATTCGAGGCGGAAACTTCAAATTTTTCTTCATCTCCTCCCATCGCTCCCCATCAAACCCAAGCACCGGAGTTCCATACAAATTATTCCCCCGCTCCACCGTCCGCCGAGGATCCCCATGCAACCGCGCCCCATACGTCCCCCAGGTAATGTGAAACGCCAGTGGCTTCACCACGCACCTCCAACTAAAGACGGGGCGAGGACGCCCCGACTCACCCCCAAAATCCTAACGCCCGCCGTATCCAAAGGGGAGTCGGGGCGTCCCCGCCCCGTCTTCTCTTCACCACCCAAACATCATCTGCCCATCCCCCTTCGCAGGCTCCGCCTCAATCCCCCGCCCCCTTAAATACTCCGCGAACTCCCGCACATACCCATGATGCGTCCAGACCTTCTTAGGCCCCACACGCTCGACCATCTCCACCAGTCCCGCAAAATCCGCATGGTCCGACAGTGGCAGGCAATGATCGACGCCATAACGAAACTTCGCCCCCTTGAGCAGCGCCCACCCCGTCATCATGATCGTCACAGGATTCTGAAAGGCCGAGACGAAGGATGTCCGCGCCACATAGGGGGGTGCCACCAGTATGCCGCGCTCCCGCAGGTCCATCGCGGCCGCCCCGTGGAAGTTTTTTTGAAGATATTTTTGGACTTTTCCGACCTCCAGTCCATGTTTTCGGCCGACTTCCGTCAAGTTCAGTATAGCCCCGTGAAGCGTTACCGCGTGCCCAGCATCCGTCAGTATCCGCGTAATCTCCTGCGCCTTCCCCAGCGAATACCCCAGCACAATCGGCTGCCTCCCCTGGCGAAACGCCCCCTCCACAATCTCTAACAACTGCTCCACCACAACCTTACGCTCCGGAAACCGAAACAAAGGCAGCCCATACGTCGTCTCCATCACCAGCTCATCCGCTCGGCAAACCAAAGCCGGCTCCGCCGTCAAAGCCCTCTGCAACGTAAAGTCCCCCGTATAAAGAAGTTGGTCCTCCCCTCGTTCCACCAAAATCATCCCCGACCCCAGCACATGCCCCGCCGGCACAATTTTCAAACGAGTTTCCGCATCAAATTGATACCACTCCCCATAAGGCACCTCCGTCATAACCATCTCCCCCAACCGATGTTGCGCCAGCGCCGCCGTCGCCGGGGTCGCAATGGATCGACCATGCACCGCGATATGATCCGAATGGGCATGCGAAACAAAACTCACCCCCCGCCCCACCCGTCCATCCAGCCACAAATCCGTCCCCCCCACGCGCAAATCATCATCCCATTGCAACATAGCAGGCAAATAATAGGCGTGCTCCAATCGGAAAATACGTGGGATTTTGACTGGCGGACATTGTAGATTGGTTTCTGGGAGATGGGTATAACGCTTTGTTCGTACGCTCCCTAATCAGATGTGTCGCAGAGGAAGGACAGGCCCATGGGCGTTTCAGACGCAGGGGACAGCACGGGGATCCGTCTGAGCTATAAGTTTCAGCGCCTGCGCGAAGAGCTGCGAGCGGCGGTCGCCAGCGGGGAACTGGCCGGCAAGCTGCCGGGGGAGCGCGAGCTGGCGCGGCGGTTTAATGTGAATGCCAAGACGCTTTCCAAGGCGCTGACGGATCTGGCAGCGGAGGGGTTGTTGGAACGGTCAATCGGGCGGGGGACTTATGTGAAGGGGACCTCGCCGGCCAGTGAGGAGATGGACAAATGGCTGCTGGTGTGTGATCCGGATCAGATGCAACATCCGGTTTTGCAGGCGCTGTTGCGGATGAATGCCGGGGCGCAGATTACGCATGATGTGCGGCAGGCGCGGCCTAGTTTTATCAATCAGTTTACGGCGGTGGTGGATTTGGCGCGGAACACGCCGGAGGCATTTTTGCGGGATTTGCGTGTACGTGGGGTGCAGGTGGTGGCGGTGGATCGGGAGCCGCGGGTGTTTTCGATCGATGCGGTGTTGCCGGATCGGATGATGGCGACGGCGCGGGTGGCGCGGTCGCTGCTGCTCATCGGGCATCGGCAGTTTGCGGCGGTGGAGCGGCAGGGGTGCCGGGAAGTGTGTGATGCGCTGCGGACGGTTGCGGAGCGGTTTGATGCTTCGGCGACGGTGGATTCGTGTTATCCGGAAGAGGTTGGACATCTGCTGGATTATGGGATTACGGCGATTGTCTGCGATGCGTCGGATTCGGCGCAGCGGGTGATGTCGATTCTCGGGCGGGCGGGGGTGAATGTGCCGGGACAGATTTCGGTGGCAGCGGTGGGGTACGGGGGGAGCAGCGTGGTGTGTGATGGGACGTATGCCGATGCGCAAAAGGTGGCGGAGACGGTGGCGATGCTGCTGCGGGATACGCAGTCGCGGCAGCCGACGACGTTGTGGATGGCGGGCGGCGAAATCGAGTTGGGAACGACCGGTCACGCGGCCAATCCTGTTGAGATTCGTCTGCCGCGACGGATCGAGGCGGGCGTGGCGGTGTAGTTCATGGCGCCGATACCGCGGACTTTGTCATTGTTGAACGAGCAGATGCGCGCGGGGCTGCATACTGGGTATCAGGTTTATTGTTCGATGAATTTTGAAGAGATCGTGTCGGAGGGGGCGGGGATATCGAGGCCGGAGGGGACGGGGCTGACGGCGGAGACAATGATGTTGTGGATGTCGGCGGGGAAGCCGGTGACGGCGGTGGCGATCGCGCAGTTGTGGGAGAAGGGGCTGCTGGATTTGGATGATGCGGTGGCGAAGTTTATTCCGGAGTTTGGGGAGAATGGAAAGGAGGGGATTACGCTGCGTCATTGTTTGACGCATACGGCGGGATTTCGGGGGCCTTTGAATAATTTCACGCCGGGGACATGGGAGGAGATTATCGCGCGGATTTGTCGTTTGAAAGCGGAGGGACCGGCAGGAGAGCGAGCAGCGTATCATGCGGGGACAAGCTGGTTTATTTTGGGGGAGATTGTGCAGCGGTTGAGTGGGATGCTCTACTCAAAGTATGTTCGCGAGCGGATTTTTTTGCCGCTGGGGATGAGGGATTGCTGGATTGGGATGCCGGCTGAGACGTATCGGGGATACGGGGAGAGGCTGGCGGTGCTGCCGAATGTGGAATCGGGGAAGACGGTGTGGGAGACGGCGGCGAATACGGAGGTGGCGACGACGATTCCGAGGCCGGGGGCGAACGGGCGGGGGCCGATGCGGCAATTGGGGCGATTCTACGAGATGCTATTGAAAAAGGGAGAGGGAGTTTTGTCGGCGGTGGCGGTGGATGCGATTACATCGCCGCATCGGGTGGGGATGTGGGATGCGTCATTTGGGCACAAGATTGATTTTGGGCTGGGGTTTTTGATCAATTCGAATCATTACGGAGTGGAGAGCACGCCTTATCAATATGGGCCTTATGCTTCGAGCCGGACGTTTGGGCATTCGGGGAATCAGTCGTCGGTGGGGTTTGCGGATCCGGAGAAGGGGATGGTGGTGTGCCTGGCGTTTAATGGGCTGCCGGGGGAGGTGAAACACCAAGGGCGGGTGAGAGAGGTGCTGACGGTGATTTATGAGGAGTTGGGGTTGGTGTAGGTATAAATGAAGCCCACCGACCGCAGTCGGTGGGCTTTGAGGATTAGGTTTTAATCGGGGGGGTGAGATTAATCTTGCTGGCGACGACGGGACAGCATGCCGAGAGCGCCGAGGCCGAGGAGGGAGAGGCTGGCGGGTTCGGGGACGGTGGCGACATCGGACCAGGTGGTGCCGATGCGAACGTCGTCGATCAAGGTGGTAGCAGCGCCGGTGTTATCGCGGAGGAAGAAGGAGGAGATATTGTCGACGGAGGTATTGATTTCAGCGGTATAAGCGCCGTGGGCGGTGGGAGTGGAGGGGAGAGAAGAAGGAATGGCAGCGCCGTCGAAGACATAGAGATCGGAAGTATCGGTGCCGGCGGTGGCACCAAAGTTATAGGCGACGACGACGAAGAGGGTATCGCCGACGGAGTAGCTGTCGGTTGCATCAAACACACGGCCAGTGGCTTGCTGCTGGGCGACGCCGAGGTGGTAGGTGGTGCCGGTTTGGCTGTCGGTCCTGATGCAGAGGACGCCGGCGTCGGCGGTGGGGGTAGCGGTACCGGCGGTGTTATTGAAGCCGGCAATGAACGCTCCGTTGACGCCCGTGGACAGTTTGGAAATATCGGAGACGTTCATGGTGAAGGAGTAATAGAGGCTGGTGCCGGCATTAGCCGCCTGGGTAAAGGTACCTGCGCTGGCAGGCGTGCCCAGTGGAATGCGGCTGGCGGCACCACCGGTGACGACAACTTGGGCGCTGCTCGAGCCGGGCAGGTTGGGCAAAGCCCCCGTACCGGTGTAGGTCAGGCTTCCGGAGGCAACGACGGGATCTTGGCCTGCGGTACCGGCTAATCCCCAAGTTGCGGGGTTGGAAGTAAAGTTGACGTCGGTTTTCCCGGATAGAGCGGCGGGGGCGGTGTAATTGAAACCATCTGCGACGAGCAATGCCGCCGAGGCCATGCTGGCGGCGGAGCCGAGGACGGCGACGGCGATAAAAGTGTTGAGCATTTTCATGGAAGGATCCTCTCCTGATAAAGTGAATTGGCGGGAGTGGCCCCGCTAGCCCGATGCAGTTTTCTGCCCTTACACCTCATGATGACCCGTGATGTGGATAAGTCAAATAGAATCGATCAAGATCGATCATTAAATATACTATTGGCAAAATGAAGACAATTGATCACAAATGGCTGCGTACATTCATTTTATAAAATTGTGCCCAGAGGATAAGGCTTTGTTCGAGAGGATCTGTGAGATGTATCAGCAGGTCATTCCGGCGAGCGAGCGCAAATCGATTTTGAAGTTGGGCGCAATGTTGTCGCGGCGGGATTACTGCTTGATTGGGGCGCAGGATGAGGAGGGAAGGATCATTGCTTTTGCAGTGATGTTTATGGGGAAGGGGGTCAGGCTGCTGGAATATCTGGGGGTTGAGGGAAGCCGGCAGAAGCGCGGGATAGGGAGGGAGGTTTTTCAGTATTGCGCTACCATTGGAGAGGGGCCGATGGTGATTGAGGTGGAGAGGGAGGATTTGGCGGGGGTGGATCAAGTGGTTCGCGCGGGGCGGGTGGAGTTTTATCGTCGGTTAGGGTGCAGGCGGATTGAGGGGTTGGAGTATCAGTTGCCGCTTTTAGGGGAGGTGCCGCCGATGCGGTTATTTGTGCAGGGTGTGGGGGGGAGGGAGTCGCTGGGGTTGGAGGAGGTGAGGGGGTATTTGCGGACGATTTATCGGGAGGTGTATGGGCAATCGGAAGATGATCCGCGAATTGAGGAGATGTTGAGAGGGGTGAAGAATCCGGTTCTGCTTGGGTGAGGGGGCGGAGGGCTTGCTGGGGGATGGTCGGGGCTATAGGCTTCCGACCCTTATGAGCATTCTGGTTAATAAAAATACGAAGGTGATTACGCAGGGGATTACGGGCACGGCGGGGGCGTTTCATACCAAGGGATGTCTGGAGTATGGGACGAAGATGGTGGGGGGGACGACGCCGGGGAAGGGTGGGACTAAGGATGCGAATGGGTTGCCGGTGTTTGACACGGTGGAGCAGGCGGTGAAGGGGACGGGGGCAGATGCGACGATGATTTTTGTGCCTCCTCCTTTTGCGGCGGATGCGATCATGGAGGCGGCGGATGCGGGGATCAAGACGATCGTGGCGATCACGGAGGGGATTCCGGTATTGGATATGGTGAAGGTGAAGGCGTTTTTGAAGGGGTATCCAGATTCGGTGCTGATCGGGCCGAACTGTCCGGGGGTGATTACGCCTGGGGAATGCAAGATTGGGATTATGCCGGGGTATATTCACCTGGCGGCGAAGGACCCGCGGGCGAAGAAAGCGGTGGGGATTATCTCGCGGTCGGGGACGCTGACGTATGAGGCGGTGTGGCAGTGTGCATCACGCGATATCGGGCAAACGACGGCGGTGGGGATCGGCGGGGATCCGGTGAAGGGGCTGAATTATATTGAGCTGCTGACGATGTTTAATAACGATCCGGCGACGGATGGGATTATTATGATCGGGGAGATCGGGGGGAGTGATGAGTCGGAGGCTGCGGCGTTTGTGAAAGGGAATGTGAAGAAGCCGGTGGTGGCGTTTATCGCGGGGAGGACGGCGCCGCCGGGGAGGCGGATGGGGCATGCGGGGGCGATTATATCGGGTGGAGAGGATACGGCGGAGGCGAAGACCGCGCATTTGAAGGCGGCGGGGATTCATGTGGCGGAAAGCCCGGCGACGCTGGGGGAGACGATGGCAAAGGCGCTGGGGGTGGCGGTTAAGCCGGCGGCGGCGTGAGCGAGCTCACGGCAAGTACACCGGCGACGGCGCGGCAGACACATTATCTTCCGACGCTGGATGGGTGGCGGGCTTGCGCCATCCTGATGGTGATTTTGCATCATGGGTCCTATTCGATTTCGGATGGGGTGGGGCCTTGGATTCGGCCGTTTACTCGATTTTTTTATTATTATGGGGAGCTGGGGGTACAGGTTTTCTTTGCGATTTCGGGGTTGCTGATCTGTTCGCGGCTGATTCAGGAACATGCGGACAGATCGCGGGTGAGCTTGCGGGATTTTTATGTGCGGCGGGCGTACCGGATTCTGCCGCCGATGATGGGATTTCTTGGGATCGTTGGGGCGCTGGGGGCGGTGGGGATCGTGACGATCAAGCTGGGGCAGTGGCTATCGTGCGTTTTTCTTTATGCGAATTATCGGCCGGGGGGGACGTGGACGCTGGGGCATTTTTGGACGTTATCGCTGGAGGAGCATTTTTATCTTACGTGGCCGTTTTTGTTTGCGTTTCTTGGGCCGCGGAAGACGTTGCCGGTGACGATTCTGTTGGCGTTGGGGGTGGGGGTATGGCGTGGGGTGAATATTGCTTATTCACTGCATCCGTTTGATTTGACTCATGCAACGGTGCGGACGGATACGATGTGCGATGGGTTATTATATGGCGCGGTGATGGCACTCTTGCTGGCGCGGCCGGGGATTCGGGAGAGGTTGATGCGGGTGATGCGGCCGGTAATGTTTTATGTTCTTTTGGGGGTGTATATCGGGACGTTTTTGCCAATGCCGCCGGTTCCATTTTTGGGGCCGGGATTGTCGATTTTGCGGGCGATGGTGCTTCCGATGTTGCTGGCGACGACATTGCTGAATCCGCGGTCGCTGGTGTCGCGGGTGCTGGAGCTAGGGGTGCTGCGATATGTCGGGCGGTTGTCATATAGCTTGTATCTGTATCAGCAATTATTTTTTGTGTGGCATGGGTTGGGGTCGCCGTTTTTGACGCCGATACAGTCATTTCCGCTGAATTTTGTTTGTGCGTTTGCGTGTGCGGCGGGGAGTTATTATCTGATTGAGAAGCCGGCGATTCGGGCGGGGTATCGGCGGGTGGAAGTCTTGCGCGGAAGTTGATTCTGCTGGCGGGTGAGAGTCCAATGGGGGGAATCATTTCACAGGAGAACCAACGGATGCCCAGCGCTTCAACTCGCCGTTATTTTTTACAGTCTTCGGCCGCGATGGCGGCTTCGGTTGCATTGTCGCGGTATGCGCGGGCGGAGGATGCGCCGGCGAATCCGAATCCGAAGTCGGACAAGCCGATGAATCCATATAAGGATGTACGGGTGGCGTTTGTGGGGGTGGGGGGGCGCGGGGCGGGGAATTTGGGGGAGGCGGTGAAGGAGGGATGTACGCCGGTGGCGCTGGTGGATGTGGATAGCAAACGGCTGGGGGAGGCGGCGAAGAAGCATCCGAAGGCGCGGACGTTTGATGACTGGCGGAAGATGCTGGACGCGATGCACGGGGAGATTGATGGGGTGCTGGTGGCGACGCCGGATCATAATCATGCGCAGGTGACGATGGCGGCGATTCGGATGGGGAAGCATGTGTATTGTGAGAAGCCGCTGACGTATGAGATTTGGGAGGCGCGGCAGATTGCGGAGGCGGCGCGGAAATACAAGGTCTGCACGCAGATGGGGAATCAGCATCACTCGGAGGATGGGTTGCGGTCGCAGGTGGATGCGATCAAGTCGGGGGTGATCGGGGCGGTGAGCGAGGTGCATGTGTGGACGGACCGGCCGGCGGGTTGGTGGCCGCAGCCGGCAAAGCATTCGAAGGAATTGCCGGCGGTGCCGGAGAATTTGAATTATGACATGTGGATCGGGCCGGCGGCGATGCGGCCTTATGATCCGGCGTATTTGCCGTTTAAGTGGCGCGGGTGGTGGGATTTTGGGACGGGGGCGCTGGGGGATATGGGGTGTCATTTGATTGATCCTCCGTACTGGGCGCTGGATTTGGATGCGCCGATCAGCGTGGAGGCGGAGACGGAGGGGGGGACGAAGGAGACCGGGCCGAAGTGGTCGATTATCAAGTATCATTTCCCGGCGCGGAACGGGCGTGGGCCGGTGAAGCTGACGTGGTATGACGGCGGGAAGTTGCCGCCGCGGGATATCACGGATGATGAGCCGCTACCGGATAAGAAGAATGGGGTGATTTATGTTGGGGAGAAGGGAACGCTGTTTGCGAAGACGGGGGGGGCGTGTGAGCGGATCGGGCCGCGAGGGAAGGGAGTGGCGACGACGGCGCCGAATCCGACGTTGCCGCATTCGCCGGGGCATCATGCAGAGTGGTTCCGGGCGATTGTGACGAACAATGCGGAGCCGGCGTTGTCGAATTTTGATTATTCGGGGCCGCTGACGGAGACAGTGCTGCTGGGGAACCTGGCGGTGAAGTTGGGGAAGAAAATTGTTTGGGATTCGGAGAAGTTAGAGGTGATCAATGCGCCGGAGGCGAAGGAGCTGATTCATCGGAAGCGGCGGAAGGGGTGGGAGTTGTAAGGGAAAAAAGAGAAGCCCACCGACCGCGGTCGGTGGGCTTTTTTTTGGTTAGGAGATTTCGTCCCAGATTTTGATGTGGCGGGTTTCGGTGAGGAAAGAGGTGCCGATGGCGAAGGTGATGATGGCGATAGCGATGGGGTAGGCGAGGCCGGCGTAGATGTTGCCGGTGTAGGCGCAGGCGGAGAGGGAGATGACGGGGAGGAGTCCGCCGAAGACGCCGTTGCCAATGTGATAGGGGAGGGAGAGGGAGGTGTAGCGGATTTTGGCCGGGAAGGCTTCGACGAGGTAGGCGGCGATCGGGCCGTAGACCATGGTGACGAAGAGGACCTGGAGGAAGATGAGGAAGATGAGCATGCCGACGTTGGGGTGCGTGGCGGGGGAGGCGGGGATGAGGTCAAGAGGTGCAGCGGGGACGGGAGGGGATTTGAGGTTGGGCATGTCGGTGTCGGGGAGGTTGGCGAGGTCGGGGAGGATGCGCGGGGTCATTGGGGTGAGTTTGGTGTTGCCGGTGACGGGGTCTTTGATGGCTTCGACGGAGTAGACGTTGTTGCCAGCGGCGTTGGTCATGTGGTGATAGATCGGGACGTAGGAGATGGCGGCGAGGAGGCAGCCGGCCATCATGAGTTTTTTACGGCCGATACGGTCGGAGAGGGCGCCGAAAATGACGAAGAAGGGCATGCCGATGAGGAGGGCGGCGGCGACGATGAGGTTGGCGGTGCGGGTTTCGACTTTGAGGATGGTTTGGAGGAAGTAGAGGGCGTAGAACTGGCCGGTGTACCAGACGACGGCCTGGCCGGCGGTGGCACCGAAGAGGGTGAGCGCGATGCGCCAGAATGCGCCGGGGGCCATGAGGGCGTCGCGGATGGGGGCGGTGCTGGTTTTGCCTTCGTTTTTGAGCTGAGAGAAGATGGGGGATTCTTTCATGCGGAGGCGCATGTAGAGGGAGACGATGACGAGGATGATGGAGAGGAGGAAGGGGATGCGCCAGCCCCAGGAGGCGAAGGAGGCTTTGTCCATGTTGGACTGGACGATGAGGATGACGCCGAGGGAGACAAACAGGCCGAGGGTGGCGGTGATCTGGATGAAGGAGGTGTAGAAACCGCGGCGGTGATCGGGGACGTGTTCGGCAACGTAGATGGCGGCGCCGCCGTATTCACCGCCGATGGCTAATCCCTGGAGGATGCGGATGAGTAGGAGGATGATGGGTGCGGCGATGCCGATGGTGGCGTATGTGGGAAGCAGGCCGATGAGGGCGGTGGAGCAGCCCATGATGAGGAGTGTGACGAGGAAGGCGTATTTGCGTCCGACGAGGTCGCCGATGCGGCCGAAGAAGAGAGCGCCGAATGGCCGGACGATGAACCCGGCGGCAAAGATGGCGAGATAGGCGATCTGGGCGAGGAACTGGTTGCCTTTCGGGAAGAAGAGAGGGGCGACGATCGCGTAGAGTGAGCCGAAGATGTAGAAGTCGTACCATTCGATGACGGTGCCGGCGGAGCTGGCGGCGATGACTTGCCAGATGCTGTAGTCACGCTTAGCGAGTGGGAGGGCGGTAGACATGCAGAGCGGCTCCTTTGTGAAAGGGGGTTCAAAATAGATGAGACTGGTTTGACGGCTGGAGGTCAAGGAAGAGTCGTTACAGGTTGCCTGGATTTACATTGCGCTTTTGTGCAAGGCAGGTGATACGCGGCGGCGTATACTTCGCGGGCCGTTTGAGCAGGCATTTTTATTATGTACCAACGAAAACGAATGTGGATGTGGTGGGCGGTGTTGAGTTTCACGACGCCGGCGCTTGCAGTGACGGATATGCGGTTTGATGTGGATACGTTTGATGCGACGCCGGAGGGGTCGGCGGATCATATGAATCAGACTTTGTTCAATGATTTGAATTTTACGACGATTGATGGGCATGTGATTGCGATGGGGACGGATGCGCATGGGCCGGAGATTGGCGAGGCGGGGAATGAGCTGGGGTCGTATTACAATACGTGGACGAATATCTATAACGGGCAGTCGACGAAGTCGGGGGCGGATGCGGCGGATACGATCAATGCGTATGTGGTGAAGGGGACGACGAATGGGCCTAAGCCGACTTGGGTGGTGCTGAATGAGATTTCGGGGTCGTTGTGGCCGAGCAGCGCGACGTACCGGCAGTGGGTGGTGGATACGGCGACGCGATTGCATGATGTGTATGGGTATGAGGTGATCGCGTATGCGCCGTTTGCGAACCCGGCGAACAATAATTCGGATTGGGCGGCGCTGGCGAATGTGGCGTATATCGGAGTGGAAAATTATTTGTCGGGGGCGGAGGTGAAGGCGCAGAATTTTTCGTTGTCGTGGGTGCAGGGGCAGTATGCGTCGTCAATCGCGTCGTACGCCAATCGGGGTGTGCCGGCGTCGCGGCTGATATTGGGAGAGGAGTTTGCCAATACGGTTGCCGGGACGGGATATGGGCGCGATGGGGTGTCGCAGGCGGATTGGGATGCGACGATTCGGGTGCGGTCGCAGGCGATTTATAATTTGAACTTTGCGGGGTTTATTGGGTATGCGTGGAGTAAGAATGGGATGGGGTTGAGTGATGCGGATATGTTGGATGGGGAGGATACGTATCGGTCGACGATGGTGATGCCGACGGAGAAGCCGCAGTGGATTGTGGGAGGGGGCGGGTCGTGGGGAGTGCGGAATAATTGGATGGCGTATGCGACGATTCCGGATGGGGCGGGGGCGGCAGCAACGTTTGATCGGTCGATGACGGGGCCGTCGACGGTGACGCTGGATGGGGATCGGACGGTTGGGGCGCTGACGCTGAATAATGTGAATTCGATCACGATTGCGGCGGGGAGTGGGGGGACGTTGACGTTTGATAATGGTGGGGCGACGCCGACGATTGCGGTGGTAGCGGGGAAGCATGTGATCAGGGCGAATGTGGCGTTTGCGCAAGCGGCGACGCTGACGATCTCGGCGGGGGCTTCGCTGGATGTGACGGGGAATGCGTTGTCGCTGGCGGTGAGCGGGACGCCGGTGGGGACGCTTCGGCAGTATTTGCATGATGGGAGGCTTTTTTCGTCGGCGGCTGATGGGGAGCATGGGCTGGGGTATGGGATGAGCGACTCTTCGACGCTGGTGGTGAAGACGACCTACCTGGGGGATGCGAATCTGGATGGGAAGGTGGATGCGGATGATTATGCGCTGATCGATCGGGGGTTTGCGCAACATGGATCGACGTGGGCAGAGGGGGATTTTAATTACGATGGTCAGGTGACGGCTGCGGATTATTTGTTGATTGATCGGGTTTGGATGGAGCAGACGGGGGGATTTTCGCCGGGGTTTTTGAGTGAGCGGGAGGCGGAGTTTGGGGCGGGGTATGTGTCGGAGCTGGTGGCGAGCGTGCCGGAGCCGTCAGTGGTGGGGGTGGCCGTGATTATGATGGTTGGAGACAGAAAAAGATTGCAACGTGGGTCGGGGATGATGTAATGGTTGGCAGCAACTCTTTATGAGGAGATCGCGCATGGCAGGTCGTTGCCGATGGATTGTTGTCGGGATTGTGCTGCCATTGTGCATGGGAGCGGGGCGGTTGAATTCCGGGGCAGGGGAACGCAATTCGGTTAATGAGTTGCATTTGGAATTGGATGTGTTGTCGGCTTTGTATGATTTGAGCGCAACGCCGGAGCAGGTGAAGGCGATTGCGGGGATGGCGGAGAAGACGGCGTCGAAGAAGAAGGTGGGGGATACAACACATCCTGGGCCGCAGTATAAATCGGCGCTGGTGGAGTTGCGGGATGCGTATGTGAAGAAGGATGACAACGCGATTGCGACGGCGCAGGACACGCTGGACAACATGGAAGAGAAAATGGACAACGTGCCGGACCCGAAGGTGGAGATTACGGAGGAGGCGCGGCGGAAGGTGGATGAGATGATCAAGCTGTTTTCGCCGGGGCAGATCGCGGAGTATATTTCGGCGCGGTCGGATGATGCTCCGGACCCGGCGGGGATGCTGGTGGCGGCGATTGATGATGTGCAGGGGGAAGACGCGAGGAAATTCGCCAAGACGCGCGAACGGATGGCGAATGAAGCGGCAGCGGCGCTGGGAGGGATTGATCTAGGGGGGGATCACAAGACGGTGCATGATGACGTGACGGCGTTTTTGAATAAAGTGCATGGGATGTCGGATGATGATTTGAAGTCGAAGCATGGGGATCTGGAAAGAGAAGCAAAGGAGCTGGGGACGATCAAAGATCCGCTGGAGTCGATATCGAATTGGATTCAGAGAGATATGGTGAGGTTGTTGTCGAATCCGGAGTTGCCGGAGGCGATTGCGGCGATGCAGAAATGAGGAGCGAAATGAATCGGTCGAGAATACTCAAGGTGGTAATGGTCGTAGTGGCGATGACGGTGAGCGGGGCTGCACCGGCAGGCCGGGTGAAGGTCAAGAACGGGACGATTCATGGAGTGATCCGCGCAGGAGCGCAAAATCTGGAGCATATTCAGGTGCGGCTGGTGAATAGAAGACATATGACGCATTCGAATGAAACTGGGGGGTTTGAGTTTAAGGATGTCGGGCCGGGGGTGCGGACGCTGGTGGCGCATACGCGGCATCATGGGTCTGGGCGGGTGACGTTTATGGTGAATCCTGGGCAGAAGGTGGATGTGGTGCTGGTGATGCGGCCGCAGCGTGTGTGGCATCATTGGTGGGGTGGGGTGGCGACGCCGGGGCATACGCCGGGGCGGGTGGCGACTCCGTAGGGGGGTGCATTGATCTTGAAAATCCCACCGACCGCGGTCGGTGGGCTTTGGCGAGTTTAGTTGACGAGGATGAGGGTGAAGCCGTCGTAGCCTTTGGAGCCTACGGTTTGGAGGGTGGTGGCGGTGAGGTTGGGGAGGGTGGAGAGGAGGGAGGCGAATTTGCGGACGCCTTGGACGTTGGCGTCGGTGCTGGCGGGGTCGGTGACGGCACCTTTGCGGACGACGTTGTCGACGAGGATGGCGGTGCCGGGGCGGGAGAGTTTGATGGATAACGTGAGGTAGTCGGCAATGGAAGGTTTGTCGGCGTCGATGAAGATGAGATCGAATGGGCCTTCGGAGGCGAGAGTGGGGAGGGTGTCGAGGGCGCGGCCGAGGCGGAGGTCGACGATGTCGGTGAGGTTGGCGCGGGCGAGATTTTTGCGCGCGACGGCGGCGTGGTGGGGGTCGGCTTCGAGGGTGATGACGCGGCCGCCGGCAGAGAGGCCGCGGGCGAGCCAGAGGGTGCTGTAGGCGCCGAGGGTACCGATTTCGAGGATGCGTTTGGCGCTGATCATGCG
>DASRRR010000094.1:0-12514 GCA_035656825.1 Tepidisphaeraceae bacterium | reverse complement strand
GCGGACGTATGCTGCATGACTGACCTCCATGTCAGTAAAGGGCAAAAAGGGCAGTTCAATCCGCATGGCCAAGAAACACAAGCTCAGCCATTAAAAAACCCTCGCCCGATGTGGGTAAGGGTGAGGAGCTTGCTCCGTGGGTCCTCACCGCTCGCTCTTAATCGCGTTGATCTCATCGCGCAGCCGCGCCGCATCCTCATAGCGCTCTTCTTCCACCGCGCGATCAAGCTGCCGCTGCAACTTCTCCACCGGATCGACAGGAAGTTTTTTCCGGATATCCCGCGCAAACCGCTTCAACACCTTCACCTCATTCGATTCGTTATAAGCCTCTTCCTGCCCAAAGCGCACAAAGAACTCCCGTATACTCCCCAGCCCCGCCTCCACCGCCTCCAGCGCTTCCCGATATTTCTTCTGCTTAAACAAGATCGACGCCCCCGCCCGCGCATTCATCATCGTGATATAAGGCCGATACTGCTCGAGCACCAACCGATCCTGCTCATCCTCCGCATACTGCGCACAAAAATCGATCACCTTAATATTCCGCGCCGTATCCCGCACCACCCCCGCAAACTCCTCCAGTACCAGCAAGCTCAAATACCGGTGATAATACATCACCGCCTCCCCGCGCAGCGCCTCACAATCATCAGGCGACAACACAAATCCCGACTCCCCCCCATTCTCCGCCGTATACTCCCGCAGCCGCTGCTCATAATAATCCAGCAACGACTCACACCCGTGCGGCTTCTCCCCGTCAGGCCTCCCATTCATCTCCATCTGCAATAACCCCAAATCCAACCTCATCTGCAACTTAGGCACCCCATCCAGCCCCAGCACCTTCCTCACATTGATCGTCCCCGCCTCAAAATCCCACCCCTTCAGCACCGGCGCAATATCCTTGCTGACCTTCTTCTTCCGCCGAGGCCGCCGCTCTTCACCATCACCCAATTGATCCCGATTCGCATCACTCATATGCATCGCTCCGCGCACAACCCACGCCCATCGACCGCGACAGGCATCTCATTCCGCCTACCACGAATCATAGGACGATCCATCGTCCTTTTCTCCTCCCAATTCTACCCGCGCAACCCCCTCCAACCCAAATTCCCCCCAAGTTTTGCGCACCCTTTCCCCAACTTCAACTCCTCCCAAATCAAAATATTTTTTCGCCATTTTCCCAAGCATTTCCTCCTCACTTGAATTTCATGTGCGCATCCATCCGGACTTTCGCGCAACCCCCCCTGTCTATATAGGAGGACCCGTATGCCCCCATTCTTTTCTTCTTCGCGTAACTTCGCGTCTTCCTTCGCGGACTTCGCGGTCTCTTCTCTTTCCCCCAAAACCAAACGAACCCAAAAACCCCATTTCCACTCAAAAAACCCATCTCCCCATTTGCTTCCCCCCCCCATCCCTGCAAAAATCCCTACATGCCCCTCCCCAACCCACTCTTCACCCTCCACGAAGCCGCGAGCGCCGAATTCCAACCCTACGGCCCAGACCTCCAAATCCCCCAAACCTTCGGCCTTCCCCAGTCCGAATACTCCGCCATCCACAAATCCGCCGCCCTCATCGACTCCCCCCAGCGCTCCTTCCTCCAGCTCACCGGCAAAGACCGCCACTCCTTTCTCAATAACCTCCTCACCAACCAAACCTACAACAAAGAATCCAAACAACCCCTCCCCCCCCACACCGGCGTCTACGCCTTTCTCCTCAACACCAAAGGCCGCATCACCGCCGACTTCAACGTCCTCGAACTCGCCGATCGCACCCTCCTCGAACTCGACGCCCGCCTCCTCCCCACCATCGAATCCTTCCTCAACAAATACCTTTTCGCCGACCAGGTCAAAATCCAATCCCTCCTGGGCCAAACCCACCTTCTCTCCCTCCACGGCCCCCACGCCGCCGACCTCTTCCCCGACTCCGCCCTTCGATCCCTCTCCTATCTACAATCCCTCGATATGACCTTCGCCAACACTCCCGTCACCCTCTACCGCGACGACCAATGCAACGTCCCCGGCTACCACCTCCTCATCCCCACCGAATCCGCCCCCCACATCTGGACCTCCCTCCTCAATTCATCATTCCTCACTCATCATTCATCATTTCCCCCCCGTCCCACCGGCTGGGCCGCCTTCAACTCCGCCCGCATCGAAGCCGGCCGCCCCCTCTTTGGCATCGACTTCGACGACACCATCCTTCCCGCCGAAACTTCCCTCTTCAACCGCGCCGTCTCCATCACCAAAGGCTGCTACCTCGGCCAGGAAATCGTCGCCCGCATGCATGCCCGCAACCAAATCCCCAAACTCCTCGTCGGCCTCCGCATGCAATCCGACGCCCTCCCCCTCGCCGGCTCCCCCATCCTCGACAACGACTCCAACACCGTCGGCGTCATCACCTCCTCCACCCTCTCCCCCATCCTCTCCAACACCCCCATCGCCCTAGGCTACGTCAAAAAACCCCTCTACACCCCAGGCACCCAACTAAAAATCCCCGCCGAAGGCGCCTTCCACCCCGCCACCATCGTCGAAACCCCCTTCCTCAAAAAATAGCCCGCACGCAACGCGTGCGCGGTGCTTCCGAAATGCAGCCCCACTATAATACCCCCATGCCCTCCGCAAACGACGACATCCCCGCCCTCGCCGCCTCCATCCGCCGCGACCGCGTCGAGCGCGCCCGCCGCATGACCTTCGCCCAAAAATTCTACGCCGGCGGCGACCTCTTTGACGCCGCCTGCGAAGTCACCAAAGCCGGCATCCGCCACCAACACCCAGATTTCACCGAATCCCAGGTCCTCGCCGAACTCCGCCGCCGCCTCGCCCTCCAGGAATCCCGCGAACTACGCAACCTCACCCAACGGCTCGCTCCATGACCTCCAACCAGATCGTCCTCCACGTCGCCGCCGCCCTCGACCAACTCGTCATCCCCTACATGCTCGTTGGCTCCTATTCCAGCAACGTCCATGGCATCCCTCGATCCACCAACGATGCCGATTTCGTTATCGAACTTCCCTCCACCGGCGTGCCCATCACGGAACTATCCAAACTCCTCGGCCCTGACTTCCGCGTCGACCCGCAACTCCTCTTCGAAACCGTCACCGGCAACTACCGCTACATCATTACTCACCCCTCCTCGGGATTCAAAGTCGAGCTCTTTCACCTCTCCACAGATCCCCATCACCAAGAACGTTTCCGCCGACGTGTCCGAAGAATGCTGGATCATCAGGAAGTCTGGTTCCAAACTGCCGAAGACGTCATCATCCAGAAAATCCGCTGGTACGCTCGCATCCAACGCGCCAAAGACCGCGACGACGTGCTGGATGTTATAGACACCCAATCTCCCGCCATCCTCGATCTCGTCTACATCCGGCACTGGTGCGACCAACATGCCACCCGCGAAATCCTCGAAAAACTCCTACACGAATCTGAGTCGAGCGAAGCCACCTAACCGCAAAGCCCACCGACCGCGGTCGGTGGGTCTCCCCCTACACCTTCACTTTTTTCTTCTTCTCCCTAAATTCCCCCCGCGCTGTCTCCAACAACTCCGCCGCCTGCGCCCGCGTCACCTCCGTGACCCTCTGCCCCCCGATCATCTCCGCGATCTCCTCCAGCCGCTCCTTCCCCTCCATCACGCGCACGCTCGTATTCGTCTTCCCCCCCGCTACTTCTTTCCGCACCGTCAAATGCCGATCCCCATAACACGCAATCTGCGGCAAATGCGTAATACACAACACCTGATGATGACTCGCCAGCCCTCGCAACTTATTCCCGATCACGCTCCCCAATCTCCCCCCCACATTCGCGTCAATCTCATCAAAAACCAGCACGCTCACCCGATCGCTCAGCGCCAAAATCCCCTTAATCGCCAGCATAATCCGGCTCATCTCCCCCCCACTCGCAATCTTCCTCAGCGGCTGAGGTGCCAACCCCGGATTCGTCTGCACCACAAACTCCACCCCATCAAACCCCGACGCCCCCGCCTCGGTCATCTTCGTCACGCTCACTGTAAACTTCGCCTTCTCCATCCCCAATTCCGCAAGCTGCTTCTCTACCAGCGGCGAAATTTTCTTCGCCGTCCCCTGCCTCTTCACCGATAGCTCTGCTCCCAACTTCTCCACCCGCTTCACCAGTGGCGGAATCAGCGCATCCAGCGACGCCAGATCATCCGTCGCCTTCTCCATCCCCGCGATCTTCTCTCCAATCTCCTGTCGATACGCCATCGTATCGTCCATCGTCCCCCGATATTTATTCAAAATCCGATTGATCGTATTGAGCCGATCCTCAATCTCCGCCGACTCCGCCGGATCGAGATCCAACTTGTCCAGATACCGCGACAGATCGTACGCGACTTCCTCAAGATTAATCGTCGCATCGCGCATCCCCCCCGCCACATTCTTCAAATTTTGATCCAGCACCGACAACTCCCCCAGCACCGCCGACATCATCTTCAGCCGCTCCAACACCGCCCCATCCACTTCATATAACGCCGAATACGTCGCGCTCGCATCCTTCTTCAATTTCTCCAGATTCTTCAGCACACTCCCCCGCGCCCCCAGCTCCGCATATTCCTTGGCATCCAACTCCGCCGCGTCGATCTCTTTGGCTTGAAACCGATACAATTCCAACTGCTGCTCGCGCAGCGATCTGCTCGCCGCCAGATCCGCCACCCGCTGCCGCGCCTCCTGCAACTTCCCAAACGCCTCGCGATACTCACCGCGCAACTCCCACGCTCCCCCAAATTGATCCAGCACATCCAACTGATTCGAAGGCTTCAACAAATACTGCTGATCATGCTGCCCATGCACATCCACCAGCGACTCCGCCACCTGCTTGAGCATCGACAGCGTAATCGGATTCCCATTCAAACTGATCGAACTCCGCCCGCTGGCATACAGCCGCCGCGTCAGCAGAATCTCCCCCGCATCCTCCGCGATTTTCACATCCGTCACGCGCTCGATGTCGGCGACCTGCCCCTTGTTCTCCACCTGAAACACCCCGCTGACGCGCCCTTCGTCCACGCCGGCTCGGAGCATCTCCGCCGGGCTGCGCATTCCCAGCAAAACCTCCAGCGCCCCAATGACCAAGCTTTTCCCCGCGCCGGTGGCGCCGGTGAAGCAGTTTAGGCCGGGATGCAGTTCGATTCGCGCATCCGAGATGACGGCGAGGTTGGAAATGTGAAGTTCTCGAAGCATCCGTGCGGCCGGTTCAACTGACTTTGCTGCCTGGGGTTACGCCTTCGGAGGGGGCGACGAAGATTACTTTTCCGCTGGCGTCGGTGGCGGCGAGGAGCATTCCTTGGCTGACTTCGCCGCGCATGGTGCGGGGAGCGAGGTTGGCCACCACCACAATCTGTTTGCCTACCAGTTGTTCCGGCTGATAGAACGCCTTGAGTCCCGCGCAGATCTGTCGTTTTTCTTCGCCTAGATCAACTTGGAGCACTAGAAGTTTGTCGGCGTTGGGGTGGGGTTTACAGTCGAGTACGGTGGCGATGCGCAGTTCGATTTTTGCGAAGTCATCGTACTGGATAGTGTTGGAAACGGGGGGTGGGGTGGGGGCTTGTTCCATGGGGTGTACTTTAGTCGAACATAATCCATTTGCCAAGTATGACTTGGGCCGGGCACGCTTCTTGCACAGTCCGTTACTTATGTCAGACATCCAGCGAACGGGGTGTCTATTTGTGTCATAACCGATTCGCATGGCCACGCCTTCTGAAAGGAGTATCCAGATGGCAGGTACTAGCAACCGGGGATTCGCTTCAATGAATCCTGATAAGCAGCGAGAGATCGCGAGCAAGGGCGGGCGTGCCGCTCATATGAAAGGGACAGCCCACGAGTTTTCCGCCAATGAGGCCCGCGAGGCGGGACGTAAGGGTGGGCAAGCAGTTAGCCGGAATCGCGAGCATATGGCGGCGATTGGAAGGAAGGGCGGGATGGAGTCTGGGCAAAGGGCTCGGACGAAGAGTTCTTCGCCGGAAGAGATGAACATGCCGCCGGGACAGCAAGAGGCGGAAGCAAATAATCCGATGTAGGGCCGGACTTTAGGCCGCGGCGCGCAGGGTGAGCTGCGCGCCGCGGTTTTGTTTTTGTGCGACAAGCTAGACCATTTGAGTGCGACAGTGTCGTATCTAGGGGTGGTAGTCGATGGGGATTTCGAGCACTTTTAGTTGATTTCGGGGGGCTAGGAATTGCATTTTGGTGGGGTGGGGGCTGGTTTTTTGCAGGGCGTTGAAGGTGAGGGCGCGGAAGGGAGAGATGTCGGTGTAGACCTTGCCGGTGGTGAGGCGGATGAACTGGCAGGCAATGGAGTTATAGAGGCGGGTGGCGAGGGGGAGAGGGGAGGTTTTGCGGAGGCGGCGTGAGCCGATGACGATGGGGGCTTCGTTGCGCTCAACGGGGCCGAGTATACGGGGGAGCTGTGCCGGGTCACATTTTTCGTCGAGAAAGACTACGAAAGTGGGAGGATTCTCCTGCTTTTCTGACCAAAAACTTTGAGGATTTTGGATGGAGCGGGTGTTGGTGTGGGCGGGGGCGGGTGGGCCGTTGAGGAGGAGGATGTTGTAATCGGCGCCAGCGGGGAGGCGTGTGAGGAAGGAGAGGGTGGATGGGCCGGCGTAGGGGAGGATGAGGGTGATTTTTTGAGGGTCGGGCATTGGGGGGATTATGGCGTGGAGCGGGGTGGGATGCGAGGGAAGGTGGTGCTTTGCTCGGGGGTGGGGAAGAGGGGGAGGTAGGCACCAAAGAGGATCAAGCGGGATAAGGGCACCAAGAAGTGCATTTATAGTAATTAAATTTGATTGCATCCTGTCATAGATCGCGCAGAGTTACTGGGCAGTAGCTTCCTATGCCCTCTACCTCCTCTTTTGATTGGAAGTACCTCGGACATGCCTATGGCATGGGGCCGTCATGATCGACGACATCGATGTCTTCCAGCACAAGTGGCGCTCGGCAGGGTTATCTGATGCGCATGTCCATGATCCGCAGTACGATCAGCCGTTCATTTTCAGCGCGTGCGAGATTGTCTCCGGCGACAAACGGGTCGTATTCGCGGCCGGTGAGTTCTCCAATAACGTGTGGGGGTTCCACGGCCAACGAGGTATATAACCACTCGCTCCTATGGACCAAGCCCAAATAGGGCCAGAATTCATTAAGTTTCAGCCGCAGCGTAAAGAAGAAGAATTTTAGCCACAGATGAACAATCAGATGCACACAGATAAAGGAAAAACAATTTAATTGCATGAAACAATTTGTTTATCATCTTATCGTCGTGGGTATAGTTCTTGAAGTTCGGAAGTCGCTAGGATGCGGGCTCGGCAATTGAATGGATTTGCGTTATGCATTAGAGGAGGGATTTCCAAATTGGACACCTATTCTCAGCGAGGCGGACTCAGGTGGGGTGCAAGCTTCGGGCGGCGGTTGAACGCAACTTGGCCGTTTGCGACGTTGCGAGCTACAGAGCTCACTTTCGAGATTTTCGTTGGCATCGGGCCACTCAGACGGACGTTTGCATTCAGTCGGGTCGAGGTAAAACAAGTCGCCCTTAAGAATGGGCTCGTTTCGATTGGGCTGGAAGTATCGCATTCACGGTGGGAGTATCCACCGTATATTCTGTTCTGGAGCTTCCGGCCACGGCGACTGTTAGCTGAGTTGGCGCGGCTTGGCTACCCAATTGGCAGTCTGGCGGGCAACGGGGTGTAGTTCATCATCCGGGTACGAGTTTGAGGAAGAATAAGAACGCCCCGCACGCGTGGCGGCCAAAAGGGGTGGTGGCTATTTGGATAATTTTTTAGAATATTTGGTTAGTTCCAAGCGATAAGTCCGGGTTCGAAGGGGGTGGCGAGGTCGGGATTGCCGGGGAGGACGCGGACGGCGAAGCCGTGGCGGCCGGAGGATTGGCAGGAGATGGAGCCGGTGAAGAGGTGGACGCCTGGGCCCATTTCTTTGGCGTGGGTCATGGGGAGGATTTGGGGGGATTCGATCTGGCCGGAGGCGCTGATGGGGCCGGCGTAGAGTTGGAGGGAGATTTCTTTGGGGTCGATGTTGGGGAGGTCGATGACGGCTTCGACCTGCATTTGGTCGCCGACTTTGAAGTGACCGTTGCCGGTGGTGTGGACGCCGACGACGCGGATGCCGTGCCAGCGGCTGCGGAGGGAGTCTTTGGAGTGGGCGAGGGCGATGGAGCGTTTGAGGTTGTCGGCGGCAAGGAGCGCGCCGCGGGCGGCGGAGGGGATGTAGAATTTTTCGGTGTACTGGCGGACCATGCGGTTGGTGTTGAAGACCGGGGCAAGCTCGCGCATGCAGTTTTTCATGCGGGCAATCCATTCGCGCGGGAGGTTGTCAACGGAGCGATTGTAGAAGAGAGGGACGATCTGTTTTTCGAGGAGGTCGTAGAGGGCCTGGGATTCGAGTTGGTCCTGGAGGTTGGAGTCGGGGTATTGCTCGCCGCGGCCGATGGCCCAGCCGAGGTCTGGTTTGTAGCCTTCGACCCACCAGCCGTCGAGGATGGAGCAGTTAAGGACGCCGTTGGCGGCGGCTTTCATGCCGGAGGTGCCGGAGGCTTCGTAGGGTCGGCGCGGGGTATTGAGCCAGACGTCGACTCCCTGGACGAGGTGGCGGGCGACGTTGCAGTCGTAGTTTTCGAGGAAGACGATGCGGCGGCGGTAGGAGGAGGTGCGTGCGAAGTTGACGATGGTTTTGATGAGTTCTTTGCCTTCGTGATCGGCGGGGTGGGCTTTGCCGGCGAAGAGGAATTGGATGGGGCGTTTGGTGTCTTCGAGGAGGCGTTGGAAGCGTTCGGGATCGCGGAGGAGGAGGGCGCCGCGTTTGTAGGTGGCGAAGCGGCGGGCGAAGCCGATGGTGAGGGCTTCGGGGTCGAGGACTTCATCGGCGGTGGCGAGTTCGTCGTAGGATGCGCCGCGGCGGGTGAGTTGGTCTTTGAGGGTGTGGCGGGTCCAGCTCACGAGGCGCTCGCGGCAGCGTTCGTGTGCGCGCCAGAGTTCTTCGTCGGGGATCTGGTTGACCTCCTGCCAGACGGTGTGGTCGGTGGGATCGGAGTACCAGCGGTGGGGGAGGTAGCGGTCGAGAATGAATTGGATATCGGGGGAGAGCCAGGTGCGGAGGTGGATGCCGTTGGTGATGGATTGGATGGGGACTTCGGCGTCGGGGACGCCGGGCCAGATATTGTGCCACATCTGGCGGGAGACTACACCGTGGAGCCAGGAGACGCCGTTGATGGAGTCAGCGAGGCGGATGGCGAGGACGGCCATGGAGAAGCCCTGGCGTTTGTTGGTGACGTCTTCGCGGCCGAGGGCGAGGAAGCCGTCTTCGTCGAGCTTGAGGGAGGGATAATAGTTTTTGAAATATTTGGTGACCATTTCCGGGGGGAACATGTCGATGCCGGCGGGGACGGGGGTGTGGGTGGTGAAGACGTTGGTGGCCATGATGGCCTGGCGGGCTTCATCGAAAGTAAGGGGGGAATTTTCGAGGAGGATGCGGGCGCGTTCGAGGGCGAGGAAGGCGGAGTGGCCTTCGTTCATGTGGTAGACGGTGGGCTTTTCGTTGACGGCGTCGAGGGCGCGGACGCCGCCGATGCCGAGGACGATTTCCTGGCGGATGCGCATTTCGGTGCCGCCGCCGTAGAGACGGGAGGTGATTTCGCGGTCGGCTGGGGAGTTTTCGGGGAGATTGGTGTCGAGGAGATAGAGGGGGACCCGGCCGATCATGGCGCGCCAGACATTGCAGAAGACGGCGTTATCGGGGAGGTCGACGCGGACATGGACGGGGGTGCCGTCGGTGTTGGTCATCTGGGTGACGGCGAGGTTGTAGAAGTCGAGTTCGGGATAGGCTTCTTGTTGCCAGCCGTCGGCGGAGAGGTATTGCTGGAAGTAGCCGTTGCGGTAGAGGAGGCCGACGGCGGCGAGGGGGATGCCGATTTCGGAGGCGGATTTGAGGTGATCGCCGGCGAGGATGCCGAGACCGCCGGAGTAGATGGGGAGAGATTCGTGGACGCCGAATTCGGCGGAGAAATAGGCGACGCGGAGGCGGGGCTTTTCGGCGTTGGCGGAGGTGTACCAGCCTTTGCCGTCGATGTGGGAGCGGAAGTGGTCGTTGACGCGCTTGAGGTGGGCGAGGTAGCCGTCGTCTTTGGCGGCGGCGGCGAGTTTGTCCTGGTCGATGGTGCCCAGGAGTTTGACGGGGTTGTGATAGACGCTTTCCCACAAATCGCGGTCGAGGCGGCGGAAGAGTTCGACGGCGTCGGGGTGCCAGACCCACCAGAAGTTGGTGGCGAGGTCCATGAGGTTCTGCAACGGAGCAGGAACGTCGGGGAAGACTTGATAGGTCACTTTGGGAATCGGTAGCTCAGCCATTTTTCACCAGATCCTTTGCGCGGAAGACGATATGGAGCGTCGTCTGGTAAATTCTTTATCGGATATGGGGAGCGCAGTCTAGGCATTGGCCGGTCATGGGGCGATATTCAGCACAAAATGGTAGGGGACAGGTTTGGCGGTGAGGCGTTGGAGGGATTCGAGCTGGGCGCTGGCTTGGAGGGTTTGGGTGTCGATGGCGGGGGCGTTTTGGTTGTCTTTGAGATAATTGGGAGTGTACTTGCGGGTGGTGGCGAGGAGGAAACGGGATTGGGTGAGGGAGTGGACGAGCCAGCCCTGGGCGTCCCAGGGGCCGCCGGGGAGCCAGGGGTCTGCGGTGGCGGAGGAGAGGTTGACGCCTTTGGAGAGGGCATCGGAGGTGAAGGTGCCGAGGGGGCGGCCGGAGGCGGAGAGGGTGTATTTGCCGGGGGGGAGATTTTGGATGGTGAGGAGATACCGGTTGAGGGATTCGGGGAAGGGGATGAAGCGGAATTTGAGTCCCCAGAAGAGACCTAGGTTGAGAGGGAGGCCGGCGTCGAGGCGGGTGAATTCGAGGGAGGTGTCGGATTTTTTGAGGCCGGAGATTTGACAGTTGGTGGATTCGGTGGTGGTGGCGGAGGAGAAATCGATGGTGGCGGAGGAGACGAGGGAGGGGGCATTGAGGCCTTGGATGACGGCGAAGGCCATGGCGGTTTCGCCGAGGTCGGTGAGGTGGATGGTGTCGGGGGCGTGCATGGATTCGCGTTTCTTTTCGTCTTTTTCGGCGGCGTTGGCTTGTTTAACGCGCTGCTGGATTTGGCGCATGGTGCGCTGGATGTCGATGGTGGATTCGCCAAGGGAGCGGGCGAGGGAGATGCCGTCGTCGCACATTTTTTGGAGGTAGTTGTTTTCGGATTTGTCGGGATCGGCGGCGGTGACGGGGGCGGAGCAGAAATAGACGCGGACGTGGTGGGATTGGCAGCGCTGAATCAATTCGCGGGTGGAGTCGAGGTAGGCCTGGCGGTGGGCGGGGTCGGCTTTGGCACCCCAGGCGATGTCGTTGATGCCGAAGCAGACGATGACGGCGGTGGCGTGGTTGGCGAAGAGGTCGCGGTCAAGGCGTGAGAGGGCGCCGGTGATGGTGTCGCCGCCTTGGCCGGCGTTGATGAAGTGGATTTTGCGGTCGGGGAAGCAGAGGAGGGTGTAGGTTTCGAGGATTTTGCCCCAGGTGCCTTCGGCGGTGATGGAGTCGCCGAGAAGGACGACGGTGTCGTTGTCGCGGAGGGCGAAATCGGCGGCGCGGGTTGATGTAGAGAAGAGAGCGATGAGGAGGATGAGATGGATGGTAAGTTTCATTTGAGGAAGAATTGTTTGATGGTGAGGAGTTGGGCGGCGAAGAAATTGGAGTCTTCAGTATTGAGTTTGGTTAATTCGGAGACGGCGGTGTTGAAGGAAGTGGTGGCGGCCGGGGTGGGGGTGGAGAGGAGGAGATTGACGGCGGAGTAGCCGTCGGCGAGGTGGCGGTGTTCGGCGGTGTCGGCGATGAGGCGGTATTGGGTGAAGGCGTGGTGAGCAGCGGCGTGGTCGTGGACGGACATGGCGTGGATGCCGACGAGCCAGTGGGCGCTGGCGAGGGGGCCGGGGGGACGGTGGAGTTCGAGGGCGAGGCGGAGGTTGAGGTCGGCGGCGGCGCGGCCGGAGGCGAGATCGGCGGGGGTGATGGTGATGCCGGGCTCTTGCCAGCCGGGCCAGGTGAAGGAGGCGATGTTGTAGGCGGCGGATTTGGCGATGGAGTGGAGGCGGTTGGCGAGGTCGGGGGGAGATTGTTCTGCGCAGGAGAGGGCGTGTTGGATGCAGGCGTGGCCTTGGGAGAGGGAGGTGGGGAGGTCTTTGTCTTTCCAGTAAGCGGAGTGGGCGCGGTTGAAGAGTTGCTGGGCGATTTGTTCGGGGGTGGGGGTTTGGTCGGTCATGGGGGGTCCTGGATTAGTCGGCCGATGGAGATGGGGAGGTTGGTGAAGTGGTTGCCGTTGGATTTCCATCGGAAGCCGGTGGGGTGACCGGCGGGGTCGACTTGGAACCAGAGGGTGCCGCGACCGACGCCGGTGGTGCCGGAGGCGCGGGTGTCGTTGGCATGGGGGGATGAGGTGGAGTCGATGACGGTGACGCGGAAGGTGTTGTCGCC
>DASRRR010000093.1:0-38695 GCA_035656825.1 Tepidisphaeraceae bacterium | reverse complement strand
ACGTGGGGGCGGGGGGGATATTATCGGGGTCTATGAAAAAAACGATGCCGGGTTGGGTTGTGCGTGGGTTGTTGGTTGGAGCGGTGGGGATGACGGCGCGGGGGGCGCTGGGGCAGAGCGTGGAGAAGAGCGAACCGCCGGCGGCGACGAATCCGGTGGCGTTTGAGCAGGCGGAAAAGGATGCAGCGAAGTTCAAGTTGACCAAAGGGTTGGAGATCAGCGTCTTCGCGGCGGAGCCACAACTGGCGAACCCGGTGCAGATGTGTACGGATCAGAAGGGGCGGTGGTGGATCGCGGAGACGTTTCGGTATCGGCTGGGGGGTGTGGTCGATGTGCGCAATGTGGACTGGTGGGATGAAGATCTGGCGAGCAAGACGGTGGAGGATCGGATCGCGCTGATTACGCGGAAGATGGGAAGCCGCATCGGCGAGATGTCGATGAACACAGAGCGGCTGCAATTGGTGGAAGACACCGATGGAGATGGTAAGGCGGACCGGTTCAGCACTGTGGACGATCATTTTAATTCGACAGCGGATGGGATTGCGTCGGGGGTGCTGGCGCGGGATGGAGATGTGTGGTTTGCGGACATACCGAATTTGTGGCTGATTCATACGAAAGATGGGAAGGAAACGTCGCGGAAGGTATTGCAATATGGGTATGGGGTGCATTACAGCCTGGAGGGGCATGATCTGCATGGGCTGGTGTTTGGGCCGGATGGGAGGTTGTATTTTAGTATTGGGGATCGGGGATTGAGTGTGAAGACGGATCATGGGTTGGTGCAGAATATTGAGTCGGGGTCGGTGCTGAGGTGTCAGCCGGATGGGTCGGGGTTGGAGATTTATGCGACGGGGCTGCGGAATCCGCAGGACCTGGTGTTTGATGAGCATGGGGATTTGTTTGCGGGGGATAACAATTGCGACTATGGAGATCCGGGGAGATGGGTGTATGTGGTGGATGGGGGGGATTCGGGGTGGAGGCTGGGGTATCAGCGGATACAGGGTGGGCCTTGGATGAGTGAGAGGCAGTGGGCGCTGCCGGGGGAGACGGGAGGGGCGGCGTATATCTTGCCGCCGGTGGCGTATATATCGAGCGGGCCTTCGGGGAATACGTTTGAACCGACGGGGGCACTGGGGGAACGGTATCGCGGGCATTTTTTCTTGTGTGATTTTCGCGGAGGGCGGGTGAACAGCGGGATTTGGTCGTTTGGGATTAAGCCGATGGGGGCGAGTTTTGAGTTGACGGATCGGCATGAGTTTGTGTGGCAGATGCTGGCGACGGATGTGAAGACGGGGAATGATGGGGCGATCTATACGTCGGATTGGGTGGACGGGTGGCCGAAGCCGGAGAAGGGGCGGATTGAGCGGATTTATGATCCGAATCACATTCATGATGCGAGCGTGGTGCGGTCGAAGCGGCTGATTGAGGAGGGGATGGAGAAGCGGCCGGTGGAGGAGCTGGCGGAATTGCTGGGATATCCGGATCTTCGCGTGAGGCAATTGGCGCAATTTGAGATGGTCAAGCGCGGGGGAGATGCGACGGCGATGTTGTATGGGATTGCGCAGAGTGGGGGGACGACGCTGGCGCGTTTGCATGCGATCTGGGGTATTTGGCAGCTTGGGGAGAAAGATCCGCGGGCGGTGGAGCCGCTGGTGGGGTTGCTGGGGGATAGCGATGATGAAGTGCGCGCGCAGGCGGCGCATGTGCTGGGGGATTGCTGGTGTCTGGATGCGCATGATGGGCTGGTGAAGTTGCTGGGGGATAAGAGTCCGCGGGTGCGGTTTATGGCGGGGACGGCGCTGGGGAGGGTGGGGAAGCCGGCGGATGTGAAGGCGCTGATGCAGTTGCTGGCGGAGAATGATAATCATGATGCGTATGTGAGGCATGGGGCGATCGTGGGGTTGCAGGGGTCGGGGGATGTGCAGTCGCTGATTGATGCGGCGGGGAATCCGTCGACGGCGGTGCGGTTGGGGGCGCTGGTGACGCTGCGGCGGCTGAAGAGGCCGGAAGTGGAGCTGTATTTGAAGGATAAGGATGCGGAGGTGGTGTTGGAGGCGGCGCGGGCGATTAATGATGTGCCGATCAATGAAGCGATGCCGGCACTGGCGGGGATCATCGGAGAGAAGAATTTGAGTGAGCCGGTGTGGAAGCGGGTGATTAATGCGAATTATCGGCTGGGGACGGCGGAGACGGCGAGGGCGCTAGCGGAGTTCGCGGCGCGGGGGGATGGGCCGGAGAATATGCGGGTGGAGGCGCTGACGATGTTGCAGAATTGGGAGAAGCCGGATGGGAAGGATTGGGTGATGGGGTTGTGGAGGCCGGTGGCGGAGCGGGATGGGGGGATGGCGAAGGGGGCGGTGCAGGGGGTGTTGGGAGAGTTGTTGAAGGCGAAGGAGGATGGGGTGCGGGTGCGGGCGATTGAGGTGGCGCATGCGATGGGGTTGGATGATGAGCAGATGATGTTTGCGATTGTGTCGGATGAGTCGGCGAAGTCGGCGGTGCGGGCGGCGGCGCTGGATGCGCTGGTGGCAAGGGGTGGTCCGAAGACGGCGGAGGCGGTGAATCTGGGGTTGAGTAAGGGGAAGGGGGCGTTCCGGGAGACGGCGATTCGGCTATTGGCGAAGTTGCCGGATGCGGTGCCGCGATTGAATGAGACGTTGCAGACGGGGAGTGTGGCGGATCAGCAGATGGTGTTGCGGACGCTGGCGAGTGTGGAGGGGGCGTCGGTGGATCAGATTGAATCGGAGTGGATGAAGAAGCTGATGGCGGGGGAGGTTGCGCCGGCGTTGCAATTGGATTTGTTGGAGACGGCGCAGAAGAGCAAGGCGGAGCCGGTGAAGGAGGAAGTGAAGAAGTACATGGAGACGAAGCCGAAGGGGGATTTGATGGCGGAGTTTAAGGAGACGTTGTATGGGGGGGATGCGGAGCTGGGGCATCATATTTTCGCGGAGCGGGCGGATGTGTCGTGTATTCGGTGTCACCAGGCGGGCGGGCCGGGGGGGACGGTTGGGCCGAATCTGGCGGGGATCGGGACGCGGCATGATCGGAATTACATTTTGGAATCAGTGCTGCTGCCGAATAAGCAGATTGCGCCGGGGTATGATGCGGTGACGCTGAAGTTGAAGGATGGGAAGTCGGTGAGTGGGGTTTTGAAGGGGGAGACGGCGGCGGAGTACAGCGTGGATGTGGTGGATAAGGGGGTGGTGAAGGTGGCGAAGGGGAATGTAGTGAGCCGGAGTCCGGGGCAGTCGCCGATGCCGGAGGGGTTGTGGAAGGCGTTGTCGAAGCAGGATATGCGGAATCTGGTGGAGTTTTTGGCGACGGTGAAGTGAGAGGCGGGATTGTTCACCACGGAGGTCACGGAGAGCACTGAGAGGAATCAAAATTTTTCTGTTTTACTCTCCGTGTTCTCCGTGACCTCCGTGGTGAATCGGTATTGGTTGGGGTGGCAAGCAGTGGAGTGATGTTTACTTTTTTGTCTTGCTGGAGGAGCGTTTCGTGGGTTTTTGGGAATGTTTGATGGATTTTTTGGCGGGGCGTTTGACGATTTTGGCGGGGCGCTTTGTGCGGTGGCGGGTGGTGGGGTCGACGGGGGCGTCGGCTTCGGCGCCGATGGCGGTTTGGCCGCCGCGGCCGCGGACGTGGAGTTTGATGGGGATTTCGTTGAAGGGGAGGAGTTCGCGGAAGCGGTTGATGACGAAGCGGCGGTAGGCCTCGTCGACGTCTTCGGGGTGGTTGACGAAGAGGACGATGGTGGGCGGGCCGATGTCGGTCTGGGTGGCGTAGAAGATTTTGATGCGGCGGCCGCCGCGGGAGCTGGGGGTGCGTTCTTCGAGGATTTGCTGGAGGGCGCGATTGAGCTGGCCGGTGGTGATGCGGAGTTGGGATTGTTTGAAGAGGTGCTGGGCGAGGTCGAGGACGACCTGGACGTTTTTCTGGTCTTTGGCGGTGGTGAAGGCGAGGGGGGCGAAGTCGAGGTGGCGGAGTTCTTTGCGGACGTATTCCTCATACTTGGCCATCAGGTCGTCGTTGCTGACGGGTTCGTTTTCTTTGTTGGCGAGCTGCTGCTCGCGGGCGTAGGACATTGCCATGTCCCATTTATTGACGACGAGGATGACGGGTTTGTATTGCTCGGCGATGTACTGGGCGAGTTTTTTGTCGGGTTCGGAGACGGATTCGGTGCCGTCCATGAGCATGAGGACGACGCCGGCGCGGCGGATGGAGCGCTGGGCGCGGTGGAAGGAGTAGAATTCGATGTCGTTGGTGACCATGTGGCGTTTTTTGCGGACGCCGGCGGTGTCGATGACGGTGAGGACTTTGCCATCTTTTTCGAAGCGGACGTCGACGGAGTCGCGGGTGGTGCCGGGGACTTCGGAGACGATGACGCGCTGGGGGTCGTCTTCGTAGATGGAGGCGACGGCGTTGACGAGGGTGGATTTGCCGGCGTTGCGCTTGCCGACGATGGCGATCATCATTTCGGCGTCGGGGAGTTCGTGGGGGGCACTAGCCAGATCGACGCTCTTGGCCATTGCCACGAGGACCTGGTCGAGATTGCGGTTGTTCATGGCGGAGACGCCGATGGGCGTCCCGAGGCCTAGGCGGGCGAAGTCGCCGAGGATGATGTCGGCTTTGGGGCCGTCGGCTTTGTTGGCAAGGATGAGGGTTTTGATATTTTTGCGGCGCAGGAGCATGGCGATCTCCTGGTCGGCGGCGGTGAGGCCATCTTTGCAGTCGACGATGAAGAGGCAGAGATCGGCACGGGCCATGGCGAGTTCGATCTGGTGTTTGATGTGTTCGGTGAGGTTGTCGGGGTCGATAAAGCCGTAACCGCCGGTGTCGACGAGTTCGACCCAGCGGTTGTCGGCGGGGTTGCCGGAGTCACCAGAGTCGAGGGGGACGTACATCGAGATGCGGTCGCGGGTGACGCCGGGCATATCGTGGGCAATGGAGATGAGTTTGCCGGTGAGGGCGTTAAGGAGGGAGGACTTGCCGACGTTGGGGCGGCCGACGATCGCGATGACGGGCATGGAGGACATAATGAGAGGATAGGGGGGAATTGCGGGGGCACAAGCTGTCGGGGGTCAGTTTTCAGGGTTCAGGGTTCGGGGAGGAGGTTTTAGAGGGTGGCGGCGAGGTATTGGGCGGTGGAGTCGATGTGTTTTTTGGAGAAGATGTTTTTCTTGGAGACTTGGTCGCGCTGGTAGGTGGTGATGCGTTCGGCGGCGAGGCCGAAGGGGGTAGGGTTGGTGGGGTCGAGGCCGGTGATGTGGAAGGTGGTGATGATGGGGGCGGCGATGATGGAGTCGATGAAGGCGGGGAAGGAGCCGGTGGTGGAGAGGGATTTGATGGAGGCGGTAGAGGAGAGGAATTGAGCGCGGGAGGTGGGGAGGGTTTTGAGGGTTGATTTGAGGCCGGCGGAGATATTGGCGGCGACGAACTGGCCGGCGGTGATGGTGCCGAAGGATTGTGTGGCGCGGAGGTGGCGGACGTCGGTTGGGGATGTGCCGCCGAGGGCAGCTACGACGGAGAGTTTGGTAATGGAGGTGACGGAGAGGTCGGCATCGAGATCGTGGGAGGAGGTGAGGGTGGTGATGAGGGGGACGGTGATGGAGCCGCCGGCCCAGTCGGCGACGGTGAGGGATTTGATGGAGCCGGTGGCGGTGAGATTGGAATTGGCGACCTGGGCGAAAGTGATGACGGCGTTGGTCAATTTTCCGAGTTTGATGATGTGGTTGTCTTTGACGTTGCCGAGGGCGATGCTGTTGCAGCCGCTGGTGGTGATGTTGCCGGCGATGTTGACGTGTGGTGCGGAGATTTTGCCGAGGGGGGTGTTGCAGGTGAAGTTGCGGAGGGTGTAGGTGTCGCCTTTGATGGTGAGCTGGGTTTGGGCAGTGGTGCCGGTGAGGAGGAGGTCGACGGCGCCGCTGCCGTTGAGGACAAGTTTGGCGGTGCCGGGGCCTTTGAGGCTGAGGGTGGTGGGGAGGCCGTTGTTGCCGGTAACGACGAGGACTTTTCTGGAGGTGAAGGATTCGGTTTTGGTGATGCCGGGATCGGTCGTACCGCCGGGGGCGACGGAGCCTTCGATGACGGCTTCGGCGGTGCCGTCGCCGGATTGGATGATAGCGTTGGTGGGGCTGGAGAGGTCGACGAAGAAATTTTCGGGGGTAGCGACGAGGAAGGGTGTATATCGGAGTTTCACGAGGACCAAGTAATCATCGTCATCGGCACTGAGAGTGGCGGTATCACTGGCTTCGTCATAGTTGAAATCGGAGAGAAGGGTGCCGTCGCGGGTGGCGTAGTGGACGGAGGATGGGAATGCGCCAGCATTATTGAGATGGATGTGGAATTCGACTTCGTTGCTGGCGCTAAGGAGGTCGTAAGTGATGCGGAAGGAGGGATTGTCAACGGGATCGGTGGTCGATTGGCCGCTTGGGTCGAAGTCGATGGGGACGTCGATGAAATCGTCGGTTTGAGATGCACCGGTGGGGGCGGCGGCGGCGAAGGTGCCGGAGACGGTGCCGTTGTTGGCGGGTGCGAAGGCGCCGAGGGGGTCGGTGACGCCGGAGGGGAGTGTGGTGGAGGTATCGCTGGTGAGGGTGCAGGTTTGGCCGCCGGTGGTGGTGTGGAAGGTGAGGACGCGGGCGGAATCGCCGGAGAGACCAGAGCCGCCGTTTTGGCCGGAGTCGCAGAAGACGACGTCGGTGCTGCCGGTGCCGGTGGAATCGTTGATACAGGCGACGGAGCCGATGACATTTTCGGCGTTGGGGACGGTGGTGATGAGGGTGTTGGGGGAGCCGACGGTAGTGAGGGAGTTGGAGAGGGCCTGGTCGAAGATCGTGGTGCCGCCGAAGGTAAAGGAGGGGGAGGGGGTGAAGGCCTGGACGGCGTAGAAGAGGGTGAGGCCGGTGGGGTTGGAGAGGAGATAGGGCTGGCCGAGGGTGTCGTGGGTGTTGCCGGTGACGAGGAGATCGGGGGTACCGTCGCCGTTGAAGTCGCCGGCGGGGGTAAGGGAGTTGCCGTCGATTTCCTGGGCGGCGGTGGCGAACTGGGGGGTGTAGGTTTGCTGATACCAGGCGATGTCGAAATCGCCGCCGTTGTAGACGACAGTGGAATTGGCGCGATTTTGGAAGACGGAATTGTTGGTGTTGGTGACGGTGAGTTGTTGGGAAGGGGCGAGGGGGACGAGGGAGGAATTGAAGACGCGGGCGAAGATGTTGGTGTTGGCGGAGCCGAGCGCGGAAGAGTCGGTGAAGGTGATGGCGACGGCACCGGTGGGGGCGACGGCGATGGCGGCCTGGGTTTGGCTGTCGGTGTTGCTGGAATCGACAAAGGTGGGTTGGACGAGGATTGAGCCGGTGGGGCTGATCTGGGTCATCACGGCGACGTCGCGGACGCTTTGGCCGTCGGGGTTGAAGATGGTGTAAGCGACGTCGGCGTTGCCGGTGGGGGTGGTGGCGGCGGCGATGTTGGAGAATATGGAATTGGGGCTGGTGGGGACGGTGGCGATGGTGAATTTGGGGACGATGACGGCGCCGGTGGCGTCGGTGATGATGCCGCTGAGGGAGCTGGCGGTGTTGTAGACGTTGAGGAAATCGCTGGTGCCGATCTGTGTGATGGCTTGGCGCAGGCTGAGAATGCCGTTGACGGTGTCGAGGGTCTGATTTGGCTGAACGGTCACGCTGGCCAAGAGTGTTCGCGATTCAAGGAACTCGATCGAGTAGTAGCGCATCAAAAGTCTCCTGAAAGATTGAGCCGACGGTAGAGACAATTTAGCGATAGACCTATAAATGAACAACAAAATTTGGATATATGGGTCGTGCCGCCCCTGGAAGTGAGAGTTCGGGAAAATAATCACGATGTTGCGTATTTCATGGTGGGAATTGTATATAGCAATGTGACATCTCCGTCGGGCATCAGCACGATCCATCGTCCGCACACCTCCAATACAGGGAGCGATCCTATGGCCACGGTTGACGAACTTGTCGGGCAGAAGGGGAAAACCGTTTACACGATCACCGCCACGGCAACGGTGCTGGAGGCGACGCGGGAGATGAACTTCCGAAAAATCGGGGCGCTGGTGGTGACCTGCGGGGAGGGGAAAGTTGTGGGGATGATCACGGAGCGCGATGTGATGCGCAAGGTGGTGGCGGAAGAGCGGTCGCCGTCAGAGGTGCGGGTGTCGGAGATTATGACGCACAATGTCATCTGCATTCGGCCGGAGACGCATATGAATCAGGCGTCGGAAGTGATGCGTGAGAAGCATATTCGGCATTTGCCGGTGTGCGATGAGGCGGGGCATCTGCTGGGGATGGTGTCGATTGGGGACGTGAATGCGTATCACGCAACGCATCAGGCGGAGACGATTGGGTATTTGAACGATTACATTTATGGGCGGGTGTAGGGAATTGAATCAATTAGTCATCGGAGCATTGAACCATTGAGAAGAAGATTCAACAAATAATGCCTGTCGACGCACGAGGCATCGGCAGGCATTTGGGAGGGGGGTCTTGTCGTCCGCGTCGTTGTGGAGCGATTAAGGCTCGCGCAACGACGGGACAATATCGGAATTAATTATTTGTCGGACTTGTCGGACTTGCTGGCGCGGCCGAGGGCGGCTTGGGCTTTGCCGATGGCTTGTTGGGCTTTGCCTTTGATTTGCTGGGCGGTGTCGCCTTTGATGGCACCGGCGATGTCGTTGGCTTTGCCTTTGATTTGTTTGGCGGTTCCGGCGGCGATGTCTTCACGTCCCATTTGAATCTCCTATTAGCGTTAGCGTCGGGAGATGTATGGCAATTGGCGTGCCAGGTGAAGACCGCGCACGCGTTGCGTGCGGACTATTGGGATTCGATCAGGCGGTAGTTGCGTTTGCCTGAGCGAAGGACGGCGGCGCGGTTGGCGATGAGGGAGGCGGGGGTGATGGTGGAGGCGGGGTCGGAAACCGGGGTGTTGTTTAGGGAGAGACCCCCCTGCTGCATGAGTCGGCGGGCGTCGGACTTGGTTTTGGCCAGGCCGGTGTCGATGCAGGCGTCGATGACGAGATAGCCGGCATCGAGTTTTGCGCGGTCGACGGTGATGGAGGGGACGCCTTGGGTGATGAGCGCTTCGATGGCGGATGCGTCGAGTTCGGTCGAGGGGGAACTGTAGAGGGTTTGGCTGGCGGAGATGACTTTTTCGAGGGTCTCTTTGCCGTGGACGAGGGTGGTGATTTCGGCGGCGAGGCGTTTTTGGGCGAGGCGTTGGTCGGGGGATTTTTGATGGTCGGCGACGATGGCGTTGACCTCGGTCATGGGGAGGAAGGTGAACATGGCGAGGTATTTGGCGACGTCGGCGTCTTCGGTGCGGAGCCAGAACTGGTAGAAGTCGAAGGGGGTGGTGCGGTCGTCGGTGAGCCAGACGGCGTTGCCTTCGGACTTGCCGAATTTAGCGCCGGAGGAGGTGGTGATGAGGGGCATGGTGAGGCCGAAGGCGTGGCCGGACTCGCCTTCGAGTTTGCGGATGACGTCGATGCCGGCGGTGATGTTGCCCCATTGGTCGGAGCCGCCGAGTTGGAGGACGCAGCGGCGGTCTTTGTAGAGGCGGTAGAAGTCGTAGCCTTGGAGAAGCTGGTAGGAGAATTCGGTGTAGGACATTCCTTCGTCGGAGGATTCCATGCGGGCTTTGACGGATTCTTTGGAGAGCATGGGGCCGACGCGGAAGTGTTTGCCGACGTCGCGGAGGAAGTCGATGGCGGACATGGGGCCGAACCAGTCGAGGTTGTTGACGATGAGGGCGGGGGCAGTGGGGTGGTTGAAGTCGAGGAACTTGGCGAAGACGCGGCGGATGCCGGCGACGTTTTCGGCGACTTTTTCTTTGGTGAGGAGTTGGCGTTCGGCGGATTTGCCGGAGGGGTCGCCGATGAGGCCGGTGGCTCCGCCGACGACGGCGATGGGTTGGATGCCGTTGCGCTGGGCGTGCATGAGGCCGATGATGGGGACGAGGGAGCCGACGTGGAGGGAGTCGGCGGTGGGGTCGAAGCCGGCGTAGGCGACGGGGGTTTGTTTTTGGGCGAGCTGGGTGAGGCGCGCGTCGAGGTCGGGGGAGGAGGCTTGGGAGAGGAGGCCACGGGATTGGAGATCGGCGGTGAGTTGCATGGTCGTCCTTTGGGGTTTTCGGGGGTGTGATTGTAAGGGAGTGGTGGAGTTTGGAGAAGAATGCGGGCCGAGGACGGCCCGGCTCACCTTAACCAAGTGGGGGTGTTTTAATCGTGGAGGCCGGCCTGGGTGAGATAGGATTCGATTTGGTCGCGGGTCCAGGCGTTATTGGCGAAGAGGATGCGGTGTTGGAGGAGCATGCCTTGGCCGGGGTCTAGGGGGATTTCGCGGTTGTAGCTGAAGGAGAAGGAGGCGATGGGGAAGGGGTCGAGGCGGACGAACCATTGGTTGGGGTAGTCGGGGTTGCCGGGGCGGTCGATGAAGAGGAGGGTGGAGTGGGAGCCGGAGTCGTGGGCGCCGATGTAGGCGAGCCAGGGGGCGCGCTGACCGAGGACGGAGGGACCTGAGAGGCCGTTGCCGGCGAGGATTTGTCCGCCGGTTTTAAGGAAGGATTGGGGGCCGCGCCAGAAGAGACCGCCGTAACCGGCGTTGGGGCGGCCGGCGGTGGTGGGGGAGCCGAAGAGGAGTTGTTTGGTGTGGATGTTTTGCAGGAGCATGCGCCAGTCCATGGACCAGTAGCCCTCTTTGTCGTTGACTTCAGGGATGGTGATTTGGCGGCGTTCTTTGATCCAGGATTCGCCTTTGGCGGTGATCCAGGTGAGGTGTTCGTCGAGGTTGGCGGTGTCGTTGTCGGATTTGAGGGATTCCCAGGAGTCGTGGCGTTGGATGCCGTTGTTGTCGAGTTGGACGTATTTGCCTTTGAGGTAGGTGGGGCCGCCCCAGAAGTTTTCGGGGGTGGATTGATCGGGGGTGCGGAGATTGGCGCAGGTCATTTGGATGCCGCGGTGCCAGGAGTGGTCTTTGGGAGGGTGGCCGGTGACGATTGCGCCGGCGAGGGAGCTAACGGGGTGCAGGAAGGGTTTGCGGCTTTCTTTGGGGTCGTAGGTGGGGGCGTAGTTGTATTGGAAGAGGGTGCGCTGGCCGCGCTGGGCGGTGACAACCGCGGCTTTTTCGTCGTTGAGGAGTTCGATGGGCATGGGGTTATCTTAATCGAATGCGGCGGGAACGGCTGCGGTTGCGCCATTGGGAAGAGGCTTCGTCGCGGAGGGAGAGGATGTGGCCGGCGGTGCAGAAGAGGATGCCGAAGATGAGGAAGAGGATGGCGTGGCGGATGTCGTGGGAGGCGGGGTCGGAGGTGGATAGGCCGATGGTCAGGCGTTTGGCGGCGAAGGGGAACATCAGCGCGCCGAAGGCGACTAAGGCCAGGCAGAGGTATCGCATGGGGTTGGCTCCTGGTTTAAGACGGCTTTTAGCTTAACGCGGAGGGGCGGAATGGCATACCCATTTCGGGACCGTTGACGGTGGGGTTGTGGTCGGTTGGGATGGGGGGATGGCATCGTTATTACAATGGGAGTCGTTGACGCTGAACTTGCGGAATCCGTTTCGGGTTTCGTATGGGGTAAGTGATACGAGGCAGGCGTTTTGGTTGAGGTTGAAGGATGATGAGGGGTGGGGGGAGGGGACGATTCCGCCTTATTATCGGGTAGATCCGACGGCGATGACGGGGTGTTGGGCGAAGGCGGCGGGGCAGGGGAAGGCGTTTCCGGAGGAGCCGGGGGATATACCGGGGTGGATACCGGAGGGGCCGGCGCCGGCGCGGTCGGCGATTGATCTGGCGTTGTGGGATCGGATTGCGCGGCGGCGGAAGGAGCCGTTGTATAAGGTATTGGGATTGCCGAAGCCGCCGGGGTTGACGACGTCGTTTACGATTGGGATTGATGAGCCGGAGGCGATGGCGGGGATGGCGAAGCAGATTCCGGATTATCCGATTATCAAGATTAAATTGGGGACGGATGATGATGAGGCGCGCGTGCGGGCGATTCGGCAGGCGCGGCCGGATGCGAAATTGAGGGTGGATGCGAATGCTGGGTGGACGGTGGAGCAGGCGCTGCATCATCTGGCGTGGCTGGAGAAGTATGACATTGAGCTGATTGAGCAGCCGCTGGCGCGGGAGCAACTGAAGGAGATGGGGGAGGTGCAGAAGCGGACGAAGATTCCGGTGGTGGCGGATGAATCGGTGCAGACGATGGAGGATATCGAGCAGCTTGGGGCGGCGGGGGTGGCGGGGATTAATTTGAAGCTGATGAAGGTTGGGGGGTTGACGCCGGCGCTGAAGATTTTGACGCGGGCGCGGGAATTGAAGATGCGGGTGATGCTGGGGTGCATGATTGAGACGTCGGTTGGGACGACGGCGATGGCGCATCTGGCGGGGGCGGCGGAGTGGATTGATCTGGATGCGCCGCTGCTGATTTCGAATGATCCGTTTGATGGAGTGCGATTTGACAAGAATGCTCGGATCAGCCTGCCTGAGCGGGCGGGAATTGGGGCGGTTAAGAAAGAGGAGTCGCGGTCGTGAAAGAAAAAGTTGAGAAAATTTTGGCGGATGTGTTTACGCGGCATTCGGATCGGCGACTGGATGTTTATAAGGTGCAGGTAGAATCGGCGGGGGCGGATGAGATCAAGCTGACGGGGCGGGTGTTGATGCCGGAGGCGCTGGAGGAGACGCGGGGGGCGCTGTGCGATGTGTTTCCGGGGGTGTCGATCAATCTTTCAGGAGTGCGCGTGTTGCGCGCGGCACCCGGTGCGATTTGGACGGTCGCCAGCACGCTGACTGATTTGCATGTGGAGCCTTCATTTCTCAGCGAAATGTATCTGCAAATTCCCAATGGTTCGCCGCTGGAAATCCTGGATGAGCATACCGACGGCAAGTGGTGCTACGTCCGCATGCCCGATGGCTATATGGGATGGGCATATAAACTTTATCTTGAAGAGGGATCGGCCGGGTCTGAACCTACGCACATCGTTTTCAGCAGTAGTACACTGGTCTGTCGTGAGCCTCGCAAGGAAGTCGTTACGCGGCTGATGACTGGAACGCTGATTCGCGTTTTGGAAGAAAAACATGACTGGTCGCAGGTTGAGACTTTTGGAAAAACAACACCAAAAGGCTGGGTCGACTCGGCCATGCTGCGCGATCTTAAATCCCGTCCTAAGAAGCCGGGCGATATCCGCGCCCAAATCGTGGCCGACGCGCGGCATCTGATTGGCACATATTATTTATGGGGGGGTAACACGCCTTGGGGGATTGATTGTTCGGGGTTAGCGCAGCTTACGCATCGGCTTGCGGGGTATATGTTGCCGCGGGATGCGGATATGCAATTTCGCGCGGCGACGCCGGTGGAAGCCCCCTACCAGGCGGGGGATTTGTTCTTCTTTCATTCGGAAGCGAACAAAAACAAAATCGCCCATGTTGGCATCTGCACGGGGGGGTCGCATGTTATCCACTCGTCGCGATCGCGGAATGGGGTTTATGAAGAGGATATGCAGGCGTCGGAGACGCTTCGCAATACGTTTGCGGGGGCGCGAATATTTGTGCCGAGATAAGGGCTATTTTTTCGCAACGGCTTCCATAACTGTTTCGTCGGCTCCGGCGCCATCGCTGGTAACTTTTAGGTGGATTTCGCCTGGCTGATTTTTATGGGTGCGGATGATGGCGAGGCAGAGGCCGTTGAAGGCGGGGCATTGTTGGGATTGGAAGGATTGATGGCCGGTGGGGTCGCCGTTGTCCATGGCGACGATTTCGCCGGGGCCGGTGAGTTGGCAATGGATCAGGTTATTGGCGCGGGGGACGGGGGTGCCGTCTTTGTCGACGATGGAGATGGTGACGAAGGAGAGGTCCTGGCCGTCGGAGGTGAGCATTCGGCGGTCGGGGGAGATTTTGACGGCGGCGGCGGGGCCGGTGGTTTTGATGGTTTCTTCGGCCCATTTTTGGCCGGCTTTGTAGGCGACGGCTTTGAGTTCGCCGGGGGCGTATTTGATGTCATTCCAGCGGAGGCGGTATTCGAGGCGGTTTTTGGTTTTTTTGCCTAGGGATTTGCCGTTGAGGAAGAGTTCGACTTCGTCGCCGCTGGTGTAGACCATGACGGGGGTGACTTGGTTGAGGCGATCGGGCCAGTTCCAATGGGGGAGGATGTGGACCATGGGAAGCTGAGGGCGCCAGCGGGATTGGTAGAGGTAGAAGCGGTCTTTTTTGAAGCCGCAGAGATCGAGGATGCCGAAGTAGCTGCTGCGGGAGGGGACTTCGATTTTGCCTAGGTTTTTGAGTTCATCGGCCATCTTGGCGCGTTCGGCGGGGTCGGTGAAGTTGAGGAGGTTGGTGGCGTCTTTGTTGAAGGGGGTGGGTTCGCCGAGGTAGTCGAAGCCGGTCCAGACGAATTCGCCGGCGACGGAGGGGTTTTCATCGAGGGCTTTGAATTCGGCGTCGGGGGTGGAGGCCCAGCGGGGGGCGTAGAGGTCGTAGGAGCTGACCTGGAAATCGGCTTGGCCTTTGGATTGGTCTTCGACAATGGGGAAGACATAGACGCCGCGGGTGCTGACGGTGGAGGAGGTTTCACTGCCGATGAAGGGGATTTCGGGGTGAGTCTCGACAAACTTCCGGTATTCGGTCGGGCGATAGTTCAAGCCAAAAACGTCGACGGTTTTTTGGTAGCCGTCGTATCCTGCGGTGGGGTCATTACAGGCGAAGGTCGTGGGGCGGGTGGGATCTTCTTCGTGGGCGATATGGGTGAGTTCTTCGGCGATTTTCTGGCCGTCGATTTTGGATTTTTTGAATTCGGGGAGTTCGTTGCCAATGGACCACAGGACGACGCAGGGGTGATTGCGATCGCGCTCGATTTGTTGGCGCCAATCGGTTTCGTGCCACTGGTCCCAGAGCAGGTGATAGTCGCCGGGGCGTTTGGCGATTTGCCAGCAATCGAAGCCTTCGTCCATTACGACCATGCCCATGCGGTCGCAGAGATCGAGCAGTTCGGGGGCGGGGGGATTGTGGCTGGTGCGGATGGCGTTGCAGCCCATTTCCTGGAGGAGTTGGATTTGGCGCTCGATGCCGCGGATGTTCACGACGGCACCGAGTGGGCCGAGGTCGTGGTGATCGCAGACGCCTTGAATTTGGACGCGCTTGCCATTGAGAATGAATCCGTTGGCGGGATCGAACGCGATGGTTCGGATGCCGAAAGGCGTTTCGACGCGGTCGACTTCGCTGTCATTTGCATCGATGGTCGTAACGGCGACGTAGCGATTTGGGGATCGCAATCCCCACAATTTTGGTTTGATCACGTCCGCCACGGATTTGACGATCTGGTGCCCGCCGGCTTCCAGGTTCACGAGTTCCATTTTGGTCATCGCGACGGGCTGGCCAATCGGCTTGCCATCGGCGTTGGCTTCGTAGAGGCGCGTTCTTACGCCGGCTTGTACGGGGGTGGCGGATTGGTTCTCGACCGTTGTTTGCAGGCTCACTTCTGCGCTGGTTTCACTGATGCGCGGTGTGGTTATGTAGACGCCCCAATGGCCAACATGGATCGAATTTGTCTTGGTGAGCCAGACGTTTCGCTCGATTCCGGCGCCAGGGTACCAGCGTGAAGAATCCTTGGGGCTATCCAGGCGAACGGATACGACGTTTTGCTGGCCGACTTTGATGAACGGGGTGGCATCGACCTGGAATGAGGCGTAGCCGTAAGGGCGCTCGGCTGCTTTCTGGCCATTGACCCAGACTTGGGCGTATGACATGGCGCCGTCGAAATCGATATAGATGCGTCTGGCCGCATCCGATGCAGGCAGGGAGAAATGTTTTCGGTACCAGACGGGTCCCCAGTAATCGCGTTTTCCGGTTGCGCCTTCGTCGGCTTGCACGAAAGGTCCTTCGATCGCCCAGTCGTGAGGGACGTCGAGGGTTCGCCAGGTTGAATCATTCGTTGCCGGGGGCGCGTAGTCGCCATCGCCTTTGATGAATTTCCATCCATCGTCCAGCGATGTTCGCTCGCGCTCGGGGGATACAACGATTTCGGCTCGATGTGTGCCGGCACATCCGCCGGCGATCAAGATCAGTCCGGCCATCCATCCGAGGGGTGCGCAAGCGTTCCGCATGAATCTCCTTGTTGGGGTCGCCATTGCACGGTTACTGGCGGCGGCCGTCAACTGTGACGATTACTTTGCCGTCGCGCAGTGCGGCGGCCTTGATGATTTCTCCGCTTTTCAATTCCACAGGGTTTGCGTATTTTTCTGATTTTTCCGTCGGGTCGGTTCCATCGGTGGTGTATCGCACTTCGATCGATCCGCCACTGTTGCCTTGCAGGACGATCGATTCGCAATCGATCGCCATTTGCTTTTTGCCGGCCAAGAGAGCCAGTCCGACTAATTCGGTGTCGCCTTTATCGCCAGTGCCGCGGATATAGGCGCGCTCAAGTCCCATGAAGAGATCGTGCTGCGGCGTCTTTCCGCAAGTCACGTCGGTGGGGTTGCCATTCTCGGCTCCGGTCCATTTTCCGGCGGAGCCGATTACGGCAAAGGCAACTCGATCGGCGGCGGTCGGGACGATATTTCCGCGATCATCCTGCGCTTCGATTTTGACCATGGCCATGTCGCCGCGATTTTCGATGGAACCTTCGGCGGACATTTTGATTTTTGCGGGGTCGCCGGCGGAGAGGATTTTTTCTTCGGCGACTGGGTTTCCATCGCGGTAGCCGATGGCTTTGAGTTCGCCGGGGGAATATTTCACTTGCCAGAGGAATTCGAGGAGGTCGCTTTCTTTTTTGCGGCCGAGGGATTTGCCGTCCTGAAATAATTCGACTTCCTGGCAATTGGAATAGGCGACGACGGGGATGGTTGTGCCGCGCATGTCGTCATTCCAGGTCCAATGCGGGAGCAGGTGGACCATGGGGGCAGAGGTGTATTGGGATTGGTAGAAGTAGAAGATGTCTTCTTCGAAGCCGGCGGAATCGATGGCGGCTTCGGTGGCGTAGCGCATGGGCCAGTGGCGGCCGCGGGTGCCGGCTTCGCCGAGGTATTCGAAGCCGGACCAGCGGAATTCTCCGCAGATCCAGGGGGTTTCCATGGTGCGTTTGGTGCATTGGCGGCAGGTCAGGCGGACGACGTTGTTGTCGTAAGAGGAGACCCATTGCGGGTCACCGCCGGTGAAGATTTCGGTGGTGCCGTAGGGTGTATAGGGGACGCGCTTGGCTTGGTTATCGGGGTCCTGCCAGGCGGAGACGACGCGATAGAAGCCACGGGTGGAATAGGCGTGGGTTTCTTCGGTGAGGAGAATGGGGAGGCCTGGGTGTTCGTCGCGGAACTTCTGCAATACGCCGGTGGTTTCGCCTCGGCCGGTGAAACCGGCGACGTCGACGCCTTCGAGGAGTTGCCCGCCGGTGACGATGCGGGTGGGTTCGATGGAGTGGACGAAATCGCGCATGCCGTGAATATCTCGTTCACCGGTTTCATTGCCTACGGACCAGGCGATGATGGAGGGGTGGTTGCGGTCGCGATGGACTACGTCGCCGAGGTCTTGCTTCCATTCTTTGGCGAAATATAAGGCTCCATAATCGAAGGGGGCCTTTTTCTTCCAGCCGTCAAAGGATTCGTCGATGACCATTAGGCCGATGCGATCACAGATGTCGTAAAAGACCGGGGGGAAGGGGGTATGGGCGGTGCGGACGGCGTTGCATCCCATGGCTTTGAGTTTTCGCAGTCGCCATTCGTTGACGACGTCGGGGACGGCGACGCCGAGCGCGCCGCCGGCGTCGTAGTGCATGCACATTCCCTTTAGCTTTACGTTTTGACCGTTCAGCCAAAAGCCGGTATCGGCGTCCCATTTTAACTGGCGAATGCCGAAGGGGGTGCGCACTTCATCGAGCATTTCCCCTTGCTGGTAGATGCGTGTCACGACGCTATACATTGCCGGGGAATCTGTTGACCATAACGATGGGTGATCGACGTTCATCTCTGTCGACGCCATGCCGGTTGCTGACACGTCGCTTTTTCCGCTTGCAGCTATTTTTCCAGCGGCATCCAGAATCTCCCATCTCACTTCCGCATTTTCCTTCGGGGCGTTCTCCACCTGCGTTTCTACTTTGACGATTGCTCTATCGGGGCTGATGGTCGGGGTGGTCACGTTGACGCCATATTGGGCGATATGGGTCGTTTCGGTCTTGAGCAATCGCACATGTCCGTGAATTCCGGCACCCATGTACCAGCGGGCGTCGGGCCAGTTGGCATCGTCGATGCGGATGGCCAGGAGATTTTTTCCTGGTTTGATTTTTCCGGTGAGATCGCAGGCGAAGGAGACATAGCCGTAGTGCCTGCCGCCGACTTGCTGGCCGTTCCAATAGACGGTGCTGCTGGTGGCAACGGCATCAAACTCGACGCTGACCTGTTTGCCGGCCCAATCGGCGGGGACGTCCACCACTCGACGATACCACCCGATTCCACCGGCGAGGTGCCCCGTCGCGGCTGGATATTCCTCTTTATAGCCGACCTCGATCGACCAATCGTGAGGGACGTCCACGCCTTGCCAGGCGGAGTCGTCCAGATCCGCGTTTGCGCCTGTTGCCAGGTCTCCCAGATGAAAACGCCAGTCAAAATCGAGTGGTTTCACGGCGCGACCGCCGGCGGCGAAAACAGTTCCTGAAAACAACACAGCGCACAACCAACCCAACAGCACGGCCTGACGTGACATGTATTTACTCCGAATAGACCCGGACCATTCCTCCAAAGAAGACCGCGATCATACCCGCCACGGCTAATGTTGTCGCGCCTGCGAACGCCCAATTTGCGGAGATGACGCCAATTGCAAAAATCGCCACGCCGATGATCACGGCCGAGACCGCGAATTTGCCGATGCCGGATTGCGGCATGACCCAATAGGTATCGCCGGCTTCTGCGCCTCCATCAAAGGCCTGGGCCAATCCGGCGGCGTCATTTTGCGGCTTACGGGTCAGCAAGGAGACGACGGGAGTCACGATCAGAGCCGTTGCGGTCGATATGAAGGGGACGACATTTCTCACTTGCACTTCGTGAGGGCGCACCAGCTCGTGAAAATTTTTGATCGTCGCGGCAAATCCGCCGGGCAGATGGTTCAGAAGAGGCTGCACGTATGAGACGAAATATTTGTCGACCACCAGGAAGTGCGTGAGGATTCCGACTATGCCGCCGAGGAGAAAACCTGCGGTGGCACCTTGCCAGTTTGCGCGTTTCCACCATAGGCCGTAGATCACGGTGACGACGAACAGGGGCATATCCAAAATCCCCACGACGGCGTAATTGGCACGCACTGCGCCGTCGCCAAATCCGCGGAGCATGTAGGCGACGTAGAGCATCAGGACGCCACAGGCTACTGAGGATATGCGAACGACGCGGACGATATGTTTTTGGGATAGTTCCTTTTTTCGCAGGGAGCGGTAGACATCGGAGGTGAAGAGGGTGGCGACGGAATTGACGTCGGCGGTTACGGCGGAGATTTGGGCGGCGATGAGGCCGCAGAGAACGAATCCTAAAATTCCTCTTCCCACCGGCGGAAGAAGCGTAGCCAGCAGCCACGGCATCGCATAATCGGGTCTGGCAAAACCGGGATGGAGGCGTGCGGCGGCCAGGCCGGGCAATATCCAGAATAGCGCGATCGGGGTGGTGATGATTGCGGAGAGGACCATTCCCTTGGCGGCTACGCGCGGCGAGCGGGCACCAAATGCGCGTTGCAGGATCGCCTGATCGACGGTGGCCCATTTGATGCTGAGGAGCATGACCATGGAGATGTAGATCCAATTGAATTCGCCGGTTACGGGGACGAGCTGGGTGTGGGTGTCGCCGGGGAGGCTGTGGAAGAACTCGAAGGCTTTGGGCATTCCGCCGACGGCGTGGGCGGCGATGGGGAGGACCACCAGGGCACCAGCGAGCATGACGCAAAACTGGACGGAGTCCATGATTGCGACGGCCCAGGCGCCGCCGATGGCGGAGTACAGGATCGAGACGACTGAGAACGCCAGCAGCCAGCGGACGTAATTGGTGAGATTGTCCTGACATCCGGTGATAACGATGGCGGCGGTGGAGGCGATGTATAAGAGAATGCCGAGATAGACGCAGAGCCGGCATCCCCAGAATGCGCCGGCCAGGGTGCGTAAATTTTTCGAATAGCGAATTTCCAGGAATTCGGGGACGGATCGGATTTTGAGTCGCCGAAAGACGGGGACGACAAAACAGGCGGAGAGGACCAGCGCCATGCCGCCGGTCCAATTGGCCCAGATGATCGAAGCGCCGGATTGATAGGCGATCCCGCCCAAGCCGATGAAGTGGTACATCGACAGGTTGGTCGAGGTAATCGTGGCGCAGAGGATGAACGGAGTCAGTTCACGGCCTGCGACGAAGATATCGTCGGAGTCTTTAATGAGCCGGGAGATGGCGAGCCCGATGACCGCCATGATCGCGAGAAAGCCGACGACGATCGCGTAATCAATGGGCGTCATGTTTCCCCTTGGCGTTTTCTTCGCGTAGACGCCGCCGGATGGATGCAAATTCGCGAACGGGGACGACGACCCAGACACAAAAGATTACGACCCCTATCCCCTCGACGAGCGCGGTTATCCAGTCCATGATGCCCTTCCCATTCGATGCTGGGACCTGTTCTTAAATTTACGATATAGTATATTTCTCTTGACTAAGCAATAAAATCCCGTACGTTCAACAAGTGAACATGCCTCCCTCGTCCAATACCACGAATTCCAGATCGGAAAATAACAAGCGTAACAGCTTGTTACAGGCTTTGCATCGCAAGGGAAACGCTTCACGCCTGCAATTGGCGCGCACGCTGGATATTTCCAATTCGCGTGTCTGCGACCTGATCGAAGAGATGGTCGGCGAGGGTCTGCTGCTGGAACAGAACGTCAACGGCGACCGGCGTGGGCGGCGCGGGGTGGCCGTCCGGCTGAACCCGGATCATGGACATATCCTTGGCTTTGACATGGAGGCCAAGCGCCTGCGTCTGGTCGTTACTGATTTTGCGGGGCAGATTGTCTGGCAGACGCGCAGGCCTCTTAAGCCGATGAAGGATCGCGAAGCGCTTGTTGATGAGCTTCGCTCGTTTCTTTCGACCTCGATGCGTGAATTAAGGCCGCAGTACAAACACCTGCTGGGCATCGGCATCGCCGCATCGGGTGTCACAGACACGCAGCAGGGTGTTATTCTGCACTACGATCTGGTGCCTCATGCAATGAATCTCCCGCTGCGCGATTTGATCGCTGAGCATCTGAATATGCCTGCGGTCATGGAAAATAACATCCGTGCTATGACGTTGGCCGAATGGACGAGCGGAGCCGCCAAGGGGCTGCACTCATTCGTCTGCATGGCCGTCCGGTCCGGCGTTGGAGCGGGCATTGTCGTGAATGACAGGTTGCTGGCAGGATCGCACGGATTTTCCGGGGAGATCGGCTACATGGTTCTGCCGACGGCAGCCTCTTCACAGCATTGGAAGAATCTGCAATCCTCCGTCTCTGAATCCGCCTTGAGCATCGACGCCGAATCGCCGGATAAAATTCCCGATGCGGTGGCGAAACGCGCTGGGGAACTGATCGGTTCGCAGATCGCCTCTATCGCGGCGGTCCTCGATCCCGAAGCATTTGTGCTGGCTGGCGGGATGCTCAACCCGGACGGTCCGGTCTGGCTCCACGCCGTCAGCGCTTTCAGGCAGACGGCGCTTGCGGAGCTTGTGGAACGCGTCCGCATTCTCCCCGCTCAGCTAGGCCCGTTCGCCGCCGCGGCCGGCGCCGCGCATCGTTGTCTGTATGAGCTCTTCCCGATCGCAACCCCGACCAACGGAAATCATTAAGTAGGAATTTATGCCGCTGTCAGACTCTGCATCGCTTGTTCGTCACGCCCACAAAAACAAATATTGCGTGGTGCAAATCAACACCAACGGCGGCACTTACGACATCACTCGCGCGATCATCGAATCGGCCGAAGAACTTAATTGCCCGGTGATTCTCGGTTGCTATGAAGCGAATCTGAAATACCGCGGCTATGAATATGCCGCGATGCAGATGCGATTCTTCGCTGAGCACGCCAAGGTCCCGGTCGCGATCCACCTTGATCATGGTTCGACCGTTGACGCCTGCCAAAAAGCCATCAACGCCGGCTTTACCAGCGTGATGATTGATGGATCGCATCTGCCGATTGCTGAAAATCTTGAACAGACCAAAGCCGTGGTCGCGATCTCCAAGCAGAAGAAAATCAGTGTTGAAGGGGAGATCGGTCAGTTGCAAAAGCTCAATCCGGATGGATCCATGCCGGAGGTGAAAAATCTTTCCGACCCGGCCGAGGCGGCACAGATGTCCAAAACCGGCATCGACATGCTCGCGGTCGGCATCGGTAACGCTCATGGCTTTTATAAAGAAGCCCCGGATATCCGCTTCGACCTTCTCGAAAAACTTGCCGCCGCCTCCACGGTCCCGCTCGTGCTGCACGGCTCGACAGGTCTCTCTGACGAGGTCGTGAAAAAATGTGTCGCGATGGGGATGGCCAAAGCCAATCTCGGCACGCTCATCCGCACTCGCTGCGTTGAATTCACGCAGCAAGTCATCGCCGAAAACAAACACCTCAACCATCCCTGGCGCGTCGGTCAATCCGTTAAAGACCTTCTCAAGCCGGACATAAAGCACATGCTGCAAATCACCGGCGGAGCAGGTCGCGCCAAAGACCTCGTCTAATGACCTCCTCCCCGTCCAATCTCCTGGTCCTGCAAGGCGGCGGCCCGACTCCGGTCCTCAACACCAGCCTCGCGGTTATCCTTGAAGAAGCGCAAAAATCCCCGCACATCTCCGCCATCTTCGGCGCGCGCCACGGCATCGAAGGCCTCATCAAAAACAATCTGGTCAACCTTACTAAAATCTCCGCCAGCGATATCCAACATCTCAAGCAGACCCCCGGCGCGTCGCTCGGCACTACGCGACTCAAACCTTCTGAAAACGAATACCATCAAATCCTCTCCACGCTGCAGAAAAACAACGTCCGCCACCTCATCCTGATCGGCGGCAATGGCTCACTGCGCGGGGCAGCTCTTATTCACCAACTGGCCGTTGATGCCCATTATGACCTCCACGTCATCGGCTGCCCGAAGACTATCGACAACGATATTCCCGACACCGATCGCTGCCCGGGTTTCGGCTCGGCGGCAAATTACCTGGCCCAATCCGTCCGCGACCTTGGCCAGGATGTTCGCGCCCTCCCGCAACCCGTGAGCATCTACGAAACCATGGGCCGAAGCGTAGGCTGGCTCGCCGCTGCTGCTGCTCTGGCGAAAAATCCCCACGACCAAGCCAGCGCCCCCCATTTGATTTATCTCCCGGAGCTTCCCTTCCACCCCGAACAGTTTCTGGCATCCGTGGATCGCGTCGTCACCAAGCACAATCACTGCATCGTGGTCGTCGCGGAAGGATTGAAAAAATCCGACGGCTCCCCTGTCTATCAAACCACCACCGCCACGCAATCCGATGCGCTGGGCCGAGCTTTGCCCGGCGGCGTCGCGACTTACCTCGCAGACTACGTCACACAAAACCTCAAGCTCCGCTGCCGCTCGGAAAAACCAGGCCTTTGCGGCCGAGCCTCGATGCGCCACCTCTCTCTACAGGACTCTGCTGACGCCTCTCACGTCGCTCGCGAATCCCTCCGCGCTTCTCTCAGCCAACAATCCAACCTCTGGCCTTCCCTTCTCCCGTTGGACGTTCAACGTTCGATGTTGGACGTTGGATGTTTTCTTCCTTCTTCCAGGCTCCTCCCCCTTCCCACGGCCCACGCCGAGCGCCACATCCCGACAGAATTTCTCTCCTCTCAAACCGACCTCCCGATCACTTCGGCCTTCCTGAATTATCTCCGCCCTCTCACAGGCCCATTACTTGACTATCCACTTCCTCTAAAGGACACCTATTCCCATGCAAAGCAATAACCACCCCGTCGGCCTACTCATCATCGGCCGCAAACGCCCGGGCTTCGATCAGGACTGGAACGCGATCATGCGCCAGAAGACTGCCGAAGCGTTCGCCACGATGAAGATGCCGCTCTTCACGCCCACGGTCGCGGTCGTCGATGATGAATCGATCCTGGCCGCGCTGGCGCAGATCCGTGCCGCCGGCTGCGATGCGTTGGTCGTCCTGCAACCTTCCCTTGGCAATGGTCAGCTTTCCATGACCGTCGCCCAGCACTGGCCTGATCCGATCATCCTTTACGCCACCCCCGAGCGCCAGACCGGGGAAAAAGTCTCCTCCTGCTCGCTCGTCGCGACTCACCTCTGGGCCTCGGTCATGCGCCAGGCCAAACACCCTTTCGAACTCGTCTATGGCCACCCGGATGCCCCGGAAACTCACACTCAACTCTCCAATGCCCTCGCGATCGCGCGCACTGTCCGTAAACTCCGCTCTGCTAAAATCGGCCTGGTCGGAGCCAACGCACCGGGCTTTATCGACATGGCCTCTGACCCGTTCGTCCTCTCTCATCGCCTGGGCAGCCAGCTCCACCCTCTCTCGCTCACGCAATTCATCGACCGCGTTAAATCCATTCCTGATGCCGACGTCAATCAGGACATGGAAAAAGTCCACGCCATGAAGCTTCCACTGGTGAATCTCAAGGCGGACGACCTTCCTACCAATAGCCGTTACTACCTCGCCATTCGCCAGCTCATGGCTGAGGAATCCCTCGACGCTATCTCCATCCAATGCTGGCCGGAACTCTCCAACCTCGTCGGGCACTGGCCTTACCTCGCGTTCACCCGCCTGACTTGTGAAGGCGTCCCGCTCTCCATGGAAGGGGATACCGACGGCGCGATCCTCGCGCTGCTCGCCAACCATCTTAACCTTGGCGTGGGTTTCCTCACCGACTGGCTTGAACACTCCGCCGACACCATCACCTTCTGGCATGCCGGCGTCGCGCCGCTGCCTCTTTGCTATCCGGTCGGCTCGCCGAATGGCCCGCACATTACCCACCACTTCAATATCCAAAAGCCCGCTGTTGTAGACGGTCCGCTCCGCACGGATCTCCCCGTCACCATCTCGCGCCTCTGGCGCTGCGATGGTCAATATCATCTCACCGCATTCCCCGGCACTACCATCCCGCCCAAGCGCCAACTCACCGGCAATACGGCATGGGTTCATACGCCCGGCCATCACATTCCCACGCTATTCGACACCCTCTGCCACGCCGGCATGCCCCACCATGTCACACTGTTCCAAGGCCATCACGGAGTCGAACTCTTCAAGAGGACCGCACGCGCCCTCCAACTCCCCTGGATCGGATAATTACACCCGCGGGGCTTCCTTGCGCTCCTGCAATGCGTTCTTGAGCAGATTCACTACGCGCTGCGATCCCAATTCCCTTTTGCCAAACCCGGGCAGCGCACCTGCGGCCTCCGCCTCCGCCTGCGCATCGGAATAATTACTTACCAGCATCATCTTTAGCGAAGGATAATTCCCGCTGAGGTATTTGATGACATCCACCCCGAGCCGCTCATCAAAACCATATCCCAATTCGCGATTGAACAGGATCAGGTCGATCTCTCCATCATCGAGCGCGGCGCGCAGTTCCTTCTGATCATCCGCCATGACGATCGCCACATCTTTTTCCGCCGACTTCACCGCCAAGCGGAGATAGCTGCTATCCGGCCCACAGTGACCCACCAATAAAACTTTCTTTGCCATAAATTGATCCGTTACAAATTCTATACCTTATTCAGCAGCCTCAGCCGACGTCTGTCCTGACCTTCGAAAAATCGCCAGCACGCGATCGATATGCACGACGAACAGGCGATTGTCATGTTCCAACTCAACCGGGATAGCTTCGCGGGGATCGAATAGGACTTTGTCGTACTGGCGGATCGTCTGATCTTCGTCATTCTCAATCGCTTTGGAGACCGCGATCACGCGCCCGGTAATTACCGGGATCTCATGGCTGTCCGGCAGAACGATCCCGCTCTTGGTCTCGCGCTTGTTGTCATCCTTGCGAACAACCACGCGTTTCCCGATCGGCTCGATGACATCGAACTCCGTCGCCGCTCGTTTTCCCGGTCCTGTTTTCATGTCCTATGATTGTAGCACGCATGTTGGCCCTCTTCATCTGGCGTTCTCCAGCCGCTAAAGTCCTTAAATGCATCCTATTCCCCAAAATCGCCTGGGCTCGGCAACGCTCTCCCCCAATACGCCTATTATCGCGGGATCCACGGGTACATGGACGATCACGCTGACCGTCGGCTCCGCCGGGATTGATGAAGGGGGGACCATCAAACTTGCCCAGCGATTTGCATCCGACTTTGACGCTCCGCAATTCGACCGCCCTGCCGACCCGGCCTATACAACGATCCGCCTCAACGCTGAAGACCCGCACGCCAAGCTTCGCCCGCGCTATGACCGCAAAGGGCACGACCGTCCGTGGATGAACTGCATTGTCCTCGACGTCTACGATGGCTCGCTCTCGCCCGGCGATGCGATCACGATCACGCTTGGCGATACCTCCGGCGGCTCGCCGGGCATGCGTGCGCAAACCTTTCAGGAAACCGCCCACGAATTTCGCCTGCTGGTCGATCCCACGAACGCCTGCCGCCCGCGCCCGATCGCCAAATCACCTACCGTCCCCATCATTGCCGGCGATCCGGTCGAACTCGTCTGCACGCTACCGACCCAGGCCGAGTTAAACCAACCGATCCGCATCCATCTCAAAGGCCAGGACAAGTGGGGCAATCCCACGCCCGCCCCCGCCGGCGTGAAACTCGAATGGGTTGGCAGCGGTGCAGCCGCAATCTCCAACCTCACGCTGACTTTTCAATCGCCTGGCACCGGTGTTGTCCGCGCATCGTCATTCACGTCCAACCCGATCACTTGCCATGCCACATTAACCAAATACAACAAATACTGGGGCGACCTTCACGCCCAATCCGACGCGACCGTCGGCACAGGATCCGAAGAAGAATATTTCACCTTCGCTCGCGACGTAGCCGCCTTGGACTTCTGCTCTCATCAAGGCAACGACTTTCAGGTCCGCGACCAGGACTGGAAAAAACTCAACGACGTCATTCGCACTTTCCATAAAGACCACTCCTTCGTCGCATTCCCCGGCTGGGAATGGTCCGGCAACTCCACCGTCGGCGGCGACCGCAATGTCTGGTATCTCGAAGAAGATATGCCACTCTTCCGCTCTTCCCACTGGCAAATCGACCAGCCCGAAACGACCCTTTCCCCCGCTGATACCGCCGATGATCTCTTTGAACGCTGCCGTGAACTCCCTGCCGATAAAGTCCTTCTCGGCTCCCATGTTGGCGGGCGCTTCGCCGACATCCGCAAATTCTTTGATCAGGATCTGGGGCCGTTGGTCGAACTCGTTTCCTGCTGGGGCGTATTCGAATGGATGCTTTGGGACGCCTTCGACAAAAACTACATCGTCGGCGTCATGTGCAACTCCGACGGCCACAAAGGCCGCCCCGGCGCTGAAGGCCCAGGCGCCGGCCAGTTCGGCATCCCGAACGGCCTGACCTGTGTTCTGGCCGAAGAGCAAACCCGCGCCAGCATTTTCAAAGCCCTCAAATCCCGCCGCTGCTACGGCACCACCGGCGCACGCATCGACCTCGACTTCACCATTAATGATCATCCCATGGGTTCGGTCCTTACCAACGCTCCCGTATCCTCCAGCCTCCTGACCGAGATAAGGGGGACAGCCCCCCTTATTTTCATCGATATTTACCGGGGAAAAGAGATCATTCACACTTGGCGACCCGACGAATTTTCATCGCTGCAATCATCTCCAAAACTCCGCATCAGTTGGAAAGGCTCCCGCATCCGCGGCCGGGGTCGTCGCGTTAACTGGGACGGCTCTATCATGCTCTCCGACAACGCCCCTGATATCGTTAACGCTACCTCTCACTTCGACACGCCTATCGATCGCATCACTTCCGCCACCGAGCGCTCTGTCTCCTTCATCTCCCAAACTACCGGCGACACCGACTGGATCGATCTCACCCTCTCCTCCCCCCCTGCCGCGGGCACGCTCACCTTCACCTCCAAAGCGGGCAACGCCACGATCGATCTCGCTACGCTCACCACCGAACAATCCTTTGACTTTGGAGGCCTCGATATGCAGCTCAAAATCGAACGCTACCCCGCCACGCTCTCTCAGACCGCCGCGAAGCTCTCTTTCAATATCGACACGACATCCGTGCTAACCCCCTACTTCGTCAAAGTCACGCAATCCGACGGCCAAATGGCCTGGTCCAGCCCGATTTACCTCAAACGATGACCTTTATTTCCCAACGTGCAAGCTCACCGATTTTCCCTTCACATTCAATGCACTCTTCAACTCAAAACCCCCTTTGACGTCCATATATTCAAACGGCCCCGCCCCAAACGGATCCTTTGATTTAGCAACTTCTTCCTTCCCGATCTGCACCACGCTCATCGCCGTTTCCAACATCTCACGCTTAGCCTCCAGCGCTGCCATCGGCTCGCGCGTCAGCTTCATCGACGGCCCGATCGTCTGCGCAAACGGGTTCAACTTAAACTTCGCCATCTGCTCATCCACTACTTTGCCAAATTGCTCTGGCGCATCCCCCGACGCGGCTGCGATCGCCTTATAAAACGGCTCCAGCACATCAATCCAATCCTTTGGGCCTTTCTGCTGCACAATCGCCTTCTGCGCATATGCATACTCCCCCATGATGATCTGTGACCCGTCCGCTCCGGCCGGCAATTTCATCCACTCCGCCATCAATTTTGTCCGCGTCGCCATCGGTAGGCCCGGCAATTCCGCGGCTATGCGATCAATCGTCCCCATCTCAACCGCATCCTGCACCAGCGACGCGACGGTCAGCTTGATCTCCCCTATCCGTCGCGCCAGCGCCACGGATGCCATCCAATCCTCCACCGCCGCATCAGGTTTTTTATCCTGCAAATCCATGCGCGATTGCAACGTCAGTAGATGATCAATCGTCCGCGCCACATTCAAGGTATCCAACACCCCCTGCATATCCGCCGGCAACGCGCCCCAGTCACACCCCGCTTCGCTGCCCGCCTGTTTTACCAAGCCAATCACATTCTGATTTGCCGCGAGTAAGCCCTTCACATTTTCATCCAGTGCCGCGGTCCGCACATTTTCACTCATCACCGGCGACTTGCCCGCACCATTCTGCTTCGCCGCATCAAACGCCTGGCGATAGGTTATTGCCGAATTTACTTCTCCCGCTACATCCACACCCCATACCCGCCCGGGCAACACCTGTCCCGCGATCGCCGCCGTCAACAACCCCACCGCAAACGTGTGTATCTTCATGCCACAACATTAGCAGCGGACTAAGCCGTGAATATTACAAATCCCCCCCGATTCTCTAACCCTGCTCCCCCGGCGGAATCTCAGGCTCATCCATCTCCACCAGATCCTGCGCCAGCCGACTCAAAAAGAACTGTAATTCCTGCTGTGCCACCGTTGCCGGCAGCGCATCGCGCAAATCATATTGATGCGCATGATCTTCGGAAGAATCCTCCCCGCGCTTCTCCCCTTCAGTAATGATGTGATGATCAAACGTCACCGCATCCTCATGGCTCTGGGTAATCACCAGCTCCCCCCACCGCCAGGCCAAGTGAACGCGCATCGACAACTGATTCCCCCATGTCGACACCCGATGCACGATCCGGTTCTTCGCCAGCGTCTGTACCAGCGTCTCGACAGCCGGGAAGACCGCCTTGGCGAGGAACTCCTCATAATTCCGGTTGTAATCCCCCTGCTGCTCCATCGCCTCCCGCTCGGCCTGCAACTTTTCGTTCGGCACATCCCGGAACGGCACCACTCGGCCCAACCACCACTTGGCAAATTCCTTGTCAAACATAGTCCCCGCCATCTTACCCGGCCGCGCGCCACTTGTTTACCCCCATGCGCTCCGCGATCAAAATTGGAAATAAATAAACTGGCTCCCCCCGCGATTCCCGATCAAAAATAGCACCACCCCCATCCCAGCATACAACCCCCACCGCAACACCCGCGGCCACGCCATCACAAAATCATCCCGTCCGGTCCATTTTGTCAGCACATCCATCACAATCACCGGCGTCACCAGCATCATCGTCACCCAAAAAACCTCCCGCGCCCAAGCAACATCCGTCGTCGTCCGCACGGCGTTGCTCATCAGGATTTGAATATCCTCAAACGTCCTACACCTGAAAAACAGCCATCCGAGCATCGTCAGCAAAAAGAAAAACCCCAACCCCGCCATGTAAAGCAGCCCATTCATCACCCGTCCCATCGTCGCTGCCATACGCACAAAGCCCGGGGTCAAAAATCGATACGTGATCAGCAGCACACCGTGATATGCCCCCCAGATCACGAAATTCCATCGCGCCCCATGCCACAGCCCGCCCAGCAGCATCGTGATCATCAGATTTCGGCTGACGAACACAGCTCCACCGCGGTTCCCCCCCAGGGGAATGTACAAATAATCCCGCAGCCACGTCGACAAACTGATATGCCAACGCGCCCAGAATTGCTGCGGCGACGCGGACAGATATGGCGCATTAAAATTCCGCATCAGATCAAATCCCATCAGCTTCGCGACGCCGCGTGCGATCTGTGTATATCCATAAAAATCACAGTAAATCTGAAACGTAAACGCGAGCACGCCAACCCACACACCAAGCCCCGTCACCTCGGGCTTGCCAAATAGCCGATCCGCAAACGGCGCCAGGTTGTCCGCCACCACCACCTTCAAAAACAACCCCTGCAAAATCCACCAGACCCCCGTCCCGATCTTCTCCCACGTCAGCACCCGCTCACATTGCATCTGAGGCAGCAAATGATTCGACCGTTCGATCGGCCCGGCCACCAGTTGCGGAAAAAACGATACAAACATCGCGAAATCCCGCAGATTCCGCGCCGCCCGCGTCTGTCCGCGATAGACATCCACCACATAAGCGATCGACTGAAACGTATAAAACGAAATCCCCACCGGCAGCACCACATGCCAGATCGTTGGCATATGTTTAATGCGATGGAAATGTCCATACACATCGACTGCCGTCTGCGCAAAAAATGAGTAGTATTTAAAAAATCCGAGCACACTCAAATTACTGACCACACTGATCAGCAGCAGCATTTTCTTCCGCCGCTGGGTGACGCTGTCATCAATCGCCCGCGCGACCACAAAATCAATCAGCGTCGTCCCTCCCAGAAGGATCAGGAAACGCACATCCCAATAGCCATAAAACACATAGCTGGCGATCAAAATCAGCCAGTTGCCCGCACTTTTGCGCAGCGGCAAATAGAGTAGATAGACAACGAAGAAGAAGGCGAAAAAGACCCAGGAATTAAAAACCACGCCGTCCTAACTCCTGTTCCCTGCCATCGCCGCGGGGTAGTACTTGGTCAATTGCTCGATCATTAGATCGTATTGCCGCTTGGCATACGCCGGTGCGTGGGGCATCAACGGGTGAATCTGATCCATAAACTCATCCTGTCGCCACTCCCCCTCCAGATCGACAAATCGCACATTCGGCCAACGCGATTCCAAACCCTTTAGATACGGCGAAACTGCATCCGACATTGCATAATGCATGCAAGGCTCGCGAATCACCAGCACCGGGATATGAGCTTTGCTAAACATCTCCAAGATTTCGTCACATCTCGCCGCATAGTCATTTCGCAACGGCCGCTCCAGCCAAGCGGCACCCTGATGGACCGAGCCGCGCCGGTAATACTCATCAAACTGTGCCGCCATCCAATTGAGCCTCGGCAAATCCAATCTGCGCTGCAATATTTGCGGCCAATTCCGTAATTGTTCGTTGCGAATAATTGGATCCAGTTGCTTCAGCGGCAGCGCCGCACCTATCACCGCATCCACTGCCGAATGCACATCGTATTGGTGCCGATAGAAATCGCTCGTCAACCATTTCGATACACTTGGCTCAAACGGCACTGACTCGCACTCCGTATTAAACACAAACCCCAAATCCCCAAACGAAAATGACCCCACCGTCAGCACTACCATATCCGGCTGTGCATCCTGGGCCATCGCATACGCTCCCTGCACCACATGATCCGCAATCCCCGCCCCGGCCTGCGCCAGATTCACGATCTCCACCCCGCGCGGATCCTTGTCGGACAACTCCTTAAACGCATGCGCTGTCGGCCACATTTCACACGCCGAATTTCCCAGCAGCAGAATCCGCAGCTTGCCAGGCGTCTTGGCGCTAATCCGCCCGAACCCCAGACCGTATGCGTCATACGGCATCGCCACTTCATGCACCATGTCATATGTCTCACGCTGCTTGGCTATTTGATTCACTGCGCAGAACGCCGCCCCCCCCGCAAGCAGGAGTGCAAACAAACTCCACCGCAAACCACTATCACATCGCTCGGTCCGCATGAGCAGCCGAATGTGACAAAACACCCGCCCAACGTCAACCGCTTCCGATCAACTTCCCGCCAGCAGCCGCTCTGCCCCCTGCTCCTTCAACATCATCTCAACTTCTCGCAGAACATCCTTCGCATGATCCACCGGACCCTTGCTTGCCGCCCGAATCACACACCCCGTCCCCCCGCGACCTCCCACGCGCGCGGCCAAATGCACTTCATTTCCTTCCACCCGCGCCAGCGCCGCAATCGGCGAATGACAATCCCCGTTCAGCGCCAGCACCACCCCCCGCTCAAGCTCTACGCACACCCGCGCCGCATGATCCTCCAATTTCGCCAACACCTCCCGCACCGTCGCCGCATCCCGCCGACACTCCAGCGCCAGTGCTCCCTGCCCCGCTGCTGGCAGCATCTGTTCAATCTCGATTGGCGTCATCGCCGCCTCGTCGTACAATCCTGCCCGCCGCACGCCCGCCATTGCCAGCACGATCGCGTCATACTGCCCCTCGCGCTGCTTGCGCAGCCGCGTATCGACATTCCCGCGAATCATCTCCATCTTCAAATCAGGGCGCAGCGACAAAAGCTGCGACGTCCGCCGCAAACTCCCGGTCCCGACCAACGCATTTTTTTTCAATTCCGCGATGGACCGCACCTGTCCCGCGACCAGTACATCGCGCGGATCTTCGCGTGCCGGCACCGCTGCTATTATCAGCTCACTCGTATCCACCAGCGGCATGGTCACCGGCACATCCTTCAAACTATGTACCGCAAAATCCACCTCTCGGCGCAACAGCGCCTCTTCCAGCTCCTTGGTAAACAACCCCTTTCCCCCGATCTCATGCAGCGGCCGATCCTGAATCCGATCCCCCGTCGACACACAAACCACCAGCTCGACGCGCAGCCCCGGGCACGCGTGTTCCAGCGCGTTGGCCATTTGCTGACTCTGCATTTTCGCCAGCAGGCTTCCGCGCGTTCCTAGCCTCAGAACTTTTTCACCAGATTGTTCACTCAGGTTCATTCCATTACCTCCACACAACCTGAACCAGTTGGCTGATCCCCATGGCCAGCAGCACCGAATGAACGTACGTCATAAACGATAACGGATGCAGCCGGTGATTGATCCATCTTCCCAAAAATATCGCCACCAGCGCCGCAGGCAATGACACCAATGAATATCGCGTCACCACCGGGGTCCAAAAACCCGCGAGCGAATATCCAATCAGCCCTACCACGCTCGCCGGGAAAAAATACCCCTGCAATGTCGCCCGAAAATGCTGCGGCGACCATTTACGCATCGATCCCAATATCGCCAGCGGCGGCCCATTCATCGCATAAGCTCCCCCCAGAATGCCCGCAATAAACCCCGCAACTGCAACCCACGCGGGATGCTGGGCACTGGGATTCGCAGCCGCATGCCGCTGCCGCCGGATCAACGAATAGCTCGAAAATACAATCAAAATCCCCGCCACCATCACGCGCCCGACGCGATCACCCCCGGCCTTGAGAAGCCACAACCCGATCGGTATCCCCGGCAGCGTCGCCAGGATCAACGCGCCGGCGCTGCGTACTTTTACTTTCTCCCAATCCTGCAACAGGATCACAGTCGAAACCAGTACCGACATCATCACCGCCAGCGGCGCCGAGATTTTCAGCGGCACCCACATCGACAGCAGCGGCACCGCCACCAGCGCCTCTCCAAAGCCGAATGTCGACCGAAACAGCGTCGCCACAAACACCACGGCCACGACATACAACGTGATCGAATCCAAATCGCTCCATCCCAAAAAAACAGCCCCGCATTGTACATGCAGGGCTGCCGATACTCACGTAATCTCTCAAATAGTAAAGGTTACTTGTTGTCCTTCACTTCATACTCAGCATCGATCACATCTTCATCCTTCTTCGCGCCATCCGCGGCCGCTCCGCGATCGGTGGACGCCTCCGGACCAGGCTGAGCGCCGCCCGCAGCGGCATTGGCCGCATCGCCGGCGGACTTATACATCTCTTCGGCGAGCTTATGGCTCGCCGCGTTGACGGCCTCGATTGACTTCTTGATCCGATCGCCGTCCTCGCTCTTGACCGCGTCCTTGAGATTATTTAGCGCACTCTCAATCGATCCGCGAATCTCGGCACCGACTTTCTCGCCATAATCCTTCAGCGACTTCTCCGTTGAATAGATCAGCGAGTCGCCTTGGTTCTTCAGGTCGATCACTTCACGCCGTTTTTTATCTTCGGCGGCGTGCGACTCGGCCTCGCGCTTCATCTTCTCAATTTCATCCTTATTCAAACCGCCGGCGTTTTGCACGGTAATTTTGCTCTCCTTGCCGGTCCCTTTGTCCTTGGCCGCGACGGTCAAGATCCCGTTCACGTCGACGTTGAACGTCACTTCAATCTGCGGCACGCCGCGCGGAGCAGACGGGATATCGGACAGGTTGAACGTGCCGAGGAGACGGTTGTCCTTGGCGAATTCTCGCTCGCCCTGCAACACATTAATCGTCACCGCGGTCTGATTATCCGCCGCGGTGCTGAATGTCTCGGCCTTGCTGGTCGGGATTGTTGTATTACGCGGGATTAGCGCCGTCATGACGCCGCCTAGGGTTTCGACGCCCAGGCTAAGTGGGGTGGCGTCGAGGACGAGAATGTCTTTGACTTCGCCGGTGGCGATGCCGCCTTGGATGGCGGCACCGATCGCCACCACTTCATCGGGGTTTACGGTCTTGTTCGGCTCTTTGCCCTTAAACAACTCTTTCACCAGCCGCTGCACAAGAGGCACGCGCGTCGAACCGCCGACCAGAACGACTTCGTTGATCTGCTCCGGCGACAGCTTCGCATCCCGCAACGCATCCAGCACCGGTTTGCGGCACTTTTCGGCCAAGGGAGTGATGAGCTGCTCAAATTTCGACCGCGTCAGCGTCATCTGCAAATGCTTCGGCCCAGACGCATCGGCGGTAATGAACGGCAGATTGATCGTCGTCTCCTGCGCGCCCGACAACTCGATCTTGGCCTTCTCCGCGGCCTCTTTCAGCCGTTGCAGCGCCATCGGATCTTTCCGCAGATCGATCCCTTCCTGCTTGCGGAATTCTTCGGCGATGTAATTGATCAACACTTCGTCAAAGTCGTCGCCGCCGAGGTGGGTGTCGCCGGAGATGGATAACACTTCAAAGACGCCGTCGCCGACATCGAGGACGGAGACGTCAAACGTCCCGCCGCCAAGATCGAAGACGAAGATTTTTTCGTTTTTCTTCTTATCCAGCCCGTATGCCAGTGCCGCCGCCGTCGGTTCGGGGAGAACGCGAAGGACTTTTAAGCCAGCGATTTCGCCGGCGTCTTTGGTGGCTTTACGCTGTGCGTCATTGAAATACGCCGGTACGGTGATGACGGCGTCGGTGACTTTTTCGCCGAGATAGGCTTCGGCGGTCTTCTTCAAATCCTGCAAAATAAACGCCGACACCTGCTCCGGCGTATATTCCTTCCCGCGCACTTTCACCTTTACATATTCTTCGCTGCTCCCCATCACTTCATAGGGAACCATCTTCTCTTCCTGCGCCACCTCGGCATGACGGCGGCCCATGAAACGCTTGATCGAAAAAACCGTATTCTTCGGGTTGGTCACCTGCTGGTGCTTGGCGGTTTGGCCGACGAGAATTTCGCCTTTATCCGTGAACCCGACCACAGAAGGCGTAATCCGGCTTCCCTGCGCATTGATCAGCACCTTTGGCTGATCCCCTTCCATAATCGCCACCACGCTATTGGTCGTTCCAAGGTCAATACCAATGATTTTTGCCATCACTCACTCCTGTTTTTATTTCTAGTTGTGAATTCGTAATTAGCAGCCTGACCGAGACTTGAGAGCCCACAATCTGACCACCTACCCCGTAAGAGCAAACATTGTGCCGAAAAATTCTCTGGGATTGACAAACCTAAACCCATATTCTGTAATCAGTTGCAAAATATCGAACCAGACTCAGCATTTTTTGGTTGGATGCCATTTCGACAGTCGCCACTATACCCCTGCCACTCTAGCAGCCGGTATTCTTCAGCTCGCTACCCATGCTACAAAAAGTGAAGTCGCAATCACGCACGCTCCCGCCGCTTCCCCGGCCGGCATTTCTCCTGGCGATCTCGTTCCTCCTTGGCATTCTCTCCCACGCGCTCCTACCCCCTCATCCTGGCCTCTATCTTCTCTTCGCCGGTGCATTCCTCCTGACCGCGTTCTTCTTTTTCAAACATGATCTGATTTGCAACCTCTCTCTGATCATCTCCCTTTCTCTCGCCGGGCTGACGGCCTATCAGCTCGACCAATCCTACTACCCTTCCACCGACATAGGCCTCTTCACCAGCGCCGACCGTCAACTCGCCCAAATCGAATTCACGCTCGACGATCCCCCGCAGCTCCTGACTCCGCCCCCCGGGCAATTCATCCTCCCGCCCTACCAATCTGCCCGCGCTACTGCCCGGCAAATCCTCACCACCACCGGATGGCAACCCGCCACCGGCTCACTTCTCCTCCATATCGAACCGCCCGACCCCTCCATCCGCCCCGGCGCTACCTTCCGCGCAGCCGGCTGGCTCGCGCGCCCTGATCCTCCTCTCAACCCCGGCCAATACGACTACGCCTCCCACTACCGCGCCCAGCGCCTCCTCTCCACCTTCACCATCCGCCACGCGGGTAATGCCCAGTTGATCTCCCCTCCGGCTCACATCTCCCCCATCAACTTCCTCCGCATACACGCCCGCTCTCTCCTCGACGCTGGCTTCTCCCCCTCGCCCGACCACCTCCTCCTCCGCGCCCTCCTCCTCGGCGACACCGACCCCCAACTACACGACATTCAGGATCTCTTCGCCCACACAGGCACCAGCCACCTCCTCGCCATCTCCGGCCTGCACGTCGCCATCCTCGCCGCCTTCGTCTATTTCCTGGGCCGACTCGCCCACCTGTCTCCGCGCACCAATGCCGTCCTCACGATCACCTTCGTCCTCCTCTATGCCGCCGCTACTCCTATGCACCCGCCCGTCATCCGTGCTACGCTCCTCTGCGTCCTCCTCCTCGTCGGCACCCTCTTCACTACTGTCCGGTTAACGATTGAGCAGAGTTGCAGGAAAGCAATGATTTCAGGCCTTTGAGGCATATGTTCCGATTTTTCGATTTCAACTTCAACCCGTTCAATTCCCCCTGTCGGCGGCATGGGGCCGGCGGCGATGCTGTCACCCATGCATTTCGGACGATTCATCTTCGCTCAACTTCTGGACCTTCTTTCCCGTTACGAGTTCAACAAGTGTGTCAGCCGTTACGACGGCAACCGCCGGATACGCTCGTTTTCCTGCTGGGATCAGTTCCTGGTCATGCTCTTCGCCCAGCTTACCTACCGCGATTCGCTCCGCGACATCGAATCGTGTCTCCGGGCCTTTCTCAGGCAGCTTTATCACATCGGCATTCGCGGCGCCATCTGTCGCTCGACGCTGGCCGACGCTAACGAACACCGCTCCTGGCGCATCTGGGCGGATTTTGCTCTGGTGCTGATCGCCCGAGCCCGCCATCTGTACGCCGGGGAACCGGTCGCCGGTCGGCTCAAGGCCGCGACCTACGTCTTCGACACCACCACCATCGACCTGTGTCTGACTCTGTTCCCCTGGGCCCAGTTCCGGCGACGCAAGAGCGCCGTCAAACTGCATACGCTCCTGGACCTGCGCGGCAATATCCCCTGTTTTATCAATGTTTCCGCCGGTTCGGTCCACGAGGTCAACGTGCTGGACGATCTGATTCTCGAGGCCGGCGCGTACTACATCATGGACCGCGGATTCGTCGACTTTGCCCGCCTGCATCGCATTACCTTGGAGCAGGCCTTCTTCGTCATCCGCGCCAAGGATAATCTGGACTACCGCGTGATCGAATCGCGGGCCGTGGATCACGCCCGGGGATTGCGTGCCGATCAGACGATCAAACTGCGCGGGCCGCTGAGCCGCAAACGCCATCCCGCGCCACTGCGCCGCGTGAGTTTTATCGACCGCGAATCGGGCCAGACGCTGGTGTTTCTGACCAACAACTTCACGCTGGCCGCATCGACCATCGCTCGACTTTACAAGGCGCGCTGGCAGGTCGAACTGTTCTTCAAATGGATCAAGCAGTACCTGCGAATCAAGACGTTCTTCGGCACATCTCCCAACGCGGTCAAGACACAGGTGTGGATTGCCGTCAGCGCGTATGTGCTGGTGGCGATCGCCAAGCGCGAGTTGGAACTCGCACCGCCGATGGGAGAGATCCTTCAGGTATTGAGCCTGATGCTGTTCGAGAAAACACCCATTTTTCAGGTGTTTTTGCAAGAGGC
>DASRRR010000092.1:0-4461 GCA_035656825.1 Tepidisphaeraceae bacterium | reverse complement strand
ATGCAGTTTGCGCGGGGGTCCGGGCCGGGGGGACAGAATGTGAACAAGGTGAATACGAAGGCGGAGCTGTGGGTGGAGGTGGGGCAGATTCGTGGGATGACGATCGGGGCGCTGGCGCGGCTGCGGGGGCTGGCGGGAAGCCGGTTGACGATGGAGGGGGAGATTCATTTGTCGTGCGATGAGTCGCGGTCGCAGGAATCGAACCGGGCGGAGGTGATGCGGCGGTTGCGGGAGATGATTGTGGAGGCGCGGCATGAGCCGAAGCGGAGAAGGAAGACGAAGCCGACGAAGGCGAGCAAGCGGCGGAGGTTGGAGGGGAAGAAGCGGGTGAGTGATATCAAGGCGGGGCGGAAGAGGGTGGAGTAGGGGGGTCATTCGAGGCGTTCGAGGACGATGGCCTGGAGGTTCATGGGTGACCAGGTTTGGTTGGGGGAGGCGGGGTGGAATTCGAGGGTGGGGTTGCCGGCGAGGTGGGTAGCGCCGACGTCGAGGTCGCCGGTGCCGGCGGAGGAGATGATGCCGGGGAGGGATTTTTCGCCGATTTTGATGGTGAAGGAGGTTGGGCCGAAGGATTGGCAGCGGAGTTTGATTTCGTAGACGCCGGCTTCGGGGATGGAGGGTTTCCAGGAGACGGTGGCGTTGCGATACATGCCGTAGGTGATGATGTCGCCGAGGAGATTTGCGCCGTTGCCAGAGATGTCGGCCAGGCCGGTGGTGAGGATGATTTGATGGGGGCGGGATTCGACGATGGGTTTGGGGAGGTCATCGGGGAGGAAGGGTTTGTTGCGGGTGACGGCGGCGGGGCGCTGTTTGGCGACGTCGGCGAGTTGGATGGCGGGGGCGGAGTTGCCCCATTCGTTGCGGACGTAGGTCAGGACGGTGGAGAGGCGGGCGTCGTCGGCCCAGCGGAAGTTGGGCATTTGCTCGGGGTAGGTTTTGCCGTTGTTCACGCCGGTCAGGCCGTTGAGGAGGATGCGGGCGACGAGGTCGGGCTGGGATTGGGCGCGTTCGGAGCCTTTGAGGGGCGGGGCGAGTTTGCTTTTGCCGTCGGGGGTGTTGGCGCCAAGACCATTTGCGCCGTGGCAGGAGATGCACATTTGCTGGAAATAGGTGTGGCCGAGGTCGAAGGTGGCGGCGAATTTGGGGTCACCCAGGCTGAGCTGCTTTTTACGCTCGGCGTCGAGTCGCTGGTTGTTGAGTTCAGTGTGGATGTCGCTGACGACCTCGGTGAGGACTTTGTTTTTGGCTTCGGTGCGCGCGGTGGAGATGGCGCGGTTGACGACAAATTCGGCGGAGGGGTCTTTGACATAGAACATGGAGCAGATGACCTGCTTGGCGACGTCTGGGTCGGGGTCGAAAGCGGCGTTGCGCACGGCGCGGAGGATCGGGCTGACGCGCTGGCGGAGGAGCGGTTCAGAGACGCGCACAGCGGCGGCGCGGAGCATGGGATCGGTGTCTTTGAGTTTGGCGAGAATCAGATCGTTGTCGGCGCTGTCGAGGCCTTCGAGGGTCCAAAGGGCGTGCAGGCGGGCGAGGGGATTGGAGTCGTCCATGGCCATGGCGCGGAGGGCGGGGACGACGGATTTGTCGCCGCGGAGGATGATGAGTTTTTGGGCGGTGTCGCGCCACCAGCCGTTGGGATCGGAGAGGTGGGTGACGAGTTGGGCGGGGGTTTCGTCGAGCATGTGGGGCTGGGCGCGTTTGGTGTAGCCGTCGTGGACTAAGCGCCAGATTCGGCCGTGGTTGATGTTTTTGTCGAGGCCGTATTTTTGAATTTGGGGGCGGAGGTAGGAGCCTTCTTTGGTCCAGTTGGCTTCCTGGATGATGCCGTGATACATGTCGCAGATGTAGAGGCAGCCATCGGGGCCGGTGGCGGACCAGACCGGGCGGAAGTTGGGGTCGGTGGAGGCGATAAATTCTTTGCCGAGAGAGGGGTTGGAGACGACGAGTTCGCCGTTGGTGTCGGTGATTTTGGCGCGGCGGATGAGTCGGCCGACGGGTTCGGGGAGGATGTAGTCGCCGTAGAGGTCGTGGGGGAGGGCGTCGCCGCGGAAGATGGACGGACCTGCGCAGCCGGTGAAGCGATTCAGGCCGCCTTGCGGGCGGAGGCGTGGGGGGCCGCCTTGGACGTCGGAGAGGTATTCGATCGGGTTGACGTCGTAGAAGTCGGGTTTGACTTCGGCGGGGAGGGAGATGTTGCCGTACTGGGGCATGACCTGGAAGTTGTGGGCGGGATTTTCGGCACCGGCGGTGGCGTAGATGAGTTGGCCGTTGTCCATCATGCCCAGGCCCCACTGGCCGGTGTCGACGCGGTAGGTTTCTTTTTCAATTTTCCCGCGGGTGAAGCGGAAGCGTTCGGGCTGATGGGTGAGGTACATCCAGTTGTCGATGTCCCAGAGGATGCCGGAGGGTTGGTGTTCGAGGTTGCCTTCCTGATCGCCGCCTTTGTAGATGTTGGTGATTTGGTCGGCGACGCCGTCGTTGTTGGTGTCGCGGTAGGTGGACATGTCCTTGGTGTCGGTGACGCGGATGAGGATGCGTTCGTCCAGTGGAAGGACCATGCGCGGGAGCATGAGCTTGTCGGCGAAGATGGTGTGTTTGTCGTAGACGTCGTCGTGTTTGGTGGATTCCCAGCGGGAGACGCGGCTGGCGGGGGTGTGGGAGTTAGATCCGTTGATATCGAGCATGTAGGTGCGCATTTCGGCGACATACATGCGGCCGTTGCCGTCCCAGGTGCAGAGGACGGGGGAGATGAGGTCGGGGTCAGAGGCGACGAGTTCGAGGTGATAGCCTGCGGGGAGGACGATGGTTTTGAGTTCGTCGGCGGGGGATTTGGGGCGGGTATCGGGCTGGGTGGTTGGAGCAGTAGCGGGGGCGGCGGCGAGGGTGGGGAGGAGAGTTGCCAGGGTGAGGGCTTGCCGAAGGCGGTTGCGGACGGACATCTTCATTGAGAGTGCTCCATTGAGATGGGAATGTTTTGGGGTGGCATGGTAACGGGAGGAGGGGGTTCTATCGACTCTTTCGGGAGAGGAAACGCCGCCCTGCGGGCGGCCGCTAAACGGGGGTGGATTACAGAAAAACTGGGTGGGTTGCCCTTGTGTCGGGTTGACTTATAATCGGTTGTAACAAAGGAAGAGCCTGGGGCCAGGAGAGCCTCGCGCGGATTAAGGAGTACCCCACATCATGGCCCACATCATTGCCCAGCCGTGCATCGGCACGAAAGATACTGCCTGCGTAGCCGTTTGCCCGGTGGATTGCATTCATCCGACCAAGGACAACGCCAAGTTTGATGCAGCGGATATGCTGTATATTGACCCGGATACGTGCATTGACTGCGGATTGTGCGTGGATGAATGCCCGGTGAAGGCGATTTTTCCGCAGGAGGATCTGCCGGCGGAATGGTCGTCGTTTATTGAGAAGAACGCGGAGTATTTTAAGAAGTAGGGGAGAAGAGATCGCGAAAGGCGCGAAGAGGCGAAGAAAACACGCTAAGAAGAGACTGTGGTGCTTTGGGCATCACAGTTTTTTGTTTTATGGGGATGGGGGGAATGGCCTTATACCCTGGGGGGGTATATGATGGGGGGATGAAAGAGGATCCACGAGCGAAGGTGTTGAAGCGGCTGAGCCGGATTGAGGGGCAGGTGGCGGGGGTTCGGAAGATGGTGGAGGAGAAGCGGTATTGCGTGGATGTGCTGACGCAGATTGCGGCGATTCGGTCGGCGCTGGATGCGGTGGGGGTGGAATTGCTCAGCGATCATATTGAGCACTGTGTCGCGGGGGCGGGGGAGGGCGTGCGGGCGCATCCGGAGGCGAAGGTGCGGTCGCAGGAGGAGCTCGTGGAGGAGATGCGGTTGACGCTCGGGCGGTTTTTGCGGTGAGGCCGGTGATGAAGATGGCGGAAGCAGTGCTGAATGTGAATGGGATGGATTGTGCGAGCTGTGTGGCACATGTGGAGCGGGCGATGCGCGGTGTGGGGGGGGTGCAGAATTGTCAGGTGAATTTAGCGCGCGGGCGGGCGGTGGTGGCGTTTGATGCGGGGGCGACGAGTGCCGAGGCGATTGCGCGGGCGGTGACGGAGGCGGGGTATCCGTCGACGGCGGAGCAGGCGAGTGTTAATGCGGGAGAGGCGGAGGAGGATCGGGTTCAGCAGCAGATCAGGCATGCGCGGGCGTGGTTGAATCGGGCGGTGGTGGGATTGGTTTTGTGGTTTCCGGTGGAGATGACGCATTGGGTGCTTTATCTGACGGGGCATCATCATGCTGAGCATGGGTGGATGAATTGGTTGGCGCTGGCGACCAGCACGATTGCGATTGTTTATCTGGGGGCGGGGTTTTATCGCGGGGCGTGGGCGGCGGCGCGGCGCGGGACGACGAGCATGGATACGCTCATCGCGATGGGGGGGAGCGTGGCGTATGTTTATAGTTTGGTGGCGTTTGTGGGGTATTTGTGGGGGTGGTGGGG
>DASRRR010000091.1:0-27298 GCA_035656825.1 Tepidisphaeraceae bacterium | reverse complement strand
GGATACGGCGGTGGCGCATTTGGCGGGGGGGATGGGGGTGCCGGTGTGGGTGATGTTGGCGAAGGTGCCGGATTGGAGGTGGGGGTTGTCGAGGGAGGATTCGGCGTGGTATGGGAGTGCGCGGTTGTTCAGGCAGGAAGTAGCGGGGGATTGGGGGGGAGTGGTGGAGAGGGTGAGGAGGGAGTTGGAGTGTTTCCGGGAGATGGACTCACGCGGATTTGCGCCGATACTTCGCATCCCTCATCGACAGGGGGGCTAGACGTCGAGTGCCACCAGCAATTGGGCAGGTGTTAAGACGCGGAAAGATGGGTATTGCCGACGGAGTTCGACACCGGCCTTATCTCCGTCATTCATAAGGTCGAGGAGGTCCTTGTCATTGGAAGCGACCAGGAAAGCGCCAGTGAAGATTGCGAGGTCAACGTATGGAGAATCCTTGGGATCGCGCGGGTAAGTGAACAGATGCGGAGGCGAGTCGACGAAGGACGCAGTGCGTGTCAGTATATGGACGAACCGATCGAGTCTTTCGTGGGTGAACTGACGGAGGCGAAAGAGTTTGCGATGCTGGGCCAAACCGGTGACTTCGTCCAAGATGTAAGCGGTGACATAAAGTCGAATTTCGCCGGCCAAAGCTCGTTGCCAGCACTGGTGAGCAGCACCATAAGGGCTGATCATTGCTTGCAGGTAAACATTACAGTCGAAGACGGCGTGTATGGGTGCGCGGGTCATGACGGCCGGCCAGTTGATCCGTATCGCATCTCGTGCTTGGCCGTTTCGAGAAGGTCGATCAGTTCTTTTTCCGTCATACCGCTATCCTCGAACTCTCGGTGCAAGGGGGCGAGGATTTCGTCGAGCGTGGGTTCGGCGGCCGCGAGTTGTTCCACCGCTTGGGAGATAAATGCTTCCACGTTGATTCCGGCAGCGGCCGCACGAGCTTTTAGTTTCGCCTCGGCGTCATCGGAGATGGAAAGTTGAAGGACCATAAGACCATTATATCATCGCGTTTTGCGGGGAGACCAGTGTTTATTTGGAAAAGAAGCGTTTGAAGGCGTGGACGGTGGCTTGGCGCTGAACGCTGGAGATGGATTCCAGGAGGGGGATGTCTTTGGGGCAGACTTCGACGCAGTTGCCGGCTTTGGCGCAGTCGGCGACGCCGCCTTCTTGCATGAGGGTGTCGAGGCGTTCGGATTTGAGGGCCTTGCCCGTCGGGTGGTCGTTGAAGAGGCGGGCCTGGGAGATGATGGCGGCGCCGACGAATTGGTTGGTGGGGGTGTATTGGGGGCAGGCTTCGAGGCAGCAGCCACAGGAGATGCAGCGGCTGAGAGGGTAGCGTTCGTCTTGAAGTTCTTGAGAGATGGCTGGGCCGGGGCCGAGGTCGTAGGTGCCGTCGATGGGGACCCAGGCTTTGATTTTTTTGAGGTCGTTGAAGAGGCGGGAGCGGTCGACCCAGAGGTCGCGGATGAGGGGGAATTTGGAGAGGGGTTCGAGGGTGATGGGTTCGCCGGGGTTGCCGAGTTTATCGACGAGGGCGGAGCAGGATTGGCGGGCTTTGCCGTTGATGACCATGGTGCAGGCGCCGCAGACTTCTTCGAGGCAGCCGGCGTCCCAGACGGGGGTGGTGACGGGGACGCCGTCGGTGGTCGTGGGGTGGGCGGCGATCCACTGGAGGCAGGAGATGATGTTCATGTTGGGGCGGTAGGGGATGGAGAACTCTTCCCAGCGCGAGGGCTTGTCCGGGCCGTCCTGACGGCGGATGCGGATGGTGATGGCGCGGGTAGAAGCGGCGGGGGTGTTGGTGGCGACCATGGGGGGATCAATCCTTCACAAAAGATGTACCTGGAGCATGTTAGGGGTAGAAAGAAACGCGGGCAAGGGGAAAGGGATTATGCCCGTTTTCCTATCACACGTTGCGCTTGGTTAGGATGAGGTGGGTGGCGCGTTCGCCGGGGGTTTGGGTGGTGCAGTGGTAGCCCAGGGAGGGGAGGTTGAGGTTTTGGAAGAGGGGTTCGCCGGTGCCGAGGAGGGCAGGGCGGAGGGCGAGGTGGAGTTCGTCGAGGAGGCGGGATTGGAGGGCCTGGCGGATGACGGAGACGCCGCCGCCGAGGCGGATGTCGCGGCCGTTGGCGGCGGTGGTGGCTAGGTCGAGGGCGGCCTGGAGGCCTTGGGTGACGAAGTGGAATTCGGTGCCGCCGGCCATTTTCAAAGGTGGGCGGGGGTGATGGGTGAGGACGAAGACGGGGGTGTGGTAGGGGGGTTCGTCGCCCCACCAGCCTTTCCAGGAGTCATCGAGCCAGGGGCCTCGGATGGGGCCGAACATATTTCGGCCGAGGATCCAGGCGCCGATGTTTTGGAAGGCTTGTTCGGCGAATTGGTTGTCGACGCCGGTTTCGCCGCCGGGTTGGCCGTGCATGGAGCGCCAGACGCGGGTTTGCATGAACCAGTCCATGATGGCGAAGCCACCGACGCCGAGGGGGTTTTGCAGGTCCTGGTTGGGGCCGGCACCGAAGCCGTCGAGGGAGACGCCGAAGCAGTTGACGCGGAATTTTGACATGAAAGTCCCTTGTGGAAGGGGGCGATGCAGAACAGCCCGACGCTGCAGGAGATAGCTCCGCGGCGCGGGTGAAATATAGCACAAACGTGAGGGTTGCGGAGTAATGTGAGGATCAGAGGTGTGCTATGGGATTGCGTAGATGCGCGCGGCGGGTGAGGAGGGGTATGGCGAGAACGAAGAGGAAGAGGGAGGGTTCGGGGAGTTGGAAGGGGTAGACGCCGCCGGAGTAGAAGTAGGCGTCGTAGATGTTGCCGCCGTTGGAGAGGGCATCGATGGAGAATTCGTAATCGCCGGTGGCGACGCCGGCGCCTTGACCGTCGAAGGAATAACCGAGGAGGAGTTTGCCGGAGGTGTCGAGGGGTTTGTCGTTGAAGGTCCAGATGTCGGTGAATTCGGATAGGCCATAGGAGCTGGTTTAGCCGTAGTAGGGGTAGCTGCTGCTCTGGTAGCCTGGGGCATTGGATACGGAGACGTCGGCATAAGAGCCGAGGGAACCGACGCTGGCGTGGGCGTTGCCGTCGATTTGTCCGTCGACGGGGTTGGAGATTGGAGCAAAATTAGCGGGGAGGGTTGCCGGGGGCGTTGGGGTTGGCAGCGGCGGCAGCTTGAGCTGCAGCGGCGGCGACGGCAGCGGCGGCGGTGGCCTGGGCGTCGAGGTCTTTGTGGAGGGGGTTGTTCTGGTCGAGTTTGAATTCGCGGCGGGCGATGTTGCCCTGGTCGTCCTGGACGATGACGTAGCGGTCGCCGTTGCCGTTGCGGACATCGACGACGGTCCACTTGGTGTTGAAGTCGATGCCGTCCTTGGAGGTCATACCGATGTGATCGCCGGGGACGACGTTCTGGGAGATTTTATTAACGTCTCCGTTCTGCCAGCGGTAGATGTCGAGCTTAACCGAGTCGCCGTTGATGCCGCCGGAGGCGAGGAAGAAGTTGACGGTAGCCGGGACGTCGGCGGGAGGAGTCCAGTCGGCGGGCAGGGAGGGGAGAGCGAACTTCTGGGCCATGGCGGCGTTTTTCACCAGGGCGGCGGCGTTGTAGACTGGGTTCTGGACGTAATAGCGCATCTGATAGCGATAGGTTTTACCTGGCTCAGGGTTTTCATCGTAGGCGATGACGTCGACGTCGATGGTGAGCTGTGAGGGATCGAAGGGGCTGGTCTGGGGGAGGGTTTGGGAGAGTTTATTGAGGGCGTCGTTGTTGGTTTGCTGGATGCCGGCGCCGCCGGCGGCAGCACCGCCGTCGACCATGTCTTCGGGACCGGCGTCGCCACCTGCACCGATGACGCGATTGGGGGGACGAATCTGTGCAAGGACGGTCGGGCGCTCATTGTCATAAGGGGCGAACGCGGCATCTCCGCCACCGGCACCTCCTACGCCGCCGCGAGCACCGCCGCGTCCCGGGGATTTATTCGGTGTACGCGGAGCGGGGGCGCGGGTAGGAGTGCGAGTGGGAGTGTGAGTGGCACGTAGTTGGGCACGATAGGCAGCGATAGCGGCCTGCTGTTCGGGGGTATAGGGAGGCGGTCCCGGGTGAGCGGGATCGAAGGCCTTGACCGGGGCGACGGGCATGCCGACATGCTGGAGGGGGTCTCCGGGGACGCCGGGGAGGTCGCCTTTGATCACGGTGTAGAAGATGGGCTGGAGGATGGCCTGGACGTTGGCCTGAGCCCAGGTGAGGTAGGTCTGCTCGTCAAGGGGTGCGGGGGCGGCCTTGGGGTCGGGCCACGGGGGGGCGTTGAGGAACGCGATCGCCAGTGGGGGGACGATGGTTTCATTCCCCCACTTGCCGTCGGGGAGTTGTTCCTGGCGGGTGAGTTCGACGCGGAGGAAGGAGGTGGCGTTGCGGACAGCGGGGACGCCGGCCTTTTTGAAGGAGTCGGCCAGAGCGGCGGAGGGGATCTTGTAGTGAATGCTGACCCAGTTTTTGTCGATGGTGGGCTGATTGTTGGGATTGGCGGCGTTGGCGGGGGCGGCGGCGAGGGCGGCGGCCTGGATGGGCTGGATGGGTTGGGCGGCCTGTAGGGCGGGAGCGGCGGGGGCGGCTCCCGGAGCAGCGGCGACGGGATTGGTGGGCGGGGGCGGCGGGGTCACGCTGGAGCGGCCGACGGACATGCCGATGAACAACGCGGCAGGGGGGTTGAGGTCGTTGACCTGCGGAGGAGCTTCAGCAATTCCATTTGGACCAATCAGGCCGGGATGAGGAGCCGACGCAAGGCCTGTGGCAAAAGGCGGGGCGGTCGGGGCATCCCAGTTGTAGGTCGGAAGAGGGGTGGCGCTGACCACGTCGCCGGCGCCGGAGATTTCTTTTTGGAATTGAGGAAGGAGCGGCTGGACCTTGATCTTTTGAATGGCGTCGGGAGAAGCGCCGGTCTGGATGGCGGTGTCGAGGTCTTTGGCGGGGCCTTCGCGGGTGACGTGGTCAATGTCGCCGAGGTCGACTTTGGTGCTGCCGACGGTTTGGGTGACCGGTGGGGTCAGGACGTAGGCGTAGACCATCCAGAAGACGAAGAGTGCGCCGAGGCCCAGGGCGATCCACTGGACGTACTGTTCGAGATAGGGGAGGTACTTTTTCATGGTGACCTGCTGGTTGTGCGAGCTTCAAACGAGCGCCCCGCACGCGGGGCGGCTAAACGAGACGAGTGCTAGTAAGTGTTGCCTTCGCCGCCGGTGGCGGGTTGGACGCCGGCCATGGCGTCGGACATGACCTTGGGCATGAGTTCACGTTCCCATTTGTGGAAGAAGACATCTTCGCAGTGGAGGGAGAGTTGGACGACGGGTTTGCCGCCGTACATATAGCCTTGCTGGGCGAGGGCATCGGAGTCGACGGCGGTGACGGTGGCGGTCAGGACGGTGAGGAAGCGGTTGTGGGAGAGGGAAGAGAGGACATGGGGGATTTGGGCGGCGTCGACGTTCATGACGATGTCGAACTGGACGACGTCGTAGAGCGGATTGGAGACACGGCCGGTGGTCATCGGGACAGGAGAGGGGGACGCGGTCGCACCGAGGTCGAGGACCTTGGGAGCGGGCCCGGCGAGTTCGCCGTCCATGGTTTGGCCGGCCATGACGATGTACGGCTGCGGGTAGGGGAGGGCGATTTTGATCAGGTGCTTGATGGCGGCTTCGGTGACGTTTTTGGCGCCGGCGTTGGCGTCCATGATGCCGTGACCGACGTCGTCGATGATCCAGAGCTGAAGCTGGGCGTTCCAGATGTCGATGGGCTGGGGGGCTTCTTTGTTACCGAAGCTGGTGATGTACGGGAGGGCGTCGGGGTTCATGTAGATCAGGCTGTTCATGGCGACCTTGGTGCGCTCCTGGGCGGGGATCAAGGCGGCTTCGTCGTTGTACTGATTCATGAGGACCTGGCGAGCGCCGGTGGCGGTACCGGCGGCGGTCGGGGCTCCGCCGAGCTGGGGCTGGTATTTGGATTGCCAGAGTTTTTGCACGGCGGCGGTAAGATCCGCGGCGGAGGGGGGGAGGCCGACTTTCCAGCGTTGGGCGATCCCGCCGAGGACGATAGAAAAGCCAGGGGGGCCGGGGACGGGGTTCTGCGGGATGTAGGTGAGGATCAGGGCGCGATACTGGTCGCGGAATTCGATGGCGATGGCGTTGTTGGCGGGCATGGGAAGCGAGCGAGGGACGAGCGGAGTGTGGCGGTTGAGGTTAATGGCTTCGGTGACCAGACGGGTGCTCTGGTCCTGGAAGGTCTTTTTGACTTCGTCGGCTTTGGCGATGATATTTTCGTTGGGGAAGCCGTCGAGGGGGACGGGGTTGGCGGCGCCATCGGGATCGATGGCGGGAAGATTGCGCTGCTTGGTGCGGAGGGAAACCAGCGAGGTGTAAACCGTGGCGCGTTCCTGGAGACGGGCTTCGAGGTCTTTCTTATAGCCGCCCATCGGCCAGATGGGGACGATCAACGCGATGATGACGATCACCGCACAGATGAGGCTGAGGATGTTGGCTTTGAGGATGTCTTTCATGAGCAATCTCCGGTGCGGGCACAAAGTGCGGGCAAGCGAGCGACAAGCGAATCACTGAGCAGGAGCAGGAGGCACGGTCGTGGCGGGAGCGGTTGGAGCCGCTGAGGGAGCGGGAGCGACACCCGGGGTTTCGGCCGCCGGCGTTGCTGGGGCGGCGGAGGCGTCAGCGGGCTGAGTGGCCGGGGCTTCGGGCGGAACGGCGGGGTCGAGGACGACGGCGAGGAGAATTTTGAACTCGCGATCGTTCTGGATGTCTTCACCGGTGATGCGGTCCACGTAAGGATTGGGTTGGCCGGGTGCAGCAGCCACTCCGGGCGCGCCGGGGAAACCGCCGGCGCCACCGCCACCTCCATCTTCGGGGCCGACATCGCCGCCGCGCGGGGCGAAGCTTGGTCCAGCGCTTCCAACGGCGTGAGCGGCGTTGGCGGCGGCCTGCATAGCGGCCATGCGGGTCTGGGAATCACCGACGCGGGTCGTGTAAACCACGCCGGCCTTGGCGATGGCGTAAAGCATTTTCTGGTTGGGCTTGGGAGTGATCTTGAGGAGGTTGGTCACCATGGTGTCATAGACGAAGGTTGCGCCCTGGGCGTTGGGGGTGGTGCCGACGATGGTGATGAGGAACCCGCGGCGCGGGCCGGCGGCGGCAGCAGCGGCAGCAGCGGGGTCGGGAGTGGCGCCGGCGACCGCGGGAGCCGGCATGGCGGCGTTGTCAGCACCGTACTTGGAGAAGTCCGGATCGGCCAGGATCGGGTTGAGGTCGGAGACATAGCGCGTGGTGGTGATGGAGTCGAGGAGGATTTGCTTGCGCTGGTCGCGGGGGATTTTTTTGATGATGTCGGGATTATTGGAGAGGAGCTCAGGCTGAGGAGTCGGGACGGAGTTATAGATATCGACCAGGAGGTGCGGCCAGAGGGTGTGGTAGTCGAGAAGGCCGGTGATGTTGGTGATGTTCTGCCGCTCGGCGGAACCGAACTGTTCGATTTCGGACCATTGGGAATCGAGGGCGGTGGCTTTGGATTTGACGCCGTTGATGTATTGCTGATCGTTGACGGCGGCTTCGCTCTTGGACTGGGTATCGCGGAGCCAGAGCGAACCGTAAGCGATGCCGGTGCCGACACAGAAGAGGGCGGCGGCGGCGGCGAACCATTTGGTTTTTTCGCGCCAGGCTTTGGCGCGTTGAATGGCCTGGGGGAGGAGTGAGGATTCGATTTTTGCGCCGCCGAGGGCTTGGATCGCCAGGCCGTACGCGCCGACCATCGACAGGAGGTTTTCATTGAATGCCGCGGCGAGCTTGGGATCGGATGGCGCGCCGGCAGAGAGGGCGTCGATGCGGTCGACTTCGAGCTGGAGATTTTGCTGGAGATATTTTTGCAGACCCGGGAGACGGAAGGTGCCCCCGAGCGCGATGATTTTCTGGATGCGCGATTCGCGGTGGACGCTGGCGTAGAAGCCGATGGAGCGTTGGATCTCGGCGACCAGGTCGGCGAAGACGGGACGCATGGCCTGGAAAATCTGGCGGGCGTACTTGCTGGCCGAGGCGTTGCGTTTGAGGTCTTCGGCTTTGGCGAAGTTGATCTTGAAGGCTTTGACGAGAGTTTCGGTGAAGTTGTTGCCGCCGATCGGGATGGAGCGGAGCCAGACGGTTTCGCCGTCGGCGATGATGAGGTCGGTGTTTTCGGCGCCCATGTCGATGATCATGGTCGTGCCGGCCAGGCGCTGGTCGGCGTACATGGCGTTGTAGACGGCCAGCGGGGACATCTGCACGACCTGGACGTTGAGGTCGTGGTCGGTGAAGTTTTTGATGATGGAGTTCACCAGCTCGCGGCGCATCGCGAAGATGCCGACTTCGACTTCGGGATTGGCCGGGTCGCGGAAGAGCTGGAAAGACCATTCGACGTCGTCGAGAGGGAAGGGGATTTGCTGGATCGCTTCGAAGCGGACGATTTCGGGAATTTTCTTTTCTTCGACGGGCGGCAGTTTGATGAAGCGGGCGAAGGATTGCTGGCCGGAGACGCTGATGGAGACGGGGATGCCCTTGGTCTGGTGGCGCTGGGTGAAGTTGGTAATGGCGGCCTGGATGAGGGCTTCGCGGTTGTCGCCGGAATTGGAGAGGACGGTTTCGTGTTCGATGATTTCGAATTCATCGACTTTTAAGCCCTCGCCGGTGCGGACGAGCTTGATTGCTTTGAGAGCGCGGTTGCCGATATCGATACCCCAGGCGGAGCTGGCCATGCGGACTCCTCGTCGTGACGGACAATAGTTGCGTTAAGGGGAGGCGGGCCAAAGGGTAAGCCCGCATGCTCCCGTGCTGCAAGAGTTCTAAGGTGTAACCTCTACGGCACTAATGTTCAATAATTTGATGCTGATACTACAGCATGCCAATTTATCAGACGCAAGCCAGCCCGGTCCATTTCGTCATGGCGGGTGCGGAAATCCCTTGCACGGGTCTGTGGAATCGGGTGAGGTATGGGGATGTCGCTGCGGACGTTTTCCATTCAGACGCTGGGGTGCCGGGTCAATCATTATGAGTCGGAGCAGATGGCGGGCGTGCTGCGCCGCTGGGGGCTGGAGCAGGTCGGGACGCGGGATGGAGCGGATGTACGGGTGGTGCATACGTGTAGTGTGACGACGGAGGCGGCGGCCAAGAGCCGGCAGTCTGTGCGGCGCGCCACGAGGCTGCCGGTGTTGCAGACGGCGCAGGCTGATTTGGCGTCGGTCGTCGACGATGTCGTGGGGGAAAGGGACGAGGCGCAGCGGCCTCGGGTGGTGGTAACGGGGTGCTGGGCGACCAGCGACACGCCGGCGGCGACAGCGATCCCGGGGGTCGATGCGGTTCTGGGCCACGATCAGAATGTGGCGGCGGAACTGGATCGACTGCTGGCCGGTTGGATCGGCCCGGAGCGTCGTGCATCATCGGGGGACAATGGATGGAATGATTTACCTGGTGCAAATCCCGACGGTGCGGATGCTCTATCTAATAATGAAGCAATTGTCGGGATCAGGGTCAAGGAAAAAAAGGGGAGAATTTTTGGTTCGGGGATGACTTCGCTGCCATTGTTGGGAGAAAGGCAGGGGGGGCATCAGCGGGCGTTTTTGAAGATTCAGGATGGGTGTGATGCACATTGCACGTATTGCATCATTCCGCAGCTCAGGCCGCGGGTTTGGAGCAAACCGTTGGACGAGGCGGTGGAGGAGGCGCGCCGGCTGGTGGCGGCGGGGCATGGGGAGATTGTGCTGACGGGAATTTTCATCGGTGCATACGGTCAGGCGACGGCATTGCGACGTCGGCAGGAGTTTGGGACGGCGAAGCCGCTGGCGGCGCTATTGGTCGCGTTGTGTGAGCGGGTGGAGGGATTGAAGCGGGTGCGGGTGTCGAGTTTGGAGCCGGGGGATTTGACCGAGGAGTTGATTGAGACGATGCGCGGGCTGAAGCAGGTGGTGCCGCATTTTCATTTGCCGCTGCAGAGCGGGTCGGATGAGTTGCTCAGGCGGATGAACCGGCAGTATGGGCGCGGGGATTATTTGACGATGGTGCAGCGGGTGCGCGCGGCGTTTGATCGGCCGGCGCTGACGACGGATATCATTGTCGGATTTCCCGGGGAGAGTGAGGACGAATTTCAGCGGACAGCGGAGGTGGTTCGCGAGGCGGGGTTTATTCATGTGCATGCGTTTTCGTATTCGGCGCGGCCGGGGACGGCGGCGGCGCGGTGGACGAAGGAGTTTGTAAGGCCGGAGGTGGCGAATCGCCGCATCAAAGCATTGGTGGAGATGGCCGAGAAAAATAGCTACGCCTATCGCAAGCAATTCATTGGCGAAGTGATGGAGATTCTCGTTGAGCATTCGTCAGAAGCGGAAGTGGAGATGAGGGAACCCGACATGAAGCACGGGAGATGCGAACGATATTTTCCCGTGTTCGTCAAAAGCGAAAGATTGAATACCGGTGACGCAGCGTTGGTGAGAGTCAACGAAGTGACAGAAAAAATCACGTTGGGCACATGGGTAGAAAAAGGGAAAGCATGATTGCAGTCATCCAGCGTGTGAGCGAAGCGAAGGTGGTCGTCGCGGGAGAAGTGGTCGGGGAGATCGGGCTGGGTTTGATGGTGTTGGCGGCGGTGCAGCGGGGGGATAGGCGGGAGCATTTGGAATGGGTGGCGCGGAAACTCGTGGGGATGCGGATTTTTCGCAATGGAGAGAAGTATTTTGATCTGGATGTGACGCAGGTGCAGGGGAGTGTGCTGCTGGTGAGTCAGTTTACGTTGGCGGCGGATGCGCGGCAGGGGAGGAGGCCGTCATTGTCGGGGGCGGAGGAGCCGGGGGTGGCGCAGGGGATGTTTGAGGAGTTTGTGGGGATGGTGAAAGCGCTGGGGGTCAAGGTGGAGACGGGGCGGTTCGGGGCGGAGATGCGGGTGTCGCTGGTGAATGAAGGGCCGGCGACGTTTTTGCTGAATAGCCGCGAGGCGGTGGAGTAGTGGGGCTACCGATTTTACCAACGCGCGGGGATGCTTCGTCGGCAGAATTGCTGCGGCTATTTGATAAGACGGAGTTTCATCTGGCGCAGCAGTTGGGGGATGAAGAGTGGCTATCGGCGGGGGCGGCGTTTGCGAATGTGGAACTGGCGAGCGTCGCCGATGCGAATCATGTGCGGCAGGCGGCGCTGCCGATGGGGGTATCGGCGGAAGAGGCGGTAGGCGAAGTGGAAAAATATTTTGCGGCGCGGGGGACGCGGTGCGCGTATTGGGTGATGAATCCAGCAGCGGAGGAGGAGCGCGTGAGGCCGCTGGTGGAAATTCTGATCGGGCGCCGGTGGGTGGGGCGAGAGCGCGAGGTGATGTATCTGCGGGAAGGGCGGATGCCGGAAGTGCAGATGGCGGGGATGACCATTATTCCGGCGCGGGCAAGCTATCGGCATGCGCGGGAACTGGCCGAGCAGGCAGCGGGGGACGGGGAAGGTTGGGCCGAGCGGGTGGAGGCGGATATTCGGCGGCTGGATGATCCGCAATGTGAAGGGGTGCTGCTGCTGCGCGATGGCCAAGCGATCGGGCGGGCGTCCGTAGTGACGGTTGGCGAAATCGGGCGGATCGAATGGGTTTATGTCGCGCAGCAATGGCGCAGGCGAGGGATCGGACGGGCACTTCTTTCACGGGCGCTGGAGATGTGTGCCCGGTCACTATTTAAGCATGTTTTTGCGGTCGTTGATCCAGCGAACACGGCGGGAAATCGACTCCTTTCTCAATTCGGATTTCAAACAATCGCAGCGGCCACAACGTACCAAGCCGGGTTGCTATAAATGGCTGTCTGCGGTAGGCTGCTGTGGCTGTATTGCAGTGCGATAAAATAAAGATTACGGGTTCGTCATCTTTATTTAATGAACGAATCATTTTGCTTGATTAGAGTGAGAGCCCGTTGCAAGTGGGGATGCGACCTATCTAAGGCCCGGATAAGGCTATATGAGAGCATCCGGGAAGTGCGTATTTGATGATCCCCGCATATGAGCTTCCGCCGTTACATCTGTCCCGGGTGTATATCGACTTTGATGGAACGCTCTCTGCGCGCGACGTATTAGACGAGCTGATCCGCGGGTATGCCGCGGACCGGTCGTGGGAGGTCGCTGAGCGGCAATGGCAGGAGGGGATCATCGGGTCGCGCCGGTGTCTGGAAATTCAAGTCGGGCTGGTGCGGATTGATGATGATGAGCTGGAGCAGTTTGTCGACCGGGTGAAATTGGATGAAGGGGCAATCGGCCTGCTCGATTTTCTCGCCAAGCAAGCTGTGCCGGCGACGATTTTGAGCGATGGCTTGGATATTTTAATCGGGCGCGTTTTGGCCCGGCATGGGATCGGGGAGAAGGTCGGGGTGCGGTGCAATAAAGCGACGCGCCACGGGAAGGGGCTCGCACTGGAATTTCCCTACGCCAGCGAGGCGTGCCGATCCGGGGCGGGGCATTGCAAATGCGATTCATCCGATGCGCTGCGCCGGATCGGAGAGAAGACGATTTATATCGGGGATGGCCGCAGTGATCTGTGCGCGGCGCGCAAGGCGGATTTTGTCTTTGCGAAAAAGGTGCTGGCCGACTTGTTGACGGCGGAAGGAGTTCCGTTTGTCAGGTACAGCACGCTGGCGGATGTGCAGCGCTACATGCAGGAGGCGTGGGCGGGATGTGTAGATCTGGCGAAGGGGGCGCGATGATCGCGCAGCTCGATCGAGCCGTGGAGATGAAGCGTCTGCTACAGGAGTGGATAGCGATCCCCAGCATCAGCGGGTCGGAGCGGGCATTTGTGCAGAGCGTGGCGGAGTGGGCGGGGGATGAGGGCCTTGAGACGGATCTTTGGTATGCCGAGGAGGCGGATGTGACGCGCGTGGCGAAGCTGCCGGCGCGGCATTTGCCGCTGGCGGGGAGGCCGACGCTCGTGCTGAAGCTGCCGGGGAATGGCGGGGGACGGAGTTTGATGTTTAATGCGCATTCGGATGTGGTGGGGGCGCCGGAATCGGAGCGATGGACCATGGGACCTTGGTCAGGGGGTGAGATGGGCGGGGAGATTTATGGGCGCGGGGCGTGTGATGTGAAGGGGCCGCTGGTGGCGGCGTTGTGGGGGATGGTGCTGCTGAAGGAAAAATATCCCGCGGGGTTGGCGGGGGATGTGATGTTGGAACTGGTGCCGGGGGAGGAGGATTGCGTGGGGCTGGGGACGCTGACGAGCATTGCCCGAGGGTATCGGACGGATGGGGTGGTGGTGCTGGAGCCGACGGAGAATATGCCCAGGTGTGCATCGCGCGGGGGATGCCGATTCGAGATCGTGGTGCGCGGGCAGGCGGTGCATGGCACGGTGAAGTGGCTGGGGAAGGATGCGATTCGCGCCATGCGCGAGGTGCTGGCGGCGATTGATCGGATGGAGGCGCGGTGGAATGAGCGAGGAGCCGATGAATTGTTCGCGGCCTATCCGATCGCCCGACCGATGACCGTGGATATGGTGCATGGCGGGCAGTGGCAGGGGATGGTGTGTGATCGCTGCGGGTGCGGGGGGTATCTGGAATTGCTGCCGGGCGATGACATGCAGGCGTGCAAAGATCGCTTCGTTCGCGAACTGCGGGAGGAAGTCGGGGAAGCGGTGGATGTGCAGTTCGGCGAAGAATATCAGGGGCATCGGCTGTCGCAGGAAAGTGCATTTTGTAAAGCAGCACAGTCTGCATTTGGCAACGGATGGACGGGTTGGTCGGGGTTTAATTCAGGATGCGAGGCGGGGACGCGGGCGGAGGTGTTGGGAACGCCGACGCTGGTCTGGGGACCCGGGACGCTGGCGTATGCGCATGCGGTGGATGAGCGGATCGGGTTTGCAGAAGTGGCGACTTCGGCGAGGATGTTTGCCGAGTTTGCAGCAGGTTGGTCGAATACAAAGGACAATCGTTAATGCACAGGACAATGGCATCGAGTGCCGAGACGCAAAAAACCGCCGGGGCCGAAGGGTCGCGGCAGTGGTTTGAGCGCGCCAAGCGCGTGCTGGCAGGGGGGATCAGCAGTTCGGCCCGCGCGACGACGGCGGGGGCGCTGCCGCACCCGATCTATATCGAACGCGGCGCGGGCTCGCGCATCTGGGACGTCGATGGCAATGAATATCTCGATTATCTGCTGAGCTACGGCAGCATCATCCTCGGGCATGGTGATGCGGGGTTGGCAGTGGCGGCTTCGGCACAGCTCGATTCGGGGACGATGTTTGGAACGTGCAATATCGTCGAAGTGGAACTGGCGGAACAATTGTGCGGGATGGTTCCTTCGCTGGAACTGGTGCGGTTTGCCAATTCGGGGAGCGAGGCGATGTGCGGGGCGATTCGCGCGGCGCGCGGGCATACGGGGAAGTCGAAGATTTTGAAATTTGAAGGGCATTACCACGGATGGGTCGATGTGCTGGCGGTGAGCAATCGCCCGGCGCTGGCCGAGGCGGGGGCGTTTGAAGCGCCCAATAGCCAGGCGCATTCGCGCGGCACGCCGGCGGGAGTCGTGGGAGATGTCATCATCTGCCCGTGGAATGAACCGGCGATTTTGCGGGCGATTCTGGATCGGCATGAAGGGGAATTGGCGGCCGTCGTGGCCGAGCCGATCGTGGCAAACAATGCCTGCGTAATGCCTGAGCCGGGGTATCTGGAATTGTTGCGGGAGGAATGCACTCGCCGCGGGATTGTGCTGATTTATGACGAAATCGTCACCGGATTCCGCGTGGCGACCGGGGGAGCGCAGGAGTTATTTGGCGTTGCGCCGGACTTGAGTGTTTTCAGCAAGGCGCTCGGCGGTGGTTTGCCGATCAGCGCGTTTGGCGGCACTCGGCGCATCATGGATGCCGTCGCGGCCAATACAGTTAAACATGGCGGAACGTATAACGGCAACCCGCTCTGTGCGGCGGCGGCGCTGCATACTTTGCGCGTACTGGCGGATAATGACGTGCGGGCGCGCATGAATAACGTCGGCGAGGCGATTATCGACGGGATTCGCCGGTCGGCGGCGGATTGCGGCGTGCCTTGCGTCGTACAGGGGCTCGGCACGATGTTCCAGGTGATCTTTGGTTTGACCAAATCGCCGCGGCATTACCGCGAAGTTCTGCCGGCGAATACCAAGCGCTATGCGGCGTTTCAAACGGCACTTTTGCGGAGCGGATTGCATGTGAACAGTTCCGGGCTGGCCTGCTGGTTTGTGTCGGCGGCGCATGATGCCGATGATGTAAGAATCACGATCGCGGCGATCGACGCGGCGATGCGGTCGGTCGCGTAACGCTGGTTTCAGGAAGACCCGGGCATGTTCACTTCTGCTGTTGATAAGTTCATTCGCTGGTCGTCGCCGGAAACCCGGTTGTGGCTATATGAAAAGACGCCGGCGGCGGTCCTGCGTTCCATCTCTCTTGGATATTTTCGTCAGACCGTGCGCTGGGCGGGGACGCACTCGGCGTTTTACAAGAGGCGATTCGCCGAGGCGGGGATTGATCCGCAGCGCGTGCGTGACCCGGCGGATCTCAAGGATTTTTATACGACTCCCGAAGATATCGTGGCGCATGCCGAGGAATTTTTGTGCAAACCGCCGTCGATCGTCTTTGAATCCTCTGGCACCAGTGGCAAAAACAAGCGCGTCTATTATGGCACCAGCGAACTCGAAGACATGGGGCGCATGACCGCCGCCGGTTTTTCCATGATGGGGATTCTCCCGGCGGATCGCGTGGCGAACTGTTTTGATTTCTCGATCTGGATTCCCGGCCTGCTTTGTTATTACGGCCTGGCAGCGCAGAAATGTTTCGTGCAGAACTTCGGGAAAGTCGATCCCAGCGAAGTCTATCGCCGCATGGAACAGTACAAATTTACGATCGTCATGGGCGAACCGACCTGGCTGATCCGCCTGACCGAACTGGCGGAGAAGAACGGCCGATTTCCTCTGAAAATGCTCATCGGCGGCGCCGAAGAAATGCCCGCCGACGCGATCGCCTGGATGAAAGACGTCTGGCAGGGGGCCAAGGTCAAAATGTGCTACGGCAGCGTCGAGCAGGGGAGCGGGTTCGGCTTTCAACCCTGCGATCAGGCGGGCGGGTATCACATTGATGATCTGAATTTTCTGCCGGAGATCGTGGAGGCGGATGAAGAAGGATATGGGGAACTAATCCTGACCACGCTGCGGCGCGAAGTGATGCCGCTGATTCGCTATCGCACGCGCGATGTGACAAAGATGATTCCCGATCGCTGCGCCTGCGGGCTGCGGGCAGGTCGAATCGCGCGATTGCGCGGGCGGCGGGATGAAGTCGTGGTTGCGAGTGGGGGAAATTTGTATCCGAAATTGTTTGAGAACATTCTGAGCGATGTCGCGGGGCTGACGCACGACTGGCAGGTGGTGTTCAAACTGGAGGGGATTCGCGAGGTGATGGAGATCAATATTGAATCGACGCGAATGGATGCCGAAGAGATCGAGGCCGAGATTCGTCGGAGTGCGACATCGCGATATCCGGACATGATGAAGAACCTGGCGCTGGGGATTTTTGACATGCGGATCATCGTGCATCCGCCGGGGACGTTGCGCGTGGCGCGGAAGCTCAAGCGGGTGGTGGATGGCCGGCATCATGCTGTCAGCGATATATTGCCTGTCTCGGAATTGGTGGAAGCGGGGGTGGTCAAGTGAGATCGCCGGTGCTTTTGATTATTGGAGACAGCATCACGCTCGGCGCGGCCGAGACGCTCGGGCAAGAGGTGGTTCGGTATTTGACGCCGACCTATGTCGACCGGTTGGGACAGCTATTGCCGGATGTGAAGATCATGGCTGAGGGCGGGGTGCATCGGACGACCACGGAGGGGGCGGCAGAATTGCCGGGGATGCTGAAAAGGCACGTGCCGGATGTGGTACTGCTGATGCTCGGTGGGAATGACGCGGAACTGAATTGGAAACGATTCGTGCTCAGTGACGGCGCGATCATTCAGCACAAGATCAGCATGGAGCGGTATCGGGAGAATCTGGAGAAGATGATCCACATGATCCGGCTCGCGGGGGCGGTGCCGGTGGTCAGCGATTTCCCCGGGGCGAGCATGCAACGGCGGGCACAGTATGTTGGAACTCTGGCGAAGCGCGAAATTTGGCCGATGATCGAACGCAAAGGCGGCGCGATGGAATGGCGCCGCCGCGTGGGGACGTATACGGCGGTCGCCAGTGACGTTGCGACCCGGACCGGCGCGACAGGGGCGTGGTATGCTGCGGCGCTCAACGGCGGAGAGGAAATGTACTGCGACGACGGGGCACATCCCAATGAGGCCGGGCACGGGGTGATCGCAGAAGTGCTGGCGCCACAGCTTTCCAGTGTGCTGGCATTCGTGCGACCGGCGGCGCTGGCCCGAGCATGAAGGGCTGATTAAGCGGCGGGACCGCGGGCGGAAATGGCGTCAGTGAAAAAGATTTAAATTTTTGACGGTTCGCAGATGCGCCAATCGTGTTAAGACGGCATTTCTATGCCACGGCTGTTTCATCGGCGCATGAATGTGATCGCGCGGGCGAGCCTGCTGGCGATCCCGATTCTTGCAGCGACCGCGGGGGGAGTTGCGTGGCATGTTCAGACGACTTCCTACGTCACGAGTCAGGACATCACAATGGAGCAGCCGGTCCCATTCAGCCATAAGCATCATGTCGGTGAGTTGGGGATTGATTGCAGATATTGCCATACGAGCGTGACCGACTCGTCGTTTGCGGGACTGCCGCCGACCAAGACGTGCATGACGTGTCACTCGCAGATCTGGACGAACGCGGCGATGCTGCAGCCCGTGCGCGATAGCTGGCGGACGGGCGTTCCCTTGCAATGGCAGCGTGTGCATAACCTGCCTGAATATGTCTATTTCGATCATTCGATCCACGTCGCCAAAGGAGTCGGCTGCGCGACCTGTCACGGGCAGGTCGATGAAATGCCGCTGATGTTCCAGGCGAAGTCATTGGAGATGAGTTGGTGTTTGGAATGTCATCGCCATCCTGAGGAATATCTGAGGCCTCGGGAGGAAGTGTTTAATTTGCATTATCAGTCGCCGCCGGACCAGTTAAAAGTCGGCCGCGAACTGGCGGAGCGCTATCACGTCCGGTCGGCACAGGCGCTGACCGATTGTTACACCTGTCATCGGTAAGGAGCATGTCGCGGTGAATCTGTCGGAAGTCCGATCACGGCTATCGAACCAGCGCGGCCAGGCGCTCTGGCGCAGCATGGAAGAGCTGTGCGACACGCCCGAATTCCGCAAATCCCTGGAACGGGAATTCCCCGGCGGCGTCGACGGATGGATCAATTCCGGCGATCAGAGTCGCCGGCGTTTTTTACAGTTGATGGGGGCGTCACTGATGCTCGCTGGCGCGGGGACAATGAGCGGGTGTAGCGACAAGCCGCGCGATGAAAAAATTGTCCCTTATGTGGATGCGCCGGAAATGCTCGTGGCCGGCAAGCCGATGTTTTTCGCAACGGCGATGCCGATGGGAGGATTCGGCCGAGGGGTTCTGGTTTGCAGTCAGGAAGGTCGGCCCATCAAGATCGAAGGAAACCCGGACCATCCCGCCAGCCTGGGCGGAACCGATTCGTTCATGCAGGCCTCTATCCTCGGGTTATACGACCCCGACCGCTCCCAGGCGGTGACGCGCGGCGGTGAGATTTCCACCTGGGCCGCGTTCTGGGAAACCGTGCGCCCCCGACTCGAATCCAAACGTCAGACCGGCGGCGAAGGGGTGCGATTGCTGTTGGAGCCGACGACCTCTCCCACGGTCCTGGCGCAACTGGATGAACTGCAACGACAATTCCCCCGCCTGCGCCGGCATCACTGGGACCCAATCGGACGCGAGAATACCACCGCTGGCATGGTGGCGGCGTATGGGAAGTCTTTCGCGGCGCAATATGACTTATCCGCGGCGCGAGTGGTCGTGTCGCTGGATTCAGATTTCCTTTTTGACGAATCGGCCAGCCTGCGTTATTCCCGGCAATTCATGGATGGCCGCCGGGTTCGTCGCGATCGTCAGGAAATGAATCGGCTCTATGTCGCCGAAGGAACTTTGACGATCACAGGGTCGACCGCGGATCATCGACTCGCGATTCGTCCCAGCGAAATCGCGATTCTGGCCCGCGCCTTGGCCGCCGCTTGCGGAGTGTCCGGAGTAAATACGGAAATGCCCGCAGGCCGGGAAAAATGGATCAACGCCGCCGCCGCCGATCTCGCCGCCAATCGCGGCGCTTGCCTTGTGATGGTCGGCGAGTCCCAGCCGGCGGAAGTCCACGCCCTCGGACACGCCATCAATCATTTACTCGGCAATCTCGGACATACGGTTCATTTCACCGAGCCAGTCCTCGGCCAATCCGATTCGTTGGACGTGCTGGTGGATGAGATGCGCTCGGGAAAAATCGACACGCTGCTGATTTTCGGCACGAACCCGGCGTATACATCACCGGCGGATATCCCCTTCGCCGCCGAGCTATTGCGAATGTCGAAAATGCGATCGGCCGATGGAACCTTTGCCAATCTAACCGCTCATCTCGGCCTGTATGACGATGAAACCGCCTATCTCTGCCAGTGGCACCTGCATCAATCCCATTACCTGGAATCCTGGGGAGATATTCGCGCTTTTGACGGCACCGCGTCGATCTTGCAGCCCTTGATCGCCCCGCTCTATGGCGGGAAATCGGCCAGTGAAGTCTTGGAAGTCCTGCTCGGCCGGCCCGAACGATCGGCGTATGAAGTGCTGCGCGGCTACTGGGTCTCCCAATGGAAAAACGCCGACTTTGAACGGCAATGGTCCACCGCTCTCAAATCTGGCGTGATCGCCGGAACGGCGTTGCCTTTGCAGGATCTCGGCTCGCCAAAAGTAGTCGCCAGCGCCAGTGAAAAGTCAGCCGGTGAATGGGAAGTTGTATTCAGGCCTGATTACAGCGTGTGGGATGGGTGTTTCTCCAATAATCCGTGGCTACAGGAATTGCCGCGTCCATTCACGAAATTGACCTGGGACAACGCCGCCATGATCAGCCCGGCGACGGCGGAAAAGTTGAACGTCGTCGATGGCGATGTCGTCCGATTGATGCTGAATAAGCGTTCCATCAACGCACCGGTGCTGGTGACGCCCGGCGTTCCCGATGGCGTGATTTCCGTCTCCCTCGGATACGGCCGCCTGCGTGCCGGGCACATCGGAACTGTCCATGGCGATCAGACCATCGGGGTCGGGTTCGACGCCTACGCGATCCGCACCGCCGGCGAGCGCTGGTTCGCCGGCGGCGTGCAGGTCATCAAAACCAAGCGTACGCATCGGCTGGTGATGACCCGCTCGCATCACGCGATGGGGACGTTTACCAACAAGGAAAGTCTCAAGCCGGACGCCATTGCCACCGAACAAACACCCGAATGGGCGCGGGAGACCGCCAACCGCAAACTCGTCCGCGTCGCCACGCTCGAACAATTCAAAGCCAACACCAACATCATCAAAGAGCTCGGCGGCGAATCCGAGAAAAAGCCGCTCCTGAGCCTCTACCCCGGCCCTGAACATGGCGGCTGGGATTATTCCAAAGGTTATCAATGGGGCATGTCCATCGACCTGACCTCCTGCATCGGCTGCAACGCCTGCGTCGTCGCCTGCCAGGCGGAAAACAACATCCCCGTCGTCGGCAAAGAAGAAATCTCCCGCCAGCGCGAAATGCACTGGATTCGCATCGATGACTATTTCGGCGGCTCCCTCGACGACCCCAAAATCTACCACCAGCCCGTCCCCTGCATGCACTGCGAAAACGCCCCGTGCGAATACGTCTGCCCCGTCGGCGCCACCACCCACAGCGTCGAAGGTCTCAACCAAATGACCTACAACCGCTGCGTCGGCACGCGCTATTGCTCGAACAACTGCCCGTACAAAGTACGGCGTTTCAACTTCCTCGCCTACGCCGACGCCGAAACCACCGAACAGCGCAAACTCCAGCGCAACCCCGACGTCACCGTCCGCACCAATGGCGTCATGGAAAAGTGCAGCTACTGCATCCAGCGCATCCAGCGCACGCGCATCGAAGCCGAGAAAATGCTGGTGGAAAACTCCGGCGCCCAGCAAGCCGAATTCAATCTCATCGAGCGCCTCCAAACCGCCTGCCAGCAGGCCTGTCCCACCCGAGCCATCGAATTTGGCAGCATCATCCCCGTCGGCGGCGAAAAGACGCGCGTCGCCAAACTCAAGGATGAGCCGCTGGATTACGGCCTTCTCCGCGAACTCTCCACCCGCCCCCGCACCACCTACCTGGCGCGATTGACCAACCCCAACCCCTCCATCGAACCCGCCAAAGGGGGGGCCGCTTGACCGCAACCGCCGAATCCCCCGTCACCATCTCCTCCGGCCAGGACATGACGCAAGTCATCCCCGTCCTCATGCCCGGCGCAACTTACGCCTCCGTCACCGACCAGATCGGCGGCATCGTCCAGCGCCCCCTCACCTGGCTCTGGATCATGGCCTTCGGCATCACCTTCGTCGTCGTCATGGTCCTCACCGGCGCAATCGCCTACCTCCTCCTCCGCGGCGTCGGCATCTGGGGGATCGACATCCCCGTCGCCTGGGGCTTCGCCATCACCAATTTCGTCTGGTGGATCGGCATCGGCCACGCCGGCACCTTCATCAGCGCCATGCTCCTGCTCATGCGCCAAAACTGGCGCACCAGCATCAACCGCTTCGCCGAAGCCATGACCCTCTTCGCCGTCGCCTGCGCCGGCATGTTTCCTTTGATGCATCTCGGCCGCATCAAATTCTTCTACTGGCTCGCACCTTATCCCAACACCATGGCCCTCTGGCCGCAGTTCCGCAGCGCCCTCGTCTGGGACGTCTTCGCCGTCAGCACCTACGGCCTGGTCTCGCTGATCTTCTGGTACGTCGGTCTCATCCCCGACCTCGCCACCATGCGCGACCGCTCGCGCAATCGCTTCACCTGGACCATTTACGGCATGATGGCGATGGGCTGGCGCGGCGACAGCCGCCACTGGCTCCGCTACCAAACCGCATACCTCCTCCTCGCCGGCCTGGCCGCGCCGCTGGTCGTCAGCGTCCACAGCATCGTCGGCATGGATTTCTCCGAAGCGCAACTCCCCGGCTGGCACAGCACCATCTTCCCTCCCTACTTCGTCGCCGGCGCCATCTTCAGCGGCTTTGCGATGGTCCTCACGCTCGCGATCCCCATGCGCTCCCTCTTCGGCTTCAAAAATCTCATCACCATCCGCCACATCGACAACTGCTGCAAACTCATGCTCGTCACCGAACTGCTCGTCGCCTACGGCTACGCCGCCGAAGTCTACACCGGCTGGTATAGCGGCAGCGTCTACGAATCCTATATGACCATGAACCGCTTCATTGGCCCATACGCCCCCGCCTACTGGTCCCTCATCTTCTGCAACATCGTCGCCCCGCAGATTCTCTGGTCCCGCCGTGTTCGCCAGAACGTCATCATCGTCTTCATCCTCTCGCTGGTCATCAACGTCGGCATGTGGCTCGAACGCTTCATGATCATCATCACCAGCCTGCAGCGCGATTTCCTTCCGAGCAGTTGGGGCATGTACTATCCGACCTTCTGGGACTGGGCGACCTTCATCGGCACGCTCGGACTCTTCTTCTGCATGTTCTTCCTCTTCGCCCGCCTGCTCCCCGCCATCTCCATCGCCGAAGTCCGCGAACTCGTCCACGAAACCGCCGGCGGCTCCGTCCCCCCCTCTAAAATGGAGCCTGCCAATGTCATCTGAAACCCTCTATGGCATGGCCGCCGAGTTCGATACCCCCGAGGCGATCCTCGAAGCTGCCCGCGTCGTCCGCCGCTACGGCTATCGCGAAGCCCGCACCTACACACCCTTCCCCGTCGGCGGTCTGGCGGAAATCTTCGGCTTCGAACGCACCTGGATTCCCGCATTCTTCCTCGCCGGCGGAATCTTTGGCGCGGCCGGCGGATTCTTCATGCAATGGTTCGCCAACGTCGTCCACCTCCCCTGGGACATCGGCGGCAAACCCATGAATAGCTGGCCCGCCTTTATCCCCATCACCTTCGAAATGGGCATCCTCTTCGCCGCCCTCACCGGCGTCACCGCGATGATCGTCCTCAATCGCCTGCCTCAACCCTTCCACGCCATGTTCCAACTCCCCGCCTTTGAACGCGCCAGCCGCGATCGCTTCTTCCTCTGCATCAAATCCACCGATCCCCAATTCAGCCGGGAAAAAACCGCCGATTTATTGAAATCGCTTCACCCCCTGGCCGTTCTGGAGGTGCCGCGATGACCCTGCGACAAGCGGCCATCCTCCTGCTCATCCTCACCGCCGGCTGCGAGCGCCCCCATTCCGACATGGGCAAGCAGGACAAATACCTCCCCGGCCAATCCAGCGAATTCTTCGCCGACGGCAAAAGCGCCCGCCCGATGGTCGCCGGCGTCGTCCCGCGCGATGACGCCGACGTGCCCGGTTATCCCTACGCCCTCCACATCTCCGACTCCACCGAACTCGCCCCCGCCAATGCCTCCGCCCCCTTCCCCATTACCTCCGACGTCCTCGCCCAAGGCCAACAACAGTTCGAAACCTATTGCGCCGTCTGCCACGGCCGGCTCGGCAACGGGCAAGGCATGATCGTCCAGCGCGGCTTCACCCGCCCACCCTCTTTCCACATCGACCGCCTGCGCACCGCCCCCGATTCCCATCTCTACAATGTCATCGCGCACGGCTACGGCGCCATGTTCAGCTACGCCGAGCGCGTCCCCCCGCACGAGCGCTGGGAAATCGTCGCCTACATCCGCGCCCTGCAAATGGCCCCTGATGCCGTCGGCTCCTCCCTCCCCGCAATCGACCGCCAAGCCCTCATCGCCGGCGGTGATCGCAAAACGCCCGGCGCAGCAGGGGGGGGCGGATGAATTCTGTCGACTCCGCCTACATTCGCATTGATCGCGCTGGCCGCACGGCGCTGCTCATCGGCGTTGCCGGCCTGCTCTTCAGCGCCGTCGGCTACTTCACCAACCCCGACGCATTTTTCCGCGCCTATCTCTGGTCCTGGCTCCTCTGTCTCGCCGCCGCGCTCGGCGCAATGTCCGTCGTCATGCTCCACCACCTCACCGGCGGCGCCTGGGGCTGGCTCGTCCGCCGACCCGCCGAAGCCGCCGCCATGACCCTCCCTCTGCTGACCCTCCTCTTCATCCCCATCGCGCTGGGCGCTCGCCACATCTTCCCCTGGGCCGTGCCCGATCTAATGGCTCACAACGCCCTCCTGCAACACCGCCGCCCTCTCTTCACCACCGGCTTCACCATCCTCCGCTCCTTCATCTATCTCCTGATCTGGATCTTCATGGCCTGGCGACTCCATAAGCTCTCCCTCGAACACGACCTCACCGGCAGCGCCTCCTCCGCCATCCGCATGCGCCGCCTCAGCGCCGTCGGCTTCGTCGTCTACTTCGCCACCATGTCCCTAGCGTCCATGGACTGGATCGCCTCCCGCGAAGTCAACTGGTACTCCAGCACCTTCGGCCTGGCCGTCCTCGTCGGCCAATCCGTCACCGGCATCGCCGTCCTCATCGTCGTACTCGCCATGCTCTCCAAAGATGCCCCCCTCAGCGGCATCATCGAATCCGGCCGCCTCCGCGACGTCGGCAACCTCCTCCTCACCGCCGTCATCCTCTGGGCCTACATCTCCTTCGCCCAGCTCCTGGTCATCTGGATGGGCAACACCCAGGAAGACATCATCTGGTACATCCACCGCACCCATCACGGCTGGTGGTGGGTCAGCCTCGCGCTCATCCTCTTCCACTTCGCGGTTCCCTTCGTCCTCATGCTCTTCCAGCAGTCCAAACGCCACATCCGCTCATTGGCGATGATCGCCGGCGGACTGCTGGTGATGCGCGCCGTCAACCTGCTCTGGATGATCGAACCCTCCACACTTTCGCAAGAACCGCTCGGCATCAGTTGGCTCGATTTCATCGCCCCGATCGGTGTCGGCGGAGTCTGGTTCTCCTGCTTCATGTGGTTGCTCAAACATCACCCGTTGATGCCTCTCGGGCATCGCGTATCGATGGAACCGTTGTCCTATGTCCAGCCCCAATCCATCTCCTGAAAGCCTTAAAAGAGGCTATGAGCACGGCAACCCGCGCATCCGCTGGTTCGTCACCGCCGTCATCGGCCTGGCGCTCTTTGCCGCCTTCATGTACGCCTTCCTCTGGTATCTCGTCAAAGCCGATTCGCATCACCCGCTGGTCGATCAGCGCCTCTCCGCCATCACCGGCTACGCCTCCACACCCTCCGCTGCACCCCCGCTCCAACCTTCCCCGCAGCACGACCGCACCGCCGCCGAAGATTTAGAAACCATGCGCCACAGCGAAGACCAGGTCTTCCTCTCCCTCGGCTGGCACGTCGATCCCGCCACCCACCGCGCCACTCCTCCTGCCTCCCTCGTCCAACTGGTCGCCAAACGTTTTCAAACCCAAGGAGGTGCCAAATGATTTACCGGCCTACTCTCTTCCTCGCGATCCTCCTCTCCTTCACCGCCTGGACCCGCGCCCAGCCCTCCATCCTCAAAAACGTCGGCATCGACCAGCATCTCGGCACGACCCTCCCCCTCGACACCCCGCTCCGCGACGAGCAAGGCAGCACCATTCTCCTCTCCGACTGCTTCCACCCCGGCCGCCCCGTCATCCTTACCTTCGTCTACTACAAATGCCCCGGCCTCTGCACCACCACCCTCAACCAACTTGCCCGCAGCCTCACCGCCATCTCCCAATCCGCCGGCAAAGACTTCGACATCCTCACCATCAGCTTCGACCCGAATGAAACCCCCGACCTCGCGCTCGCCAAAAAGCAAAGCTACCTCCGCTCCTACCGCCGCCCCACCGCCGACGCCGGCTGGCGCTTTCTCACCGCCCCCGCCGACTCCATTCAGCGCCTCACCACCGCCGCCGGGTTCCGCTACAAATGGGACGACCAGTACAAAGTCTTCGCCCACGCCAGCGCCGTCATGATCCTCTCCCCCGCCGGCAAAATCACCCGCTATTTCCTCGGCGTAGACTACCCGCCCAATGAAATCATCCAGGCCCTGGCGGGCGCTCGCGCCGACCAGATCGCCCCGCCCGCCGAGCAGGTCTTTCTCTACTGTTTCCACTACGATCCCAACACCGGCAAGTACGGCCTGATCATCAACCGCGCCATCCGCGCCTCCGGCGTCCTCATCCTCCTCGCCCTCTTCGGCACCATCGGCTTCCTCGTCCTCCGCGAACGCCGCCACACCCCACTCACCCCCGGAGCGCACTGAACCCCATGCCCTCACCCTTCCACTTCAATCCCTTCCACCACATCTCGCCCATCGGCGACCGCGTCGACGCCCTCTTCTGGTTCCTCACGTTCATCAGTGTCCTGATCACCCTCCTGGTCTTCGTCCTGATCGTCTGGTTCGTCATCCGCTATCGCCGCCGCAACGAAGACGAAATCCCCACCAAAACTCCTTCCAATCTCCCCCTCGAAATCGGCTGGACCATCGCCACCTTCGCCATCATGCTCGTCATGTTCTTCTGGGGCGCGATCCTCTACATCGACATGAAACGTTCCCCCGCCCCCGCCGCCAACGCGCTGGAGATCAACGTCGTCGGCAAGCAATGGATGTGGAAACTCCAGCACCCCGGCGGCCAGCGCGAAATCGACGAACTCCACATCCCCGTCAACCGCCTCGTCAAACTCACTATGTCCTCCGAAGACGTCATCCACAGCTTCAGCATCCCCGACTTCCGCATCAAACAAGACGTCGTCCCCGGCTCCTACTCCACCGAATGGTTCACCGCCACCCGCACCGGCCGCTACCACCTCTTCTGCCAGGAATACTGCGGCACCAACCACTCGCAAATGATCGGCTGGATCGATGTCATGACCCCCGGCGACTACAACGCCTGGCTCGCCGGCACTGCCGTCGGCGAGTCCCCCGCCGTCTCCGGCGCGGCCCTCTTCCACTCCTTCGGCTGTGCCCAGTGCCACGGCCAAATCGCCCCCACCCTCGCCGGCCTCTATGGTCGCAAAGTCCTCCTGCAAGACGGCACCACCGTCACCGCCGACTCTGATTACCTCCGCGAATCCATCCTCAACGCCCCCGCCAAAATCGTCCAGGGATACACCCCCTCCATGCCCAGTTACCGCGGCCAAGTCTCCGAAGAACAACTCTCCGACCTCATCGCCTATATCAAATCCCTCAGCCCCGCCCACATCGATGCCGGCCCCGCCCCCGACGTCGCCGACCGCCCCACCAGCATCCCCAACATCCCCCCCGCCAAACAACCTCCAGGAG
>DASRRR010000090.1:0-7984 GCA_035656825.1 Tepidisphaeraceae bacterium | reverse complement strand
CCCGAGAGCAGAACCGCCGGGCCAAAGGAGAGAAAATGGACCAAGGCAATTCAAATCGTTTAACTCGTCAAGAAGCATATTCACCCGGAAACACCGCACCCAAACCACATTGCGGAAAATGCTTAACCGGACAGTAGTGGTGCCCCATCGGTGGCTAAAATCTCTTCCGCCTATCCCACGCCCAAATCTTTCGTCGTAAATAGCGCCTCAAACACATACCCCGCCCCCTCAATATTCTCCCTCGCCCCTTCCATCCGATCGATCACCGCCACGATCCGATCCACCTTCGCCCCCAGCGATTCCAGACTCTTCGCCGCCTCCAAAACCTGCCCCCCCGTCGTCAAAACATCCTCCACGATCATCACCACATCCCCCGCATTGAGTACCCCCTCCACCTGCTTGCTCGTCCCATACTCCTTCTTCTGATTCCTCACAAAAACGCAAGGCTTCCCGCTCGCCATCGCCGTCACCGTCGCCAGTGGCACCGCCCCCAGCTCCGCCCCCGCAATCCGATCCACCCGGCTCGTCACCCGCTCCGCAAACATCTCCCCAAGCGCCCTCAAAATATCCGGCTCAGTCTCAAACCGATACTTATCCAAATAATAATTACTCTTCCTCCCACTCCTCAACGTAAACTCCCCCCGCAACAACGACACCTCCGCAATCCGCTTCGCTAACGCTTCTCGATTCATCCCCACACCCTACCCAACAATCGCCCTCTCGCCAACCACGGACCACGGACCACTGACTCTTATCTCGACTGCCCATGCGGCAACGACGCCCCACCCCCCACCATAATCATCCCCGACGCCACCAAACTCCCATTCACCCCTATCCCAATAGGCGCACGCACCGAATACCCCGTCACCACCCCCGGCCAATACCCCCCATAATACCCGCCATACCCATACCCATAGTTACTCGGATAATACGCATACCGGTTGTAATTCGTCTCATACGTGCTCACCGGCGCTGGCGCTATCGCCGGCACCGGCGGTTGCTGCACCACCGGAGCCGGAATCGCCAGCGGCAAATCCGCCGGCCGATATACCACCGGCACCAACACCCGCCTCGTCTGCGTCGCAATCACATCTTCCATCTCAAATAAATCCCGCACTGTCCCCGTCGACTTCAGCGTCCCCACCACCTTTCCACTTCCTACGTCCACGATCTCCCCATTGATGCGCAAATCCTGATCCACCACCTGAAAACTCCCCTTCACGACGACGTCCGCGCCCGCTGCCTTCCCAGCCTCCACCGCTTTCGCATTCTCCACCGCTGCTTCATCCCCTTGTACCAACGTCAACACTTTCATCCTGCCAAGATCCGAAACCAGGTTCTCGCGCAACCCTCTTCCGATCCAGTCAAAACTCCCCGGCGCTCCGCTCACCGATTCAAACGGCAACACCAACACCCTCTTCCCTCCCTCAACCACTACCCCCTGCGCCGGCCGAGTCGCCGCCCTCTGCTGCCCCATCAACCACCCGCTCGACCCCATCACCAACACCGCAGTAAACCAAGTTGCGAACCTCATCAGTTGCCTCCGGCTAGTTACACAAAATTATACCACTTCTACTCCTCAGCACCCTCAATAAATCCCTCAATTCAAAGAAAATATCATTCCCTAAGCTCGCCAAAATATATTGCGAATAATTGATTGGCAGCATACCCTCTGATCGTTCATTCCATGTCTCTTGGGAGTAGTTTCAAATGTTATCCACCCGCCCACGCCGCTTCGGTTTTACTCTCGTCGAGCTTTTAGTCGTCATCGGCATCATCGCCCTTCTCATCTCCATCCTCCTCCCTGCTCTCAATAAGGCCCGCGAAGCCGCCAACCGCGCCAGTTGTCTAAGCAACCTTCGCAGCATCGGGCAGATGTATTACCTATACGCTGGTGCAGGCAGAGATCAAATTTCTCTCGGTGCCCCTCCCTCTTCCGGCACCCAAGGCGTTGAAGATTGGGCCATTTGGATCTACATGACCCAACTCAATCCCATCGACAAAAATGAATGCTTCGGACAGTTCTATCTCGCCGGCCTGATGAAGTCCCCTATGGTTTTCTTCTGCCCATCCGAAAACAGCGAATTTTATGGCTACAACTCCATCTCCAACCCCTTCAATCCCGGAGTATCCAATACCAGAGGCGGATACATCATGCGTGCGTTCTCAAGCGATTTTGAAAGCGCCGCAACAATTGCGGCTCAACATTTAGTCTATCCTATGACCTTGCGCGGTATCACTTGGCAGACGGCGAACTTTCCGTTGGCGGATGCCGGCGGAAATGCCTGGCAACCTTACCCCAAGCTCTCCCATTTCAAACGCCTCGCCCTCGTCGCAGACACTTTTCAATCTTCCACGCGCGGCATCAATTCCCGCCATAAGACCGGCATCAACGTCCTCTATGCCGACGGTTCCGCTCGCTACGTTCTGCGCGGCGTTGTTCAGGACATGATCGATGACATGGACAAAAGATTTGGACTCTCGACAACCGTCACGGCCAATACCGACATCCGAACCTGCTGGCTCAGATTCGACCAGCAATAGCCTGGCGTTTACGAGAAACAATCGGTAGTACGATCAGCACCGCAGCAAGCGAAGGTTCCGGAAGTGATGCCAGGAGTTCCGTGACATAGGCCGAGCCAAACTCCGATTCGCGTTCGGAGAGAAACTCGGGCGCGAGCGGGCCTTGCTGGGCAAACGCGCGGTCGATGAGGAGATAGTCGGCGGAGGTGATGGAGCCGTCGTAGTTGAAGTCGCCGTCGGACCAGTGGGGGTCGGTGGTGTGTTTGGCGAAATTCTTGTCGAGGATCGCGTAGTCGTCGGCGTCGATTTTTCCGTCGAAGTTGATGTCTCCGCTCAGCGTTAAAGCTAGGACAATTGTGGTGGAGTCGGCGTAGGTCCGCGCGGTCGTTGACCGCGGGCTGGTGGTGGGGAGTAGGGCAACGTCGATGTAGGCGAGGCGGTGGGTGGGGTCGATGTTGGGGCTGGTGATGAGGTAGGAGTAGAGGTCGGTGCGGAGGGTGTCGAGGGAGGTTGTGGGAGAGCCGGTGTAGTTGAGGAGAAGGGTGGCGTTGGTGGTGAGGGAGAGGGAGGAGGCGGGGTAGATTTTGAGGGAGGAGATGGTGGCGATGGAGGAGCCGGTGAGGGAGAGTGTGCCGGTGCCGCCGGAAGTGGTGGGCGTGCCGCCGAGGGTGACGGTATTGGCGGAGAGGAGTGCGGAGCTAGAGAGGATGTAGACGCCGGTGGAGCCGGCGACGAGACCGAGGGAGAGGGAGCCGGTGACGGAGTGTGTGCCGCCGGATTGGGAGATGGAGGCGGAGCCTGTGAAGCCGTTGACGGAAGCGCCGATGGATTCGGTTTGGGTGGTGAGAGTGCCTTGGGATTGAATCAGAGTGAAGCTGGATCCAGGCGGGGCGGCGAGGGTGAGGGAGGCGAGGGTGATGGGCGAGCCGGTGTAGTCGTAGGTGACGGTGCGGGCGCCGGTGGTGGTGGTGTTGTGGGCGAGGTAGACGTTGGCGCCAGAGTCGGGGAGAGTGGAGTGGTACCAGTTGGAGGCGGTTGACCAGTTGCCGGTGTTGGCGGAGAAGGTGGCGGCGTGGGAGGCCCAGATGGTGGCGTTGGTGAAGAGTTGTGCGCCGCCGTCGGTGATCCAACCAGGGTAGAGTGAGGTGTCGTTGGGATCGCCGGTGCCGTCGTCGGCGGGAGAGGAATCGCCTTCGACGAGGACGCGACCTAGGCCGTAGGTGGCGTAGGCGGCGAAGACTGCGGAGGAGGATTTGGAGGAGGTTTGCCAGACGGCGGCTTTGACGGAGGAGTTGGCGGTGGTGGAAATGGAGAGGGAGGAGCCGTTGTTGTAGGCGAGATGGGTGGCGGTGGCGTATGGGCCGTGGGTGATGGGGTCGGCGGCAGAAGTGTCGACGGCGGTGGAGTCGAGGGTGAGGTTGGAGCCGGCGTTGACGGTGATGCCGAAGGGGTTGTTGACAATGCCGTTATTGGTGAAGAGATCGGTGAGAACGTCGACTGAGTCTTTGCCGTCGTTGTTGCGGTCAGAGTCGGCATGGTCGCAGATGAGGATGAGCCCGCCGCCGGCGGCGACGTAGTTGAGGATGGCGGTTTTTTCGGCGGAGGTGAAGAGGATGTTGGGCTCATCCATGACGTAGACGGAGTAGTGAGAGAGATCCTGGGGGTTGGAGGAATTGCCGTAGGTGATCGCGCCGTTGTAGGGGAGGGTTTCGACAGAATAGCCTTGCTGGACGGCGGTGACGCCCCAGGAGGAGATGGCGCCGGCCCAGTAAGTTTCGGAGGTGGCGGCCGAGATGCCGGTGGCGGCGGGGGTGGGGATGCGCTGGGGGTTGGATTCGGTGCCGCTACCGGAGGTGGAACCTGAGCCGTAGGAAGCGGAGGAAATGGTAAGGTTATGGAGGTCGGCGTCGATGACCCAGTCGGCGTTGGCGGCCATTTCGGCCTTGGTGGCGTCAAAAAGGACGGTCTGGGAGAGGGCGCTAGCTGCGGGCAAAGCGGCGGCTGCGAGGAGAGCCAGGCGCACGCACGGTGATTTAGTGGGATTGGGGTGCATTTTTCCTGGGGGGCCTCTCCGAAGGGAAGAGTGACACGGATTAGGGGTGAATGCAAGTTAAGGACTTGACAAGAGGCGTAGGTTTGCGACAATCCGGGACTTTTCCGATTTAGAGAACGTGAGAGCAACTGGAGAGATCGATGTACGCGATTATTGAAGCAGGCGGCCGGCAACTGAAAGTAACCACGGGCGATGTCGTCCGGGTCGAATTGACGGCAACCGAAGAAAAAACGTTGAAATTTGACCGTGTTTTGCTGGTCGGCGGTGAAGGGGCCGTCAAGATTGGTACACCCGTAGTGACTGGGGCATCAGTTTCTGCTGACGTGCTCGGAAACGTCAAGGGAGCCAAGGTCATGCTGCAAAAGTACAAGCGCCGGAAAGGCTATTCCAAGAAGCAGGGTCACCGGCAGAAATTGGTGGAAGTGAAAATTACGGGCATTAATGCCTAAGTTGTTGTAATTTCACATCTTAATCCAACAAGACGACCTCTCTTGAGGTCGTCTTTTTATTCAGATCGAACTAATTTATTCGAAAAACGAATAATCATATTTGCAATCTGGTACATATGGCCCCATAACTATTGTTGGCTAATAATTTTAGCTTTGACAAAGCTATGGAAAAGGATAAGCTCGGTATTCGCTTTAGAATTTTCATCGGGGAACTGCGTTAGACGTGAAGAGCGTGGGGAGTTTGTAATACAGTTCGATCGGGAGACAAACAGATGCGCACGGCTTCGGTAATTTCGGCGGCAATCGTGATGGCTTCAGCGGCGATCCTGAGTGCAGCACCGATTCAGTACGGCGTCGCGGATCTTGGCGGACTCGGTGGGTCGACCGGCAGCAAGGCGTATGGAATCAGCAGCAGCAACTTGGTTGCCGGGTCGGCTTATACGTCCGCGAACGCCACCATTTCCGCTTTGACTTTTGACTCCAGCGGGAGCCCGGTTGTTCGCACACAATATATGATCTCTGGCGGAAGCAGCAGCCAGGGAATGGCAATCGGTGGAGCGTCGGCTCACCCGAATACCGTAGTAGGATTTTCAACGATATCGACTCATCTAACCCACGCATTTGCAGGGCAAGGGTCGGCGACGGACATTCATAGCCTGGTTGCTACCGGAGCTTTTACCGGAAGCCTGAATAGCCGGGCATTTGGGATCAATTCTAACGACGACGTCGTCGGGCAAGCCAGCATCGGCTCGAATTATCAGGCGTTTTATCTGCCCGGTGCCGGCGGGTCGTCGACGGCAATCCCGATGCTTTCAGGTTCATATACCAATTCGCTGGCCTCTGCGGTCAATGCCAGCGGCAATGTCGTTGGTTTTGATTATACGGGTAGCTGGACCTACAGCCTATCTGGAACGGTCGCCGGAGGGGCAACGCATCCTCTGGCGTTTACATGGACCAGCAGCGGCGGCGTGGTGAGCCTGGGCACGCTCGGCGGGACCGACTCGATCGCCACATCGATTAACTCCGTGGGCACCATCGTCGGACAATCCACGCGTTCAGTATTGGACCCTCTCTCGACCAAGGGGCATGCATTTATCTATTCTGGCGGACTGATGAGCCCTCTGACAGAATTGAGTGGGGCGACAGAAAGCATCGCGGATGACATTGACGATAACGGAGACATTGTTGGCAGCGTCATGGTCGGCGGGGCATCCAAGGCGTTTTTATATTCCGGCGGGACGATGTTCGATCTCAATACGCTTCTCGCACCAACGACGGGCTGGACGCTGGAAGAGGCTACTTCGATCAATGACGACGGATATATTGCTGGTTACGGCTTGCATAACGGCGTGACAACGGCATTTTTATTGTCTCCGATCGGTCACGGGCCGGTCGTTCCCGAACCGACCTCCGTGGTAATGCTTGGCTTGGGCGCCATTGGCCTGGTCGCCAAGCGTCGCCACTAAGAGTATCCTTTCCACTGTGGATGTGGCGGCGGGATCGGATCTTCGGCTTGGGCTGTTAATTTTGCTCAATGGTATCGTTGCGCTATCGGCCTGGCGGTTCCTATGGCGCGCGGAAGACGGGGATTGGTTGGATCGTGGCGCAGATGGGGTAGTGCTGGTTTATCTGGTGCAATATCTGGCCGTCTGTGTTCCAGGCGTGATGGGCGGGCTTGGCGTGGTGTCGATGGGGGCCACCGCCGTGACATTTTCCCTGCTGATGCTGTTGGTCGGAGAGTTTTTGCGCGGCGGCAATAGGCCGCTGACTGCTGGTTGGACAGCGCTGGGATGCGCAGGATTTGTAGTCGGATATGTTGTTGCGCTTGCGGTTTACTATCGGCATTTGCCGGTGATTTCGAATGATGCGCTCACGTATCACTTCCCGGCCGCGGCGAGTTGGTTACAAAGTGGGAAATTAGGAGTATTTGAAACATGGTTTTTTAACCCGGCGAATAGTTATTCACCGCTGGGAGGATCGACGTTTATCGCGTGGCTGCTGGCGCCGCTTGCCAATGACACGATTGCCAGTTATGTGCAGGCTCCGGCGGTGGTGGGGTTGTGGTTTGTGGTCGCGCGGCTGGGACGCGAGATGGGATTGTCCAGCGCGGCGGCGGCACTTGTAGGCGTAGCGCTTGTGACGGCGCAGCCTTTTATCCGGGCGTCAGTATTGTCGAAAGATGATGTGTTTGTGGCGATGTTCTTTGTGGCGGCCCTGGCGGGGTTGTCGGAGAGGTTGGCAAAGGATCGGCTTGGACCGTGGCGGGTGGGGGTGGCGCTGGGGCTGATGCTCGCGATGAAGTATACGGCGCTGCTGGGGGTCCCGATGTTGATGCTGGGAATGGGCAGGATAGGGTGGGGGTGGAAAAAGTGGGCGATCGTGCTGGGGTGTGCGGCGGGGATCGCGGGGCCCTGGTATTTGAGGAATTGGGTGGAGTTTGGGAATCCGGTGTTTCCGGTGGAAGTACGTGTGTGGGGGCATGAGCTGTGGCGGGGGATTTTGTCGATGCGGGTGAGCGGGAAGCTGCGGTCGATGGGAGAGATTTGGCGGGTGCTGACGGAAGTGGATGATGCGATGCCGGCGGCGGTTTTGGTGGTGATGGTTTTGGGGTGGTTGGGTTTTGTGGTGATGGAATGGAAGAGGATTTGGAGCGACCGCCTAGTGCGGGCGGTGGCGATCGGGCCGGTGGTGGGCGTGGGGTTGTTTCTGTGGAGGGCGCCGTATGCGGAAGTGCGATTTTTGTATCCGGCACTGGCGATCATGATGGTGGGGATGGGGGTTGGAATCATGCGCGTCGTGCGAAATGAGTGGGCGGGGTTGGGATTGCTGAGCGGGGCGGCGGCGCTGACCGCGCTGACGGGACTGGCGATTGGACATGGGATGGTGCTACTGCCGATCGGGATGGCCGTGGGAGGATTGGTGATTGCAGTAGATGCTGTCAGACGGCGGATGGAGTTGG
>DASRRR010000089.1:0-22596 GCA_035656825.1 Tepidisphaeraceae bacterium | reverse complement strand
CAAGTTTGTTTTTGGGGGGAATTTTGTTGGTAAGGGATAATCATGCTGAAAACGTTATATCTACCTATTTAGGTGCCGATTCATTGATATATCGCCGGGCTGATGCCCTGTTATTGCTGTTGATGAATTGTCGCCATGATGGATGTAAGTGCAGCATTGGATGGCAGGAAGATTACGCCGCTGGCTTGGCCGCGGTGGGTGGCGCGGGGTTCGTGTTTGGGAGTCGGTTTGTTGGCGGGTTTAGGGTTGGTGGGGTGGGTGTTGGACTACGGGGCGCTGAAAAGCATGGGACAGCCGGTGCCGATGAATCCGGGGGTGGGATGTTCGTTTATATTATGTGCAGGGGCGCTTTGGGCGCAGGGTCGTGAAAGGCAAACAGGGTGGGTGAGGTGGATTGGGCTGGGGGTAGTGGTGTTTGCGGTGTTGTCGCTGATGAGCATTTGTATGAGGCAGGGGTGGGGGCCGGATCGGTGGTTGTTTACGGCGAAGCTGGCGGGGAATCGGATTGCGCCGAATACGGCAATCGATTTGGTGTTGTTGGGCGCGGCGATTTTTTTATTGGACAGGGACGGGTGGAAAGTATTTCGGCCGGCACCGTGGATGGCGCTGACGGCGGCGGGGATTGCGCTAACGGCGGTGCTTGGATATGGGTATCGGTTTTTGAACCTGTATGGGGTGGGACATTTTGTGCCGATGGCGTTGAACACGGCGGTGGCGACGGTGGGATTGGCGGTGGGGGTGATTTGCGCGCGGCCGGATGTTCGGCCGCTGGATACGTGGTTTCGGAAATGGTCGACAGATCGGATTGTGGTGGCAGGATTTGTGGCGTCGCTTGGGATGTTCTGTCTGATCGGGCTGGTGTCGTATGAGAATACGGCGAAGTTGATTGAGATCAGCCGGGAAGAAATGACCAATACGAATAAAGTGATGGCCGTGGATCAACTGATGGCGTCGATCAACGATGCGAAATCGGGAGAACGCGGATTTGTGCTCACGGGAGAGGATACGTGCCTGGAATCTTATCGGGAGACGTGCAAGCACATTGACGGGGAGCTTCGTGGATTGGCGGAGATATTTGCGGGATCGGAGGAAAAGATTCAGCTTGTGAAAAAGCTGGGGGTACTGGTTGAGAATAGGCTGAAGGCATTTGAAGAAGCGATGGCGATTCGACATTCAGGGGATGTGGAGAAGGCTCGCCTGGCGATGACCGCGGATGAGGCAAAGCATCTGATGGATGAAGTGAGAAAAACAGCCGGTGCGCTGGGGGCGGAAGAGCGGGGAGCGATTGGGATGTGGTTTGAGGAGAATGCGCGGACAGGGGAGCAGACATTGCGGACGGTGGTGGTGGGGATGGCGACGGCGTTTGCAATCGTGGCGGGCGGGACGGTGCTGATTCGGCGCGGGAATCGGGAGCGGAAGCGAACGGAATCGGCGCTACGCGAAAGCGAAGAGCGGTTTCGGCAGTTTGCGGAAAATGCGAATGAGATTTTGTGGATCATTGATCGCAAGACGCTTAGACCGCTGTATATCAGTCCGGCGTATGATGTGATTGTGGGGCGGGATCATCGGGAGCTATTTATTACGCCGGGGAAGTGGATTGAGGCGGTTCATGTGGAGGATCGGGAGCGAGCGCAGGGAGCGTTTGCGCAGTGCGCCATGTCGGGGGAGATTCAGTCGGAATTCAGGATTGTGCGGACAGATGGAGCAGTGCGGTGGATCTGTCTGCGCGGGAATCCGGTGTTGGACGATGCGGGGGAGGTCTATCGCGTGGCGGGGCTGGCAGAGGATATCACGGAGCGGAAAGCGGCGCAGGATGAGCTGGGGGCGGCGAAGACGGCGGCGGAGGCGGCGAATCGGTCGAAGAGTGAGTTTCTGGCGAATATGAGCCATGAGATTCGGACGCCGATGACGGCGATTCTGGGGTATGCGGATATGCTGCTCGATCCGGCGCATACGGCGAGCGACCGGTTGGAATCATTGCAGACGATTCGGCGGAATGGGGAGCATCTGCTGACGGTGATCAATGACATTCTGGATATTTCGAAGATCGAGGCGGGGAAGTTATGCGTAGAGCGGATTGCGTGCCGGCCGAGCCAGATTGTGAATGAGTGTGTGTCGCTGATGCGGGTACGAGCCATTGAGCGGGGATTGCGGCTGGATGTGACATTTGTGGGGTCGATCCCGGAAAGGATTGTTTCGGACCCGACACGTCTGCGGCAGATCGTGCTGAACCTGGTGGGGAATGCGATTAAGTTTACGGAGCGCGGAGGGGTTGGAATCACGGTCAGCCTGGATCATGGGGGGAATGTGCCGGGGCTACGGATCGAGGTGACGGATACAGGGATTGGGATGACAGAGGAGGAGCTCGGGCAGATGTTTAAGCCGTTCGTGCAGGCGGATAGTTCGACGACACGGCGGTTTGGGGGGTCTGGGCTCGGGCTTTCGATTTGTAAGAGGCTGGCGGAGATGTTGGGAGGGAATGTGACTGCGAGCAGCACGCCAGGGATGGGGAGCCAGTTTGTGGTGACGGTGGAAGCGGGGAATCTGGCGGGCGTGCCGTTGTTGTTTAATCCGATGGAGTCGCTGGGGGATGAAGAGGCGATTGAGGGGATGGGGTCGGGGGTGCGGCTGTCTGGGAGGATTCTGCTGGCGGAGGATGGGGTGCATAATCAGCGGGTGATTGCGTATTATCTGCGGAAGGCGGGGGCGTATGTGACGGTGGTGGGGAACGGGAAGGCGGCGTGCGAGGAAGTAGCGATCGCGGCGTGCGAGGCAGATCCGTTTGATGTGATTTTGATGGATATGCAGATGCCGGTGTTGGATGGATATGCGGCGGCGGCGACGCTGCGCAGCCGGGGGGTGACGACGCCGGTGGTGGCGTTGACGGCGCATGCGATGGCGGAAGATCGGGCGAAATGCCTGGCGGCGGGGTGTACGGAATATTTGACGAAGCCGATTGATAAACAGCGGTTATTGAAGACGGTGGCGGCACTGTTGCCGCGGCGTGTACCCGGGGACGTGATGGAAGAGGTGAAAGAGGGGTTGGTGGAAGACAATCAGCAGGTGGACCCGGATGTGGCGCAGTTTCTGCCGGGGTTTATTGCGGATTTACCGGGGCAGATGGATCGGCTGGTGGAGGCGGTGCGGAATCGGGATGCGGAGGCACTGAAGGAAATGCTGCATCAATTGAAGGGGACGGGCGGGGTGTATGGGTTTACCGAATTGTCAGAGCGGGCGTGTGATGCGGAGGCGATTGTGAAAGCGGCATCGTCGGTCGACGCCGTGGAGGGGGCGGTGATTGGGCTGGTGAATTTGATCAGGGATTTGCCTGGGTATGAACGGGGGGCGGAGAAGAGCGCACGCATGTTGCATGCGGGCAATAGTTTAGGTGGAGAAGGGATTTAGAAACCCGGGTCGACGGGTTTGAGGGGGGTGATTTTGGCGAGGAGGCGGGGGAGGAATTGCCATTCGGCCTGGGCGGCGCCGAGGTCATGGCCGCCGCCGCCGATGACGTCGTTATGGCCGAGGCCGCCGTAGAGGGTGTCGTTGTCGGGGCCGCCGACGAGGGTGTCGTTGCCGGCTTGGCCGTGCATGCGGTTGCGACCGAAGCCGGCGTACATGACATCGTTTCCGTTGCCGGCGAACATGTCATCGGAGGCGTCGCCGAATTGGTTGGTGGGGTCGTTGGCGACGCCGCCGTACATGGTGTCGTTGCCATCTTCGCCGAACATGAGGTCGTAGTTACCGCCGCCGACCATGAGGTCATTGCCGGTACCGCCGAAGAGGGTGTCGTTACCGTCGCCGAAGACGGGGTTGACGAAACCGCCATAGATGCGGTCATTACCGGCGTCGCCGGAGAGGAGGTCATTGCCGAGTCCGCCTTGGATGAGGTCGTCGCCATTTTCTCCGGAGATGGTGTCGTTGCCGGACCCGCCGGTGAGGGTATCATTGCCGCCTCGGCCGAAGATGTGGACGGGGAAAGTGAAGCCGTGGCTTTTGTCGATGACGGTGAGGGTGTCGGCACGGTCGCCGCCGATGAGATAGACGGAGTTGACCTGGGCGCGGGGGAAAAGTTTGGTTTTACCGTCGTAAATGACGCGGAATTGAGTCAGGGAATTGATGAGCTCGATGGAGATGTTGTTGCGGGCGTTGGCGGAGCCGTGGATGAGGAGTTCGCCGGTGGCGGTGCCGGTGGTGTAGAGAACGGCGGAGGCGAAGAGCGTGCGCGATTCAAGGGATTCGATCATGGGGCGCTTGGACATCGGAGTGACCTCTTGGAGAAAAAGATTATTGGCACTTTAACTGCGGAGAGTGAGACGCACCAGTGAGATGCGCTGATCGGAGTGCAGCAGAATAAAACGACAAAAAAAGCATGGGTAGACAGAATGGATTGACGATGGATATTTTGAAACCCATTGGAAGGGATCGGGGTGAAGGTCTCATTAATTAAAGGAGATTCACCGTGATCGCAAAGTCGAGTTCATTTGAGCAGGGGCTGCGAGTTGGGAAGAAGATTCGGGAGTATTTTGATCGGGTGGTGGTGATCAGTTTGGCGCATCGGGTGGATCGGCGGAAAAGGATTTGCCGGGAGATGGCGAAGCTGGGGTTGTATGTGGGGGAGACGCCGGGGGTGGAATTTTTTGATGCGATTCGGCCGACGGAGGCGAATGGGTTTCCGAGCGCGGCGCGGCGGGGGAGTTTTTTGAGTCATTCATCGGTGGCGCGGATGGCGCTGCGGGATGGGCTGGAGAATATTTTGATTATAGAGGATGACGCAGTTTTTGGGCCGGCGATGATGCAGTATGGGGAACGGTTGTGCGGGGAGCTGGAGTCGAGGGAGTGGGATATCGCGTTTTTTGGGTATTTGAATGTGGAGTTGCCGGCGGGGCCGGTGGGATGGGTGCCGTTGCAGGGGGAGAGGTTGGGCATGCATTGTTATGGTTTGAATGGGAGAAGGTTGAAGGAGCTAACGGAGTATATGACGCTGGTGGAGACGCGGGAGGCGGGGCATCCGGATGGGGCGCGGTTTGGGGCGGATCCGACGTATGTGATGTTTTGCGCGAGGACGCCGGATTGTGTGACGCTGATGGCGCGGCCGAATTTGTCGTTGCAGGGGTCGATCGCGAGTGATTTGAGTCCGCGGTGGTTTGATAAGTGGCCGGGGCTCAGGCAGTCGGCGGCGGTGGCGCGGCGGGCGCGGTTTGCGGTGAATCAATATTGGGAATCACGCGGGAAGTCAGGAGAGTACGCTGGCGCGGGGTCCAGCAGCGCGCTTGGGTTGGGTCAAGATCGGCGCAGTTGAAGAATTTGCAAATGGCGGTGCGAACTTCGGCGAGTCCTTGTCCTTTGCAGGCGATGGTGGAGATGGCATTGGGAAGATTGAATGAGGGGGATTTGTCGATTTTATTGAGGATGATGATGGCGGCAGGGTAGCGGGTGAGCATTTGGAGTTGTTCGGGGTCTAATCCACGGGAGGCGTCGAGGACGAGGAGGAGGAGGTCGGCGGCGGCGATGTGTGGGGTGGATTGGGAGATGGCGGTTTGTTCGATGGGGTCGGGGGTGGAGCGTTGGCCGGGGGTGTCGAGGAGGGTGATGGCCAGGCCATTGATGTTGGCGAGTTCGGCGATGTAGTCGCGGGTGGTGCCGGGAAGGTCGGCGACGATGGAGCGGGCTTGGGAGAAAAGCTGGTTGGCGAGGGTGGATTTGCCGACGTTGGCGGTGCCGACGATGGCGACGCGGGGGGGGTGGAGGAGGTGGTGGAGGGAAGGGTCGTTTAAGGCGGTGTGGAGGGAGGCGGGAGTGGGGTTGTTGAGAAGATTTTTCCACGCCGTTGGTTGGGAGAGGAGGGCGCGGACGGCTAGGTCGGTGCGGGCGATGGGAAGGTGGGATTCGACTTCGGAATCGATGGTGTCGAGTGGGGAATCGAGGGCTTCGGGGGGGAGTGTGCCGGTGGAGGTGGGAAGGATCTGGAAGCCTTGGCGGGAGAGGAGCTCGAGGACGGAGCGGACGACCCAGGGCCCGCCGTGGAGGTTGAGGTCGGCGCCGGTGGAGTGGGTGACGATGACGGCATCGTCGAGGACTTGGTGCGATTCGTCAAATAGATCAGCGTGGACGCAGTGGTGGAGTTTGGTTGGGCGAGAGAAGTGGTTGGTGAGGAAGGCGGAGACGGCTGGGCCGAGGATGCGGATGACGGCGATGGCCGCGGGGGAGGGGGCGGTGAGGAGGATGGCACGGTTGTAATTTTGGAGATCGGGGGACATGGATTTTTAACCGGCGAAATGCACGGGTTGAAAACCCGTGCCACGGGGAAGAAGGATGTGGCTAGGAGTCATGTTTGATGTGGTGTTCGGTGTAGGCGTTGGCGATGCCGTAGAAGATGAGGTCGGGGGAGATGGCGTGGAGGAGTTCGGAGTCGGCGAAGAGTTTGGGGGAGTCGCCGCCGGTGGCGATGACGTCGGGCCAGTGGCCGAGGTGGGTGGCGTAGAGTTCGACGAGTTCTTTGAGCATGCCGCGGATGCCGTGGTAGACGCCGTGGAGGATAGCCTGGTCGGTGGAGCGGGCGATGGGGTCAGTGGGGGTTTCGAAGGGGACGAGGGGGAGCTGGGCGGTATGGCGGTGGAGGGAGGCGAGTTGGAGGGAGGCACCGGGGGCGATGGCGCCGCCGAGGAATTCGCCGGCGTCGTTGCAGACGTCGATGGTGATGGCGGTGCCGGCGTCGACGACAATGCAGGCTTTTTGCATTTGTTCGTAGGCGGCGGCGATGTTGAGGACGCGGTCTACGCCGGTGGTAGAAGGGGATTCGGTGAGGACTTTGACGGGGAGGTCGAGGTCTTTGCCGACCCATTCTATTTTTTTGCCGGCGATGGAATGGATGGCTTGTTCGAGAGGTTCGTTGAGGGGGGGATTGACGGAGGCGGCGGCGATGGCGGGGTCTTCGAGGTTGGCGATGCGGGCCCAGGCTTCGGCGAGGATGCCGGGCCAGTCGGCGCGCTGGGTGTGGGGGATGCGGTTGGAGTATTGGAGTTCGCCGGCGATGAAGACGGCGACGCCGAGGCGGGAGTTGCCGACGTTGAGGGTGAGGAGGTTGATGTCTGCCATTGTGGAGATAATAGGGGGATTCGGGGGGGAACTCTAGACGGAGGTGAAGAGATCGCGAAGTGCGCGAAGGGAAGACGCGAAGAAATCACGCGAAGAAGAGAATGCGGAAGTTGAGTATTGCGAGAGGGTGCATGGAAAGTATTGAGGTGGTATGTTTGATTTTTATATGAAAAGTAATTGTTTGGCGGCTTGGCGGGTGATTTTTGTTGGTTGTGTTTTCGTTCTAATGGGCGGGGAGAGGGCGTATGGAGAGGCGGAGAAAGCGTCGTTGCCGGATGGGTATTTTTCTGTGATGTCGTGGGATTTGCCGATGTGGTCGAGTAAGGATTTTGCGAGCAGTGATCATGGGGTGGGGAGTTTGAAGGATTGTGGGTTTAACACGGTGGGGTTTGCCAGGCCGGAGCATTTAGCGGAGGTGGAGAAATTGGGGATGAAGTGTATTTTAGCGCCGCAGGCGTTTCCGACGGCTTGGCGGAAGATGTCGGATGAGGAGATATTCAAGGCTGTGAAGGGGCTGGTGGAGGAGGGGGAGAAGAGTTCGGCGGTGGTGGGGTATTTTTTGGCGGATGAGCCGGGGGAGCCGGATTTTGCGGGGCTGCGGAAGGCCGTGGCGGCGGTGAAGAAATTAGCGCCGGGGAAATTGGCGTATATCAACCTGTTTCCAAATTATGCGACGCTGGGGGCGGCGGATATTTCGCAATTGGGAACGGCAACGTATGAGGAGTATTTGGAGAAGTATGTCAGCGAGGTGAAGCCGCAGTTTATCAGTTATGACAATTATCAGGTTCAACATTCATTGGACCAGGCAAATGGGGGGATCGCGGGAAGCTATTACCAGAATTTGATGACGGTGAGGAAGGTGGCGATGGAGCACGGGTTGCCGTGGTGGCAGATTGTGGCGTCGAGCCAGATTACGCCGCAGATCACACCGCCGTCGCCGGCAAATTTATTGTTGCAGGCGTATACGACGATGGCGGCGGGGGCGAAGGGGTTGACGTGGTATACATATTTGTCGCCGGGGTATTTGTATGCGCCGATTGAGAAGAGCGGGGCGCATGGGGTGAGCTGGTCGTATTTGAAGATGGTGAATGAGCAGGTGGAGGTGATTGGGAAGATGATTGAGCCGATGAAGAGCGTGGGGGCATATTTTAGTGGGGCGAAGCCGGCGGGGGATTTGGCGGGGTTGCCTGGGAAATATGTGACGGGGGTGGAGTGCGCGACGCCGCTCATGGTGGGGGAATTTGAGGGAAGCGGTGGGGAGAAGTGTGTGATGGTGGTGAATTTGAGTTTGAAGGAGTCGGCGAAGTTTAAGATTGCGGTGAAGGGGGGCGGAGAGGTGAAGCAGGTTTCGCCGGTGGATGGGTCGGTGGGGGCGATGGAGGGGGGGGATTCGTTGTGGTTGACGGCGGGGCAGGGGGTGTTGTTGAAGTTGCCTTGAAGAGATTTATCCACGAATGGACACTAATGAACACGAATCAGATGGAGGGATTTTTTAGTGAGGTGACGGGGGCGTTCGGTGGGAGCGGGCGCGGAGGAGTTCGAGGGCCATGGGGAGGATGGAGATGAGGATGATGGCGAGGACGACGAGTTCGAAATGTTTTTGGACGAAGGGCTGGGTGCCGAAGAGGGCGCCGGCGGTGATGCAAATGGCGACCCAGGCGAACCCCCCTACTACCGAGAAGAGGAGGAAGGTGGGGTAGGACATTTGACCTACGCCGGCGACGAAGGGGGCGAAGGTGCGGATGATGGGGACGAAGCGGGCGAGGATGATGGTTTTTGGGCCGTAGGTTTCGTAGAAGGTGTGGGCGCGGGTGAGGTGTTTTTTGTTGAGGAGGCGGGAGTCTTCGCGGCGGAAGACGGCGGGGCCGAGGCGGCGGCCTAGCCAGTAGTTGGTGTTGTCGCCTAGTAGTGCGGCGGCGAGGAGGAGGAGGGAGATGGTGGGGAGGTGGAAGGAGGGGTTTGGGGAGGAGCCGATGGCACCGAGGGTGAAGAGGAGGGAGTCGCCGGGGAGGAAGGGGGTGACGACGAGGCCTGTTTCGCAAAAGATGATGAGGAACATGACGGCGCAGAAGGGGTGGGGGCCGACGTAGCCGATAAAGTCGTTCATCTTCTGCTGGGTGAGGGGGAAGAGGGTGTGGAAGAGGCGGGTGAGGAAGTCGATCATGGCGGGAGTTTTATCCGGGAGTGGGGAATGGGACAAACTGATGAGGGCGTTATGTGAGGTAGCCGGCAGGTCGATAAGCTCAGTACGGGCAAGTCTTGGCACGGGCTGGGGTTGCTGTACGGCTGCTTGATATGTGATGTGAGCGGTCTACAATCGCAGGTTGAACAAAGAAATTGCGGTAGTCGTATAGAATGAGTTGGGTTACAGAAGTAGTGAGACAGGAAGTCTTTCCAGACGAGGGACCGGCCCGGAATGGCTGGCCATTAGGAGATGGACATGTTTGAACGGTTTACGGATCGGGCACGGAAGGTCATGGCGCTGGCGAATCAGGAAGCGCAGCGCTTTAACCATGAATACATCGGCACGGAACACATCCTTCTGGGTTTGGTGAAGGAAGGATCGGGGGTGGGCGCCAATGTTCTGAAGAATCTGGACGTTGATCTGCGCAAGGTACGGCTCGAAGTTGAAAAATTGGTGAAGAGCGGGCCGGACATGGTGACGATGGGGAAGTTGCCGCAGACGCCGCGTGCGAAGAAGGTCATTGAATATGCGATTGAAGAGGCGCGGAACCTGAACCACAACTATGTGGGGACGGAACACCTTTTGCTGGGTCTGCTGCGTGAGCATGACGGGGTGGCGGCACAGGTACTGATGAATCTGGGCTTGAAGTTGGAAGAGGTCAGGGAAGAAGTCCTCAATCTACTTGGAGCTGGTGTGGAAAGCGAAGAACCGCAACCGCAGGAAAAACAAGGCAGTGGCAGTGGCGCTAAGGGCAAGAGCAAGACGCCGGCACTCGATAGCTTCGGGCGAGATCTGACGGAACTGGCGCGCGAAGGCGCGCTGGATCCGGTGATCGGGCGGGCGAATGAGATCGAGCGCGTGATTCAGATCTTGTGCCGGCGGCAGAAGAATAACCCGGTGCTACTGGGCGAGGCGGGCGTGGGTAAGACCGCGATCGTCGAAGGCCTGGCGCAGATGATCATCGGGAACTCGGTTCCCGAGATTCTACATGATCGGCGGCTGGTGGTGCTGGACCTGGCGATGATGGTCGCGGGGACCAAGTATCGCGGGCAGTTTGAAGAGCGAATCAAAGCCGTCATGAATGAAGTGCGGCGGGCGAAGAACGTCATCCTTTTTATTGATGAATTGCATACGCTGGTCGGTGCGGGCGGGGCGGAGGGGGCGATCGATGCTTCGAACGTGCTGAAGCCGGCACTGTCGCGCGGGGAGATTCAGTGCATCGGGGCGACGACGTTTGATGAGTATCGGAAGTACATTGAGAAGGATGCGGCGTTGGCTCGCCGGTTCCAGGCGATCACGGTGGAGCCACCGAATAAGACGGATGCGATCGAGATTTTGAAAGGGTTGCGTGATCGGTATGAGGCGCACCATCGGGTGCAGATCACCGATGCGGCGATCGTGGCGGCGGTGGAGATGTCGGATCGGTATATCACCGGTCGGGCGCTGCCGGATAAGGCGATTGACGTGCTGGACGAGGCGGGCGCGCGGATTCGGCTGCGGTCGATGACCAAGCCGCCGAATCTGGCGGATTTGGAAGAGCAGATCGAACGGCTGAGCATCCAGAAGGATGAGGCGGTTCGGAATGCGGAATATGAAGAAGCCGCCCGGCTGCGCGATTCGGCGGAGACGCTGCGGAAAAAGAAAGAAGACATGCAGAAGGCATGGCGCGACAAGTCCAAAGAAGTGGACGGCGTCGTGGATGAAGAAGTCATCGCGGAAGTCATCAGCAAGATGACGGGCGTGCCGCTTACTCGCTTGGAGAAGGAAGAGGCGCAGCGTCTGTTGGAATTGGAAAACGAGCTGCATAAGAAGGTCGTTTCGCAGGATGAAGCGATCAAGGCGATCAGCAAGACGATCCGCCGGGCGCGGTCGGGTTTGAAAGATCCGAATCGGCCGATGGGTTCGTTCTTGTTCCTCGGGCCTTCGGGCGTCGGGAAGACGTTGCTGAGCAAGGCGCTGGCGGAGTTTATGTTTGGCGATGCCGATGCGCTGATTCAGATCGACATGTCGGAGTACATGGAGAAGCACAACGTCTCGCGACTGATTGGTGCGCCTCCGGGATATGTTGGTTATGAAGAAGGTGGACAGTTGACGGAGCGGATTCGCCGGCGGCCGTACTCGGTGGTGTTGCTGGATGAAATTGAGAAGGCACACCCGGATGTGTTCAATATGCTATTGCAAATCATGGAAGAAGGTCGGCTGACCGATTCGTTCGGGCGGCATGTCGACTTCCGGAATGTCGTGATGATCATGACGAGCAATATCGGTTCGGAATTGATCAAGGGCGGCGGGCCACAATTCGGGCTTCGGCCGACGGGTAAGGGCGGCACGGAAGAGCGCAATTACCAGCAGATCAAAGATACGGTGATGAAGGAACTCGAACGGTATATGAGGCCGGAGTTCATCGGGCGTTTGGATGACGTGATTGTGTTCCGTCCGCTGGGCCGGGCGCAGTTGGAACTGATTGTGGAGCTTGAGTTGAAGAAGGTGACCAAGCGCCTGACGGATCATGGCCTGCGTGTGGAACTGACGCAGGAAGCGAAGGATTTCCTGATCGAGAAGGGAACCAACACGGATTTCGGCGCTCGGCCTTTGCGTCGGGCGATTGAACAGAACGTGGAAGACCCGTTGTCGGAAGATATCCTACGCGGCAGTTTCAAAGGAAAGGATGTTATCCGCATCTCGGTGAAGGCCGAGGAGAGCGGGACGAAGCATCTGTTCTTTGAGCCGGCGAATTCAAAAGATGAAGCCGCCGCGGCGGAGCAGCAGGTGGCGACGGCGTCGGATGCGACGTAAGTTCGAAGTGAAATTTTGGTTATAAATGAGCCCCCGGAACTTTTGGTTCCGGGGGTTTTGTTTTGTCGGGTATAGTGGCGGCGTATGGACGAGGAGACTTTCAGGCGTGTGAAGAGGTTTGATCGGGGGGCGGTGGAGGGGATGTTGCTGGAGTATTATCCGTTTGTGAGCCGGGTGATTTTGGCACTGGTGGGGAGGGAGGATGTGGCGGGTGGGGTGGTACGGTATGTCATGCGCAGGTCGCTGAAGATGCTGCCGAAGTGGGAGCATGGTGGGGACCCGGGGAGGTGGTATGGGCATCATGCGGTGATCAGTGCGCGGCGGGCGGCGGGGCATGGGGTGGATGCGAAGCGGGATACGCTGGGAGGGCCGAAGCCTCAGGCGAAGTATATGGCGTTTGTGCGGGCGCTGCGGGATTTGCCGTTTCAGCAGCGGGAGGCGCTGGTGTTGCATGATTGCGAGGGATTGGATTTGCGACAGACGGCGGTGGCGATGGATTGCTCGACGCAGGCGGCGGGGAATCATCTGGAAGCGGGGAAGAGGCAATTGCAATTGATCGCGGGGAGGGATTTTGAGGGATTGATGGCGGCGATGAAGAGGACGTATGCGGGGCTGGCGCCGGCGGAGGAGTTGCGCGTGCCGATGACGCGGAAATATATGCGGAGGTATTTGTGGCCGAAGAGGATTCGGCGGGTGGTGATGATTCTTTTGATCTTAGTGATTGCGGCGGGGCTATACTTTGGGGCGGTGAAGATGGGGTGGATGCCGGAAAGGTATAGGATTTTTCGATGAGTCCTTATTTGGAATGGTTGTGTTATTTGCTGCTGCTGGTGGTGTGCGGGGCGGGGTTGCTGGTGAATATATTGGGGATGCCGGGGTTGTGGCTGATTGTGATTGGGGCGCTGGCGTATGGGTGGGGGACGGGGTTTGTGCATTTTGGGTTGTGGGGGATGGTGACGCTGGTGGGATTGGCAGTGGTGGCGGAGATTGTGGAATTTATCGCGGGGAGCGCGGGGGCGAAGGCGGCGGGCGGATCGAAACGCGGGATGATGGGGGCGGTGGCGGGGGGGCTGGTGGGGGGGATTGTCGGGACGGGGTTTTTGCCGGTGGTGGGGACGATTGTGGGGGCGATCGCCGGATCGTTTCTCGGGGCGGCGGTGGTGGAGATGGCGATTGGGAAGCCGGCGGATCACTCGTTCCGGGTGGGTGTCGGGGCGGCGAAGGGGAGGTTTTGGGGGATTGTCAGTAAGACGGGGATTGGGCTGGTGATGACGGTGGTGGTGATGGTGATTGCGGTGCCGATGCATCGGCGGAAGGTGATTGTGCTGCCGCCGGGGACGCCGATAATGGTGCCTGCGAGTCAACCGGCGACGATGCAATAGAAGAATGCCCACCGACCGCAGTCGGTGGGCTTGGGATGATTTTGGATTGGGATATTCATGGGCGTTCGATTCATAGTAGGTCGGGCGGGGACGGGGAAGACGCATCGGTGTTTTGAGCGGATTGTGAAGGCGATGCGCGATGAGCCGCTGGGGGCGCCGATTTTTTGGATTGTGCCGAAACAGGCGACGTTTAGTTATGAGCGGATGTTGACGACGGAGTCGGGGCTGGGGGGATTTTTTCGGGCGCGGGTGGTGTCGTTTGATTTGCTGGGGAGGCAGATTTTGGAGGAATGCGGAGGGACGGCGGTGCCGGAGATTACGGGGTATGGCAGGCAGATGATTCTGGGGATGTTGTTGCGGCGGAATGAAGGGAAGTTGAGGTTTTTTTCTTCGGTCGCGCGGCAGGCGGGGTTGGCGGTGAAATTGGATGCGACGTTTGCCGAGTTGGAGCGATCGGGAAGATCGGCGGGGGATTTGGCGGAAATCGCTGCCGAGGTGGAGCTGGGCGGGAGCGATTCGATTGATGCCTCCGCGCTTGGGGCGAAATTGCATGATCTGCATCTGATCTATCAGGCTTACAGTGACTATCTGGGGCAGGATCGGTTGGACCCGCATCGGCGGTTGCAGCAGGTGCTGGGGAGCATTGCGAATTGCTCGATGTTGAAAGGGGCGGAGGTTTATATCGATGGGTTTCTGGAATTTACAGAATATGAACGGCAGGTGATCGCGGGGATTGCGAAGGTTTGTAAGGAACTGGAGATCACGATTCTGGTTGATCCGGGGAGTGCGACGGTGAAGGATCCGCATTTTTTGCCGGAGGAATTGTCGCTGTTTCATAAGACGGAGGAGGCGTATCGGCGGGTTTATTTTGCATTGACGAGTGAAAATATTGTGGTTGATACGCCGGTGGTGTTGCGGGAGGGGAAACGGTTTAAGTCGAAAGAACTGGGGAGGATTGAGGCGGAGTTGTTTGTGCCGGCGGGGCATAGAAATGCGGAACAATGTGATGCGGTGGAGTTGATTGAGGCGAGAGATCGGCGTGCTGAGGCTGAGGCGGCGGCGGGGAGAGTGCGGGATTTGTTGCGCGAGGGGTATCGGCTGCGAGAGATTTCGGTGCTGATGCGCGAGGGGGAGCCTTATATGGAATTATTGTCGGCGAGTTTTCGCGAGCATGAATTGCCGCACTTTTTGGATCGGCGGCGGACGGCGGGGCATCATCCGGTGTTGCAGTTTATGCGGGCGGCGCTGCAGATTGTGCTGCACCCTTATGCGCATGAGGGGATGATAGGGATTTTGAAATCCGGGTTGGCGGGACTGTCTACGGAGGAGTGCGATGCGCTGGAGAACTATGTTTTGCTGCATCGAGTTAAGGGCGTAACGTGGGCGAAGAAGGAGGCGTGGAATGCGCGGGCGGGGAGGAGATCGGGGGAGGAGGATGAGATCAGGGGGCGAGTTGAGGTGGAAGAGATTGATCGGTCGCGCAAGAGTGTGGTGGATCGGTTAAGGCCGTTTGTCGAGCGGGTGGGATCGACGGAGCCGATGCGGGTGCGAGAGATTGTGCTGGCGATTTTTCAGTTGTTTGAAGCGTTTGGCGTGCGACAGGAGATGGCGAAGTGGATAGCCCGGGCGGAGAAAGAGGAGCAGTTTGAACAGCGGGCGGAGCATGAGCAGGTTTGGGCAGAATTGGTGGATCTGTTCGATCAGATGTGCGATGTGATGGGGGATGAGGTGGTTACGCTGCCGGGGTTTTTGGAAATTTTGGAAGCGGGGATGGAGACGTTTGATCTGGGGGTGGCCCCCCCTACCGTGGATCAGGTGTTGATTGGGCTGGTGGATCGGACACGCAGTGCGCAGTCGCGGGCGGTGATCCTGGTGGGGATGAATGAAGGGGTGTTTCCGCGGATTTCGCGCGAGGATTCGGTATTGAGCGATGCGGAGCGGAAGGAATTGCGCGGGAGGCAGGTGGAAACGGAGCCGGATTCGGTGTGGCGGCAGTTGGATGAGAGTTTGCTGGGATATGTGGCGTTTACGCGGGCGTCGGAGAAATTGATTTTGACGCGGGCGTTGGCGGATGAAGGGGGGAAGCCGATGGGGGCGAGTGTTTTTTGGGAGGAACTCAAAGAGGTTTGCCCGGAAGCAAAATTGGTTGGGGAGGAGGCGGGGATTTTGGATACGCCGCGACGGCTGGTAACGGCGTTAATGAATTGGGTGAGGAAAGGGGCGGAAGGTGAGCAGGCGAAGACATATGCAGCGTTGTATGCATGGCTGGCGCAGCGGGAGACGCGTGGAGATGCGATTGATCTGATGCGGTTTCGGGGATGGGGGGCGCTGAGTTATGCGAATGATGCATCGTTGTCGGAGGCTGTGCGCGGGAAGTTGTTTGGGGGGCCGCTGGTGGCGAGCGCGTCGCAAATGGAGTCGTTTGCGGCGTGTCCGTTTAAGCATTTCATGCGATATGGGCTGAGGCTGGAGCCGAGGGTGGAGGAGGAGCCGACGGCGATGGATTTGGGGGGGGTGTATCATGATACGCTGGATCGGCTGGTGAAAAGTGTGCTGGAAAAGAAGATCAAGTGGACGGAATTGTCGGAGGAGAAAGCGCGGGAATTGATTGAGAGTTGTTCGGGGGTGGTAGGGAAGAGGCTGCGGGATGAATTGATGGTTTCGAATGCGCGCAATCGATATCTTCTGGGGCATATTGAGCGGACGATTGAGAAAGTGGTGGCGGCGCAAAAAGCGATGGCGGAGAGGGGACATTTTGTGCCGGCGTTTACGGAGTTGATGTTTGGGTTTGAAAAAGGATCGCTGCCGGCGCTGGAAGTGGAGACGCCTGGGGGGAGTGAGTTGATATTGCGGGGGAAGATTGATCGGGTGGATGTATTGGAGGGGAGAGCGTTTTCAGTGGTGGATTATAAGATGTCGGAGCGGACGCTGAATTATGATGAGCTGCGGCAGGGGTTGTCGGTACAACTGCTAACGTATTTGCTGGTGCTGGATGCGCATGGGGAGAAGTTGACGGGGGTGAAGATGACGCCGGCGGCGGCGTTTTATGTGAAATTATTGCGGGGATTGGATGCAGTCAAGCATCCGTCGGAGGCGCTCGATCCTTGGGAGCCGGGGTTTCATTTGAAGCAGAAGCCGCGGGGGATTTTGGATGGGGGGTTTGCCAGTGGGTTTGATGAACGGCTTGGGCCGGGGGTGAGGTCGGATGTAATCATGGCGCAGATCAAGCAGGATGGGACGTTCGCCAAAGCGGGGGATTATGCGACGACGGGAGAGCTGCGCACGCTGCTGGATTTTGTGCAGAGGAGGCTGGGGGAGCTGGCGGATGAGATTATGGAGGGGAATGTGGAGATCAGGCCTTACAAGATGGGGACGACGAGTGCGTGTGTGAATTGCGATTATCGGAGTGTGTGCCGATTTCATGTTCGGACGAATCGTTATTTGAATGTACGGATTCTGGGGCGAGAGGGAACATTGCAGGAAATTATGAATGAGGGGCGCGATGGGAACAAATAAGCAATGGACAAAAGAGCAGCTTGAGGCGATCCGGACGACGGGAACCGGGTTGCTGGTTTCGGCGGCGGCAGGGTCGGGGAAGACTTCGGTGCTGGCGGAGCGATGTGCGTATCTGGTTTGTGATGCGAATCCTCGCTGCAATGTGAGCCAGCTACTGGTGGTGACGTTTACGGAGGCGGCGGCGGCGGAGATGAAGTCGCGCATCGAGGGGACGCTGCGCAAGCGCATCGCAGAGAGCGGGATGGAGGATCCGCATTTGCGCAGGCAGCTTAAATTGATTGAGCATGCGAATGTTTCGACGCTGCATGGATTTTGCTCGCGATTGCTGCGGCAGCATTTTCATCGGGTGGGGCTTGATCCGAATTTCGCGATTTTGGACGGGGATCAAGCGGCGCTGTTGCGGGTGGAGACGGTTCGGCAGGTGTTTTCGGATCGATATGAGGCGGGGGAGGCGGATTTCATGGGGTTTGTTGATGCGTATGGGGGGGGGAATGATCAGCGGCTGATGGATTTGGTTTTGCAGACGCATGAGTTGCTGTGCAGCGTGATTGAGCCGGGGAAGTGGATGAAGGAGGCGGAGCGGCGGATTGAGGAGGGAATGGAGAAGCCGCTGGAAGAGTCGGAACTTGGGAGGACATATTTGGCGAGCGTGCGGAAGCATCTGGCGGGATTGCGGGAGAGGTGTGTGACGAATCTGGAGGCGATGCCTGGGGAGTTTCCGAAATTTGGGGAGTATTTGCGGGGATTGCTGGAGATGTTGGAATCGTGGTCGGAGGTTTTGGAAAAGCGGGGGTATGATGCGCTGACGGAAGGAGTAGCGCAGTCGACGTTTGCGAGGTTGCCGTCGTATGGGAAGGATCTGCCGAATAAGGAGATGGCGGCGGAGCTGGTGACGGGGGTACGGGACCAGATGAAGGCGGGGGGGCTGGGGGAATGTTTGACGTTTTCTGGGGAAGAGTGGCAGGAGACGTTGTGGAGGACGTTGCCGCCTTGCCGGATTTTTTTGTCGCTGGTGGCGGAGTTTGGTGAGCGGTATGCAGCAGCCAAGCGTGAGGCGCGAGGGCTAGATTTCGCGGATTTGGAGCGGTTTACGTTGAATTTGCTGCGCGATCCAACACAGGAAGGATTGAAGCCTTCAGTTACGGCGCGGGCGTGCCATCAGCAGTTTACGCAGGTATTGGTGGATGAGTATCAGGATATTAATGAAGTGCAGGATGCTATCTTGCATTTGGTGAGCACAGAGCATTTGGCATCAGAAAGTGAAATTGCATCTAATTTATTTTGCGTGGGGGATGTGAAGCAGAGTATTTATCGGTTTCGACTGGCTGATCCCGAGCGATTTTTGCAGAAGTATGAGGCGTATTCTACGGCATCGATGATGAATCGGGGGAGAGTAATTCCGCTATCGTCGAATTTTCGATCGCGGGGATTGTTACTGCAGATTATCAATCAGATTTTTACGCGATTGATGACCAAGGAGTCGGGGGAGATTGTATATGATGAGTCGCACCGATTGCAGGCGGGAGCGGTGTTTCCAGCGGATCAGGAGGGCACATTTCGTGGGGGGCCGATTGAACTGCATTTGATTGATGATTCGAAAGAGGAAGAGGTATCGGAGGAGGGGGATGCGGATCGGACGGAGTATGAGGCGCAATGGGTGGCGTATCGATTGGAGGAGTTGCTGCGGGTGGGGAAGGTGATTGAGAATGGGAAGGCGCGGGGGATTCGGCCTGGGGATTGTGCGGTTTTGTTGCGGTCGACGCTGCGCAAGGCGGAGGTGTTTGCCAAGGCGCTGCGGATGCGGGGACTTCCTGTGCATACTGATAAAGGGGCGGGGTTGTTTGAGGCGATGGAGGTGCGGGATGTGCTGGCGCTGTTGAGGATATTGGATAATCAGCGACAGGATATTCCGCTGGCGGCGTTTTTGCGGGGGCCGATGGGGGGAGTGCCTGGGCCGGAGGATGCGCTGGCGCGGATTCGGATTGCGTATCGGGATGAAGCTGTGCCTTTTCATCTGGCGGTGGTGCGGTATTCGGTGGAGAAGGATGATGAGCTAGCGGCGCGGTTGCGGGATGTGCTGGGGCAACTTGCGCGGTGGAGGGAGTTGTCGCGGGAGAGGCCGCTCGCGGAGTTTATCTGGACTATTTATGAGGAAACGGGGTATTTGGTGTATTGCTCGGGATTGGAGGATGGGGCGCAGCGTGTAGCGAATCTGCTGCATTTGCATCAGAGGGCGCGGCAGTTTGGGACGTTTGCTCGGCAGGGGTTGTATAGTTTTTTGACGTTTCTGGAGTCGCTGGAGGAGGAGACGAATGCGTCGACGCCTTCGGTGTCGGCGGGGGGAGAGGATGTCGTGCGGATTATGTCGGTGCATGCATCGAAGGGGTTGGAGTTTCCGGTGGTGGTGGTGCCGGATTTGGGGAAGAAACATAATTTGTCGGATTCGAAGCGGTCGATCCTGGTGGATCGGAAGGCGTATGTGGGACTCTTGGTGATGGATGAGGAGAAGCAGATTAAATATCCGTCGCTGGCGCATCGGCTCGTGCGGGAGCGCATCCATGAGCAGACGATGGCGGAGGAGTTGCGGCTACTCTATGTGGCGGTAACGCGGGCAAAGGAGCATTTGATCCTGGTGGGGACTTGCAAGGATACGCTGGTGGAGGGATGGGAGAGGACTTGGAGAGGGTTTGAGGGGGCGCTGCCGACGGAGGCGTTTTTGTCGGCGGGTACGTTTTTGGATTGGCTTGGGCCGGTGGCGTATATGCTGGGGCAGGAGGGGGACGAGACGTTATTGATCGAACGGCATACTCGAGAGGAGATTGTTGGATTTTCGAATGCCGGATTAGTGGGAGGAAAACTGTCACTGGATCAATCGAGATTGGCGCGGCTGGAGATGCTTACGCCTGTGCCGGTGGAGACGGAGGAGTCGCGGCGGGTGGTGGAGCGGTTGGGGTATCAATATCCGTATGGGGTGTTTGCGAAGTTGCCGGCGGTGTTGTCGGCGACGGGGTGGACGAAGCATGGGAAAAAGGTGGCGGTGCGGGAGACAGGGACGCGGGCGATTGAGAAGGAATTTGTGCAGCCGTTGAGGGTGCCGAAATGTGCGGAAGACGTCGCGGCGGTTTCGGCGACGGATCGGGGGAGCGCGACGCATTTGGTGCTGCAATATCTGGATTTTTCGCGGTCTTGTGAAGGATTAGATTTGCAGGAACAGTTGGATCAACTGGTGGAGCGGAAATTGATGACGGCGGTGCAGGTGGGGATGGTTGATGTGGAGGCGATTGAGTGGCTCGTGGGGTCGGAGGTGGGGCATTTGTTGCGGGGGGGGAAGATGTGGAGGGAGTTGCCGTTTTATCTCGGGATGGGGCCTGGGGAGGTGGAGGAGGGAGTGATGTCGGATGAAATAGGGGATCGGGTAATGATTCGAGGGAGGATTGATGTGCTAGTGCCGGAGGGGGAGGGGTTTAGTGTGGTGGATTATAAGACGGATAATATTTCCCGGGAATTGATAGAGGCTAGAGTGGAGAGTTACCGGGGGCAGGTTTCGCTTTATAGGGAGGCGGTGGAGAGGATTACGGGGAAGACGTTGGTGGAGGCGTATTTGGTGTTTTTGAGGGCACGGGTTGTATGTCGGGTTTAGGAAAGAGATCGCGATGGGCGCGAAGGGGCGAAGGAAGACGCGAAGAAATACAATTCTATTGGTGGGACATGCCGGCCATTAGGCGCATGAGGTGGTCTTGGGTGGCTTCTGGGCGATTGACTTGGGAGACTAAGGCGCCTTCACGGAGGACGAGGATTCTTGTGGAGAGGTTGAGGACTTCGGGGAGTTCTGAGGAGATGAGGAGGATGGCAACGCCTTGGAGGGCAAGGTCGTCGATGAGGGAATGGATGGCGGTTTTGGCGCCGATGTCGACGCCTCGGGTGGGTTCGTCGATGAGGAGGATTTTGCAATTGCGGGCGAGCCATTTGGCGAGGGCGACTTTTTGCTGGTTGCCGCCGCTCATGGAGGAGACGGGGGATTCGATGGAAGGGGTTTTGACGCGGAGCTGGGAGAAATAGGATTCGGCACCGGCGCGTTCTTTGGAGAAGTTGAGAAAGCCCAGGCGGCTGAGGCGCGGGAGCATGGCCATGGAAAAGTTTTGGCGGCCACTGAGGGGGAGGACGAGGCCCTGGCGTTTGCGGTCTTCGGGGAGCAGGCCGACACCGGCGTGCATGGCGGATTTGATGTTGCCGAGGGGGAGCGGGTGGTCAAAGACTTTGACTTGGCCGGTGGCGGCGGAGTCTAGGCCGAAGATGGCTTTGGCGACTTCGGAGCGACCTGCGCCGACGAGGCCGGCGAAGCCGAGGATTTCGCCGGCGTGGAGGTCGAAGGAGATGTCGGCGAATTTGCCGGGGGAGGAGAGGTTGCGGACGGAGAGGGCGATTTGGCCTGGGAGATTATTGAGGTGTTTGGGGAAGTAGGGTTCGACCGGGCGGCCGATCATCAGGCGGACGATGGAGTCGTGCGTCGCGTCGGCGCGGGGGAGGGTGCCGACGTACTGGCCGTCGCGGAGGACGGAGATGCGGTCGGCGAGGCGGAAGACTTCGGGCATGCGGTGGGAGACGTAGATGATGGTGACGCCACGCTGTTTGAGGGATTCAATGAGGGTGAAAAGGCGCAGGGCGTCGTGTTCGGAGAGGGAGCTGGTGGGTTCGTCGAAGACGAGAATATTTGCACCGGTGCCGACGGCGGAGGCGATTTGGACAAGTTGTTCCTGGGCGGTGGAGAGCTCGGCCATGTTGCGGGAGACATCCATGGAGACGCCGATGTCGCTGAGGAGTTTTTCGGCGCGGCGGTGCATGTCGGCGCGGTCGAGAAACATCGCCAGACGGCGGGGATAGGAGCCCATGCAGAGGTTTTCCGCGACGGAGAGCTGAGGGCAGAAGGCGAGTTCCTGATGGACCATGCCTACGCCGGCACGGACGGCGTCGCGCGGGGATCGGAAGGACATTTCGGCGTTATTGATGAGGATCTGGCCGGTGTCGGGGCGGTGGATGCCGGCGAGGATTTTGCCGAGGGTGGATTTGCCGGCACCATTTTCGCCCATGAGGGCGTGGCATTCGCCTTTGGAGATGGAGAGGGAGACATTGGAGAGCGCGGTGACGCCGCCGAAGGTTTTGGTGATGTTGCGAAATTGGATGAAGTCTTTGGTCAAAAGTGTGGTGGATTCCGAGATTAGTAATTCACGCCAATCGACGCCAATGGGATTACATATGGCACATAAACAGTCGAGGTTTAAACTCCATGCAGTTTGGGAATCTTTAAGAAAACCTTCAATTCCCCATCCAATCTGGTCCTCAAATTGAGAGAGAGGCAGATTATGGGATTTGAGATAAGAATGAATCTGCGGTGCCAACTCAGACCATGTTGACAGATTCTCACCTGAGGAATACAGGGACGAAAACCACGTTCCCAATGGTAGTTTTACCACACGGCTGGGGAGTGTAACTTCAAATCTGTAAATTAAGTAAGCCATCGTTCGCTTCGATCGAGGATTTACGAGGACCTTTGATCAAGGAGACGAACGATGGCTGCAGGAAACGATATCGGCGAGATCGGGTTATTGGTACAGGAAGTAT
>DASRRR010000088.1:0-13132 GCA_035656825.1 Tepidisphaeraceae bacterium | reverse complement strand
GGCCTTCGTGGATTTCGGCGCCCAGGAGGTCGGGGGAGTCGTGGTCGGGGTGGGGGCCACCGAAGCCGTGGGGGGGGCCGCCGCCGGGGCCATTACCGGGGCCACCGGGGTCGTCTGGGCCGTGGTGGCGGGCGAGGATCTGGTCGTATTTTTGGCGCTGGTCGGGGGTGAGGAGGGCTTTGGTTTTTTCGACGGCGGCGGTGAAGTTCTGGTGGCGCTCGGTGTCTAATTTTTTGGAGGCTTGCTGATATTCGGCCTGAATGGAGTCGTATTTTTGTTTTTGGTCGGGGGTCAGTAGCGATTGGGCCTCGTCGCGATAGTTTTTCTCGAGGTCCCAGCGTTGTTGGTCGAGGCGTGGGCCGTCCTGCATGAGGGATTCCCAGATGTCGCGCATTTGCTGGCGCTGCTGGGAGGAGAGGTTGAGTTCTTCGGAGAGGTGGATTTCCGGGGGGCCGCCGCCGGGGCCGTGGTCGAGGATGTCGACGGAGTTTTGTTGTTGGAGGCGTGAGCGTCCGAGGCCGATGACGGCACCGGCGATGAAGGCGAGGCACATGGCCAGGGCGACGAGCAATTTCCACTGCTTCATGGTTGCTCCTGGGTTTGATTTTCGCTTAGGTCGGAGACGACCCAGGAGGCGAATTGGGTTTCGGTGGGTTGGGTGGTGGAGGGGGTGATTTGGAGGCTGCGGCCGCCGGTGGCGGCGGCGCGTTCCCAGTTAGCGCCGGCCTGGGCGGAGGAGGGGACGGTGGCGAGCCAGATGGTGGCGGCGACGAGGACGGAGGCGGCGATGCCGGTCATTTCCCAGGCGAAGCGGGAGGGGGCGCGATCGACGGCAGCGCGGACGGTGGAGAGCAGGCGCGATTTTGCGGGGAAGGGCATGACGTCCTGGGCGGTATCGGCGAAGAGTTGGGAGATCTGTTCGATTTGGCGCAGGCGGTCGGCGCAGGGGGGGCAGGTGCGGAGGTGTTCTTTCATCCATGCCATGTCGGATGGATTGAGCGCGGCATCGTGGTAGGCATCGATTCGATCGATATGCATGCACATTTCATTCATGGGCTGATGACCGTCCCTTCGACGATGACGATTCAAAATACCCCGCGAAGCGTTCGCGGACCACCTGGCGGGCGCGAAAGATGCGCGACTCGACCGTGCCGACCGGGAGCGAAAGCAATTCGGCAATCTCCTCATAAGTGTGTCCGTTCAGTTCTCGCAACGTTAATACTTCGCGGTGTTCTTCAGTTAAGCAGGAAAGCATCTGGGTGACATCGAGGCGGCGGGCGTGGATGGCGTCGGTGGGCGGGCCGGCGAGACGGTCGGAGCCGTTGTCGTCGCTGTTTGCGCCATTGTAGGTTTCGATGGAGGTGGTTCGGCGGACGCGGCGGCGGCGGCGCAGGTCGCGCGCCTGCCGGAGCAGAATTCCTGTGAGCCATGTCTTCACTGTCGACCTGCCTTGGAAGCGATCGAGGCCTTTTACAGCCCCTAGATATGTTTCCTGCACTACATCTTCGGCATCTTCAGAGTTGCCAACCAGCACGCGTGCCAGGCGGTAGAGGGCGTCGGCGTGGCGGAGGATCAGTTGATCGAACGCGCTAGGCTCGCCTTGACGGGCACGCCTGATCAAATCCGCGTCGCTGAGTTCCACTCACACCCGTCCTTGTCGCCGGCATTTGGTGCCTGTTTCCGACATCGAATGAGTTGCACATCCCCGGGGAAAACTTCCCGAGGGCTTATATTAGTGCCAATTTGCCTGATTTCGCTACTTGCGAAGTCCGGTTAACATTCCGCAGCGAAGCGCAACTACACCATGAACAAACTGCGAACAAATGATCTGGAGGCGATCTTGGAGTGTGCCCATAAGTTATATGGGCATGACGATTTCGCGACGTTTCCGCAGGCGCTCATTGAAGCGGTGCCGGCGGTGCTGCCGGGGGAGTATACGGGGTATACGGAGGTTGATCCGACGAATCAGAAGGTGCCGCGGGCGGTGATTGAGCCGGGGGGGCTGGATATACCGAAGTTGACGAAGATCATGGAGCCGTTTGTGCATCAGCATCCGGTGATCATGTATTGTCAGAAGACGGGGGATGGGACGGCGCATCAGATTTCGGATTTTCTTTCGCAGGAAGATTATCACCGGTTGGAGTTGTATCAGGAGTTCTATCGGCCGCTGGGGGTTGATGATCAGCTTTCGATTACGTTGCCGGCACCGACGGGGACGATTATCGGTTTGTCGATTTCCCGGGCGAGCTGGCGGTTTCCAGAGCGGGAGCGGCAGATTTTGAATGCGCTGCGGCCGCACTTGTTGCAGGCGTATCGGAATGCGGCGTTGAAGGCGCAGTTGATGGCGGCGTCGCAGGCGGCGCATGGGGCGCTGGATCGGCTGCCGCTGGGGGTGATTCATTTGAATGCGGGGTTGCAGGCGACGTTGATTACGGCACCGGCGCGGCGATTGTTGGAGGCGTATTATCCGGGGGGAGGGTTTCCGGATGAGGTGATGGATTATGCGCGGTCGCTGGCGCCATTTGGGGCGGGGAGCATGGGGGCGGCGCCGATGACGATTCGGCGGGATCGGTCTTATCTGGTGGTGCAGGCGCTGAAGCCGGATGGGCGGGATCAGAGTGCGTTGACGTTGTTGTTGACGGATCATCCGGCGGCTCCGCCGCGGCCGGGGACGGCGCGGGCGCGGGAGTTTGGGCTGACGCCGCGGGAGGCGGAGGTGCTGGACTGGCTGGCGGAGGGGAAGACGAATCCAGAGATCGCGGCGATTTTGAAAATCAGTCCGAGGACGGTGCAGAAGCATCTGGAGCATGCGTTTCAGAAGTTATCGGTGGAGACGCGGTCGGCGGCGCTGCTCAGGCTTCTGGAAACACGAATGTCGGGGATTTAGTTTTTCTATTTTTCTTGCTATATCGGCTGATTTTCAGACAATAGTCTGGTCAATTCAGGAGGAGGAAGAATGTTACGTTCTATCTATACCCGGCGGGTTCTATATACGGCAATCCTGGCGGTTGCCTCGTCGGCGCAGGCGCAGGTTCAATTCAACGACTTTTCCAACACATCTTCGCTCCAACTCAATGGTAATGCGGCTGGCAATACCAATGTCATCGATGGGGCGGTATTGCGTGTGACCTCCAATGACACTGGGGAAGCGGGATCCGCCTTCACGACGACTGCATATAATCTCGGCAGCGGCTTCTCCACGTTTTTTACCTTCCGCATCAGCGATTTTGACAACAGCGGTTTTTACGGCGCGGATGGAATGCTGTTCCTCGTCCAGAATGATCCGCGCGGATCAACTGCCCTCGGTGTCAGCGGCGGCGCCCTCGGTTATTCTGATCCGGATAATTCTCCCGGCTTATCCATCCAGAATTCGGCTGGCATCGAATTCGATACCTATACAAATGAGGAATATAACGACCCCGATACTACGCACGTCGCGCTCGACCTCAATGGGTCGGTTACCCATTCCACCAATCCGTCCGACCCGACCTTTCCAGTCTCTATGGCTGACAATCTGAATAATCAAAGTCTCTGGTACACCTGGATCGACTACAACGGCTCAACCATCGAATTGCGCATGAGCCAGGATGGCGTGCGCCCCGACGCGCCGACACTCTCCGAACCGCTCACTCTGAATTCCGCGCAGACTTACTTCACCGGCTTTACTGCCGGGACTGGCAGCGGGACGGAGAACCATGACGTCCTCAACTGGTCCTTCACGAATACGTATGACCCGTATGGATCGGTGGAGAATGTCCTGACCGATGCACATGCGGACGGGGATTTTCTGGCGGGGACGTCGACAGGCGATTGGAGCGACACCAATTCGTGGATCGACCACCAGGTGCCGACGAATGCGACGAATACCTATCTGGATACTTTTGACAATGCGTACACGCTGAACGTGGGGGCCGGCACAAATGCCGTGGCGCAGAACGTTACGATTCATGGATCGGATTCGGCGCCGGTCACGCTGACAATTCACGATGGCGGGACGCTGAATGTGGCGGCGGATTTCAAGGCGGGCGGGATTGGGGATTCAGCGGCGACGATCACGGTGGATGGAGCGGGATCGCAACTGAATGTCGTGGGGAGCATTTATCTTTCCAGCGACAGCAATGCCGGGCCGGGGAGCGCCAGCACGATCTCGGTGACCAATGGCGGGAGTTTGAGCAGTTTGGATGCGCATATCGGCGCGCTCGGCGAAGGAGTCGCCTCGGTCTCCGTGGATGGCTCAGGATCGACCTGGACGGTGCGCCAATACCTGTATGCCGGTGAATACGGCGCTGCCGCGAGTCTTTCGTTCACCAATGGGGCGGTGGTTAATGATGGGGAAGCGCACATCGGCAATACCTCCCCGGCAACGGTGCTGATTGATGATTCAACATGGCACACGGACAACACGCTTTACGTCGGCGAATATGCATTGCCATCGTCGGTGACGGGGCAGAACGGAGCGATTATTGAAGCATACGACGTGAGGATCAGCCATGATGCGCAGAACACGGAGACGCCGAGCACAGTGACGATTGATGGGACAGGGTCGCATTTGAACGTCGCGGATGAAATTCTGGTCGGCGGGGAATATGGCAATGGGAAGCTGACGATCTCCAATAATGCGTCGGCTTCTTCAAGCGACCTTTACATCGCCGGCGACCTCCCCGACACCGACTCGGGAGCAGCCACCGATGACGCGACCAGCATCGGAACCGTCGTCGTCGATGCCGGCAGCCTCGATAACTCCGGCGGCTCAACCAACGTCGGTCGCAACGGCACCGGCAAGTTGATCGTGAAAAATGGCGGGCAGGTGGTCAGCGATACCGCGGTCATTGGTGATAATTCCACGGGAAATGGACTGGTGTTCGTCGGCGGGAAGCCCAGCGGAGTGACGTCGTCGTGGCAAGTGAATAACGACCTGGTCGTCGGGCGCACGGGTATCGGCGCGTTGACAGTGAAGTCGGACATGGGGACGGCTTTTGTCACGGCATCGCAGGCGACGGTGGGGTGGAGCGATGCGGTTTCAGGCGCGACGGGCACGGGCACGCTGACGGTGGATGGTGCGCATTCTTCGATGACTATTTATGGCGATAATGCCCAGCTTTATATTGGGCGCGACGCCGGCAATGGCTCGGTGACGGTTTCGAATGGCGGGTCTTTGGTGATCGCGCCGACGTCGGTCAGCAATACGGGCGGTTTGGTCTATGTCGGCGAGGGTGCGAACAGCACCGGCTCGCTGGTGATTGATGGATCAGGGTCGCAACTGCTGACCTCTGCTAAAATTTATGCTGGCTTCAGCGGCACGGGGTCCATCACGGTGTCGAATGGCGGGTTGCTGATTACGGCGGAGAATCTTTCGCAGACGGATTCTTCGGGGACGCTCGGGCGGAATGTTGGTTCGAGCGGGACGGCAACGATTACGGATGCCGGTTCGAAGTGGACGCAGGATGGGACGCTGAATGTCGGGTTTGCGGGGACGGGGAATCTGATGGTGCTGAATGGAGGCGAACTGGATTCGGTGGATGGGGTGATCGCGCGCAATCCGGGGTCCACGGGGACGGCGACCGTGGATGGGAACGATTCGAAATGGTCGCTCTCGGATATTCTCTCGGTTGGCGGGACAGCAACCGACGCGGGGGGAACGGGGCAGGTTACAATTTCCAACGGCGGATTTATCCTGGCGAATTATGGCGTCGATGTCTGGTCGGGCTCGTCGGTTCTGATACAGAACAGCGCGGTGCTGCAGAGCTTTTTGACGGTCATTGATGGCTCGTTGCAGATCACCGATGGCTCGGCAGCGGGACTCTACAATGTGACCGGCAGCGGATCGGTTTCAATTGTGAACAATGCGTCGCTGGTGACGTTGGGGATTCGGATTGCTCAGCTTACGGTTGATGGGGGTGGGCTGTATGTCCAGTTCAACAGCAGTGATCCTTATCCTTCGAGGATCGGATCACTGACGATCACGAATGGGGGGGTTGTTGATCTGGATAATAATCCGTTGATTTTGGATTACACGAGCACGTCGCCGCTGTCGGCGGTGCGTGGGTATCTGCATGATGGGCTCATGACGTCTGCGAGCGCGACGAATGATGCGCAGCATCGCACGGGGCTGGCGTATGTGGAGGCTTCGAAGCTGCTGGGAATCAGCGGGGCGCAGACGGCGTTGTGGTATGGAGAGACCGTGGATGCGACGACGGTGCTGGTGAAATATACGTGGCTCGGCGACGCGAACCTCGACGGGAAGATCAACGCCGACGATTTCGCGATGATCGACCGAGGGTTTGCCAAGCACATGGCGGCGGGGACGGCTTATTGGTCCGATGGCGATTTCAACTACGACGGTGTAGTTAACTCGGCGGACTACATGATCATCGACCGGGATTTTGCGTTGCAGTCGGGGGCGCTGTCACCTGCTTTCCTGGCTGAGCGCGAAGCGCAATTCGGCGATGCGTACGTCAGCCAATTGCTGACCAGCATTCCGGAGCCTTCAATGGTTGGATTGGTCATCGGTACATTGGCGATGACGCGGCGTAAAAGGAAATAAAAAAGAAGCCCCGCATTTACACGCGGGGCTTCGGGAGTCTATTTGAATTTCGCGTATTGGATTACGCGGCGGCGGCGTGTTCGAGGTTTTCGCGGGCTTCTTCGGAGGTGTGGGGCTTGGTGCGGAGGACGCCTTCTTCCATGACGACTTTGATTTTCGCCAGGGCTTTGTTTTGGATCTGGCGGACGCGTTCTTTGGTGACGCCGATGATTTTGCCGACTTCTTCGAGGGTCAACGGGCTTTCATCCGATTCTTTCCAGTTGAAGCGACGTTTGATGACGGTCTGCTCGATGCTGGAGAGGTCGGCGAGGTTGCGGTCGACGATGGTTTTGAGTTCGTCGATGCAATCTTCCTTGACCATATCGCGGCGTTTGTCGCCCCAGTCGCTCTTTTCCATTTCCGGTTCGAATTCGACGGGGAAATGGGATTTATGGCGGCTGGACTTCATGGCGGTACGGCTGAAGGCTTTCAAGATCGCCCGGCAGGCGTAGGTGGAGAACTTGAAGCCGCGGTCGATGGAGAATTTATCGACGGCGCGGAGGAGGGCCATGTTGCCTTCGCTGACGACTTCGGCGAAGTCGACGTCGCCGAGCCGGGTACGCTTGGCCATCGCGAGAACCAGCGCGAGGTTGGTGCGCGTGAGGTATTCGCGATAGTGTTCGAAGCGACGGTTCCAGTCGACGAACTCTTCGGCGGTGGCGCGGGTCAGGCCATCGCGTTTGATTTTCCGCTGCAATTTCTCCAGGCGGAGTTTGCAGTAGTTGAAGCGCAGGAACATCAGACGTTCCTCTTTGGCGCTCATCAATTGGGGTGTGCCGGTTAGAGCGTTTTCCGGATCGTCGCGGGTCGGTTGATACCAGCTTGTCATCGGGAGGGCGGGCTCGGCGTTTTCGGCGAAGAGCTCGGTCTCGATGTTCTTTTGCTGGAACACCGGCGAATCCATGAACGCATAGTTTTCTTCGAGGAGCGGCTCGACCTGAGCGCGCAAAGCACGCGGGATCGGGCTGGTCCGGACGGAAGACTGCTGCTTATTAATAGTGCTGGCCATAATCCTCGGCCTCTCTTTCGTTCCCTCAAACTGTTCAACATCCAATAACACTCGGGTATTCTTCGTTTGTTGCATGGTTAGATTTAATACGTTCACAAAGCCCTTGAAGTTTGGTGCCTAACTACAGAATATGAAGGACTTTAGCTCAGCCGTATGCTGAGCTGAATTCCCCGGGCAAACTGGACACTTATTTCACACCACTGGTCCAAAGCCCGTAAATCTGTTTTCGCTGGGCACCGTATTTAGTTGAGCAATATCGATACCATTGATGGCAAGGTCATGCAGGACGCAAAAACAACTACAGATCACATGCTTTGCCTGGGAGGAAGTTTCAATCCGATTCATCATGGGCATCTCATTTGTGCGCGGGCGGTGGCGGAAGCTGCGGGGTTTAATCGGGTGCTGCTGATTCCGAGCAGCCAACCCCCGCACAAGCGTTTAAACGGGGATATTGCGTCGGCGGAGCATCGGCTGGCGATGTGCCGTGCAGCTATAGACGCCGACGATTTCTTTGATGTTTCGGATATTGAATTAAGGAGAAACGGGCCGAGTTATACGATCGAGACTGTGCGCCAATTGAAGGCATCGGGATGGGGGAAGGTGCATTGGTTGATTGGAGCGGACATGGTGGAAATCCTGCCGAAGTGGCATGAGCCGCAGGCGCTGATGGCAGAAGCCCAATTTGTAGTCATGGCGCGCCCGGGATGGGGGTTGGATTGGGAGAAGATGCCTGGCGAATTTCGGCATTTACAAAAGAGTGTGATGGCGGCACCGCTGCTGGCGATCAGCGCGACGGAGGTCAGAAGACGGGTGGCGGAGGGGAAGTCGATCCGGTATCTGGTGCCGGAGGGGGTGCGGAAATACATTGAGGAAAAAGGTCTTTATCGATGAAATCGGTTTTAACATTTGTACTCGCGGTGGCGTTGTCGGCAGTAATGGCAAAGGGGCGTTTAGCGGAGGTGGTGGATATTGCGCCGGTCTGGTCGGGGCATCCGGTGGGGTTTGCGCTGCTGACTCAAGGGGAGAAGCAGTATGTGGCGTATTACGATGACCAGCGGCGGATGGTGGTGGCGGAGCGGGAGGTTTCGTCGAAGGAGTGGACGAAGAAAGTGTTGCCGGTGAGTGTGAAGTGGGACAGTCATAATTATATTACGATGACGTTCGATGATCAGGGGCAGTTGCATGTGTCGGGGGATATGCATGCGGTGCCGCTGGTTTATTTTCGGACGACGCGGGCGGGGGATGTGACTTCGCTGGTGCGGGTGGAGCACATGATCGGGACGCAGGAGATGAAGTGTACGTACCCGCGGTTTTTTCGTGGGCCGGGGAATGAGCTGATTTTTACATATCGGGATGGGGGGAGCGGGAATGGCAATCAGATTTACAATGTGTATGACGGGGAGAAGTGGAAGAGGTTGATCGATGGGCCGTTGACGGATGGGCAGGGGAAGAGGAATGCGTATTTGATCGGGCCGACGAAGGGGCCGGATGGGTATTGGCATTTGGTGTGGGTATGGAGGGAGTCGCCGGATTGTTCGACGAACCATACGCTGGCGTATGCGCGGAGTAAGGATTTGCGGCATTGGGAGAAGGGGGATGGGACCCCCCTACTGCTGCCGATGACGCTGGCGAATGAGGATATTGTGGACCCGGTGCCGCAGCATGGGGGGATTGTGAATGGGAATACGGTGATCGGGTTTGATGCGCAGAAGCGCGTGGTGATTGGGTATCACAAGTATGATGCGGCGGGGAATACGCAGATTTATAATGCGCGGCTGGAGGATGGGAAGTGGAAGATTTATCAGGCGAGTGATTGGGGGTATCGGTGGGATTTTGGGGGGAAGGGATCGATCGCGTTTGAGGTGGGGCTTGGGCCGGTGCATGAGGATCATGGGGTGTTAACGCAGACGTGGCGGAATGTGAAGTATGGGTCGGGGACGTGGAAATTGGATGAGAAGACGTTGAAGGTGGTGGGGACGGTGAAGCCGGTGGCACAAGCGTCGTCGGATAGTTTGGGTGCGGTGGAGTCGAAGGTGGCGGGGATGAGTGTGAAGTCGGCGGGGGATAGCGGGAAGGCGGAGGAGAAGGGAGTGCGGTATGTACTGCGGTGGGAGACGCTGGGGGTGAATCGGGACAAGCCTCGGGAGGGGGAGCCGCCGGCGCCGACGATGTTGCGGGTGTATAAGTTTGAGCAGTGAAGAAGGGCTAAAAATTTTAGTGTGGTTTGAAAAGCCACCTAATACTGGCGGGATTTTATGCCCTCTCGGTAACATGCAAAAATGAGCAAGCCCAAACCGATGACACTAGCAACTCACCTTCGGCTGGAAGCGAAAAAGCAGATTCCGACACGCAAGCAGCTTGAAAGGACAGAGATATTCTTTTCAGAGGTGGCATCCGACGAAAAACTTTATGCGTATCTTGAAGTTTACGGCCTGGATCTTCCTGCGCTGCAAAAGGCATGGCGGCTGATCGTGCCGCCGTTGCCGGAATATGAATCAGAAGCGTGGTATGAGTATGAGCGAGCAAGCGCAAAGATCGCCGAGGCCGTTCATATACTCTCCCACAAGGCACTCGAAAGCCAAACCGAAGAAAAGATATTGACCAAACAAAGCGGCGGGAAAAGCAAGATGCCTAGCACTGGGAATACTAAAGCCGATGGGTCACTCCGTTCGCCCAATCAGTTTGGAAATCGCACAAGTACCGACGGCTTTTCCAAATAGATGTAACTGTTTGCTGTGTAGGGTGTTTTTGAAGGTCAGAACTGCATTGATTCGGGATGGAGAGGTTGAACCACGAAGACCACCAATGCCACTAAGCAGGGTTTGAAAGAGAGGTGCCTATGGGGAAATGGGATTTTATCAAAGCAATTGGATTGACGTATGAAGAAAGAGGATTGCCTATTGGATTTTATGGTTCTTTTTTTCCTCTGTGAAAAAAAAGAGCATTATGGTGGTTATAATGCTGGCATGGCAACGAGCGATGCACAGGCGATTTTATTGACGCATGATCGGTGGGCGACGCAGCAGATATTGGATGCTTGCGCGGGGTTGAGTGAGGAGGAGTTTCATCGGCGGTTTGAGATGGGGCCGGGGTCGTTGCATGATACGGTGACGCATATGCTGGGGGCGATGCGGACGTGGACGCAGACGCTGGCGGGGGAGGAGCCTGGGCCGAGGCTTGAGCAGGGTGGGAAGCGGTCGGTGGGGGAATTGAAAGAGTTGCTGGAGGAGTGTGCGCGGGGATTGGAGCGGGAGGCGCATCGGCTGCCGGTGGGAGAGACGATTACACGTGTGCGCGAGGGAAAAGCCTATCAATTCACGCGCGGGGCGGTGCTGACGCATGTGGCGACGCATGGGATGCATCATCGGGCGCAGTGTTTGAATATGCTGCGGCAGGTGGGGGTGAAGACGCTACCGATGAGCAGCGTGGCGGAGTGGGCGCGGGTGGCGGATGTAGGATGAATGCCCACCGACCGCGGTCGGTGGGCTTTTTGAACTATGCGGAGCGGCGGGCGGTTTTGTTGGCGTAGAGGGCCTGGTCGGCGAATTCGACGAGTTCGGCGGGGCTGGCGGTGGGGTTGTGGTTGAGGGAGGCCATCCCGACGGACAGGCCCGGCGCGGGGCGGATTTTGAGGGTTTGGCCGAGCTGGGCGCCGAGTTGGGTGAGGCGTTCGGCGAGTTGTCGGGCGACTTCGAAATCGACGCCGGGGAGGAGGAGGACGAATTCGTCGCCGCCGTAGCGGAAGGCGAAGTCATTGGAGCGGAGATGGGAGCGAATGAGCTGGCCGACGTCAGAGATGAGGGCGTCGCCGGCGAGGTGGCCTAGGGTGTCGTTGACGTTTTTGAAGCGGTCGAGGTCGATCATGAAGACGTAGAGGTCGGCATGGCTGGAGCGGCACTGGTCGATGATGCGCGGGAAGGCCTGGTCGAAGGCGCGGCGGTTATAGAGGCCGGTGAGGGAATCGCGCTGGGATTGGTTTTTAAGGGAGGAGAGGTTGCGTTCGAGGGCTTCTGTGCGGTTGGCGATGCGCTGGTCCATTTCGGCGCTCAGGCAGGCGCGGTCGTGTTGCTGCTGGCGGAGGTCGTGGAGGATGCCGACCAGAAGCGGGGCGAGGGGGGCGAGACCGCCGGTGGCGGCGGCGCGGACTTCTTCAATGGGGACGCGGCCGGCGCGGACTTCAGTGAGGAGGTGGGTGAGTTTGCGAGTGGGGGTGGTCCAGTGGGAGCGCTGGCGGTAGAGGACCAGGCCGCTGGCAAGGAGGGTGAGCACTGCGGGGAGGATTTGAATCAGGTGCAGTGCATTCATGTTTACTTTAGATTAATCGGCGAAAAATGGGTGCAACTTGCGGCGGGGGAAGTAGTTGGGCGGGCAATTACTTTTGGGAGGAATGTATACTGCTGGCAACTACCAAATAGGTTGTTGTCGGGGTGTGGGTTTGCCGATGTAGCAGAGGTTACGGAACGAAATCAAGTCGCAGAGGGCAGACATCATGGACGGGGCAGAAGCGGAACAATCGAGGAAAGTGTTGATTGTCGAGGATGATGTCTTGTCATATACGGGGCTCAAGAGATTATTGGAACATTACGGGTGCGAGGTGGACCATGCGGGGACGGTTGCGGACGGGATTAAGCAGCTCGAGGGGGAGCCGGAGTTTGTATTTTTGGATTTAATGTTGCCGGACGGGGAGGGGACGCGGGTTTTGGAGCGGGTGAGGATGGGAAATATGGCGTCGCGGGTGATCGTGGTGTCGGGGATCACGGAGCCGGGGATGTTGTGGCGGGTGAAGGCTTTACAGCCGGAGGCGATGTTGCAGAAGCCGGTGGATTTTTTGAAGATATTGGAGTTGATGAAGCCGGCGGCTTGAGTGATGGGGGGGCAAGGGGTTAGGATGCTTCGTTCATTACTTTGAGGAGCATTGCGATGGGTCGTCACGTGATATCGGCGTTGGTGCAGAATGAGCCTGGGGTGCTGGCGAATGTGGCGGGGATGTTTGCGGCGCGGGGGTTTAACATTGATTCGTTAGTCGTGGGGCGGACGGATGATGCGAATATTTCGCGGATGACGATTGTCGTGAGCGCGGATGAGAATACGTTGCAGCAGGTGCGGAAGCAGCTCGCGAAGCTGGTGCCGGTGGTGAAGGTGAGGGATTTTGCGGGCTCGGCGTATATTGAGCGGGATTTGGCGCTGATTACGGTGGGGGTGAGTGCGGATAAGCGCAGCGATGTGATTGAGGTCGTCAATTTGTTCCGGGCGAAGGTGGTGGATGTGGCGCCGGATAGTTTGACGGTGGAGCTGGCTGGGCCTGAGGATAAAATTGAGGCGTTTGTGGAGCTGATGAAGCCTTATTCGATTAAGGAATTGGCGCGCACGGGAGTGATCGCGGTGCAGCGTGGGATGCAGGTTGGGGAGGAGGCTTCGGGGGTGGTGAGTGGGAAGCGGGTGCGGAGTTTGAATGCGCCGGCGGCGCAGGCGCTGCCGCCTAGCTAAGGGAAAAGACGGGCTGGGGACAGCCCGGCTCAGCTTTGGTGTTGGGGGCTATA
>DASRRR010000087.1:0-33646 GCA_035656825.1 Tepidisphaeraceae bacterium | reverse complement strand
GGAATATGGTCGGGACGGTGAAGGGGAGGTTGAAGGGGTGTCGGATGTATTTGGGTGGGGCGCAGGGGCCGACGGTGCTGGGGACGATTAATGTAATGTGTGCGGCGGCGCTGGCGGAGGGGGAGACGGTGCTGGTGGGGGCGGCGTGTGAGCCTGAGGTGAGCGATTGTGCGATGATGCTGAATAAGATGGGGGCGAAGATAACGGGTTATGGGACGCCGGAGATTCGGATTGAGGGGGTGGAGAAATTGAAGGGGTGCGAGCATCGGGTGATTCCGGATCGTATTGAAGCGGGGACATTTATTATCGCGGCGGCGATGACCAATGGGGATTTGGAGCTGAAAAACTGCAATTTGGACCATTTGATCGCGGTGACGGATCGGCTGGAGGAGGTGGGGGTGAAGATTCAGGGGGAAAATGGGTCGGTGCGGGTAACGGCGGAGAAGCAATTGAAGCCGGTGGAGATGACGACGCAGCCTTACCCGGGGTTTCCGACGGATATTCAGGCGCAACTGATGGCGCTGTTGTCGATTGCGGATGGGAACAGCACGATTACGGAAAGAATCTTTCCCGATCGATTTTTGCATGTGGGCGAACTGAATCGCATGGGGGCTCGTATCCGGAAGGAAGGGGCAACGGCTGTGATTCAGGGAGTTAAGGAGTTGCAGGGGGCGTCGGTGATGGCGAGCGATTTGAGGGCGTCGGCCGGGTTGGTTTTGGCGGGGTTGGTGGCGAAGGGATCGACGCGGATTGACCGGATTTATCATATTGATCGCGGGTATGAGAAGATTGAGCATAAGTTAAGGGCGGTGGGAGCGGAGATTGAGCGAGTAAGTGCGAAGTAGCCGCGGATTATGGCGGCGCGGGAAGAAAAGAGGCGACCCAGGGCTGGGTCGCTTCTTTATTTAGGGAAAAAAGGAGGACTGGGGACAACACTCAACACTCAACATTGAACTCTCAACGCTCAAATGGGGGGAAAGAGTGGGGGGGGTGCAGGTAAGGCTAGGGGGGGACGAGGGTAAGGGAGTATTTGAGAAGTAAATGGATTTGCAAGTGCCGGGAGGTTCGCGTAGACTTCGCGGCCACTCAGCAGAGTTAGTGTGTGACCGTGGCAAGAGTTGTGATGGCTGCGGTTGCGAGTGTAGGAAAGTAGGAAGCCTGCCGGTTGGGAAACCGGTGGGAGGTGCGGTGGGTAAAGGTTGATTGCGAAGTGGAAAGCGTGATCGACGCCGCAAAGAAGAGTAAGAGGAGAACGAGTAGGAAGACGGTGCCTGCGGCGAGGAAAAAGCTGCGGCGACGATTTTCGCGGATGTCGGACGGGTGAGGAGAAACCTGTTCGGGATGGTGCGAGGGTGTTGCGAAAGAGGTGCCGAATTTCGCGAAGAGGGTGTGACGTGAGTAGAGTGGCAGCGTTCCAAGAGCAACACGACGCGGTAAAAGGTAGTGGTGTTGCGCCGGGACGAGGTCAGGACGATGACGAACGGCGAAGGACGCCGAACATCAGGGAACAGCAACAGGGTAGTCTCCCGCGCATGCCGCGACTCCAGGCTAATGACCGAAGGACGTCCGAACGCAGTCGAGTGATCGACGATGCGAGCGGACGTTTTGTGGTTATTGGCGGGGGGTCGTAGCGCGAGTTTTGTCCGGTCGCGGTGGCGTGCGACCGGGGTGAAGCAGTATCGCGAGACCTGGCTGTAAGCAGGTTTCGCTAATCATCTCGGAGGAACGCAATGTTCTTCGGTCGCACGGGCCCCCAGAAGTCTCCAGACACCAAGGAAGCTATGTTCACGACGAGCAAGAAGCGCAAGCAGTTGGCGGCGATTAGTCTGGCAGTAGCGATGGCGGCGCCGGTGGGCGTGGTGGAGGTATCGCGAATATACGCACAGCAGGCGCCGAATACGGCACCGGTAGCGGATGCGGCGGTGGCGGCGGAAGTGCCGCTGATGGTGCAGGATCAGGGGACGGCGAGTTCTGTGGAACTGCTCAAGACAGCAGTCGATCAGTACAAGTCCGGGCAGTACGAAGAAGCCCAGGCGACGATTGGGCAGATCAAGACGGATGATCTGTCGGACAAGAACAAGTCGACGCTGGATGATTTGACGGGGCGCGTGAATAAAGCGGCGGATCAGCGCAAGGCGGCTCGGGCGGATTTTGAGGCGGGGCAGCAGTCGCTGGAGAACAAGCAGCCGATGGATGCGGTGACGCATTTCAAGAGCGCGGCGGGGAACAAGTATGTCGATCAGGGGACGCGGCAGAAGGCCGTGGAGCAGTTGGCTCTGGCGGAGAACGCGGAGTCGGCGGCGAAGGATGCGCAGAAGACGGAATACGATGCGGCGGTGGCGGATTACAAGGGTGGGAATTACGATTCGGCCAAGACGAAATTTCAGGAACTGGCGACGGGTGGATATAAGGCCGGCCTGTTTCATAAGAGCCCGCAGACGTATTTAAGCGATATTTCGGAGAAGCAGGGGGCGACGGCGACGGCGGGGGATGCGGTGAAGGCGGATACGGCGGCGGCAGCGCCGGCGGATGACGCGAAGGCCAATGCCCAGAGCCAGGAAGCGGCGGCACAGGCCAAGGCGGATGCCGACAAGGCGACCGATGCGGATAAGGCCAAGGCGGATAGCGCGGCGGCGGATGCCGAAGCCAAGCAGGCGGCGATGGCGGAGAAGGATTCCGCGTCGGCGCGCAAGGCGGAAGCCAAGCGTCTTTATCAGCTGGGCAAAGAGCAGTACAGCAAGGGGGATTGGATCGCGGCGCGGGCGAATTTAGTGGCGTCGGAGGACATGGGGTACAAGGCGGGGCTGTTTGAGAAGTCGCCGGCGACGATGCTGGGGGAAATGGATAAGAAGGAGCAGGCGGACGCGGCGAAGTCGGCAAAAGAGGCCGAGGCGCGGGCGGCTCTGGAAGCGGATCAGAAAGCACAGGCGGAAGCCGAGGCGAATGCCAAGAAGATGGCGACGGATGCACCGGCGGCAGCGCCTGCGGCACCGGCGACGCCAGCGGCACCGGCAGCGCCGGTTGCGCCTGCGGCACCAGCGGTGGCTGTGGCGGAGACGCCTGCGGCGCCGTCTGCTCCAGCAGCACCGGTTGCACCGGCGGTGGATGACAAGGCGCGGCAGGAGCTGGAAGCGACTGCCAAGCTGGATCAGATCAAGCAGCAGCAGCGGGCGTTTGAAGCGACGCAGCTTGTTGAGCAGGCCAAGACGGCGCAGAGCGAGAGCCGGTATGCGGATGCACTGAGTCTGTATACGCAGGCGGCGGATAAAGATCCGAACAATCAGCAGGCCGTGCAGGGGCGGACGGATATGCAGCAGCTCGCGGGGAAGGCACCGCAGCAGTCGGGATTGCTCGGGATTCGGTCTAAAGAGATCGAGACGCAGCGGCAGGCGATTACCTACAGCTTTAATACGGCGCTCGATGCGTCGAACACGGCGATTGATTCCGGGGATTTCAAGACGGCGCGGACGCAGCTCGCGTCGGCACGGGTGGCGGCGGAATCAGATCCGACGATTTTCTCGCCGGAGGATACGCGGAAGTTTAATTCGCAGATCGCGGCGACGCAGGGACGGCTGGATACGGCCGAGGCGCGGGCGGCTACGACGGATGAGCAGAAACGGACGCAGGAGGCGAAGAATGCACAGATTGATCGTGTAAATCAGGAAATGAAGCTCCGTGAGACGACGGTGGCGAATTTGATCAAGTCGGCACGCCGGCTGATTGAAGAGAACAAGTATCGGGATGCAGTCGGGGTGCTCGATCAGATCCTGGTGATTGATCCGGGCAATGAATATGCCCAGGGCGTCAAGCCGCTGGTGGAAGACAAGGCTTCATTGATCGAACAGCGGACGTTCCGTGAAGATTTTAATCGTCAGATAACCCGGCAGCTCAATCAGGCCGAAGAAAAGAAGATTCCGTACGACGACATTTTCCGTTATCCGACCAACTGGCCGGATATCAGCACGCTGCGTGATGCGAGCGTGCAAAAGGAACACGGGGGGAGCGAGGAAGACGCGGCGGTTCAGGCGCAGTTGGATCACCGGATTCCGGAAGTGCGGTTTGACGCGATTCCGTTCAGCGACGTGGTCGATTTTCTGCGTGACATCACCGGGGCAAACATTGACGTACACTGGCGTACGCTGGAAGCGGCGGGCGTGGATCGCAATACAGCGGTGACGACGCGGCTGCGCGATGTGCGGTTCAGCAAGGCGCTGGAGTCGATTCTGCGGGATGTCGGCGGCGGGACAGTGACGCTGAGCTATACAGTGGACAACGGGGTTATCACGATTTCGACGGCGGAAGATCTGTCGAAGAACACGACGACACGGGTGTATGACATTCGCGACTTGATCGTGGACGTGCCGGACTTCTTCGGGCCGCAATTCGACATTCAGAGTGCATCACAGAGTGGGCAGGGCGGCGGCGGCGGTCAGAGCCCGTTCCAGCAGCAGAACCAACAGCAGACGCAGGTCGACCAGACAACGGGGAAGAATCCGGTGCGGGAGGCGCGGATCACCGAGATTACAAGCCTGATTGAAGAGACGGTTGCACCGGATAGCTGGCGTGATGCGGGCGGCACGGTTGGTTCGCTCCGCGAGCTTTCCGGCCAGCTCATCGTCAACCAAACTCCGGAAAATCAACGGGTTCTCCAAGGCCTCCTCGAACAGCTCCGTGAAACCCGCGCCATCCAAATCACGGTGGAAACCCGCTTCCTTACTGTTCAGCGCAACTTCCTTGAAGATATCGGTTTCGATATCGACTTCATTTTTAACGGCAATAACCCGCTGCAAACTTACAATCCGACCAACGGGGCCGATTCAAACGCCTTGGCGAAAGTTCCCGGTACCGGCAGCTTCTCCTCTATTCCGGTTCTGAATAACTCTTCATCCTTTACTGGTCCCAGCACCGTCACTACTGGCGTTCCCGGCACACTTGGGGGCACCTCTTCCACCGTCAACGGATTGACTACCACCGGAACATTCCTCGACGATTTCCAAGTCAACTGGCTTCTGCGAGCCACGCAAGCCACGCGGCAATCCACACTTCTTACCGCCCCGCGTCTCACTCTGTTCAACGGGCAAACCGCCTACGTTCTGGTCGCTGTCTCTCAACCATACGTCAGCAACCTCCAACCTGTTGTTGGCACGCAGGCCGTCGCCTTCGCGCCGACCATCGGCACGGTCAACAGCGGCGTGATGCTGCAGGTTCAGGCGACTGTGTCGGCCGACCGGAAATACGTGACGATGACGTTGCAACCGACGTTGCAGACATTGCTGCAACTGGTGGATTTCAGCTTCCAGCAGGCGGCCAATACGACTGGGATCACCAGTGGTGGGCAGTTGATTAACACATCCGCGGGCAGCGGCATCATTCAGGAGCCGGTGACGCAGATCACGCAGGTTTCGACGACGGTGAGCGTGCCGGACGGCGGGACACTCTTGCTCGGTGGCCAGACGATCGCCGGCGAGACGACATTGGAAGCAGGTGTGCCGGTGCTGAGTAAGATTCCGTTCCTGAAGCGGTTATTTACCAATACGTCGACGGCGAAGGATGAGCAGATTCTGTTGATCCTGGTGAAGCCGACGATCATTATTCAGCGTGAGCTGGAAGAGAAGCAGTTCCCGCTGCTGAGCCAGAAGGTTGGCGGCTGAGCAATTTAGAATGTGAAATGAGAGAGCCCGAGGATTTTGGTCCTCGGGCTTTTTTATTGGTGGGAAGAGATAGCGTAGCAGCGGTGTTTGAGGTCAAGGGGCGGTTAGATTTTTCACGATCTGGAGTTCGTTCCAGCTCAAGCGGTGGCGGATCATGGCGTTAAGATCCGTCAGCAGCATCCTCATGCAAACAACCACCGCCACTTTCCAGGCGAGGGCGACGAGTTCAATCAGCTGTATGTGCGAAGCGATGTGAGAGCAGCCGGGACGTTGCTTCGCGACGCTCGCGGAAGAACGAGATGACGAGGCGTAGTAGAAGGGTTCCCTGGGATTTTTTTCGACATACAAGTTCGCGAGGGGGACGCGAAGGAATCACGCAAAGGTGAGGGTGATCAGAGCATTTCATCTGATGTATATTTGAGGAGGATCGCAGCCCAGAGGGCTGCGGCTAAAAGGGGGGATGAAGGGGGAAAGGGGCTATCCGGGGTATTTCATGCGGATGCCGCGGAAGGAGTCGCCGATTTGGTTGGAGTTGGCGACGTGTCCGTCGGCGTAGAGGATGTTGTAGGAGACTTTGCCGCCGACGCGGTCGAAGTATTGTTCACCGGCGGTGCCGCCGGCGACGCGCGGGGTTTTGCCGTGACGGAACCAGTCGAAAGTGGTTTGACCGGTGCCGGCGCCGGGGGCGCTGCCGGAGATGCCATCGTCGTTGGAGTCAACGGAGTAGGCGTGCTGGTAAGCACCGACGCCGGCGGGGAAGGAGGGGAAGTTGGCTTCGAGGAGCTGATACCAGCAGTCGGCGATAAGGGCGCGTTCGGCGGGGTGGGTGTAGCTGTCAGCTTTGAGCCATTTGCCTTGGTTGATGGTGCCGTCGGTTTTGAGTTCGATGCGGATGCGTTCAGTCCAGGGGGGAAGGGAGGTGCTGCCGGGGGCGGGGTAGGTGGAGGTGAAGGTGGGCATGTAGTTGAGGGCGTAGCCGGAGTAGAAGTGCTGGAGGTCGGACATGGCGGCGATATCGGTGCGGGTTTCGATGAGACCTTGCCAGGCGGGGCACCACCAGACTTGATCGCGGGAGCGTGCGGAGGTGGAGAGGTCGGTGTCACCGGCGCCGCCTTTCATGGAGGTGGCGAGGTATTTGGAGAGGAAGTTGACCCACCAGGCGGCTTCGGTGACGGATTTGCCGGGGACGGCGGTGGAAGCGCCGTAGATGATGCCGTTGAATTCGTAGGGGGAGCGGCCGGTGGTGGTGAGGCCGGGGCCGCCGACGCGGATGGGGACGGCGGCGCCGCGGTAATCGAGGGAGTAGAGGCGCCAGGCGACGCCGAGTTGTTTGAGGTTGGACATGCACTTGATGGAGAGGGCTTGCTGGCGTGCGGAGGCGAGTGCGGGGAGGAGGATGGCGACGAGGACGGCGATGATGCCGATGACGACGAGAAGTTCGACCAGGGTAAAAGCGCGGTGTGGCTTGGAGGACATGAGCGATTCCTTTTACGAATGATGCAATATCCGAGATGAGTTGACTGATCTTATCGGGAGGGACATGGAGGCTGCAAGGAAATACCCGGAATCGGAAATTAAAAAACCCCTGCTGCAGGGTATGCAGCAGGGGGTGAAGGTGAGAATTGAAAATTGAGGATTAGCGGGTGCGGCGGCGGCGGGCGAGGAGGGGGGTGGCGAGGGCGAGGAGGGAGAGGGTGGTGGGTTCGGGGATGGAGGAGACGAGGGATTGGACGTAGGCGTCGCCGAATTGGGCTTCACGCTGGGCGAGGAAGGAGGGGGAGAGGGAATTGCCGTTGGTAAGGGCGAAGGAGCGGTCCATGAGCATGTAGTCAGCGGAGTTGACGAAGCCGTCGTTATTGAAGTCGCCGTCGATCCAGTTGGCGGGGAGGGATTTGGCGACGGAGCGGTCCATGAGGGCGTAGTCGTCGGCGTTGATGCGGCCGTCGAGGTTGATGTCGCCGAAGTAGGCGGGGGCGTAGAGGGTGGTGGAGGGGGTGATACCGGAGATGTTATCGAAGGAGGTTGCGCCGCCGAGTTGGGAGCCGAGGATGATAGCGATGGTGGAGATGTGGTTGGGGTCGTTGTTGACGGAGGAGGAGAAGAGGGTGTGTGCGGAGAGGTAGGAGGAGGTGTTGGTGGCGTCTTCGACGGCGAGGGCGTGGTCGACGAGGTCGAAGGTGGTGGAGTTGAGGAGGGAGAGGGAGGCGATGTGGGAGTTGGATTTGAGTTGTCCGAGGACAGTGCCGGCGGCGGAGAAGGAGCGCTGAAGGGTGATGCCGTTGGAGAAGTTGAGGAGGTTGGGGCCGGTGCCGGCGGCTTGTCCATCGAGTTGGTAGACGAGGTTGCCGGAGGAGGAGGTATTGTCGAGGGCGAGGGTGAGGGGGGCAGCGGCGGCGGGGCCGACGCCGATCGCGCCGGTGGCACCGGCGGGGTCGTTGGCGGCGAGGGTAAGTGTGCCGGAGGGGGTGTAGGTGGTGGTGGCGTCGTTGTAAGAAGAGGAGAGTGCGGCGGCGCGGTTGGGGGAGAGGACGGTGAAGCCGTTGCCGTTGCCGGCGAAGCTGGAGGTGGTATTGATGCCGAAGAGGCCTGTGGTGCCGATGGGGTTTTGCGGGGGAGCGGTGGCGGGGTCGGGGTAGGTGGCATTCATGGCGGCTTCGATGCGGAGGCCTGCGGAACCGGAGCCGTTGACGACGAATTCGGTGGGGATTTGGTTGGCGGCGATTTTGTCGGTCATGAAGGTGTCGGTGGAGAGTTGGAGGAGGGATTCAGCGCCGGGGGTTCCCTGGCCGATGATGGCGATGCCTTGGGAGCTGATGCGACCGAAGCGGAGTTCGCCGGCACCGACTTGTTTGACGGTGGCGCCGGATTGGATTTTGAAGGTGATGTAGGAATCGAGGCCGGTGGCGACGTTGGTGGGTCCGCGGAAGTCGATGGCGTGGTTGCCGGGGTATCCGGTGGCGGTGTCCATTTCGGCGGTGAGGGTGGAACCGGAGGTGACGAGGACGGGGTTGGTGATGCCGAAGATTTCGTCGGTGTTGGTGGTGTTGGTGTCGTTGTCGAGGATGGTGGAGTTGCCGTTGACGGTGATGAGTCCGGAGGTGGCGGAGGTGGAGGAGAAGCCGGTTTCGCCGGTGAAGCCGTCGTCGCGTGCGAAGGTGCCGGAGTTGAGGGTGATATTGCCGCCGGAGTGGGTACCGGTGCCGAAGTGAGCGAAGAGGGAGGCACCGGAGTTGACGGTGATGTCGAGGAGGGCGACGGCGGTGCCGCCGAGGGAGAGGGCGTTGTTGAAGCGGACGGCACCTTGATCGATGACGAGGGCGGAGCCGGCGATGGAGTTGACGGAGGCGGCGGCATTGATGGTGAGGGTGCCGGGGCCGGTTTTGTGGAGGGTGGTGGCGATGGTGGAGCTGCGCATGGCGTTGGCGGAGACGTCGACCTGGGCGTCGAGGGTGGAGTTGGCGTTGACGGCGATGGTGGCGGTGCCGAAAGAGGCGGCATTGGTGGCGTGGACGATTTGGCCGGCGGTGTCGAAGTCGACGGAGTTGCCGTTGGTGTTGGCGTTGGAGAGGGTGAAGTCAGGGCCGACGAGTTGGATGTTACCGTTACCGGAGATGACGCCGGCGAGGGTGAGGGGGACGGTGTCGGAGATGGTCATGTTGGCGGAGCCGTTGGTGCCGATGTTGATGGGATTGCCGAGTGTGGAGAAGCCTGGGAGGGAGAGGGTAACGGTGGTGGTGGTGGTTGCGGGGGCGAGGGAGATGGGGGTGGCGGGGCCGCCGAGGGAGGCTTGGGAGGCGGCGGCGAGGGTGCCGTTGGTGACGGAGATGGTGTTGATGGTATTGGAGCCATTGAGGTTGAGGGTACCGCCGGTGTTAACGGAGATGGCACCGATGGTGTTGTTGCCGTTGAGGGTGACGATGCCGCCGGCGACGGAGGTGGAGGTGGAGACGGTGAAGGTGGAGGCGGTGATGGAGCCGTTGAAGACGGTGTTGCCGGTGCCGATGGCGGTGAGGGGGTTACCGCCGGTGATATCGGCGGAGAAGGTGACATTGTAGGGAGCGCCGCCGCCGGGCTGGTTGGTGGCCCCGAGGGAGCCGCCGAGGGCGCCGATGGAGATGGGGTTGGCGGGGGTCCCGTCGACGGAGAATTCGACGCCGCCGCCGTTGAGGGAGATGGGGGCAGTTGCGCCGATGGAGTCGGGGGCACCGAGGAGGACGGTTCCGCCGTTGACGGCGAGGGAGGCGATGGAGCCGCCGGCGGATTCGATGTCGAGGATGCCGGTGCCGGTTTTGGTGAGGTTGAAGTTGCCGGTGACGGTGCCTTTGATGTCGAGGAACTGGCCTGGGTCTACGGACCAGGTTTGGTCGGCCCCGAGGATGATGGGGGCGTCGATTTCAGCGGAGGGTGTGGTGGAGGTGGCGGCGGTGTTGGAGACGTTGATGCCGCCGTTGATGGTGAGGGAGTAGGGGCCACCGGCGGTGATGTTGTAATTATAGAGTGGGAAGATGGGTCCGAAGGTGATTTTGCCGGTGGTGATATCGGAGCCGAGGGTGATGATATCGCCGGCTTGAGTGTTGTCGTTACCGATGATGACGTCTTTGGCGTCGGAGTTGGACCAGGTGTATTCGCTGACGGGGGTGGAGGCATAGTTGACGAAGGTGGAGGAGCCGTTGGTCCAGGTGCCGGCGCCTTCGAGGGGTTTTTGACTGGGGGAGCCGAGGAGCAGAGCTGCGCCGTTTCCGTTGGGATCCCACTGGACGGCGGGAGCGGTGACGATGACTTGATAAGTGTTGCCGGCGAATTGGGGTGTGAAGGTTTCGCCGCTGGGCATGGCGCTGCTGTTGAGGGTGAGGCCTGCGCCGACATTGAATGTGCCGGCGTTGATGAGGGTGTAAGTGCCTGGGGAGACGAAGGTGACGCCTGATGCGAGGCCGAGATTGACGGTACTGGTGCCGGAGGGGTCGAGGGTGAGTGAACCGACGAAGAGGGAGTCGAAGATGGAGGAATTGGAGCCGAAGTCGAAATTGAGATTAACGCCGGCGTTGATGGCCATGCTGTTGGTGGAGAAGACGCCGGTTGCGGCTGCGCCGCCGATGGAGAGGGTGGAGCCGGTGTTGAGGGTGATCAAGCCACTGGCACCGCCGGCGTAAGTTGGGGAGGAACCGAAGGTGGTGGGGACGCTGGCGAGGGTGGCACCGCTCATGACGTTGACGGCACCGCCGCCGGTGAGGGTGTAGAGGGAAGTGGAAGTGGGGTTACTACCGGAGGTATAGGGGGTGATACGTCCGAAGCTGAGTCCGCCGCCGTTGACGGTGGTGGGGCCGCTGTATTCGTTGCCGTTGGATTGGTTGGCGACGGGGGCGAGGGTGAGGGTGCCGGGGCCGTTGACGACGAGGGAGATGTTGGTGTTGGTGGTGACGACTTGGTGAGCGTTGCTGGCGGCGGCGGTGCCGGTGGTGAAGGGGGCCATGTCGTTGAAGGGGTTGACGTTGAGGTTGGTGTCGCCGATATCGCCGGCGTAGGTGGTATTGAAGGCACCGGTGACGGTGATGGTAACGGGAGCACCGCCGGAACCGGAGGTGAGGCTGGTGTTGTAGATGTTGCCGTTGTCGACGCCGCCGGTGCTGTTGTTGGCGGTGATGGTGGTGAGGGTGCGAAGGCCGCCGATGGTGAGGTTATGGCCATTGAGGTCCATAGGCCCGACGGCGGCGGTGCCGACGGCACCGAAGCCGAGGAGGGTGCCGGTGGGGAGTGCGTTGTCGACGCCCATCTGGAAGAGGCCGTTGGTATTGGCCTGGACGTCGGTGGTGGCACCGGTCCAGGTGTTATTGGGATTGGAGAGGACGACTTGTCCGCGGGGACCGCCGATGGTGACATCGGTGGTGACGCCGGCGCCGCTGGAGATGGCACCGGAGAAGGTGACGATTTTTTCGGTGCCGGAGGCGAAGGTGGCGTTACCGAGCACCCCGGCGTTAGTAAGGCCATTGGAGGCACCGATAGAGACAACTACATTGGTGATGACGCCAGCGACGGTGGTGGGAGCGACGGAGTTGTAATTGAGGATGATCGGGTTGGCGATAGTGTAGGCGAGAGGAGTGGCAACGGTATTGTTGATGACCTGATTGTTGTTGGTGAGGACGGTCCATGCACCCATATTGATGATGGCGTTAGGATTGCCGAGGGGTTGGTCGAGTTGGAGGGAAGTGGTATTGGCGGCACCGATGCCTGGCTCCATATTGTTGACGGTGATACCGCCGGTGAAGCCGGTAAGGTCGCCGGCGAGGTCGAGGGGGCCACCGGTGCCGTTGAGGGTTTCGTTAAAGGTGATATTGCCGGAACCGGTGATGGGGGCGGCGATGATTTGCTTTTGGTTGACGCCGTTGCTGATGACGATGTTGTTGGAGCCGATGTTGAGGGCGTAGGAGCCGACGGCGCCGGAGCCGCCGATGGTATTGGCGAAATTGGAGACGAAGTTGATGCCTCCGAGGTCGACGATGCCGCTGACATTGGCGGTGGCGGCGGTGGTGCCGTTGAAGCTGGCGACATTGAAGTCATTGACGCCGACGGTTTCGCCGGCGCTCCAGACCTGGTTGCCGTTGGCGACACCGGCGGTGGTGGTGCTCCAGTCTTTGGTGGTGGCGGCGTCCCAGATGGCGGTGCCGCCGAGGAGGCCGGCGGCGGTAGTGGTGTCAAAATAGAGTGGGCTGGTGGCGAAAGCTGGGGCGGTCAGCGCGAGGGCGCCAATTGCGGCGAATAGGGCGCGGCGAGTATGCCCGTTCTGACGGAAGTTAATATGCTGGTGGCTGGTCAAACGCATTTTCTTCTCCTTTAACTGAATCGCGCAAGGTTAATATGAACCATTTTTGGCAAGAAATTTTTGAATATTATCCGGGGTAACGCATGCGTACCGAGCGATAGGCGTCGGCGCGGTCGTTACTATTGGCGACGTGTCCGTCGTAGTAGAGGATGTTGTAGGAGACTTTCCCACCGGTCTGGGAAAAAGAGGAGCCATTGAGGCGGGGGTAAAGGCCGTGGCGATAGGTGTCAAAGGAATTTTGGCCGGAATTTGCGGAAGAATATGGGGAGAGATTTGTACTGGATGGGAGTTTGTTTTGAGCAGGGGGAATGACGTATTTGCCGGGTGGACCAGGGGGGGGTTGCCAGCAGACGACCATGATATAGGTGTTATCGGCCATGAAGCAACGTTGCGCGGAGTCGTGAATTTGGCTAAGGCGATACCATTTGCCGCCGGAGCTTTTTATTCCGGTGGCGATTAATTCGATGTTGAACCATTCGCTGGGAGAGACGGTGCTGGAGTCGGCGTTGCCGGCGGTCGGGTGGTCGGTGCGAAGGGAGACCATGTAGTTGACAGAGTAGCCGGTGTAATGGGGTTGGATGCCGCCGGCGTCAGTGGTGGCGATACCATCCCAAGAGGGGCACCACATAGGGGAATTGCGGGCATCAGTTTGCGTGAAATTGGTGGTATCACCACGTCCTCCACGCTGGGCGCTGATATATTTGGCAAGGAAATTCATCCACCAGGCGGCGGCGCTGGTAGAGGTGGCGGTATCGGTTGCACCGTAGGTGAATCCGTAGAGATCGTAGGGGACGGCGTGGCCGACGTCTTCGCTGGGTTCGCTGAGCAATCCACCGCCGCTGGTGTTGGCGATAGGGTCACCCCCGCCGCAGCGGATGGGGATACCGTAGCCTTTATAGGCGGCGGCGTAGAGTTGTAGGGCGGTGCCGCACTGGCGGAGGTTGGACATGCACTTGACCATCATGGCTTGACGGCGTGCGGAGGCGAGTGCGGGGAGGAGGATGGCGACGAGGACGGCGATGATGCCGATGACGACCAGAAGTTCGACGAGTGTGAATCCGCGGTGATTTGGCCGGCGCATGTGACGGCTCCTTATTTTTTGAAGCGAGGCGAGACAGATAGGTAAAAGGGATATTAACTCTTAAGGAGGGTGTCCGCAAGAAAATTCCGGAATCGTAAATTAAAATGGATTCATGGGGGTGTATTGGGGGTTTGGGTGGTTTAGGGTGGTTTGGTTGGTGTGAGGAAGGGTAGGGGGAGATGCCTGGGGATTTTGCAGCAAGGCAAACGCATTCGAAGGGGGTTTTTGAGAGATTGGGGTTTATCCGAGGATTTGGCGGAGGTCGGGTTCGAGGGCGTTGGCGTAGCGGGTCATGCCGAGGTCGGTGGCGTGTGAGCCGTCGATGGTGCCGTCGCTGTCGGTGCCGAGGAGGTTTTTGTTGTCGCGGTAGTGGAGGTGGGGGGTGCCGGCGGCGAGGAGGCGGTCGTAGGCGTTTTTGAGGGCGGCGTTTTTGGGTTCGGCGGAGGCGGGGCCTTGGTCGACGAGGCCGGCGTTGGAGAAGGGGGCGCGTTCGAGGAGGAGGATGGAGGTTTGGGGGTGGTCGTGGCGGAGGAGTTGGACGAGGGGCTCGACGCGCTGGTTGATTTGGTCGACGGTGGAGTTGCCGACGCAGTCGAGGACGAAGATGGCGGGGTCGAGTTCGGAGAGGAAGCGGCCGACTTCGATTTCGAAGAGGCCGTTACCGGAGAAGCCGAAGTTGAGGAATGGGCGGTCGAGGCGCCGGCTGAGGATGGAGAGGAAGGTCATGCCGGGGCGGGAGGCGCAGGCACCCTGGGTGACGGAGGTGCCGTAGAAGAGGATGGGTTTTTGGGTGCGGGGCGGGAGGGGGCGGAGGGATTGGGTGTTGGGGATGCCGATTTGGAGGGATTTGACGCCGTTGTAGATGGGGAGGTTGAGTTGGTATTGTCGGAGGCCGGGTTTGAGGGTGGTGACGAGGGGGCCGGTGTAGGTGGTGGATGCGGGGCTGTGGGTGGCTATCCAGCGCCAAGAGTTATCGTCGTGGGCGTAGAGGTCCAGGCCGGATTTGCTGGTGGCGGACATGTGGGGGGCGGCGAGGGAGGAGTAGAGGAGTTCGAGTTTGAGGTAGAGGGAGGGGGAATCGGTTTCGAAGCGGGCGGACATGCCGGCGGTTTCGGTGGAGAGTCGCCAGATGGGGTCGCGGACGATGGATTTGGCGCGGGCGGGGAGGCGGTGGAAGAATTGGGCGGTGTCAGGGAAGGCGCGGCCTTCGACGCCGGAGTCTTGGATGTTGTGCCAGAGCAGACCTTCTGGGAGGGGCGCGGGGGAGGTGGTGGCTGGTGAAGTTGTTTGGGCGAGGAGAGTATCGCTGCTCAATATTGTGCTGGTGGCTACGGCGGCAATCGAGGTTAGAAGGTCACGGCGATTTATGTTGCTCATAGAGACTCCGGAAATCATCTTGGTTTAGGGGAGTCGATAGAATACTACGTTGCGCCGGATAGGGCGTGGGAGATTATTGATTTGTATGCGACCGGGCATGTCGTATACGGTAAGTATGAGGCTCATGAGAAAGCGAGCAATGGAGAAGAATCGTCGGTTGAGCGCGGGGGTTGTGGTTGAGTCGATGGAATCGCGGGTTTTGTTTTCTTTTGTGATCCATCCGGCGGATAGTCATGTGACTGCGAATGCGTATGGGGGCGGGAGCGTTGAGCAGGAAGTGCATACGAATCCGGCGCACGCGGAGGATTCATCGAGTTATGCCGGTGGGGAAGTTGTGCCGGCGTATACGGAGTCGGGGGTGTCGAACGAAAGTTATCTGGCGACGGGGGAGAAGCTCACGCTGCATGGGGATGCAACGCGAACGTTTGTCAGTTCGGGTTCAGACAGTAACGCGGTTACTGATGCGGACGGGGATACGGATTTGAGCTTTACGCTGACGGCGGCGGCGACGGTTCACATTGATGGTACGCTGGGCACCATGGGGCGCGGGGTGGCTTTTGTGAATTTTTTTGGCCTCTCATGGTCGTCACGGGATACAGCGGCGGTCCATCAAGCCTTCCAACTGGCGGCTGGGGATTACAGCATTGAGGTTGGGACGAATGCGGAATTGGGCGATGTGAACGCCAGTGCGACGGTGGATGTCGTGCTTACGCTGGGCGCGACGGCGACGAAGGCGCCGAAGATCACCAGCGCAAATGCGGTGACGTTCAAGCGCGGGTTGTTTGGACTGTTTATGGTGAGGACGAGCGGCGACCCGACGCCGAGCATTCATGAGACGGCGATCCTTCCGGGCGGGATCAAGTTTGTGGACAACGGGGATGGAACGGGCACGATTTGGGGAACGCCGCGCACGTCGGATGCGACGGGGGTGTATAGGCTGATCTTGTCGGCGAGTAATGGCACGAAGCCGGATGCGAATCAGTTTTTCGGATTGACGATTGCGGGGGGAGGGCAGCCGACGGGGACGGCGGCGAAGATCAGCAGCGGGGGGAAGTTTACGTTTAAGTCGGGCGTGGCGGCGACGTTTGAGGTGAGAACGACGGGACATCCGGCGGCGAAGTTGAGCGTGACGGGGAAGCTGCCGACGGGGGTGCGATTTCAGGACAACGGCGATGGGAGCGGTTCGTTCTTTGGCAGCGCAAAAGGTGCGGTGGGAATGTACGAGGTTGTTCTTCACGCCAGCAATGGAGTTGGGAAGCCGGTTACGCAGGAGATCAGCATTACGGTGAGTGGGGTAGCGCCGATATTTGCCGGGGCGAAGAGTGCCACACTGGCGGAGGGGAAGGCGGGGACATTTACGATTCACACGACCGCCAAGCCGGTGGCGAAACTAACTGAAACGGGGAAATTGCCGGCGGGGATGAGATTTGTGGATAAGGGGGACGGGACGGCGATTATCACGGGGAAGCCGACGGCGAGCGGGAGTTATAAAATCATAATTCACGCGGCGAATGGTGTGGGGGCGGCGCGGACGGAGGAAGTTACGCTGATTGTGCCGCGGAAGGGGAAGTGAGGGGATCGTTTTTGGGAGTGCGTGGGCGGCGGTAGAGGAGAAGGAGCGAGGAAAGAGGATAGAGGATGGAGATTAGAGAAGGTTCTGGGAGAGAGGTGAGGAGTTCAGTGATGTAGGTTGGTCCGAATTGGGATTCGCGCAGGGAGAGGATAGAGGGGGCGGAGGAGGGGTTTAGGGTTAGGTAGGTGGTGTCGAGGAGGAGGTAGTCGGCGGTGGTGATGATGCCGTCGTAGTTGAAGTCGCCGTCTTGCCAGTAGGCGCTGGTGAGGGATTTGGCGAAGGAGCGGTCGAGGAGGGCGTAGTCGTCGGCGTTGATTTTGCCGTCGAGGTTGGCGTCGCCGATGAGGGAGGTTTGGAGGGTGATGGAGGAGTTGTCGGGGGAGAGGAGGTAGCCGAGGGCATGGATGTGCTGGGGGTCGGAGGCGGCGGTGGAGGAGATGAGCTGGGAGTTGTGGAGGTATTGGCGGAGTTGGGTGAGGGTGGTGGAGGGGGTGGAGCCGGGGGAGAGGAGGAGGGTGTTGGTGGTGATGTCGAGCTGGGCACCGGAGGAGATGGTGAGAGTGGCGGGGGAGGAGAAGAGGAGGGTGGTGGCGATTTTGTGGGAGCCTTGAAGGACGGTGATGGACGGGGGGGAGAAGGAGGATTCGAGGGTGAGTGGGCCTGGGCCGGCGAGGGTGTAGCGGTTGGGGTTGTCGAAGGTGAGGGAGCCGGCGGTGGTGGGGGAGGAGATGGTGATGGTTTGGGGGGAGGTGATGGAGGAGAGGAAGTTGGCGGGGAGGTCGGCGGTGTCGGGGGAGCCGAGGGACCAGTTGGAGTCGTTGGACCAGGTGCCGGAGGTGGAGGAGGTCCATTGTGGGGTGATGCGAGGGGAGATGCCGACGGAGGGGTTGGTGATGCCGCCGTTGATGATGAGGTCGCGGTCGGAGAAGAGGTTGGTGCCGAGGATGCCGGGGACATAGCCGACGCCGTCGCGGGGGTCGATGACATCGAGGACGACGACGGGGACGTTGGTCCAGGAGAGATAGCCGCCGTTGGTGAGGACGGAGAGGGTGGGGACGAAGAATCCGGGGACGGCCTGGTCGCCACCGACGCCGGCGACGTCGACGGTGAAGTCCGGGGTGGAGATATTGGGGCCGGCGGAGTAGAAGCCGAGGGCGGCGGCGGTGTCCTGGGAGAGGACGGTGACTTCGGCACCGGTGTCGAAGAGGAAGGATTCGTTGGAGATGGAGCCGGCGGGAGAGGAGCCGTTGACGTGGGCGAAGAGGGAGGCCCAGAAGGTGGGGTTGGAGGGGTTGTCGACGAGGTTATTGAAGTTTTCGAGGGAGGGGATGAAGACGGGGTCGGCGGTGACGCCGTTGGGGGACTCGACGTCGAGGGAGAGGCGGACGTAAGAGGAGTTGGGGAGGGGTGTGTTGAGGGGTTGGAAGGTGACTGAGGGGGATTTGTAGGTGGTGCCGTTGACGGTGAGGTGGGTGGTTTGGGAGTTGCGGATGACGGTTTGGTATTGGGCGGCCATGGGGGCACCGATGAGGTTGGGGAGGGAGGAGCCGGGGTTGGCGGTGAGGATGGAGGTGGACCACTGGCCGGTGAGTGTGCCGGGGGTGACGGAGAGGGAAGTGCCGTTGGAGGAGGCATTGCCGAAGGAAGTGGAGTAGATGCCGAGGGGGTCGGTGACGTTGACGGTTTCGGTGCCGGAGGCGCCGGCGATTTCGGCGGTGGCGTCCCCGACGCGGCCGGAGGAGTTGAAGTTGAAGGCCTGGACGGCGTCGTCGTTGATGATGTGGGATTGGGAGCCGGTGTCGAAGGTGGCGATTTGGTATTGGACGGGTGCGCCTTTGGGGAGGGTATTGCCGCCGGGGGAGGAGGAGGGGATGGCGGCGAAGTCTTCGGTGTTTTTGTCTTGCTGGTCGGTGAGGCCGAAGACGACCTGGGGGACGTAGCCGTTGAGGGGAGGGGAGTCGACGGTCATGAGATTGGAGGAGAGGGAATGGGGCTGGAGGGTGAGGTCGGTGAGGAGGGAGGAAGTTTGGACGATGCCGGTGGTGAAGAGGGGGGGCGGGGTGGTGGCGAGGGAGAGAGGGGCGCAGGCGAAGAAGAGAGCGGCGGTCAGGGCGCGGGGGCGTGTGGACATGGCGGGTTTTCCTCCCTCATTAGATATGAATGTTCTGGATATGGGATTGTACGGAATGTCCAGCGAGGGGTGATGGGGGAAAATGAGCGTGGGAAGAGATTTTGTCACGCGCGGGAAGCGGGATGCGACTATAGGGCAACAAAGGAGCTTGATATGCGAAAGATGATTGGATTGATGGTTTGCGGGATGGGGCTTGCGGTCATGGGCCAGACGGCGACGCCAGGAGGGGAGGGGGGGAAGAAAGTGGTGGTGAGCGAGATGAAGGTGGAGAATTTGCAGGGGTTCACTTTTTTGCATTTGAAGCAGACGACGACGGTGCAGGGGATGGTGGAGCATCTGGGGAAGGATGTGCAGGCGATGACGGCGGTGATGAAAGAGAAGCAGATCAGTGCGCATGGGCCGCTGGTGATTGTGATGCATGGGGTGAATGCAGATCCGGAGCATTCGTTTGAGGTGGAGGCGGGGTTTAAGGTGGAGGCGGGGACGGTTGCGCCGGCGGGGTATGCGGTGCAGGAACTGGGAGAGAGCAAGTCGGCGGTGGTGTTGTATAGTGGGCCGTTGATGCAGGTGAGGGAGGCGTATGAGCGGTTGTTTGCGGGGTTGGGTGGTGCGGGCTTGACGCCGACGGATGAGGTGCGGGAATATCTTTTGTATTATGAGGGGGTGGATTCGATCAATAACGTGGCGATGGCGGCGGTAGGGGTGAAGTGACGAATTCCATGGCGGGAGGTGAGGATTATGTCGGCGAATTCTTTTGTGCAGATGTCGAGGAGTGATGCGGAGCTGGTGGTGGCGAGCCGGGGGGGAAATCGGGAGGCGTTTGGGCAGATTGTGCGGAAGTATCAGGGGATGGTGAGCGGTTTGATTTATGCGGCGTGCGGGGATTTGCATCGGAGCGAGGATTTGGCGCAGGAGACGTTTATCTCGGCGTGGAAGAGTTTGTCGGGGTTGCGCGAGCCGGGGAAATTGGCGGGGTGGTTGTGTGGGATAGCGCGGCATCGGGTGGCGGACCAGTTTCGGGAGTCGGCGACGGAGAAAATCCGGTTGATGGAGGAGATGGGAAAGGTGAGTGGGGAAGAGGAGCCGGTGGATCAGGTGGTGGTGGCGGAGGAGAGGGAGATGTTGTGGAGGACGCTGTCGCGGATACCGCAGCCGTATCGGGAGACGATGGTGTTGTATTATCGGCAGGGGCAGTCAACGGCGGAGGTGGCGGCGGCGATGGAGACGACGGATGAGGGGGTGAGGCAGCGATTGTTGCGGGGGAGGAAGATGTTGCGGGAGGAGATGGCGGAGGTTGTGGAGCGGGGGTTGGTGCGGACGGCGCCTGGGCCGGAGTTTGCGATGGGGGTGTTGGGGGCGCTCCCGCTGGCGGCGGGGCAGGTGGGGGGATTGGCGGTGACGGCGAAGGGGTCGGCGGCGGCGAAGGGGGGCGGGTTGCTGGTGTTTTTGACGGCGTGGGTGACGCCGATTCTGGCGGTGTTGAGTTTGGGACTGATCACGGGGCAGAGTATTTATCGTGCGCCAGCGGGACGGGAGAAGCGGTTTGTGATTGGGTATTGGGTGGTGTTCTGGGGGTGTATTGCGGGGTGGGTGTTATTCAGCATTGTGCTGGTGGGGTATGGGCAGAGACGGGGTTGGAATTATTCGGTATTTGTGCCTGTGGAAGCGGTGACGTGGTGTTTGTATAGCATGGTATTGTATGGGCTGACGGCGTATAGCTCATCACGGACGATCGCGAATCTGGATGTGGGGAGGCCGGGGTTGATGAGGAGTTTTTGGACGCGGTTTGTGTTTATTACGCCGCTGATTTATCTGGGGGTGGGGTGGCTGGTGAGGTTGGCGATACGGGCGGGGGATCGGAGATCGGCGGAGGTGATCGTGGTAGCGGCGCTGGTGGGGAGTGCGATCTGCGTGATGCCGGAGCGAAAGAGCCGGCGGCACAATCCGGTGAGGATGCTGTTTATGAGCTGGCTGTGCATGGTGGTGATTGTGCTGGCGGCGCTGAATCTGCGGATGATTCAATGGATGGTGGTGGTGGATCACATGGGACTGGCAGAGTTGCGGAAGCAGGTGTCGATGTGGAGCGTGAATGTGTGCGGGGGGGGTTTAGTGGGGTGGATGGTTTTGGTGTTTTGGTGGAGTACGAGGAAGCAGATGAAGGTGGGCGAAGAGGAGAGAGAAGAGAGTTTTAGTTATTGATGAGAAGGTAGATGGGGAGATGAGGAATGATCGGGGGAGTGATTTTTTGTAATGGGGGATGGGATTGGGTTTGGGTGAATTATGGTAGTGCTATAGAGATATCTACGGCAATGAATCGCACCCCAATCTTGTTCGGCATACCTGCGGCAACGGTCTGCTTCGACATCCTCACTGACACGGATGCCGTGATCGCCACGGCGATGAAGATAGGCATCAAACGTCTGGACGAGGGACGGACGGAAGTCGCCCGGATCAAGTGGCAGATCGGCCAGATTAACGCCCAGAGCAAAAGCCTCAGCAAACTGATGATGCTTCCTGATGTTGAACCCATCGCCGTAAAGGCTCTGTCACGCCAAATGGCAGCAGGTAAGGAAGAACGGGAACAGCTTGAGGTCCGGCTCGCCAGAGTGGGCACAGAGGCGTTGGAGGGGGAAGAAAAACTTGGCAAGGCGATCCGGGTCGCTTACCGGCAAGTGCGAGAGGAATCCGCTGCCACAACTGATCGCACGCACTTCAACCGCTTTTTCGAGCGGTACATCGGGCCGATGTCGGTGACTGCTGAGGGGCTGGCGGTGCCCAAAACATAGCAACCCTCGTCTGGTGACGAGGGTTGCGTGAACAAGGAAGTAGCGGGGGCTTGTTACGTTACTCATCGCACTATCAAAGCAGCGTTTTGGCGATGTTTTCGGCAGGCCGCATTGAACCATCGAATACGTTCATAGGCTTGAGCAAGCCTCGCCGACTTGTTGCTCTTAAAACGATTGGACAGTCGCAGTTCGCTCATTCCGCGTCCGTCATTGCTGCAATTGGAGGCGGACCGTACGTGGCGCAAATCCATATTGCGCGTAAAAACGCTGTGCGGCATCGTTCCCGCTGATAATTTCCACGGCTATGGATTTGACGGAACAACTGGCAAACCACTCCAACGTCTTTGACATCATGGCGTGTCCTGCTCCGCAGCCACGGTGTGATTGAACCACGTACAATGAATCGACTTCGCCCGTTCCATCTCCGGCAATTGTGTTGACACAATACCCGACGTCAGTTCCTGAACTCGTTGCGAGCAAAACCAAAAGCCCCGCAGCCGACTTATTCAATAAACCTGTTTGTCGCTGTTCAAATGACAACGACAATAGGCTGTTACTCCAACGTGGTGCCAAACCGGCATGATGCTGGCGCAACTCTAACCAAAGTGGTTGAACGCGATTGAGCAGTTCGGCTCCGCCGATCAGCAGCGAAAAATCGGGCTTTTGTGGCTCTACATTGTCGTGTTGCATAACTGCCTTTTTTGGAACTGTTCGCCGCGTATAGAATCGCTCGGCGTGCCCCAGAGGTCAGATGCTCGTCGAATTCAGCCGTTGTTTTCTCTGCGTGCGAAGAATTTGCTGGCTGCGGTCTGTTCTTCCGCCGGAGTGAGTTCCCGCAATTGTTGATTGATGCCCCACTCGTGACCAAATGGATCGCGAATCTTGCCATAACGAGCTCCCCAGAACATATCCTGCACCGGCATGACCACACGCGCCCCTGCGGCGACAGCGCGTTTGACAATTGCGTCCGCATTGCTGGTTTGCAATGTGATGCGCACACACGTTCCACCCAATGCCTGGGGTTTCTTACAGGTGCCGCCCTCTTGCTCTGTGAACTCATCGCTCAGGAACAGCTTGTGATTGTCGAGAACGATCTCGCCATGCATGACACGCTTTCCGTCCGGCGCAAGCATGACGTGGCCTTCCTCGCCACCGAAGACTTCCTTATAGAACTTCAGAGCTGCTTTCCCGTCGCTTACGATCAGATGAGGAATGAATTGGTCTTCTCGGCTCATTGTGTCGATTTTGGCGTCAGGTGGCATTTGTCGCAAGGTGGCTATTCTGTCATAATATATCTGTATTGCGACATACGCACATCACAGAATTCGATCCCGGCCGAGGCGTGTCCATCTCGACGCTTGCCCATGAATATCGTCCGGGCCATCGCGTTCACGAACATTCGCATGGGTCTGATCAGCTCGTCTATGCCGTGGCCGGGGTCATGGAGATATCGGCTGGCGGGGGACTCTGGTTGATTCCTCCGCAGTTTGCCGTGTGGATTCCGGCCCGGACGATTCATTCGATTAGAATGCCCGGAGCCGTCGCGATGCGCACATTGTATGTGCGCTGCGGACTTGCTTCTGGACTGCCGCCCATCTGTACCGTGTTGCACGTCGCGCCACTGCTGCGCGAGCTTATTCTTGAAGCGGTACGCATGAAAGCGCTTCGGAGCCGTGAACGGCTTGATAACGCGCTTTGCGAATTGCTACTATCACATCTGGGGGTGGCGTCTCCGGTGCCAATCTCTGTAACCGTCCCGAAAGATCCACGGGCAAGAGTCATCGCCGATATGATCATTGAAAATCCGGCCCAGCGCCGGTCGATGGCGTCCATGTGCGCCAAGTCAGGTGCCACTGTAAGAACCATTCAAAGGCTATTTCGCCGTGAAGTGGGCTCGGATTTTGAGTCCTGGCGGAGGCAAGTGCGCTTGATGAAAGCGATTGAACTGCTGGTATCGGGGAATTCGGTCAAGGCAGTTAGTTTCTCGCTAGGTTATCGCCAGCCGAGTGCATTCGTGCAGATGTTTCGCGGGATCATGGGTGTAACACCCGGATCATGGATTCAGTCTATGAATCGCTCGAATAAATGAACTTCTTGAACTGCAATACTTAGCAGAAGAGGTCAAGTCGGAGGTTCATAACGAGATGAATCAACAAAATCGGCCTAGGCGTTAGTGCCAAGGCCGATGAAATAGCGGGGGGAGGATTCGAACCTCCGACCTCCGGGTTATGAGCGTCTTTCACGCCAAAACCCTAAGTACCGAATTTACAATCAACTAACGACGACCTCACGGTTTACGACCGTGGGCTGTACGCGTCCATCTGTACCATGTTTCCCTTGTTTTTCAATTTTCAGGGTACAGTTCAGGGTACATTTAGGTGATCGCAGAAGGCCAGGAGGGCGTCGTTTCGCCACATCGCAATGGATGCCTCATGGCAGTCGTCGTCTCGCCCTAGGCAAGGCGCTAACCCCGTGGCCTGCGATGATGTTAAACGCTCACCGAGGGTGCCGAATGACTGTGGATCGTCAAATCCGGGTCTTCATCTCCTCCACGTTCCGCGACATGCAGGCGGAGCGGGATTACCTCGTCAAGTTTATCTTCCCTCAAATGCGCAAACTCTGCGAATCGCGCGGGGTCATCTGGGGGGAAGTGGACCTGCGCTGGGGCGTCACCGACGAACAGGCGGCCGAGGGAAAGGTCCTGCCGATTTGCCTGGAGGAGATTAAGCGGTGTAGGCCGTACTTCATTGGGCTGCTTGGTGAACGGTATGGCTGGATTCCGGATTCAATTCCTGCGGATCTGCTGGAGCGCGAGGAGTGGCTGAAGGAACATCTGCACGGGAAGACGTCGGTTACCGAACTCGAAATACTGCATGGCGTGCTTCGCAATCCGCAGATGGCCGGGCATGCATACTTTTATTTTCGTGATCCGAAATATGTCGAGTCGGTGGCCGAAGAGGAGCGGAAAAACTTCGTCGCCGAAAACGAAAACAATGCCGAGAAGCTCCGAACCCTCAAGGCCATTATTCGCCAGAGTGGATTCCCGGTGCGCGAGAATTACTACGACCCGCGAGCGCTTGGCGAATTGGTGCTGGACGATCTGAGGAAGGTGATTGACGATCTTTTCCCGGAGGGGTCGCAGCCGGATCCGCTGGATCGCGAGGCGATGGATCATGAGTCCTACGCCCAAAGCCGGGAGCGTGTTTATATTGGCCGGCAGGAATACTTTGATCGCCTTGATGCTTACGCGGCGGCGAATGACGCGCAGCCGCTGGTCATCCTAGGGGAATCCGGGTCGGGTAAATCTGCGCTTCTTGCCAATTGGGTGGCGCGATACCGGAAGGCGCATCCGGATCGCTTAGTGCTTCAACATTACATCGGCGCGACGCCGTACAGCGCCGATTGGGCGGCAATGCTGCGGCGGCTGATGGGCGAGTTCAAGCGACGGCTGGGTATCGAGCAGGATATTCCCGATCAGCTAGACGCGTTGCGGAGTGCTTTTCCAAACTGGCTTTACATGGCCGCCGCGAAAGGGCGTGTCGTGCTCGTGCTTGACGCGTTGAACCAGTTGGAAGACCACGATGGCGCGCCGGACCTTGTTTGGATGCCGCCCGTCTTGCCGGGGAATGTGCGGCTTATGGTCTCCACACTGCCGGGCCGGCCGCTGGATGAAATCCAGAAACGCGAGTGGCCGACGTTCAAAGTCGAGTTGCTTTCCATCGACCAACGGCGAAGGCTCATTTCAGAATATCTCGCGCAGCACACGAAGAGCCTCAATCCCGCTCGCGTGGAACGCATCGCAACTTCGCCGCAGTCGTCCAATCCCCTTTACTTGCGTGTATTGCTGGATGAATTGCGACTGGTCCGCTCGCACGAGGAACTGGAGGGACGCATCGGTAGCTACCTGAAAGCGGAATCAGCTTATGAGCTTTACGAAAAAATCATTGTCCGCTGGGAACATGACTACGAAGGTGAGTCAGATTTGGTGGGCGATACTCTCTCGATGCTGTGGGCCGCGCGCCGTGGATTGACGGAAACCGAATTGCTCCAGGCATTAGGCAAGGACGGAGAAATTGTACCGCGCGCAGTGTGGTCACCCCTCTTACTTGCCATGTCAGAATCGCTCGTCAGCCGGGCGGGACTGCTGACCTTCGCCCACGATTTCCTGCGCGGAGCAGTGGAAATTGCCTATCTGCCGAACGAGCAAAACCGCCGGCGATCGCATTTGAGATTGGCGAATTATTTTGAGCGGCAAGCGTTTTCTGCGCGCCGTACTGATGAACTACCGTGGCAGCTAAGTCGGGCCGCAGCGTGGCATAGACTGTTTAAGCTTCTCGCGAATCCCAAATTCTTTGAACAGGCGTGGGAACAGAATAAGTTTAATGTAAAGGTATGTTGGGCACAGATCGAAATGTCGTCACCTTTAAGAATACTGGATGCTTACCGAGAATTCATCGAACATCCGAGATCAGTCCATAAGGATTTGCTTTGGTGTTTAGGTGATTTGTTGGCTGAGACTGGACATTTTGAGCAGGCGTTGACAATCCGCGCAAGATTGTCGGATTACCTTAAGAGCGAAGGCGACTCCATCGGCCTCGCGTCTTGCCTCAATAATTTAGCGGTGAGCATCATCCAACGTGGAGGATGGGATGACGCCACCAAACTCTTGAAGGAAGCAGAAGGGCTCTGTCTGGCCCACGATGACCTATCTAGCCTTGCGATGAATCTCGGCAATCAAGCGTCAATCTGCAAAATGCGAGGACAACTCAACCAAGCAATGCATCTGCATAAGAGGGAAGAGGCGCTTTGCCGCAAAGCGAACGATGTTGGAGGTTTGGCGCGCAGCTTGGGGAATCAGGCGACGATTTTGGCAATGTTTGGCGAATTCGAGAGCGCACTGGCGCTCCATGAAGCCGAGGAGAGAATTTTCCGCCAGTTGGGGAACCTTGACGGACTCCAATGTTGCCTTGGCAACCAGGCGTACGTGTTTATGCAAATTACTGGCGGAATAGTCGCGGCAGACGAACTGTGCAGACAGAAAGAGGATATTTGTCGTCAATTAGGTAACCTTGATGGGCTTGCTCGCTCCTTAAGCAATCGAGGATTGATTCTGTTTGCTCGCGGGGACTTTCAACAATCCATGGCATTGCAGAAGGAAGCGGAAGAAATTTGCCGACAAATCGGGAACGACGATCTCTTGGCGAGCATTTTGGGTTATGAAGGCTTCATTCTCATGGAGCGGGGAGATTTGGAAGGAGCCTTGTGCTTGCACAAAAAAGCAGAGGATATTTTTCGACGGTTGGAAAATATTGAAAGAATCGCGTTTTGCCTAGCGAATCAATCCCTCGCGTTAAAGCACCTTAATCGAAAAGACGAAGCGATTGAATTAGCCGAAGAATCGCTTCAACTCGCCCAAACTCACGGATATTCTGTGGTGGTTAAGCAAGTTGAGCCCATTCTGAACGATCTGCGCAAACGCGCGTGAAGCCTCTTTCCGTGCTCTTGCCGAAGCTTCTGGACCACCTCCGCGAAACTTGCGATTCGCAAACTGCAAGACTCGGCTGTGACTGCGTTGAATCGCAAAATTTGGAACGCCGCCGAAATCTGTCTTGAAATCTCGGCAACCAAGGCGAGACGGTCGCGCCAAGATTTCGTTGAGTGCTGCTGCGACGACGATTTCCCTTCAACCACGCCGAATCCGCGCCAGCCGCAGCCACCCGGCATTTTTCGGCAGTGCGAACTCGCCCTTATCATCAAAGAGTAACCCCTTCGCATTCGTCGCGGCGGCCATTATTACGAAGGATTGGCTGGCCCAGGCTTGGCCGGATTTTACTTTGGGTTCGATTCGCGCGGCGAGGTTGACGTCGGCGCCGCACTCCTGCACGATTGGAGGCTACGATGACCGAGATCACCCTAACCATACTAGTGTCTGCGTTCCCACTTGGTCTCCGCCGTCCCAAACCCCTGCCCGGTGAGAATATGATGCAGTTGGTTATCCGCAACCACCCGCGGCAGTGGAACAACTGCCTGGAACGCCTCCAGAAAGAAATACACCTGTCTCCTGAACTCGCCGCACGCCTTCGATCCGGCCAGTCCATACCGGGCCTCGACCCAATGCTTCTTCGCGAAATCGAGCGATTCATGAACCGCCACCTGCCCTCCCACGGCCGAACACTCATGGAACTCGCCGAAATGCGAGACCAGTGGCGCGGTGAGGATCCTCTCGCCAAAATTTGGAATCTGCGTATCGTCCAAATTCTTTGGCCACGCCAAAAGGACCCATCTGGAAATGACCAAGCTGAAAAATTCGCCGAGTCCCTCGGCGTCACCATTCCCATGCTCAATGACAACAACAACGAACCCGGCCCCATGGATATGAACGCCCTGCTCAAACACGTCCAGGGAGATTATCTCTGGATCATTCCCGGTGGCACTCGTCTCGCATCCGCATTTGCCACGATGTCTCTGGTCCGCGTTCTTCGCTCATTCGAGGAAAAACCCAAGCTCGGCTCCTATAGCGACCAGTGCTACTGCCTGATCTATCGAACCGCTGCCCTCCGCACGCTCATTGCTTCAGGCCGAACTCTCTCCTCAGAATCCCGCGAAAACGGGCGAATGCTCCATGACGCAGGCTTTGAATTTGCCGCAGACAATGACTTGAACTTGGCCCTCGCCATCCTCGAACCGTTCTACGGCGGAAAGCAGATGACACAGTCGCTCCAATGAGTGCGTACAAGCGCATGGAAGAGATGAATCGGCACATGAGGCTCGGCTGTGTTTGGGGAATTGTCGCTTTGATTGGCTTCCTTTTGCTCTACCTATTATTCGCCCGAAAATGGGTGTCAGCCCTCCGGTCGGCGACGAAGCCTGGCACGTGTCGGGTGTATCTGGTTGTTTGCCCGGGGACGTCACCGCCTTCCGACGTAAGTCTGATACGACTTCATTCATCGCACCCACGCACATAGCGCGGACTCCGTGGCCGAGCAGATCATCGCGTTCTTTAAGGAGGCTGATGATCTCAATCGGCGCAGCACGTGGCGCCCTTTCCGCGACCTTGCCTGCTTGAGTGCCTACAGCTTCCTCAAGCTTCTTTGGCCCATCAGCTATGCGTTCGTGGCGATGCACGTGCTCAACACAACCGCAATGCTCGTGGGGCACAAGCTGCGGTCCGGCGTTTTCACGACGCCCTTCTTGGTGTCGGGGAGGAGCAACAGCGCATCGCCGCCTGGCACGACCGCAAGCTGCTGCCTGGTCAAGACTGGGATGAGGAAATCCAACCGGCATCGAATTGGGCGGATGACGTCCTGTTCCTCGGCGGCCCGGCTGCAATTGCGAGAGATTGATCTGCCGAGAATATGGTCCTTGCCGTCAATAACTCCGCAATATACCATTATTGGCGAAGCATTTTCGGGCTCATTGGAACATCTCGCAAGGTACGTCGATCAACCTTCTGGCCGGCTTCTCACGTTAGGACATCCCATGGAACCTGTGGCGAAAACCCCGTCAGAAAAAGGCCACATTCTTGTAGCCGGGGATGCCTGTCTCGATGTCGTCGGCATCAATCGGCCGGCGCAAGTGGCCGGAGTGCCTACGCCGGATAACTGGCGGCTTACCGGGGAGACGCGGACTCATTATTTGCCCGGCGGGGTGATGCTGCTTGCGGAGTGGGTGAGAGATGCTGATCCGGGTTTAGAAGTGCATGGGCCGGCGCCGTGCTGCCCTGCCGCGCTGTCGTGCAATCAGCCGCCAGATCGGCCTCTCTCGGCAAGCGAGTTTCTCAAGATCGCTCCACGGCTGACGCGGCAGGAAATTGTCCATTCGCTGATTAGTCTCGACGTCTTCAAGGAAAAACCGGATTCGAAAAAGCCAGACACCATCCGGGTTGAGCGCGCTCATGGGTTCACGGGGCCGGAGGATGGCGTACCCACGCTCAAATTTCTGCCGCCCGACTGCGGCGACATAGTGCCGCGGATCGTCGTACTCGACGATACGGGAAATTGGTTTCGCCGCACGCCCGCGCAATGGCCAGCGGCGATCCGCGAACCCGGAGCTAACGGCTTTCCCTTGATCGTTCACAAACTCCATCGGCCGCTGCCTCATACGCCCCTCGCCGAAGCGGACAAGGGGAACAGCCCAACTCTTTGGGACACACTGAAGAAGCATCATGCCGATCGGCACGTTGTCATCGTCTCGATTGACGACATCCGGGACGTAGACGCTCCGATCAGTTGTGGTTTGTCCTGGGAGCGCACCGCGCTCGATCTCGTCTGGCAATTACTTAATGTTCCCGTCTTTGCCGCGCTCCGCGATTGCGCGCATCTCATCGTGCGACTGGGACTCGACGGCGCGATCTATTGGCGGCATACGATGAAGCAGGACGGCGAAAAGAATGAGAAGCTTCATCAATACGATGCCTGGCTTATTTACGACCCGCTAGGCATTGAAGGCAGCGGCGAATCATCCCATGACGGCCACATGGTGGGGTATGGGTCTGCGTTTGCCGCGGCGATCGTGAAGTCGCTGGCAAGTGTTCCTACCGGCAATGAGTTGGCCCCCCAACCGATTCTGGATGGTATTCAGGCCGGTCTTACCGTTTCGCGTCGCCTGCTGGAACTGGGTTATGGGAAAGTCCCAGACGCCGTGGGTTATCCCAGGAACAACCTATTTGCGACCGTGGATGGTGCAGCCAGCTTCTTCCGTCAGGCTATTCCAATCATTCCTGGCGCCGCCATTTCCGACCGTGGGTATTGGCGGCTGCTCGACACCATCTTTTCCGGCCAGGTTGAGGCGTTGCACCGCGCCGTTGCTATGACGGCCACCCGCTCTAAGCCATCGGACGCCTCTCCTGAAGACAAGAAGGCCGACCATTTGCTTAAACAGGTTCCCGTTGCCGTCTTCAACAATGCGCTGCGCACGCATGATCGCCGTGAGGTCGAGAATTATCGCGCGCTGTACAACCTGATGAGTGATTACACGAAGTTGAGGACCGTGCCGCGGCCGCTGAGCATTGCGGTCTTCGGCCCGCCAGGTGCAGGCAAATCGTTTGGCGTAAAGATGGTCGCAACTGAACTGGGCAAGGGCAGAGGTTCGCGCCAGATCAAGCCGCTGACATTTAATCTATCGCAATATCAGTCACCCGAACAACTGGCCAATGCGTTTCATCTTGTGCGCGACTCCGCCCTTCGCGGCGAAATCCCGTTGGTATTCTTCGATGAGTTTGACACAGCGCTTGAAGGTAAGCCGCTCGGGTGGCTTCGGTATTTTCTGGGGCCGATGCAGGATGCTGAGTTTCTCGATCACGGAATACCCCATCCTATTGGCCAGGCGATTTTCGTCTTCGCCGGCGGGACGTCGCATACCTATTCAAAGTTTGCTAAACAGTCGGGCGCGGAATTCCAGGCTGCCAAAGGTCCTGATTTTCTTTCCCGTCTGCGCGGTACGCTCGATATTCCGGGCCTGGATCTTGATGCGCCTTTCGATGCATACGGTCAGATTGATGCCATTCCGTGTGAAGCCGCCATTCTTCTGCGACGGGCAGGAATTCTCGCCTATCAGTTGAAGGAGAAAGCCCCTCAATTGCTTAATCCCGCTGGCGCACTGGAAGTAAGCGCATCGGTCATCCGTGCGTTGCTCCACCTGCCGCGCTTCGACCATGGCAATCGTTCATTCGAAGCACTGCTCGACATGAGTCGTCTTCCCGGAGCCAAGCGATTTACGCCATCGCTTCTGCCCTGTCCGGAACATTGCAACCTGCACGCAAGCGCAACGGAACTCAGCCAGCTCCTTGCGACCGAACATCCTTTTCCGCCGGACGCGCGCACGGCAATCGCCAAAGCTATTCACGCGCGATATCTCGAAGATCTCAAAGTGAAGGGAAAACTGATACCCGACAAGGAGTCCCATCAACCATGGGATCACCTTAACGCGTATTATCAGGCCTCCAATAAACTTCAGGCCGATGATATCGCGCGTAAACTACGGCTCTTGGAGCTTTGGTTTCGCAATAAGGAACAAGAGCCGGACGGTCCGCCTTTCCTTCGCCATGGCGTGCCCATGGAACTCACCGCGGGGCAGGTTGAGTTTCTGGCGCGTCTCGAACACGATCGCTGGGTCGCCGCTCAGCGCAAGAACGGCTACGTTTACGGCCCGACAGAAAGCAAACATTTTCTCACGCATCCCTGCGTGGTCCGGTGGGACGATGCTCGTCTGAGCGAGGAGGAAAAGAATAAGGACTACGATACCGTCCGGGCCATCCCAATGTTCCTTGCGGAGGCAAGGTATGAGATTATCAAGCACTGACGCAGTAGGTGTCAGGACGATCATTCAAATACATTTGTAATCTGTCCGATTCAGTAAATCAGCGCCAGCCACATGATAGTCACATCGCCGGCAGCTTTTCGGGAGCGAAATGGCCTATGACATTTTCATCAGCTACTCCCGCCGCGACAATGCGCACAGCCGAGTAACCCAACTAGTCGACCGCATCCAGGCGAATTCGCTACTTTGGCGCAACTTCGCACTGGAATCCGCCATCGGCAACGTAGGCAAGTCTGCCAGCGATGTGGCCATCGCTGCCTTTATCAAGCGTGTAGAGAAATGGCCGAAAGGCTGCGACACCACGCTGGAGAGCGCGACTGTGGCGGATAAATCGGCTGCTGACTGTTAAGCAATTGGACATACTTCAACGACAAACAACATGAACAACCTCGCTCAGAATGCTCCTGAAGGTTCGACTTGTCGCTACTGGGCGTTTATCAGCTACAGCAACAAGGACAGAAAGTGGGCGAGGTGGCTCCACCGCAGCATCGAAGCATATGGCATCCCGGCTCAACTCGTAAGCCATCCCACTCCCATTGGTGAGCCCGCGCCAAAACGATTTCGTCCGCTGTTCCATGACCGCGCGGAGTTACCGGCTTCGTCAGACCTTGGAAGCCAAATTGAAGTTGCATTGCGCGAATCACGTTATTTGATTGTCGTGTGCTCCCCGCATTCGGCCCAATCCAAGTGGGTCAACAAAGAAATTGAAATCTTCCAAAGATTTCACGGACGAGAACGCATTCTTGCCATCATTGTCGATGGCGAACCTAATGACGGAGAGGAGGAATGTTTTCCGCTTGCGCTACGTTACAACGAACCAATCGCCGCAGACGCGCGTCCCGAGGCAGACGGCACAAGCAACGCCAAGCTCAAACTTTTAGCTGGGATGCTGGGTGTCACTTTCGATGCGCTAAAACAGCGTGACAATCAGCGCCGCATTCGGCAGCTTAAAATGGTTCTCGCGCTCGTTACCCTCCTCGTCGCAGCTTTTGCAACGCTGTCCTTGTATGCTAACCATCAACGCCTACTAGCCATCGATGCGCTAGCAAGTTCGGATTTTCGTGAAGGCATTAGCAGGCTACGACTTTCCGAAACCACGCCCGAAGGTATTGCGCTTTTAGCAAGAGCCGCCCGAAGAGGTAGTCATCAAGAACGAGCGTTGGTCAGATTGTTGTCGTTGTTTCAGCAACGACAATTTTGGGTCGAAGCTCCGCCGCTTAGCTCACTTCCTTTAAACTCGTCTTCAGAAAAGTCTCTTGCCATAGATCGCCGCTTTGCTGAGGTGAAATTTCAAGGGATTGCAATGAAACCCGATTGGTTCTCACGTAGCAACGACGGAAAGACATGCGTAACAATTATCAACGAAGAAATCGATATTGGGCCGCACTCACTTGGTTTTCGAATTCATCATTTTCGTGTTTGGCATTCCGACGGAACGCCTATTACGCCTTGGACCCTCGTGAAATGCCCTGACTTTGATGTCAGGGATCTTGTTTCAGCGCATCTTTCCGCAGACGGCCAGTTCGTCGCCATTGTTGTCGATGTTTGGCGTGAGCCGCAAGTAATTCAAATATGGGACGTTCGTCTTTTAACGGTTGTCGGGGATATTATTGTGGCTGGGGGTCGTGATCCTAACTATCAGGGCTCGCGCTTTACGCAGGTTCGCTTCTTACCACCAGTCCCGCGCGAACCCAAACGATTACTACTGCTGGCCACTACCAGCCGAGGCGATGCGACGGTTTACGAATTGCGGAGAAATACTATCGAAGTTGTGACCTTCCCCATGTAGCGCGGGCGCGGCGGACAAAGAAGATGGGATATGATCTCATCAAAAGGAGTCCGGCATGGCGTTGCGAAGAAAATATACCCGTGAGTTCAAGCTCTCGGCCGTGAAGATGGTCAACCACGACGGC
>DASRRR010000086.1:0-18875 GCA_035656825.1 Tepidisphaeraceae bacterium | reverse complement strand
GATGCTCACCATTCTCAGCGTTCATGCATGCGAGAAAATCCCGATAAATCAGGTGTTTTCGCAAACCAAGGGAAACTTCGCCGAACCGCAAAAACACAAACAGTTGGAATTGTTCGACTTATAACCGGACACTAGTGATGGCTTACATGTCGCAATTGCTTGCGCGCCTCAAGCGCGATCCGCTTGCCGATCTTCCCCTCGCCGATTGTCTGAATCAACTGCCCGACGAACAGAAGGTGCTCTGGCGTGGCCGCCTGCTCCCGCCGCTGGTGACGTTGCGGTTGTTCCTGATCCAGATCGCCCACGGCAACTGCGCTATCGCGGCCCTGCCGCATCTGGGCAGCATCGCCTTCGCCGCATCGAGTTACTGTGAAGCGCCGCGCATTCGCTTGCCGTTGCAATTGCTGGAGTGTCTGCTGCGGCGGATGCAGGAACTGGCGGATCGATCCGTGGGGGAGATGGCCTGCGGCGGGCTGCATCTGACCCGCCGCATTCTGGTGGTGGATGGCTCGAGTTACTCGATGCCCGACACGCCGGAACTGGCGGGGCATTTCCACCTGCCGCAGCAGAGCCGGCCTGGGGTGGGGTATCCCACTGGCAAGCTCATTGGTCTGCTCGACGCAGCCACCGGACTGTTCGCCGGCCTGCTGGGGCTGCCGTTGTTCGACCACGATATGCGCGGCGGCGTTGGCCTGCATCCGATGCTCCGGGCCGGCGATATTCTGCTGGGTGACCGCGCGTTTTGCAGTTTCGCGCACCCCGGAAATCCCTTATCCCAATCCAAATAAATGACTTATAAAACCTCACCTTTTTTTCTCCCTCATGTCTTCCTTCGCGCCATCGTGTCATCGTGGTTGATCTACCTCCCCACCCTCCGTTACCCTCCTCTCCATGTTCATCCACACCGTCTTCTTCTGGCTCAAACCCTCCGCCCCCGCCGGCGAAGCCCAGCGCATCGCCGCCTCCTGCCGCGAACTCCTGACCAAGATCCCCACCGTCCTCCGCCTAGACACCGGCCACCCCGCCAACACCCCCCGCGACGTCGTCGACAACTCCTACCACGTCGCCCTCTCCATCTCCTTCGCCACCTCGGCTGACCACGACATCTACCAATCCCATCCCCTCCACGACGACTTCATCAACCGCCACAAAGAACACTGGCAACGCGTCCAAGTCTACGACTTCAAATAAACCTCTTTCCCCGTTCAACGTTGGAAGTTCGACGTTGAACGTTGGACGTTTTCCCCCATATCCTTTATCTACCACACCATGATCCCCATCCTGAATTATACCTCCGACCGCGACCGCATCGAATACCTCCTCCGCGCCCTCAAGCTCAGCCCCGCCGAAGTCGCCCTCTCCAAAGGCGACCGCGCCTCCGCCCTCGCCGCCGTCATGACCATCCTCTCCGACGTCGCCTCCCGCGGCGACGACGCCCTCGTCGACTCCTCCCGCAAATTCGACGACCCCAATTTCACCAAAGACCAAATCCGCGTCACCCCCGAAGAGATGAAGTCCGCCGTCACGCGCGTCCCCGCCGACCTGATGTCCGCCCTCAAACGCGCCATCTCCCAGGTGCGCGAGTACCAAACCCACATCCTCCCCAAGGCTCCCCCCACCCTCCACCGCCCCGGCGTCGACCTCGGCCTCCGCTTCACCCCCCTCGACTCCGCCGGACTCTACTTCCCCGGAGGCAAAGCCTCCTATCCCTCCTCCCTCATCCACCTCACCGTCCCCGCCCAGGTCGCCGGCGTCCAAAAAATCGCCGTCTGCACACCCCCCTCCAAATACGGCCGCTCCGACCTCATCCTCGCCGCCTGTCACGAACTGAAATTAGAAAACGTCTTCCGCGCCGGCGGCGCCGCCGCCATCGCCGCCCTCGCCTTCGGCACCGCCACCATCCCCGCCGTCGATAAAATCGTCGGCCCCGGCAACACCTACGTCCAACTCGCCAAACGCGCCCTCGCCGGTGCCGTCGGCATCGACGGCTACCTCGGTCCCTCCGAAATCGTCGTCCTCGCCGACGACTCCGCCCACCCCTCCTACATCGCCGCCGACCTCATCGCCCAGGCCGAACACGACCCCGGCTCCTGCTACCTCCTCACCCCCAGCACCAAACTCGCCGCCGCCGTCGCCGTCGAACTCACCCGCCAATCCGCGACCCTCGACCGCCAATCCGCCATCACCAAAGCCCTCGCCGAAAAAAGCGCCATCATCGTCACGGCATCGATGGAAGAAGCCATCACCCTCTCCAACCGCTTCGCCGCCGAACACGTCAACCTACAAACCACCGACAACGACTCCGTCCTGCAAAAACTCACCCACGCCGGCGCCATCTTCCTAGGCCCCCACTCCCCCGTCGCCGCTGGCGACTACGTCGCCGGCCCCAGCCACTGCCTCCCCACCAACACCACCGCCCGCTTCTCCAGCGGCATCAGCGTCTACGAATTCCTCAAACGCTCCAGCATCATCCACTACGACCCCCAAGGCTTATCAAACGACGCCGCCGCCATCATCTCCCTAGCCAACGCCGAACACCTCACCGGCCACGCCCAAAGCATCACCGCCCGCGCAGCCGACTGATCCACTTGGTATACTGTTCGCCATATGGCTCTCGACTTCATCCGTCCAACCATCCGTGACATGCAAGGCTACGCCCCCGGCGAACAACCCGCCGCTGGCGAGCGCGTCGTCAAACTCAACACCAACGAAAACCCCTTCCCCCCCAGCCCCCGCGTCGTCCAGGCCATCCGCGAGATGGAGCCCGAGATGCTCCGCCGCTACCCTGATCCCAACGCCGTCTCGTTCTGCAACGCCGCCGCCAAAATCCACGATATCTCCTCTGACATGATCCTTACCGGCAACGGCTCCGACGACATCCTCGCCATCGCCGTCAAAATCTTCCTCGGCCCCGGCGACACCCTCGCCGTCCCACACCCCACCTATTCCCTCTACCCCGTCCTGGCCGAACTCGACGAAGTCAAATTCACCACCATCGACTGGGACCGCGACTGGTCGTTGCCCATCGACGGCCTCCTCGCCGCCAAACCTCGCGCCATCTTTCTCGCCAACCCCAACGCCCCCTCCGGCACAATGGTCTCCCCCCTCAAACTCGAAGAACTCGCCCAAAAATTCAAAGGCCTGCTCCTCATCGACGAAGCCTACGTCGACTTCGCCGATGACAACTGCCTCCCGCTGGTCAAGAAATACGAAAACATCGTCATCTCCCGCACCCTCTCCAAAGCCTACTCCCTCGCCGGCCTGCGCTTCGGCTACGCCGTCGCCCAGCCTGCCGTCATCAAGGAGATGAACAAAGCCAAGGACTCCTATCCCAACGACGCCCTCTCCATCGTCGCCGCCACCGCCGCGATCGAGGACCAGGAATACGCCCGCAAATCCTGGGACCACGTCAAAGCTGAACGGCAGCGCGTCAGCTCCGAACTCACCCAGATGGGCTGGAAGATCCTCCCCAGCCAGACCAATTTCATCCTCGCCGCCACCCCGAGCGGCAACGGCAAAGCCGCCTACCAGGGCCTCAAACAACAAGGCATCCTCGTCCGCTTCTTCAACAAGCCCGGGTTATCGGACAAAATCCGCATCACCATCGGCACCAGCCAGGAAAACAACGCCTTGCTGGCCGGTTTAAAAGCCCTTTCCGCCACCGAAAAAGCCGCCTGATTCAACAGCTTAATCGCCGATAAAACACCTATGTCTTCAAAGAACGCTCCATCCGCCCGCTCCGCCAAGCTCTCCCGCGACACCAAGGAGACGCAGATCAAGCTCTCGCTGAACCTCGACGGCTCCGGCAACGGCGCCCACGAAACCGGCGTCGGGTTCTTCGACCACATGCTCGACCTCTTCACCCGTCACGCCCTGATCGACCTCGCCGTCAACGCCAACGGCGACCTCCACGTCGACCCGCACCACACCGTCGAAGACGTCGGCATCACACTCGGGCAAGCCATCGAAAAATCCCTCGGCGACAAACGCGGTATCGTCCGCTACGGCCATGCCTCCGCCCCCATGGACGAATCCCTCGCCAACGTCTCCATCGACCTCTCGGGTCGTCCCTTCCTCGTCTTCAACGTCTCCTTCACCGGCCCGCTCATCGGGGCCTTCCCCACCGAACTCGTCGAAGAGTTCTTCCGCGCCCTGGCCACCAACGCCAAAATGAACCTGCACATCACCGTCCCATACGGCACAAACAATCACCACATCGCCGAAGCTATTTTCAAAGCCACCGCTCGCGCCCTGCGCCAAGCCGTCTCCAAAGACCCACGCAACGACCAGATTCCCAGCACCAAAGGCTCGCTGAACGGCTGATCCTCAGCCGCCAGCGGCAGCGGTTTTGGATGATGGCTCAACCTGCCTGTCCCAGGCCATCAGTTCGTCCGTCAGATGCTTCACCACTGCGGTTTCACCGGCGGCGCGATCCGTCTTTTCATCCGGGTCGGCGATAATATCGAATAGCTCGGCCGGCTTGGATTCATTCTTCCAGATGAGCAGCTTCCAATTCCCCTCACGAATCGCCAAATCCGGCAGCCGATTCTTTGGCGGACCCGGTCGATCCGGAGGCCTGACCCACATCATCGGCTTCGATCGGTCCGGAATCTCTTTGCCCAACAGCACCGAGCTCATATCCAGCCCGTCAAACTTCACGCCATCAGTTTTCGTCACCCCCGTCAGCGCCAAAATCGACGGTGGGAAATCAATCCCGTCGATCACCGTCTTCGAATTTGTCGTTCCAACCGCTGATGGCGTCAAAAATTTCGGCCCCCAGCAAATCAGCGGCAACCGAATCCCGCCTTCCCATAATTGCCCTTTCGAACCGCGGAGATCATCGCTGTACCCGAGCCCTTTCTCCGGCCCGTTGTCGCTGGCGATCAGGATGATGGTGTTGTCGCGCAATTCCGGGTCGGATTTGATGTAGTCGTAAATACGCCCGAATTGATGGTCCAACTCATTGAGCACGCCCACATAATTTGCCGGAGGGGTGTTGTCCCCGCGCATGTCCGGCGGGGCTTCATTCGGCGAATGCACATCGTCCGGCCAGAGATTGATATAGAATGGCTTCCCCTTCTCACGGGCCGTCTTGATCTCTTCAATCGCCCGATCCACCAGCTTCTCACTGACCCGATAGCGCCGGACATTGGTAAACGGTCCAGGCAGGCTCGCCGCCGTCCTGACCTGCGGATATTTGTAAGGGTCTTTCGGGTTATAAGGCTCAAACGTCGGCAGAATCCGCTCCGCCGCCAGTCCTTCAAACGTCGTCAGTGCGCGATCAAAGCCATAGGTTTCGATGTGCGGGGCGTCGCCGACATCGCGCTGGCCGCCCATATGCCATTTCCCGACATGGGCGGTGTAGTATCCCGCGTCATGCAGCATCCGCGCCAGCACCGGCGCCTTAGGGTCCAGCCAATCCGCCATCCCACGCTCATGATCCATCTTGCGGTTGTCGAGATAGGAGGTGATATGCCAGCGGACCGGGAACTGGCCGGTGGTGAATCCAACGCGCGAGGGGGAGCAGATCGGTTCGGCGACATAGAATTGGGTGAATTTAATTCCTTCGCTGGCGCACTGATCGATGTGGGTTGTATGGGCACGGACTCCGCCGAAGCAGGAGAAGTCGTTGTAGCCCATGTCGTCGATGAGGAAAAAGAGGATGTTCGGCCGTGTCTCTGCCGCGGCAGCGCGGGCCCGCGTTCCACAGCACAAACTGAGCAGCATGCCTGCAACAAATAGAGCACGACTTTTCATCATGTGAAACCTTATTGATAAAAGTTATTGATCCAGGCGCCATTTGGGATACGGATGCTGGCCGAGATTAGGCGAAGGATTGCCGTACGCTCCACCGAGATCGCTGCCGCCCTGGCTGGCGAACGACCCCGTTCCATTCGGGAGGGACGCGGAGGGCACCGATTCGGCATGCCCGTCGGCGAACATGATGTTGGTCATCTTTTTGCCGTTGTGCCGCGCACTGATTTTGTTCGTGTCGTAATCGTGTCCCCAGAATCCGTCAAAGAGCATGACCATTTCACTCGATTTTTTGATCTGTGAATATTTGGAGAGCGATCCGAACACTTCGTTGGTCGAAAGGATATGACCGAGGATTCGCATTGGCCAAGCCGCCTGCGCGGTAGTGGAGCGAATGTTGGCATCCGACGAGGGCAGAACAAAATTGCCGCCGTAGAAGGTGTCGATGATCGGGGCGGCAGAGCTTTGGCTGACGGCAACGCTGGAGTAGTAGAGCAGCGACTGCCGACGCCAACCGAATGAGTTCCGTCCATCCGTCTTGCTGGTCAGCGCCGTGGTGTCATCCGTGCCAAACACGAAGACCTTGTCGTCTGCGCTCGGGCAGCGGAACACATTATTCGCAGCGGCCCCATAACTGTTATATGCGTCACCCCCGGCATTCGAATTTCCGACGATGGTTATCTGGTTGGCACCCCGGATGTACTTAAGCACGACCAGAAGCGTGGCCCAATTTTCTTCACCCTTACCGCCATTGGGGCTTCGGCGAATGAATCCCGGGATGACGTATCCCTTGAAATCATTGGCGTACATCTGAAATCCCTGCCCGATCTGCCGAAGGTTCGACAGACACTGGGCGGATTTCGCCTGCTCGCGCGCTTTGTTTAAAGCCGGGAGCAATATCGCGATCAGCAGGGCGATGATCCCGATGACCACCAGGAGTTCGACAAGGGTAAACCCATTACGTAATCGTTTCATTGGGTATCTCCGTCTTTTGTCTGTCATACGGCGTGGCTTACCGCGACGTCCGCCACCGCTTACTGGTCCAGACGCCACTTCGGGAAAGAGAATCTGTCGGTGAGGTATTGCGGGTCACGCAATTCGCTGTTCGCTGTTGGTCCTTCCGGCATGTTTGCAAACGGCACGCTGGCGGAGTGGCCGTCGGCGAAGAGCACGTTTACGATCTCCTGGCCTTTCTTACGCCCGTGCCGAGGCGAGATGTTCCACCCGTTGAGGTTCTGCGCACGGTAGCCGTCGAAGATCATCGCCATTTCCGACGACTTGTGGACCTGGCCGGTTTTCGTCCAGTTCGCGCCAAAGATCTGGTCGGTGGCTACGACATGCCCGAACGTCCGCATCGGCCACGGGTTCTGGGTCGTGACTGACGTTGTCGCGTTGTACGTGTCGGGGACGATCGAGTTGGTCGCGTACCATATATCGACCATCGGCCCGTTGGTTTGACTGGCCGCTCCGGCGCCGAAATACAGGAACGACTGACGACGCCAGAACCCGCTGTTCGACACCAGGTCATAGGCCGACGCCGGGTTGGGGTTGCCGGCAATGTCGAGTCCGTTGGGACAGCGAAATACGGTGTTGCCCGTCGAGCCTGAATTTTCCCACGCGTTTTCGCCCGCTGGTGAACCGCTTTTTCCGAAGAGCGACAATTGGTCGGCCTGCTTGATGTAACCGCGCGCGACCATGAGGGTCGCCCAGTTTTCTTCCCCGCGCACCGCCTGCGGCGCTCCGGCAGCGGTGACCCGCTGGATGAGCGCCGGAATCACTGCGCCCTTGTAATCACCGGCGTACATCGCCATGCCCTGCCCGATCTGCCGGAGGTTCGACAGGCACTGGGCCGTCTTCGCCTGCTCTCGCGCACTGTTCAACGCCGGCAGCAGGATCGAGATCAGCAACGCGATGATCCCGATGACCACCAGCAATTCAACCAGAGTAAATGCCTTACGAGTGCGGTTCATGTGATCCTCCGTGGTGCGAATATGCACTGCCGGTCTTCGGCAGGGGGGGATACGTTTAAATTATCCTCTTGCGACATGTGTACAGAATGAACAATATGTGAAAAATGGGATGACGCCATGCGCTTTTTGCACAAAGACCTTCGTGAAATACACATTGTCGGAAGCGATACTCCGGAGAAAATAATCCTCCCGAAGATATCGTCATTGATGATGGATTTGCGGATCGGGCTGGCGGGAGTATCTGACGCCGGCTCCGGTTTTGAGATGGTCCGCTTACATCCGCACTATGGGCATATTGTAGCCTGTTGTAGCGGATATGGCGAAGTGTGGGTCAATGGACGCTGGCAAGTCTGCCGGCCCGGGATGGCGTATTTAACCCCGCCGGGGGTCCCTCACGCTTATCATACTCTTCCCGGCGTCAGGTGGGAGTTTGCATGGATCTGGTCGCATCCTTCCCCGTCGGGCGAACCACCCTTAATTGACTGCACGACGCCATTGCTGGTACGGGCCGATTCGGAATATCTGCGTTCGGCGATTCTCGGATTGTACCGTGAGTCGATCGGACCTGCCCAGCAGACCGTGCTCGACCATTGGGTTGAATTGGTCTATTCCTACGCTGCACGCCTGGGTCGAACCGCCAATAAGTCGGATCCGCGCAATCTCATTCCATTATGGGAGAAAGTCGATTCAGATCTGGCCCACGGCTGGACATTGTCGGAGTTGGCCGAAGCCGCCACCGTCAGTACGGAGCATCTCCGCCGCCTTTGCCGGCAGCAGACCGGTCGAGGCCCGATGAAGCATGTGACATACCTGCGCATGCGCCGCGCCGCGATGCTGCTGGAATCCACCCGGCAAAAAATCGGCGCGATCGCAATTTCGGTCGGATATGACAACCCGTTTGCTTTCTCAACGGCGTTCAAGCGTCACATCGGTTCGTCACCGGCTGAATATCGCCGCCGGCGGTCGCATCAGCGCCGCCGATCCCTGCGCGATTCCGTGCACGAGCGCCTAGGCGGGGGGAAACGCCCGGTGAAAATCAAAGAGGGGCATATTCCTAGCGTAGCTCGTCAAAAGACCCCACCACCGGCAACGCGCCGATCAGCGGCTTCGCATAATCCAAAAACGCCTGGGTTACGTAATTCCCCTGCTGATTGATAAACTCAGCAGGCATATGTTTTGTCTCGCGCGCGACCGTTGACAGGGGGGTTAAGAAAGTCTCGACTTTATATTGGCTTCCCGGCTGACGCCGCATGGCGATCGAGCCTTCGACGTTCTTCTCGTCCGCGGAATATTTCACCGCCATCTGGCCGACCATGCGCGCCTCGGTCGCATCGGTCTCTGACACAAAACCTGGGAATGACCGCTGCAAATACCCGAATGTATCCGAGCGAACGCGCAGCGATTTCCCGCCGGCGGGTTTCAGGCGGGTCTGGATCAGATCGCCCAGATAATCCCCCAATCCAGAATTGGCGAGTTGAATATTTCCATGCGAATCCCGCTCGATATCTGCGGCTAGTTTCTGTGCCCAGGTTGTGCCATCAGGAAGCACAATCCCTTCCGACACAGCGATCAGGCATCGCTTGGTTTTTGTGAAAATTGCATCCACATCGGCCAAGAATTTCTCTTCCGTCACCGGCACTTCCGGGCAATAAATCAGATGTGGGCCGTCTGTTTCGCTTTGCTTGGCGAGCGCGCTGGCGGCGGTCAAAAAACCGGCATTTCTGCCCATGATGACATCGACTTTGATGCCGGGCAGGCTCTTGTTATCGAAATTATCCCCCATGACGGCAGCGGCCACGAATTTTCCCGCCGAGCCGAATCCGGGCGTGTGATCATGTACACGCAGATCGTTGTCGATGGTCTTGGGTACATGAAAAACCTTTAGATCGTATCCTTCTTTTTTCGACAGTTCATAGACGATGCGTGCGGTGTCGGCTGAGTCGTTGCCGCCGATGTAGAAGAAGTATTTGACGTCTTTTTCCTTGAACGCGGCGAAGATTTTTTCGCAATAAGCCTGGTCGGGCTTGTCGCGCGTTGAGCCCAATGCCGCCGCCGGAGTTTGGGCGATGCGGTGCAGGAGTTCGTCGGACGCTTGGCCGAGGTCGATAAAGTCGTGATCGATGATTCCGCGCACGCCGTGCCGGGCGCCGAGGAGTTTGCCGATGTGGGAAGATTTGCGTACTTCCTGGATGACACCGACGAGGGATTGATTGATGACTGACGTTGGTCCGCCGGATTGACCGATGACTGCATTGCCTTTGATAGCCATGATAATTGCTTTCTCGCTCTTGCGTTATCGTGAGTGCTGAAATTAAGCAGGCGGAAATAATAGGCCTTTAGGCCCATCCGGCAAGACCGGCGTCATTCCATCTCGCTCCCGCCGATTTGGGGCCGCTCTGCCGCTGCTGGATTTCCTTTTCCAGATCATCCAATGACTGCACATATCGACTGTCCAGAGCCGGCGACATTTTCCGCGCTTCGGCGATCAGCGCCTGTGCTCCCGCCAGGTCATTGGTATCCACCAACCGCTGGACCTCGGCACGCACCGCTGGCCCGACGGTCTGCTGGTTGGACACATCCGCTGCCAGGAGTTGCCCGCCGAACGCGACAGCGGCTGGATATTGCTTGGCGCGCAGCAACGCGGTCAGCAATTCCTGCGTCACGCTGACGGCTGACATCCCCTTGGGGTCTTTAACATTCCAATATGCCAGCGACTGCTTCAAATAATCCACGGCGTCCGCTGGCCGATTGAGTGACAGCAAGGTCTCCCCGATCGCCTTGGACGTATAAGCCAAGGGTTCTGCCGTTTGCGGGTTATCATGCCCTTCGCGGGAAGCCAGCGCCATCAGAACCACCAACTTTCGTTGCGGCTCATTGGCAAAGCGCTCGGCCCATTGCCCGAGCTGATCTGCCGGCGCGGTAGTGAATAATTTCGACATCACCTGCCAGGCATGGTCGCGCACGGACGAATCCGGCTCGTGGTTTGCTTCCAAGCGATCATAAAGCGGACCGATCTGCTGATAAGTCCCGATTTTCCCCAGCGCATCGACCGCCTCAAGCCGTACTGTCGCGTCCGGGTCTTCCAGCAGATTGACCAGTGCATCGGCGGCCTGAGGCTGCCCGAGTTGTCCCACTCCTTTTACTGCTGCCCTACGCACGGCGCTCGGTTCATCGTGCGAGCGCAGTAAGCGATAATAGACCGGCAGCAGCGATATTTCTCGCAGTGGTCCCATCGCCAGGACGATGGATTCTTTAAGTCCTCGCGCCGCTGGTTCCATATCGTGCTGATCGAGTGCGGATCGTAGTTCCGCGGCCATCTGCTGCGCCGCACCGGCGTCGAGCTTGCCGGCGATTTCGCGGATTGCGTCCGCTGCCGACTGCGCCACTGTCAGTGACGGATCATGCAAAAGAGTTTTCAGCGGCTCAACTGCCCGCAAATCTCCGGAAGTCGCCAGGGCACGCGCGATTGCCGATCGGACGGAATCATCCGTTTCCCGAGTCAATTGGGACAGCAGGGGGGTAATCGCCTGTGGATCGTTCACGGCGCGCAGTGCATCGGCGGTTGCGACCCGCACTTTTGCCGACGAATCCGCGATCATGCTGCGCAATTGATCCAGCGTCGCCGGCGGGATGGTCTGGTTGTTGACTGCATCCTCGAACACGAGCCGCGCTCCGGTCTGCCGGATGGCGGGTTCGTCACTTCGCAAAAATCGCAGCAGCACGTCTGGCTTCTGCGCATCAGGCGTCAACTGATACTGATCTGAGAGTACCGATCCCAATTCCTCTTCCAGGCCGCGTTCCCGGATGCGAAGCCGATCAAAGCGCCCGGCCTGCTCTTTCAACATCTCCAGATGAAACTCCTCCTCCGATCGATTCACATTTTCCGCCCACCACTTTTGCCAGCGTGGCGCATCGCTTCCATTTTCGCGTAGTCCCGTCATGTCCACCAGCGATGTGGCTGCCGCCGTCGTGATGGCTGGGCTTTGATCCGACAGCAATCCGATCAGGGTGTCGGCGACGTTCTTATCTGCTGTCGATCCGAGGGCACGAATTGCAGTCACGCGGGTACCTTCGCGTTCGGCGGTGGCGCGAGCCAGATTAATGAGATGCACAAGGACATCCGGATTGTCGCGATACCTTGCCAGCGCCTCCCCCGCGGCATCGGTCAACACCCGGTCCGGCCCCATGAGCCGAAACAGAAATGGCGCGAGTGCCGGGTCAGCCGGCTTGCCGTCCACAGCCAGCGCCCGGGCCACTGCCAGTTGGGCATTGCGATTTCCGGATTCCAATACCTTGCGTAGCTCCGACCGATTTCGCGTGAGCAGACGACGGGCGGCTTCGTCACGATCTTCCTGGCGCAGGGAGTCATCGTTGAGCCGTGCCACGATTTGTGCAACATCCTGAATGGGGGTCGTCGTCTGCGCGCGCAGAACCGCCGGACTGGCGAATAATGCCAGGGAAAGCAAGATTGTTGTTCTTCTGTAGCCGCGGCGGCGCATTGGCTTACCTTCAAAACGCCAAACTACACGATGAGGCCCACCACGAAAACCGTCGGGAGGCTGTCACGACCAATTTATTTCTTGCCCATCCGACGACTTTAGGTGTAGATTTCCCTCAGTCGGGATACAGGCTTCGCGAACTCCTCACCAACCACGTCCTATGAACGACTGGCATGATGCCGAACAACGGGTCGAAAAGGCGCGACATCTTTTCGAGCAACGTAAGTGGCACGAAGCGCTCGCCGAGCTTCAAGCCGCCACTAATATCAATCCGTATAATGCCGGCTGGTTTTTCAATATCGGGCTGACGCTTGACGAGCTGGGCCGCTTTGATGAAGCCGTCGCCGCCTACCGCCAGGTTTTATCCATCGACCCAGACGATCTGCAGGCGATGAATCATTTGGGCGTCGATCTTTGCCGCCTGGCGCAGCATACGGATGCGATTCGTACTTTTGAACGCATCGAGTCGATCGACCCAGCATTCGAAGCTTCCTATTGCAATCGCATCATTACTTACACCGAAATCGGCGACCACGACCGAGCCGAGGAGATGTTCTATCTTGCTCGACTTTACAAAGAACAGTGCCCGCACTGCTATTACAACATCGGCTGCTCTCTTGCTGCCCGGGGTCTGCATGATAAAGCCATTTATTGCTGGCAGAAGACCTTAGACCTGGACGACACGCACCCGGAAGTTCACATCCGCATTGCCGAGTCGCTTTGGGCCAAAGGGCAGCTCGAACAATCCCGCCGGCATTATCTCATCGGCCTGCGACACAACCCCGGCAATACGCAAACGCTACTCGATCTTGGCGATCTTCTGGTTGAAATGGGTCATCTCGAAGAGGCCGGCGAAAAATTCCGCCGCGCTATCGAGCTCGCGCCCGAAAATCCTTCCGGCTACTACTGTCATGGCAAATGGCTCCTGCAAATTCGCCGTGATGAAGAAGCGATCAAAAATTTCCACAAAGCCTTGCAACTCGACCCGAGTTTTCCGGGGCTGCATCTCCACCTGGCTCGTCTGTATCAGCATCGCAATGACATCACCCGCATGCGCAAGCATCTGCGCAGCGAACTGCTCCTGCGGCCTGCGGATTCTGAAGTGCTCGCCGGCCTGGCGGAACTGCTCGGAGAATCTGGCGACCACCGCGCCGCTGTCGCCTGCTTGAAACGGCTCGTCGAAGTCGAGCCAGCCAATGCCGTTGTCTGGCAGAACCTTTCTGTTGCCCAGTTCGCCCGTGGGGACTACGTTGCCGGCGTGCGCTCCTGCCAGCAGGCCCTCCAATGTGATCCACATTCCACTACGGCCACCTACAACCTCGCGCTCGCCTACGAGCATCTCCGTGATTACGAGCAAGGGCTGAAATGGTGCCGCCAAGGCCTGCAATACCAGCCTGGCGATCTTTCCCTCCAGCGTCTGGAACTCAGGTTACGCTTTCTGCGCCTGCGCTCCCAGATCAAGCAGGCGTTCCTTTCGCTCTTCCAATTCCCTTGGCGCTGATCCCTTTTTGCTGAAATCGCTTTTTGTTTGAACTCATCGTTCGGACGATGTACAGTCGCGCATGCGATTGGCAAAGGAGTGCCTGCGATGCCCGGGGAGACGGATCTACACAAAACGCTCAAGAAAGAAGCCTGCCGCTGGCTGTTCCGCGTCGGATATCGCTGCATCGCCTCTGAGGTGAAGATCAAACCGCTCGGCATCATCGACGCGGTCGGCACCGGCGTTTTCCGTCCTTATCAAAACCACCTTGAGACGGGCCGAGATCTGCCGCAGGTTTGCCTCGTCGAATGCAAAGCCTCCCGGTCGGATTTCCTGCGTGATCTCTCCGACGACGGTCAACTTTCACTCTGCCTGATCGAGCGCCAGCGCAACATTCGCCATTCCGACTACCGCGACCCGCGCCGCCCGCTTAACCAGCGCGTCGGCCTTGGTAAGTTCGATGCCTGCATCGCCCAGCCGATGGGGAATATCCACTACATTCTCGCCCCGCAAGGGATCATCCAGAAAAAGGACCTGCCTCCGCGCTGGGGCTTACTGACGTTCGGCGACGCCGGCATCTCCGTCGTCGTTAAAGCCCAATGGCAGGAATCCGCCCGCACCCACTACGTCGACGGCTGTATTGCGCGCACCCTCACCGGCGACATCTATCGCGCCGACGACCGCGCCATCAATTCCGTCAATCGCGAAATCTGGTCCCAGCAACAAGACCTGGCGATCCGCATCCGCTCGATCAAAGAGCGCATCGCCTTGGCTTCGACCCCCGAGCCGGTTCTCGCCGATCATCCCGGTGTGCGCGGCCGGGTCATGCGCCGCTAAATAACTTGGCGGGCCAGACATCCCTGTCCGGCCCTGCCTGCCTGTTCTCATTTCCAAAGCGAAAACTGTTTCACGCCGCAACCACTGTAGCTTCGTAATAATTTACAATCGTTTCATCAATCGCCACCAGGTCCCCCAGCACAAATCGCAGTTCCGGGCGAACATGCTTCAAAAACTCGCGCAGCGTCGGCACCACCGATTCATCCGCCACCGCGATCACCAGCAGATCCGACAAAATCCGGATCGGGATCGCATGGAAGTAAACCGCCAATTCCCGAGGGAGTGCCGCCGTCGCCTGCGCATCCACGCCAATGGTATGCAGATCGACTTTCTCATGATGCGATGCCGTCTGATCCGCCCAGGCGCGTAAAACGTGTTCGGCATTACAAAGCCCCCAGGAGATCGCAATCTCCCCAAACCGCTGCCCGGTCACCGCCTGCTGGCAAAGGATTTCTTCGATGTCCTGGTCCGTGATCGGGACCATTTTGCTCAGTATTTGACCAATCTTTGAATTGTGCATGTTCCCTTGCTCCTATTGCATCCGTCCTTCACCCTGGCAGGTGACAGGCGCTATGAATAGACCTACGATTTAATCGCACCAAAAGACAACCGACACGATTGAAAAATTTTCAATCCGCTCCAATTCATGGTCTGATAATCTCATGCGTATTGTAAGTTACAACATTTTGGACGGCGGCGAAGGCCGCGCCGACCCACTTGCTGAGGTCATCGAAGCCCAGCATCCCGATATCGTTGCGCTGATCGAAGCGCAGGAATTATCGGTCGTCGAGCGCATCGCTCGCCGATTGAACATGGATTACGTCGTCGGTGCCGGCACCAGCGGCAAAGCCTCCACGATTCTCTCACGCTATCCCATTCGCGATTCGATCAACCACGCCGTCCTGCGTCCGGCGGAGATTCCCAAGAGCTTTCTCGAAGTCACGCTACAAACGCCGGAGTTTGGCGATCTTCCCGTCGGGGTGCTTCACCTGACCGCCGGGGCATTTGAAGCGGACGAACGCGCTCGCGAGGATGAAATTGCTTCCATCCTCAAACTCTTCTCCCGACACCGCAACCCGGCGCGCCCGCATCTGCTCGTCGGCGATTTCAACGCCAATTCTCCTCTCCAGCAAATCGATCTCGAACGCTGTAAGGAGAAAACCAAAAAAGCCTGGCAAGCCAACGGCGGCAATCTCCCCCGCCGTGTCGTTCCGAGTCTCTTCGACATCGGTTACACCGACACTCTACAGGCCTTTAATTCTCGCGCCGCCGAGCGCTTGACCACATTTACGACCAAAGATCCCGGCCAGCGCGTCGACTACATTTTCTCCTTCGGCATCGAGCCCCGCCGCATCCAACGCGCCTGGGTCGAAACCGACCGCTTAGCAACGTACGCCTCCGATCACTACCCTATTTGCGCTGAGATCACCTAAAGGAAAACATGGCCTGGCGTCTCATCACTGACCTTGTCAAACACCGACCTGCGACGATGAAAATTGCCGACCGTCTCGGCCGCAGTCGGATGCGCATCCGGCCGTTCGAAACTATCAACCCGCCCCCGCGCACGCTGCATACGCCTGATCTCACGAACTGGGAAAACCAATCCCTCGCCGCCATCTGGATTGGCCATGCGACGGTTCTGCTGCGAATCGCCGGCATGACGATCCTCACCGACCCGGTCTTCTCCAACCGTGTCGGCATCGGTCTCGGTCCTTTCACTGCGGGCCCGCGCCGGCTCATCGCCCCCGCGCTTTCTATCCGCCAACTTCCGCCCATCGATTTGATTCTGCTCTCCCATGCTCATTTCGATCATCTCGACCGCCCGACCCTACATCGCCTGCCGCGCCAAACCCCCATCATCGCCGCCCATCAAACCCAGGACCTCATCCGCGACCTGGGCTTCAAAAAAATCACCGAACTCCGCTGGAACGAATCCACCGACCTTGGCCCATTAAAAATTACCGCCCGCCAGGTTTCCCATTGGGGTGCTCGTACTTTTCACGACACTCATCGCGGCTTCAACGCCTACCTCCTCGATTCTGCCGCCCACCGCGTCCTCTACGGCGGCGACACCGCCTACCAGGAACACTTCCGCGACCTCGCCAGCGGCAGGGGGGTTGACCTGGCCATTCTCGGCATCGGTGCCTACAACCCTTACGTCGCCGCCCATGCGACTCCCGAGCAGGCAATGCGCATGGCCGATCATTGCCGTGCCCAGCGCATCCTCCCGATGCATCACAGTACCTTCCGCCTCAGCCACGAACCCGCCAGCGAACCTTTGGAACGCGCACTGGCCGCCATCGATCCAGACCGTCTCGTCGCCTATCAACCCGGCGGGCAATGGTCCGCCGACTGATCAGACCGGCAGCGGATTCCGACTCTGAAACCCCGCCTGATGCCAATACGGATACGCCCGCGGCAGCGCACTCGCCTCATCCAGCTTCTTCACCTGTTCCTTCGTCAAATTCCACCCCACCGCCCCAAAATTGCTCCTGAGCTGCTCCTCATTCCGCGCCCCAATCACCACCGTCGACACCGTCGGCCTCTGTAACAACCAATTCAACGCCACCTGTGGCACACTCTTCCCAACCTCCCTTCCCACCTCCTCCAACACCTCCACCACTTTATACAAATGCTCCTCCTCCACCGGCGGCCCCGCCTCCGTCGCCTCCTTACTCCTTAGCCGACTCTCCGCCGGCATCGCCTTCCCCCTCCCGATCTTCCCCGTCAACCTCCCCCACCCCAGCGGACTCCACACCACCGCCCCCACCCCTTGATCCAATCCCAGCGGCATCAATTCCCACTCATAATCCCGCCCGATCAGCGAATAATATGCCTGATGCGCCACATACCGCGCCCACCCATATCGCTCCGCCACCGCCAATGATTTCATCAAATGCCACCCCGAAAAATTCGAACACCCCACATACCGAATCTTCCCCTCTTTCACCAGATCATCCAGCGTCCCCACCGTCTCCTCCACCGGCGTTTTCGCATCAAACCCATGCAACTGAAACAGATCAATATGCCCCGTCCCCAGCCGTTTCAGCGATTTCTCCACCGCGTCGATCAAATGAAACCGAGAAGATCCCAGATCATTCGCCCCCTCCCCTGACTTAAACGTCGCCTTCGTCGAAATCAGCACCCGCTCCCGCTTCCCCTTGATCGCCGCCCCCAATATTTCCTCCGCCGCCCCGCCCGAATACACATCCGCCGAATCAAACATCGTCACCCCCGCCTCCAGACAGATATCCACCAGCCGCCCCGCCTCCGCCACATCCGTCGCCCCCCACGCCCGAAACATCTCCCCCTTCCCCCCAAACGTCCCCGTCCCAAACGTCAGCACCGGCACACTGAACCCCGACCGACCCAATAACCTATATTCCATCGCTGACTCCTTCATACGAATGACGAATTGAAATATAGGGCGCACCCATGTTCCAAGCCACTGGCTTCTTTCCATTAATTCTGTGTCGAGTGAGATGGCGGTATGACGATTCGAACGAGCCACCATAGGAGCACAAGCACCACCATGTATTCAAGTTCTGATGATCCAATGTGGATTAGCATATAAAAATCCGGGTGCCGCATCCCAATCATTATTATGTTCACAAGCATAATCCCGACCCATGTCACTACTACCCATCCCAGCAAAATCCGCGATACCGGTTTCCGAGCCCACACCGCCGCGGCGGCCATCACTAATGCAGCCCCGATGCCTCCGATCAGAAACTCTCCAATGGCATTGTTCAAGACAAAAGTTGCACCCCTATAGCGGACGAAAAACTCGCCGAAATCCAAGAGCCGGAATGCTCCGAGTAGAAAGATAGCCACCGCAATTCCTCGCGTTAGCCTTACGCCAGATATCGGCGTTGCCAACTCGTAATCCAGAGTCGTCGTGGCAACCTGTATTTCCATGCCCTCATTCCATCACGAGTCTCGCAATGAGTCCAGACATGTCTCGCAAGAATTAGCCGATCTGCGCCAACCCCACATCATCTCCCAACTGCGCCTGCAGCGCCCTCCTAATCGCACCATGTGCAGGCAATGTCAGCTTCGGATCCTCCGCCAGCAAATCCATTGCGTCGTCGCGTGCCTTTGCCAGCAAATCCATCTCCTGCGTCAAATCCGCCAACTTAAACTCCGGCAACCCATGCTGTCTCGTCCCAAAAAACTGCCCCGGCCCCCTCAACCTCAAATCCGTCTCCGCTAGCTCAAACCCATCATTCGTCCTCACCAACGACTCCAATCTCTCCCCCGCCGACTCCGACACCTCCGCCTCCGTCAGCAGCAAGCAATAAGACTGCTCGCTCCCCCCAACCCCCCCCCCCCGCA
>DASRRR010000085.1:0-48189 GCA_035656825.1 Tepidisphaeraceae bacterium | reverse complement strand
GGATTGGTACGGGGGGTGATTGTGGGGGGCCAGAGGGTGTAGTGGTAGAGGGAGGGGGAACCTGTGGAGGAGATTTGGAGGAGGGTGTCGCCGCGGAGGAAGGCGAGGGCGCGGTTGGCGCCGGTGTTGCCGGAGCCTTTGAAGTAGACGAAGTTGGGGTCGGGGAAGGAGGTATCGAAGAGGTTGCGGGCCCAGTAGGAGTGTGGGACGGCCAGGCCAAGTAGCCCGATGATGGTGGGGGCGATGTTGGTTTGGCCGGAGGGGGTGTGATTGACCGAGGGGGAGGGGAGGAGATTGGGGGAGTAGAAGAGGAGGGGGACGTGGTGGAAGAGGAGGTGGGTTTCGGTGAGGACGGGGTCGACGTGGAAGCCGTGGTCGCCGACGAAGACGAAGAGGGTGTTATTGAAATAGGGGAGTTTTTTGGCCTGGTCGATGAAGCGGCCAATGGACCAGTCGGCGTAGCGTAGGGCGTCGAGGCGGCGGTTGAGATCGCCGTGGTCGGTGGTGCGGGGGAAGGGGAGGGGATCGGGGAGGTCGAAGGGAATGTGGTTGGAGAGAGTGAGGATGACGGAGAAGAAGGGTTTGCCGGTTTGGTCGGCGCGGTCGAATTCCTGGTTGGCGCGGTCGAAGACGTCCTGATCGGCGACGCCCCAGACTTTGTCGCGGCGGGAGGGGTTGATGAAATCGGAGGTGCCGATGAAGGTATCGACGCCCTGTTTTTGGAAGAAGCCGCGCATGTTGTCCCAGGCGAAATTGCCGTTGTAGAGGAAGAGGGTGCGGTAGCCTTGGGAGTGGAAGACGGCGGGGAGGGAGGAGAAGAGTTGTTTGCCGAGCTCTTGTTCGAGGAGGTATTCGTGTCCGGGGAGGTTGGGGAAGCCGAGCATGGTGCAGAAGATGCCTTGGTGGGTGTGGATGCCGCCGGAGAAGGCGTGATCGAAGAGGATGCCATCGGCGGCGATGCGGGAGAAATTGGGGGTGAGGTCTTCGGGAGAGCCGGCGGCACCGCAGAAGCGGGCGGAGAAACTTTCCATGATGACGAGGACGACATTGGGCGGGCGGGGGGTGGATTTTAAGCGGGTGGAGACGGGGATGGCGGGATTAGAGCGGCGGAAGACAGTGCGGTGGTCGGGGTCGAGGAGGGATTCGCCGGGGGAGACGACGAGGCGGCGGGCAACGGAGCGGGCTTCGGGGAGGGGGATTTTGGATTTGAGCCAGAGGTCGGAATCGCGGCGTTGGAAGCGGTCGACGAAGGAGTGGACGAGGCAGAAGATGCCGTTGAGGCCGAGCTGGTTGGAGAAGTCATTGGTGGAGCGGTAGGCGTCGCCCCAGCGGAGGGGTTCGGTCTGGAAGCCGCCGCGCATGGCGATGATGAGACAGGGGAGGAGGAGGCCGAGGGAGATGAGGAGCCGGAGGGGTTTATCGGGGGTTGCATTGCGGAAGAGGCGGCGGGAGAGGAGGTAGGCGGGGAGGAGGACGATAAGGGAGATGGAGAAGCAGATGAGGATGTAGCGGAAGATCGGGTAGTTGTACCAGATCATGCCGAGGACAATGCGGGGCTGGTCGAGGTATTGGAAGGCGAGCTGGTTGTAGCGGGTTTGGAATTCGCGGAAGAATTCGTATTCGGCCAGGAGGATGAAGGTGGTTGCGACAATGAGGCAGGAGAGGAGGAAGAAGAAGCAGCGGCGGGCGCGGGGGCCGGCGGTTGGGCCGATACGGGGGAGGTGGGCGAGGATGATGAAGGGGAGGAGGAGATAGCAGGCGGTGGCGAGGTCGAAGCGTAGGCCGCGGAGGAAGGCGCCGGCGAGTTGGGAATGGGTGGCGGCGGCGGCGCTGGTGTGGTTGGTGAAGAGGAGGCCGAGGCGGAGGAGGGAGAATTGGAGGAGGAGGAGGCAGAGCAGGAGGATGGAGAAGAGGGTGGGGCGGGGGAGGAGGGATTGGGCCTGTTTTGGCGCAGGGGGGAGCACCGCTGGCGATGGAGCAGCCAAGTCGGTTGACATGGAAATCCTTGGACTGTTGCCCAGGCCTGGTCGGGGCTTGTGGGGCATCAGCTATGTACACGAGGCATCTGGATCACGTTTCCGTCGTTGCAACGGAAGTGAGTCATTAGCTTTGAATGGTGGCAGGGTGTCAAGGAAGGGCGGAGTAGACGTAGAGGTCTTGTTCGCGGCCTTTGAGAGTGAGGGAAGAGGTGAGATGGGGAGGAGGTTTTGGAGCTGGGGAGTCGTGTTTGACAGCGAGGAGGACGAGAGAGTCGGGGGAGGTGGAGAGATAGTCGCGGAGGGCGGGAGGGGTGAGGAGGTAGGGGGTGGATTGGCGGAGATAGAAGTTGAGGGGGAGTTTGGGGAATTGGGAGTAGTAGAGATAGGAGGCGGATGGGCCGAAGTGGGTGTGGAGGTCGGCGGCGAAGAGTTCGAAGTCGTTGGAGACCAGGGGAGGGAGCCAGAGGGAGAGGGTGAGGGTCATGGGGATGGAGATGGCGAAGGGGAAGAGTATGAGGGCGCGGTGGAAGCCTTGGTAGCGATAGGAGAGGAGCGTGAGGAGGGAGGCGAGGAGGAAGAGTGAGGCGATGAGGAAATCGGTGGAAGAGAGGTGGTGAATGAGGAGGTGGGAGGTGATGGGGAGGGAGAGGCCGGCGAGGATGGAGCCGATGAGGGTGGCGAGGAAGAGGATGCGGATGGGTTTGGCGGAGGGGTCGGACTGGGGGATGGAGAGGACATGGTCGAGGAGGGCGGCGGTGAGGAGGAAGGCGGGGGGCAGAAGAGGGAAGAGGTAGTGGAATTGTTTGTTGCCGACGCAGCAGAGGGGGATGAAGATGGCGGCGAGCCAGCAGAGGAGGGCGCGCAAAGGGGGGGAGGATTTGAATCGCTGGACGGCAAAGACGAGAGAGGCGACGAAGAAAGCGGACCAGGGGGCGGTGGCGGTGAGGAGTAAGGGGAAGTAGGTGAGGAAGGAGGCGGGGTGGTCTCGGCCGGTGGTGAGGTCGTCGATTTCGGAGGTGATCTGGGAGAGGAGGTGGTGGTCGGCCAGGTAGGCGTACCAGGCGGAAGCGATGAGGAGGAAGGTGAGGAGGGAGGCGGTGGTGAGGAGCTTTTTGAGCGGGTGGTAGTTGCGATTGGTGATGCAGAGGAGAAGGAGGAAGAGAAAGGGGAAGGCGGCGGGGGGACCCTTGGAGAGGGCGGCGAGGGCGGCGCTTACAGCACCGGCGTGGTAGAGGAGAAACTGGGTTTTGTTGGACGTTGGATGTTCGACGTTCAAGGGAGAGGAGGCTGTCCAAAAGCATAGGCAGGAGGCGGTGACGAAGAGAGTGGCGAGAGTGTCGGTTTCGTCGAGGCGGGTGTAGCGGTAGAAGAGGTAGGAAGAGAGGAGACAGACCGAGGCGAGGAGAGCGGTGCGGCGGTTGAAGAAATGGGAGCCGGCGAGGTAGGTGATGGCGAGGGTGAGCCAGCCGGCGAGGATGGGAGGGATTCGGGCGGAGGTAAGAGAGATGTCGAAGAGGTGGAAGCTGGCGGCGGTGAGCCAATAGGCGAGGGGGGGTTTTTGCAAGCGAGGCTGGCCGTTGAGGGTGGGGATGAGGTAGGGGTGGGGCGTGGGGGAGGTGAGCATCTGGCGGGCGGTTTCGAGGACGCGGGCTTCCTGTGTGCGAGAGAGAGGGACGCCAGCGGGGGCGATGAGGAGGAGGATCAGAGAAAAGAACCAAAGGATCAGGACGACGGCAGGGCGCGTCGGCGTGGGGGGAGGCGCCAAATCGTTGGAAGGAGTTACGGTTGCCAAATGCATGGGAGATCAGGGGAAAACCTGGCGAGGGCATTTTGCACGATATTTGGGGCGGGTGAAAGAGGGATGAAGCGGGAACTGGGTGTGTGGAGTTTCGGGGATTAACTTCTTATATTGCCTCGCTTCGACCAGTTTTTAAGGAGTGAAGCGACGTGGCCAAGATTCCGCTGTCCCGGGTGTATCAGAGTGAAGCAATTGACCGCCGGATATTGGAGGTGGTCAAGGGGGGTAATTATATATTGGGGCCGGAGTGCAAGGCGTTTGAGGCGGAACTGGCGGCTTATTTCAGTGTAAAACATGTGGTGTTGTCGTCGTCGTGGACGGCGGCGGTGCATCTGCTGCATATTGCGCAGGGGCTAAAGGAGGGGGATGAGGTGCTGGTTCCTTCGTTGACGGCGTTTCCGTCGATTGAGCCGATGATTCATGTGGGGGCGAGGCCGGTGTTTTGTGATATTGATGACACATATACGATTGATCCGGAGGATGCGAAGAGGAAGATAACCAAGCGGACGGTGGGGATGCTGCCGGTGCATTTGTATGGGCGGCCGGCGAATATTGATGCGTTTGAGAAATTGGGGAAGGAACATGGGTTGTGGATGATTGAGGACTGTGCGCAGTCACATGGGGCGAAGTGGAAGGGGAAGCGCGCGGGGTCGTATGGGGAGCATGCGGCGTTTAGTTTTTATCCATCGAAGAATCTGACGGTGTATGGGGACGGGGGGGCGATTGCGACGAATGATCCGGAGATCGCGCGGAAGGTCACGATGCTGCGGAATCATGGGCGGAAGGATAAATATCTGCATGAAAAAGTGGGGTACAATCTGCGGTTTAATGAGATCAATGCGGCGATTGGGCGGGAGCAATTGAAAGTATTGGATGATTTGAATGCAGGGCGGCGGCGGGCGGCGGCTTGGTATCGGAGGGAGCTGGCGGGGGTGAAGGGTGTGACGTTGCCGCCGGAGGATGTGGAGGGGGTGACCGAGACGGTGTACCACATGTTTGTGATTCGGCTGGAGAGTCATGATGTGCGGGAGGGGCTCGGGAAGCATTTGAAGGAATTGGGAGTGGAGACGGGGGTGCATTATCCGGTGCCAAACCATCAGCAGCCGGCGATTGAGGAGATGTATGGGAAGCTGCCGGCGCTGCCGAAGACGGAAGATTATGTGAAGAGGATATTGTCGTTGCCGATGTTTCCTTCGCTGACGGAGGCGGAGGTGAAGGTGGTGGCGGATGGGGTGAAGGGGTATTTGGGGAGGTAGTTTTCAGGGGTCAGGGTTCAGGGTTCAGGTTAAGAGAGGAGTAGTTGTGGGTAAGGTTTGGCGATGTGCGGTGGTGGGGCCGGGGATGGTGGGGGCGACGCATGTGAAGGTGTTGCCGAAGATTGGGAACGCGCGGATGGTGGCGTTGTGTGATGTGAAGCCGGAGAACGCGCGCAAAGCGATGGAGAAGGCGGGGGTGGAGGGCGTGCCGGTGTATGAGTCGATGGGGGAGATGTTGAAGAAAGAGCAGATTGATGTGATTCACTGCGCGGTGCCGAGCGGGGGGCATATGGAGATTGCGGTGGAGGCGATGGAGGCGGGGTGCAATGTGATCATGGAGAAGCCGCTGGATGTGACGTTGGAGCGGGCGGATAAGATCATCGCGGCGGCTGATCGCTTGGGACGCAAGGTGGGGTGTATTTTTCAGAATCGATGGAAGGGGGAGAATCGGGCGCTGCGCGCGGCGGCGGAGCAGGGGCGGTTTGGGCGGGTGGCGTGGGCGGGGTGTTTTACGCCTTGGTATCGGCCGGATAAGTATTATGAGGAGGGCGGGTGGCGCGGGACGTGGAAGTGGGATGGGGGAGGGGCAATCATGAATCAGTCGGTGCATGCGGTGGATTTGTTGCAGTGGATCGCAGGGCCGGTGCGGCGGGTGAGCGCGTATGCGGCGAGCCGGATTCATGCGTCGATTGAGGTGGAAGATACGATGAGTTGCTCGTTGCAGTTTGAGAGCGGGGCATTTGGGACGATCGTGGGGACGACGGCGATGTTTCCCGGGCAGCCGGTGCGGGTGGAGATCGGGGGAGAGAATGGGACGGCGGTGTCGGAGGCGGGGCTGAAGATGTTTAGTTTTCGGGAGGAGAAAGAAGGGGATAAAGAATTGCGGGAGAGTTTGGCGCCGTCGGCGGCGCAGGCCGGGCCCAAGAGCAATCCAGCGGCGATCGGGGCGGAGGTGCATCAGAAGAATATTGAGTCGATATTGGGAGCGTGGGAGCGGGGGGAGGAGGCGGAGACCAGTGCGCGGGAGGCGCGCAAGGCGCTGGCAATTATTGTGGCGATGTATGAGTCGGCGCGGGGGGATGGGAAGCCGGTGGATGTGGCGTCGGGGTGAGGGGATTTACCACTGAGAGCACTGAGGGCACAGAGAGCACGGAGAGAAGAGGAGGTTGGGATGGAATATGTGGATGAGGAGATGGAGCCGGATCCGGGGTTGAATCGGGTGACGAATTTAATTATTGGGGCAGCGATTGCGGTGCATAGTGAATTGGGGGCGGGGTTTGATGAAAACACGTATTGCAATGCTTTGGAGATGGAATTTAAAGCTCGGGGGATTGCTTATGTTCGGGAGTATCCTGTGCATGTGATGTATCGCGGAGCAGAGGTCGGGGTTTATCGGTTGGATTTCCTGGTAGAGAACTCGGTGGTTCTTGAAATAAAATCGGTAACGGAAATCGCTCCGATCCATGTCGCCCAGGCAATCTCTTATCTGCATGCGACCCGCTTCAAATTGGCTCTGATTATCAACTTCAATGTCAAACTTCTAAAACAGGGCGTCAAGCGCATTGCCTGTTAACGATTTTATTTCTTCTCGGTGCTCTCTGTGCCCTCAGTGGTCTCTGTGGTAAATCTGGTGCGAAATGGGTGAGTTACTGTGTATTTATTTCGTGTGGTCGCTGGCGACGGGGGCGACGTTGCCGGTGGAGCCGGACGGGTTTATGCCGTTCCAGCATCATTATTATTTGTGGAAGGCGGTGGGGTTTGGGGGGCTGGGGGTTTTTCAGGCCCGTTGGATTGTGCAGTGGATTTATTCGGAGGCACATCATGAGTCGCGGGTGCCAACGGTGTTTTGGTGGCTGTCGTTGTGCGGGTCGCTGATGGAGTTGTCGTATTTCTTGCGGCAGCAGGATTCGGTGGGGATACTGGGATGCATGGGGGGCATTACTTATGTGCGGAATTTGATGCTGGTGTATGGGAAAAAGAAACGGGATCGGGAGAGTGGTTTAGCCACGAATTTACGCGAATGAACACGAATAAAGAGTTAGCGACCCCCCTGCTGAGTATTTGCGTGCCTGTTTATGATGAAGAGGAGAATCTGCCGTTGTTGCATGCGGCGATTTGTGAGGTGTGTGATCCATTGGGGGCGACGTTTGAGCTGCTGCTGGTGGATGATGGGAGTAAGGATGGGAGCTGGGGGGCGATTGAAAAACTGTGCGCGAAGGATGCACGGGTGCGGGGGTTGAAGTTCAAATTTAACTGCGGGGAGACGGCCGCGAGCGATGCGGGGCTGCGGGCGGCGGTGGGGAAATATGTGATGACGATGGATGCGGATCTGCAAAATGATCCGAAAGATATACCGGCGTTTCTCAAGGCGCTGGAAGATCCGTCCGTCGACTGCGTCTGCGGGACGCGGGTGGCGGATCGGGCGCGGGGGGATGATAAGCTCAAGGTGATCTCTTCGCGGGTGGCGAACTGGGTGCGGAACTCGGTCTTGCAGGATCAGGTGACGGATGCGGGATGCACTTATCGTTGCATGAGGCGGGAGTGCATCAGGGATTTGAAGTTGTATCGAGGATTGCACCGGTTTATTCCCACGCTGCTGAAGATGGAGGGGTATAAGGTTGTCGAGGTGGCGGTATCGAATAATCCGCGCGTGCATGGGGAATCCAAATATGGGATGTGGAATCGGCTGTTTAAGTCGTTCCGGGATATGCTGGCGATCCGGTGGATGAAGCAGCGGTGGCTGGGGTATGAGGTGGGGGAGAGGTTATAGGTGGGAGAGAAGAGAACGCGATGGGCGCGAAGGGAGGACGCGAAGGCCGCGAAGAAGAGGGGAGAAATTGAATTTTAGTTTTGCGCGGGAGGTGGGCTGAGCGTCTATAAGGGTGACGGAGGTAGACGGCTTGGCGGGACGGGTTTGGAAAATCTTGGAGGAGCAGGCGCCGGGGGCGCATGCGGTGTTGTTGCGGGTGACGTTGCGCAGAGAGGTGGCGGAGGAATTGTTGCAGGAGTTGCTGGTGAAGATGGCGGAGTCGAAGGGGTTTCGGGAGGCGCGGGAGCCGGGAGCTTATATGAGGCGGGCGGCGATTAACTTGGGGATGGATTGGAGGAGGAAGAGGAGGCGGGGGGCGGTGACGGCGGTGGATGTGGAATTGGTAGATGGGGGACGCGGGCCGGGGGAGATGGCGGAGGCGGGGGAAGAGATGGAGCGGATATTGGATGCGGCGGAGGGGTTGCCGGGGTTGGAACGGGAGGCGTTTGTGTTGCGGTATGTGCAGGGAGAGTCGTATGAGCGGGTGGGAGAGATGATTGGGAAGACGGGGCATCAGGCGCGGGGGTTGTGTCATGCGGCGGTCGTGCGCGTGCGAAAGGTGGTGAATCATGAATGAGGAACGGGATATTTTGCGGCGTGTGGCGGAGTTGCGAGACATGAAGCCGACGGGGGAGGCGACGGAACGGGTTGTGGCGGTGGCGAAGAGACAGCATATGCGAAGGCGCATTGTGCGGTGGGCAATGACGAGCAGCGTGGCGGCGGTGGTGGCAACGGGGGTGGGGATTGGGATTGGGGGATTGATCGATCGGCCGGCGACCGCGGCGGAATTGCTTGGGCAGGCGACGCAGGCCAGCAGGGAGTATCACGGTTGGGTCCATAACCGCGGCATCGTTCCAGGCAAAGGCGAGTTTATCACTCATACGGACACTGAGACTGGCACATGGGCCGAGGTGCATCGCGAGGGTGGGGAGATGACAGTGCATATGTATTTGCCGGCGAAGAAAGAGGAGATCAGATACGACAGCAAGGACGGGGTCGTGCGGATCGGGGAGATCAGCGCGGAGCTTGCGCGGCAACGGAAGCAGATCGTCGATGGGATGCCTTGGACAGTGGGTGAAGCGGTTGCAAGTATTCCTGGAGCGAAGGTAGAAGAGGCTCGGGATGGGGAGATGGAAAAGTATGAGATCAGGTTGCCGAAGGATGATCCAAAGACAGCGATGGCGCTGCGGCGGACGGCTTACCCGGACCGGGTGGAGATTTGGACGGACTCGCGAACACACTTGATTCGCAAGGCATCGATTTTTGTTGATGGCAAAGACGTAATCAACGAGATCACTTATGGTGATCCGGCAATTCACGATGTATATGAGCTCGGCGTGCCGCGGGATGCGAAGGTGGTGAATGTCGGGCCGGCACCTGACGTCAACATACTGCTCCAACGATTGCAAAAACGGTATGATGAGGGGTTTGGAGATTATGTAGCGGTGGAGACGGTGTGGCAGGCGAAAACGGACGGTACTGCTTCTGACAAGGGTGGGACTGTCACACTTTATGCGCGGTCCGGCAGCTCATTCCTGTCGAATGAGTACTTAATGGGCGAACAAAAACATGGGAGACGGAATGCTCGTTATCCGGCGTTGCCAGCGGGATGGCCGGCACCGGAATTGGATGCGGTGCTGAAGATTATTCGAAATGAGATGCCGGATTGGTACATGATTTCCGATGGGATCAACGGATGGCAGGGGAATTCGCGGGGAGAGAAGCAAAGCGGACCTTGGGCAAAGATGGCGTCCGATTTTACGGCGCAGAACACTCTGCCGGGGCACCTTTGGCCGACGCGAAATAGCTTGGGGAATATTGGAGCAGATGCGAAGACAGGGATCATCGTCGATCCTGCGCGCCCGGGGTTGGTGGCACTTTACATAGAACGATCGTCACGCGGACGAGAAATGCAATTCGAGAGATCCGTGAACCTCTTGTGGATCGATCCGGCCAAAGGGGATGTGCCGGTGGAAACGACGTATACGGTCTATTGGCCGGACAAGAAGGACATGGTGCAAGTGGAAAACCACACGGCGTATTCCGGCTGGACGAAGGCAGCGAACGGGAGTTGGTATCCGACGGCTTGGCGGACGGTGACTTGGGGCGAGTATGGCCAAGGGATGAAATATACTGACGCGACGGAGCATCGGCTGAGGGTATGGACAGGAATAAGGCTGGGATCAGAGTGGTTTGGCGAGCCTCGGGCAGAAGGAGTCGGACCGGCGACGGTCCCGGCTACAGTGCGTTAACGATGGCGACGTAGGCGTCCATGTCGAATTTGCGGGTGAGGCCGGCGGAGTTCATGTAGCGGATGAGGCCGAAGATGGGGCGCGGGGGACCCCAGGGGCGGTCGTGGAGGCCGAAGAGCCAGGCGACGTTGGTGAAGGCGTTTGGGCCGCGGCCGTCTAGGAAATATTTGTTGTTGAGGTGGAGGACGGCAGCGTAGGCGGATTCTGGGGTGGGGGACCATTCTAGGATTTTTTTGCCCCAGTACATGCGCATGTAGTTGTGCATGTAGCCGGTGAGGAGCATTTCACGCTGGGCAGAGTTCCAGTAGGGGTCGTGGGTGGAGGCGGATTCTAATTGAGCAAGGGTGTAGAGGTTGGGACGCGGGTCGCGGGAGTGTTCGCGGAGGGTTTTTTGGGCCCAAGAAGGGAGGCCGGCGTAGGTGTCGTAATGGGGGGAGTAGTGGACGAAATTGCAGGCGAGTTCGCGGCGGATGATGAGTTCTTCGAGGAGAGATTCGCGGTCGGCCGCTGGGGCGGGGGAATTGGAGATTTGCAAAGCGATGTCGAGGGGGGAGATTTGGCCGAAGTGGAGGTAGGGGGAGAGGGTGGTGGTGTGGTTGGCGGAAGGCTGGTTGCGGGCGGTGTGGTAATGGGAGAGCTTTTGGGAGAGGAAGGTGGAGAGGCGTTTGGCGGCGGCGGATTGGCCGCCGATGAAGTGGGCGGGGACGGGAGGGACGGAGCGGTCGAGTTTTAGTTTGGCGAGGAGTTTGTCGGGATCGGATGGGTCGAGGTCGCCTTTGATATTGAGATCGAGGGAGGGAATCGCGATCTTTTTTTCGGGGAGAGCGTGGAGGTATTCAGAGAGGAGGCGGGTGATTTTGGGGCGGATGGTGCGGGCGGCGTATTCTTGTTTGTCGCTGGCGGCTTCGATCGGGACGACGACGTCGGATTCGACTTCGGTGACGGGGCAGCGGGCTTGGTCGGCGACTTGGTCGCGCCAGCGCTTTTGGTGGCGGGTGTAGCCGCGGTCGCAGATGAGGTGGGAGGCGTGTTTGGCGTAGTGGAGTGCGACGTCGGGGGGGGAGCCGTGTTTGAGGACGAATTTGATGCGGCGTTTGGCGAGGGAGGCGGCGACATCCCGGAGGCCTTGCAGCATGAAGGCGTAGTGGCGGGCGTTGGCTTCGGGGTAGTTGTCGGTGAGGCCAAAGCAGACGACGAGCGGTTTTTTCTGGGAATTCGCGGTGGCGATGGCGTGTTCTAAAGCATGGTTAAAGCGTGTGCGCTGGGAGGCTTGCATCCAGTAGAGCACATGGTGGCCGGGTGTAGGCAAAGGCGTATCATTGAGATTTTGCAAACGGGATGGTTGAATCATGGTATTCAAGGCAGTCTTAACAAGGAGCAGTTGCGGTGAAAACGAAGATTCTGATGGCAGTTTTGATGGGTTTGATTGGGACGGTGGCGATGGCGGAGGAATCGGCGAAGCCGGCGTCGCCATTGGACTTTAAGGTGCAGGATATCGATGGGAAGGATGTGGATCTTTCTCAGTATAAGGGGAAGGTTGTGATGTTTGTGAATGTGGCGAGCAAGTGCGGGTATACGCCACAGTATAAGGCGCTGGAGGCGTTGTATAAGGAGTATCAGGAGAAGGGGTTTGTGATTGTGGGTTTCCCGGCGAACAATTTTAAGAGCCAGGAGCCGGGGTCGAATGGGGAGATCAAGCAGTTTTGTACGGCCAAGTATGGCGTGACGTTTCCGATGATGTCGAAGATCAGCGTGAAGGGGGATGATAAGGCGCCGCTGTATCAGTTTTTGACGGAAGAGCCGACGGCGGGGACGTTTAGTGGGGATATCAAGTGGAATTTTACGAAGTTTCTGATCGGGAAGGATGGGAAGGTGGCCGCGCGGTTTGAGCCGAAGGTGAAGCCGGATGATGCAGAAGTTAAAGAGGCGATTGAGAAAGCCATCGGCAATTAAATTGGGATCATCAAGAAGACCCCTGCCTTTGAAAGAAGGCGGGGGTTTTTTATTTAGCATCGCTCGACGCTGTAAGCCCCAGAGCTATCGCGAATCACGAGTGTGCCGGATCAACCAATCACGTTGAATCGTAAAGAACTCGGGATGTTGCAGTCCCAAGGCGGGGTCCGCGAGGCCGTGGTCGGCATAGGGGAGGATTTGAATGGTTGCATCGGGATTGCCCGCTTCGGCAAGCGCGGTTTTCCAAGCGGCAGCACTTTTTTGCGCTGGAACAAGAGGATCCACCCCGCCGAGGATTGCCAGGACAGGACAGCGGACTTTGTGAAGAGTCGCGATGGGATCATAGTCACAGATCGATCGCCACTGTTGCGCGCTGGCAGGATTCTGCGGGATGAATTCCGGATGGAACCAGGGCTGCTTTCGGGCCTGTGCGACGGCTGCATCCAATTCGTCCCAGCCTGTGTCGGTCTTTGCGCAACGGGAATTCAGGTGGTAGAGGGTCAGCGCCTTTGCGACGTCGGCATCGGCAAAACCCTCTGAGCGCATGCGGTGCTCGACCATGTAAGCACCTTGCTCTTCCGGGGAAACGCCCGCGCCGGAAAGAGAGATGACAAACGCGACATCGGCGGAACGTGATGCGGCCAATGGCATGATCCAGCCGGCCTGGCTCATTCCACAAAGGCCGATTTTTTGGGGTTGGATGTCGGCGCGAGTCTTGAGCTGCGCGATCCCGGCCAAGGCATCGCCGGCGAATTCGTCGAACCCGGCGGTGACCCAATTGCCAGTGGATTCGCCAACGCCGCGCTTATCGAAAATAAGGGAGGCAACTCCGTTGGCAGCGAAATAACTTGCGTGAAGACGATAATCATTGCGCGACGAGGGGCCCGAGCCGTGAACAAATACGACGGCAGGGTGCGGACCTGGTGTAAAGGGGAGGAGAAGAGAACCAGCAAGTGTGACGTTGCCGTTTTTGAAAGAGAATTTTTCTTCACGAACAGAGACGGCGTGGCCGGTGAGTGAATCACCTTGATGCGGGGTCCATTTCAGCGTGGTCTGGTGTTGAGCATCGACGGTAAAGGCCAGGGAGTTTTCCGCAGGGCCTGCGCCGTAGGAAGGACCGGTGAAGAAGGTCGTATCAGAGCGAGGGAAAAGAGGTTGGAGTTGCCCGGATTGCAGGTCGAAGCTGGTGAGTAATCGAACGCCTTCAAACGTGATATGAACGGGGGTGATGACAATGTAATGATCAGGAGCGAGCTGGTAGGTGCCGGCGAACCGGTCCGGGTTGGTCTTTACAACACGATCGAGACGGAATGCCGATTCCTGACCATTGCGGCGGACTTGGCCGATGATGGCATTATTTTCGAGTTTCCCGGCAAATGATAAGTGAATGTCCTTTTCATTCAATTCGAAACGAACAGCATTTGCTTGGGTTATTACCGCGTCAAGTTGATGATCCATGATGAAATTTTGAAGCATGTCAGTAGTTCCGGCGAGGCCGTTGTCGGTCGATTTGAGGTGAATGAGAAAGTCGGACCAGATGGCATCGCGCAATTGGAATGCGCCGGCCCAATCGCCTGCAAAAATTTCCGCGGAGTGAGCCGTTTCACAGAAAAAAAGGATGGTGAGGAAAAAAAGTGGCAGCGTGCGCAAATTAATCATTTCATCTTTCCAGTCCCGAACTGAAGTTGAATCTTATTGCTCTGACTAGACTAGGGAGTGAGATGGTTAGTAAGAGAGAGTAGGCCGATAAAGGGACCACCGAAGAGGTAGAGGAGAGCGGTGCCGGCACTGTTGGGGTCGAGGTAAGATTCGTGGGATTTGCGGGGGTTGTAGAAGACCTGGACGCCTGAGCGCCGATGGCAAGGAATTGGAGTTCGCGAGGAGTGCCCATTGAGGCGACAGCGATCATAGAAGGAAGTTTACCGATTGATTGATGGCGCAGCATGTTCGTCGGCGAGTTTGGCGAACATGAGATGGTCTTGCCATTGGCCGGCGATTTTGAGATAGCGGAGGGCGTAGCCTTCCTGGCGAAAGCCGACGCGCCGGGCGAGGGAGAGGCTCGCGGTGTTGGTGGGGATGATGTTGGCCTGGACGCGGTGGAGTGAGAGGCCATCGGGGGAGAAGGCGTGGGTGAGGAGGGTGGTGAGGGATTCGAGGGCGTAACCTTGGCGTTGCTGGTCGGCGCTGACGCGCCAGCCGGCGGAAGCGGAGTGAAAAACGCCGCGGACGATGTTGAAGATCGTGAAGAAGCCGATGAGCGGGCCGTCGGGGAGGAAGGCGGCCAGGAGGAGGCCGGTCTGGGCGGAAAGTTCGCGGTCGATGCGCGCGAGCATCTGGTCGAAGAGGTCGTCGAAGGTTTGGCCGGGTTCGAGGGCGGGCATCCAAGGGGACCAAGTGGGCCAGCTCAGCGTGTGGACGCGGAGGAATTCGGGGCGGTCTTCTGGAACCAGTGGGCGGAGGATAAGGCGAGGGGTATGGAGTTCGACCATAGCCGGCACATTATAGCCGGAAGCGTCGCCCCCCTGCGGCTATTCGACGGTGACGGACTTGGCGAGGTTGCGGGGTTTGTCGACGTTGCAGCCTCGGGCTACGGCGGCGTGGTAGGCGATGAGTTGCAGGGGGACGACAGTCAGGAGGGGTTGCAGGGGCTCGAGGGTGTCGGGGACGGTGATGACGTGGTCGGAGTAGCGGCGGATGTGGGTATCGCCTTCGGTGGCGACGGCGATGATGCGGCCGCCGCGGGCGCGAACTTCTTCGATGTTGCTGATGACTTTTTCGTATTGAGAACCGCGGGTGGCGAGGAAGAGCACGGGCATGCCGTCGTTGATGAGGGCGATTGGGCCGTGCTTCATTTCGGCGGCGGGCATGCCTTCGGCGTGAATGTAGGAGATTTCCTTGACCTTGAGAGCGCCTTCGAGGGCGACGGGATATTGGTAGCCGCGGCCGAGGAAAAGCCAGTTTTCGCGGTCGCAGAATTCGGTGGCGATGTCTTTGATCAAATCGGATTGAGCCAGAACGTGTTGAAGCTGGTCGGGGATGGCGACGAGGGCGTCGATGATTTCCTGGGTTTGGGTTTGCGACATGGTGCGGCGACGACCCAGGAAGGTGGCGAGGAGCGTGAGGGTGACGCACTGGTTGGTGAAGGCTTTGGTGGAGGCGACGCCGATTTCCGGGCCGGCGTGGATGTAGACGCCGGCGTCGACTTCACGGGCGATGGTGGAGCCGACGACGTTGACGACGCCGAGGGAGAGGGCGCCTTTTTCCTTGGCTTCGCGAAGGGCGGCGAGGGTGTCGGCGGTTTCGCCAGACTGGGAGATGGCGATGATGACGGAGTTTTCTTCGACCAATGGATTGCGGTAGCGGAATTCGGAGGCGTAAGTGGCTTCGGCGGGGACTTTGGCGAGGTCTTCGAAGAGGTAGTCGCCGACGAGGCCGGCGTGCCAGGCGGTGCCTTGGCCGGTGAGGATGAAGCGTTTGGCGCGGACGAGTTCGCGGGAGAAATTGGAGACGCCTCCCAGGACGACGCGGCCTTCGCGCTGATCAACGCGGCCGCGGAGACAGTTGCGGATGGCGTTGGGCTGCTCAAAAATCTCCTTGAGCATGTAGTGGGGATAGTCGCCGAGCTCGTATTCTTCGAGCTTGTTTTCGAGCTGGGAGATGATGGGGGAGACGTCGTTATCGTCGACGGTCATGGTGCGGAAGGAGTCGGGTTTGAGGACAGCCATCTCGTTATCGTTGAGGTAGATGACCTGTGTGGTGTGTTCGACGATGGCGCTGGCGTCGGAGGCGACGATGTATTCGTCGGAGCCGATGCCGACGATGAGAGGGGAGCCTTTACGGGCGACGACGAGGGTGTCGGGTTCGTCGGCGCAGCAGACGGCGATGCCGTAGGTGCCTTCGACTTGATGGAGGGCGGCTTGGACGGATTTTTGGAGGAGGGAAGGGGCTGCGGAAGCGGCTCCGCCGGCTTGTTTGAGGTCGTGGTAGATGTCACCAATTAATACGACGAGGACTTCGGTGTCGGTTTGGCCGGTGAAGGTGTGGCCTTTTTCGGTGAGGAATTGTTTGAGGGCGGCGTAGTTTTCGATGATGCCGTTGTGGACGAGCGCGATGCGGCCGGTGTTGTCGGTATGGGGATGGGCGTTGCAGATAGCGGGGGCGCCGTGGGTGGCCCAGCGGGTGTGGGCCATGCCGAGGTGGGCGGGGGGGAGCGGGTCGGCGTGGGAGGTGATGGCTTCTTCGAGGACGGAGATTCGGCCGACGGAGCGGCGGATGTGGAGCTTACCTTGGGAGTCGATGACGGCGACGCCGGCGGAATCGTAGCCGCGATATTCGAGGCGTTTGAGGCCTTCGATGAGGAGGGGCTGGGCGATTTTACGACCGACGTAGGCGACGATACCGCACATGTGATTGGCCTTTCGGAGGGACCGATAACGAGAGGTCAGCAAACCCGGATAATCGGGTTGGTATCACTCGTTTCGGCTGGTATATCAGGTGAGTTCAGTGGAGTGAGGGGGAAATCTTTGCGGGGTGTGGATCTTATGCGTATTTGACGTGCGGAGGGGAATATTATGCAGACTTATGGGCCAATGCGTGAGCGAAAAGAAGAAGCCCCGCAAATCAAATTGCGGGGCCTTGGGTCATTGCTTTATGCAAGATTTTCGCGGATTAGTAGAGGAGATTATAGGCTCGTTGGATTTGGGTGGAGAAGCCAAAGCCTTGGTTGGGGCCGTTGAGGACAAGGTTCTGCATGACGGGAAGGGCCATCGAGGCGGAAACCCATTTGGCGTGGCCGTCTAAGTAGAGGACGTTCCAGCCACCTTTGTGGAAGAAGGGGTAGACCTTGTCGTTGGGAAGAGCACCGGTGCCGGCATCGGCGGCAACCAGATTGATCCAGCCCTGATCGGTCCAGTAGCTTTTTTCCTGGGCTTGTTTGACGGTGATTTTGTGGTTGACGACGTCGGTTGGAGAGGCGGTCAGAACGCCGCTGGCGGGATAATACCAGTCGGGGTTATACCACTGCCAATAGGATTGAGAGGCATTGGAAGCGGTTGTCATTGCGCCGTCGGCCTGGATGTTGAGGACGGAGGTTGGACCCCAGCCAACGACGGGGGGATTGACCGCTTTGCCGGCCATGGTGTTGATCTTCGTCCTGTAAGGGCGACGGACGAAATCGCCGGGGCAAAAGAAGGGATCGGGATTGGGGATGTAACGCGAGCTGGCGCCGCCATAAGGGAAGGGCGTCAGGCAGGAGGCGCCGGAAGCAGTGTTGGTCGTAGTGGGAAGCCCGACATCAGGTCCGAAGGAGGCGGTCACGACGAAGTGGGTGAAACCGGTCGGTGTGCGTTGTCTCCACGGGACAAATCCACGGTTGTCGTTAGCGTACATAATGACGGCGTTGCCGATTTGCCTGAGGTTGGAGAGGCATTGCGCTTTTTTGGCCGCCTCGCGCGCCTGGTTCAGGGCAGGAAGAAGGATAGAGATCAAGAGGGCGATGATGCCGATGACAACCAATAGTTCAACGAGGGTAAAGGCATGCTTTTGGCGAAGGCATGATCGATGCATGAGGCACTCTCCAATTTCTGCCTGCCCGCGAGACGGGAGGGCGTTTCAGATATGAACGATCAGACAGCGCGGACGAATGATGAAAAGAATGCGAAGCGGGTTTTTAGACCTCTTGTTCGATCTGTTTGAGTTCGCGGTCGAGAAGTTCGGGAGAGATGGGACAGGAATCGCGGACAACGACGGGAGAGGCGACATACCGGCCGATCATGCGGCGGACGCCTTCGCGGTGCATTTCCAGGAGCATGCGGGCGGCCTCGCGGCCCATTTGTTCCATGGGGGTCTGGATGACGGTGAGCGGGGGATTGGCGTAAGTGGCGAGTTGCAGGCCGGTGGAACCGACGAGAAAGGTATCGGTGCCGACGTTGACGTTGCGTTCGCGAAGGGCGCGGAGGGCGCCGAGCGCAAGAAGATCGCCGGCGGCGAAGATGGCGTCGGGGACGCCTTGGGAATCGAGATAGGGTTTGATGTGTTCGTAGCCGACGGATTCGGTCATATTGCCACAGGAGATGAAATCGACATCGCGGGAGGGCATGCCGGATTCGAGCCAGCCTTGCATGAAGCCGAGGTATTTGTCGTTGGTGGAGTTGCCGATGGAGAGGCAGTTGCAGAGGAAGACAGCGCGGCGGACTTTGAGTTTGGCGAAGCAGCGTGCAACAAGACGGGAGGGAAGGACGACTTCGGCGGAAACGAAATTCTGAGCGGCATGCTCGCGCGGGCGATTAACGGTGACCCAGGGTATGTTGCGGCGGTCGAGTTCATCGCGCAGAGCAGCGGTTTCAGGACGGGGGAAAAGAAGGATGCCGCCGAGGGAATCGAGGGCCTGGTCGATCTTGGCGAGAATTTTGGGGATGGGGTTGGGGTCGCCGGGGGGGTAGGAGAACATGGAGACGTGGATATTGGCTTCGCCGAGCTCGGCGTCGCAGCCGCGGATAATGCGATAGCCCCAGGAATGGGGTTCGTCGGCTTCGGAGGCAGCGAGACCTTCGGTGGTATAAGGCCCGACGACGGCAATGGCGGAGGCGATGCGGACTTTGGGGCGGGCTTTGACGAATCCGCCGAGCCGGGGGCGGCGCTCGACGAGATCGGAGGCTTCGAGTTCGCGGAAGGCGTTTTGGATGGTGTTGACGGAAACCTGGTATTGAGCGGCGAGTTGGCGGGTGGTGGGGACGCGCTTGCCGGCGGGCCATTGGCCGGTCTTGATCTTGTCGTGGAAGTCTTTGGCGATTTTTCGCGAGACGCCTTCGATCATGGGTGAGTGCCTTCCATGAGGTATTGATACAGAAGATATATTTGTATCAAGTCTGAGTCAAATAAAAAATTAACTATTTATAAATCGCGGAAAATTCAAGGTAAATAAGGCGAAATAATCGAAATTACAGGATATCTGTATCAAACATTAATGAAGATAATACAGCCTGGCCTAACAGGCAGATCGTCCATGAGTGGTCGGATAGGGAATCGTCTTGGAACCCATGGTCAGATGCCACATCGCCATTGCCAACCCCATTTTCCCTTCCAGTAATTTTAACTGATTCCCCGCCAAAACCAGTTTAATCACTGCCGCTGAAGCGACGAAGGTGCGATGTTGCTGCTGAATCTGATTCAGTTCACATAAATCAAGAAACGCCTGTTCTAACCCGCTTATCTCGGGAATGTATTTCCTGTCCTCAGTCGATAATTGACTTATGGCACTGCCGGCATCTTTAGGATCCAGGCCATTCCCCGCCGCCATACCCCAGATAAATCTTTGCACTGCCTGCGCTTCCTCCTCGCGCGTCGCGCCTAGAACTATAGTTCCCGACGGAGCCGGCAACTTGACTCCGGAACTGCGAATTAACATCAATCCCGCCATCTCGGCCGCCATTGCTAAAGCGCGTTTGAGATCATTTTGCGGCAACTGCAACAACCACTGTCCAGCAGCTTGATTAATCTCCGGATATTTTTCCTGCACTGAGTTTAGAAGGTCCATTGATTCAGTATCCGGCCATTACAAATAATCCACAAGCAATCCCTGTTGTCTTGGTCGCTGCCATTTAGCTGTCCGGAAAACGAGCCGGGCGACAGCGGTCATATTGCGGAATAGAATGGGAGGATGGATTTATTTGCAGCGAGTCGGGAGAAGAATTTGCGGGGGGTGGAGCCGCTAGCGGTGCGGATGAGGCCGCGGACGATTGAGGAGTTTGTGGGGCAGGGGCATTTTTTGGGGGAGGGGAAGCTGCTGAAGAGGATGCTCGAGGCGGATCGGTTGATGAGCGTGATTTTTTATGGGCCGCCGGGGACGGGGAAGACGACGTTGGCACAATTGATTGCACGATATACGAAGAGTCATTTTGAAGAGGTGAATGCGGCGGCGGTGGGGGTGAAAGAAGTGCGCGGGATTATTGATGCAGCAAAAGAGAGGTTGGGAAATGGGGGCGTGCGGACGGTGTTGTTTTTGGATGAGATTCATCGGTTTAATCGGGCGCAGCAGGATATTTTGCTGCCGGATGTGGAGAGCGGACAGATCCTGCTGGTGGGGGCGACGACGGAGAATCCGTTTTTCGCGGTGAATTCGCCGCTGGTGAGCCGGAGTCAGATATTTCAGTTTGCGCCGCTGACGGAGGAGGAAATTTCGGTGCTGATTCGGAGAGCGGTGAAGGATGCGGAGCGGGGGTTTGGGAAGTTGGATGTGGAGATCACGGATGAAGCGGTGGCGCATTGGGCGAAGACTTCGGATGGGGATGCGCGAAGGGCGCTGATGGCGCTGGAGATTGCGGCGTTGTCGTTGATGAAGGAAAAGAACACGGGCGGGACGCCCGTGCCACTGAAGAAGTTGTTGATTGATTTGCAGGTGGCGGAGGAGTCGATTCAACGCAAAGCGATTGTTTATGACGCGACGGGGGATGAGCATTACGATGCGGCGAGCGCACTGATTAAATCGATGCGCGGGGGAGATCCGGATGCGGCGGTGTATTGGGTGGCGCGCATGCTCCAAGCGGGAGAAGATCCACGATTTATTGCGCGGCGAATTGTGATCCTGGCAAGTGAGGATATCGGGAATGCGGATCCGCAGGCGCTCGTCATCGCGTCGGCAGCGCAGCAGGTAGTGGAGCGGATTGGGATGCCGGAGGCGCAGCTGACGCTGGGGCAGGCGGCGATTTATATGGCGACGGCGCCCAAGAGTAATGCGTCGGCACTGGCGATCTGGGGGGCGATGAAAGATGTGAAGGAGGGGCGGACGATTCCGGTGCCGGTGCATTTGAAGGATACGCATTACAAGGGAAGCAAAAGGCTTGGACATGGGGACGGGTATCAATATCCGCATGATCATGAAGGGGGAGTGGTGGAACAGGATTATTTGGGGGTGGATAAGGTCTATTATGAGCCTACGGATCGGGGGTATGAGGGGAAGTTAGGGGAGAGTTTGCGTCAGAATCGCAAAGGTGGCGGAAAGAATTTGGGGGAAAAAGCGGATGGGACCGATTAGTATACTATCATTAACCAACCGTGAGGATGTGCAGGCATGGCGGAGATTAGCAGCGGGGGCGTAACGAAGGCGGCAATACGCAAACAGCTTAAAGAAAAGCTGGAGGCGATGAGCGTAGCGGAGCGTCATGCCAAGAGCATCGGAGCTTGCAGTCTGGTAACGGCAAGCCCGGAGTTTGCGGCGGCTCAGGTGGTCATGCTCTATTTGAGCATGGGCAACGAAGTAGATACCGCGCCGCTGGCGCTGCGTTGTTGGCAGGCGGGAAAGACGGTGGTGGTGCCGAAGGTGAGTTGGGACCAGCGAAGGATGTTGCCGACTGAGATCAGCAGTTTGACGACAGGGATGACGACGACGGGGGCGGGGGTGAGGGAGCCGATCAGCGGGATGCCGATGCCGGTGGGGATGATTGATCTGGTGATTGTGCCGGGGATGGGGTTCACGGAATGCGGGCATCGGATCGGACGGGGGATGGGGTTTTATGACCGGTTTTTAGGGCAAGGGGAATTTTTGGGATTGAGCTGCGGACTGGGATTTGAAGAGCAGATCGTCAGCGAGCTGCCGATGATGGAGCATGACATGGCGTTGAGCATGCTGGTGACGGACCGTGGGATTCGGCGGTTTGCGACGAATTGCATTCAGAAATAATTTGCACTGGGGCCATCGGGGTTTTTGCAAACCGGGGGGGTTCCTTTACTGTAGTAGAGGAACATGGAGGTTTTTGATATGAGTCGTCGGCGTTCGCGGGTGAGTCGTACTTTGCTGGGCGTGATGGTGCTTACACTGGGGGTGGGAGCGGGGATTTATTATGCGCGGGCGCATCGCGGGGAGAAGACGGTGGCGAAAGCCGCGGCGCCGGTGGTGATGATGGCGAGCAACCCCCCTGCTGCGGTGGTGGTGGCGACGACAGAGCCGGCGGCGGTGGTTGCGGCGACGCAGTCGACGACGCGGGTGGCGACGACGGAGCCGGTGCTGGCGGTGCCGTCGAATGCGGCGGCGGTGATCGGAGAAGGGAAAGAAAAAATCGACAGCGGTGATCTGATCGGGGGACGAAAACTATTGAATGATGCGCTGCTGGCCGGGGCGTTGTCTTCGGAGGATGCACAACTGGCCAAGCGCATCATGGCCGAGGCGAATCGCGTGATCGTGTTTTCGCCGAGGCGGTTTGCTGGAGATGCGTTTCAGTCGACGCATACCGTAACGCCGGGGGAGAAGCTGCAGAAGATCGCGGCGAGCGATGCGCTGAGCTGGGAATTCCTCGGGCAGATCAACAATCTGTCTGACCCGCGGCGGATGCGGGCAGGGGCGACGCTCAAGACGATCCAGGGGCCGTTTGATGCGGTGGTGAATAAGAAGGCGTTCACGATGGACATCTGGCTGGGCTCGCCGGAGAAAGCCGGCGGGATGTATGTGACGACCTTGCCGGTGGGACTCGGGCGGGATGATTCAACGCCAACGGGGACGTGGATGGCCGGCGGAAAACTCAAAAACCCGGCCTATTTTTCCCCGCGCGGCGAGGGCGTGATCGCGGCGGATGATCCGAAGAATCCGCTGGGAGAATATTGGATCAGCATCCAAGGCGTAGATGGACAGGCCGTCGGAAAAATGTCCTATGGCATCCATGGCACCATCGACCCGGATTCGATCGGCAAGCAGTCGTCGATGGGGTGCATCCGTTTGCGCGATGCGGATATCGCGCTGGTCTATACGCTGCTGGTGGATGGGAAGAGTTTGATTGTGGTCAGGGATTGAGGGGAGATCCGGCGACTACGCCGCGGCGTGGCGCAAGAGCGCAGAAAGAAGCCCGCGGCTCCTCTCCGAGGCCGCGGGCCTGATGTTCTCGCCGGGGGAAGCGGGCGAGACGATTTACGGGTCGCTGTCGAGGGAGGTGGTGGTGGGAGTGGTGTTGGAGGCATTGAGGGCGCTGCGGTCGACGGTGTAGGCGGAGCGGCGTTCGGTGATGAGCTGAGGGTAGGCGGTGCCGACGTTTTTCCAGCCTTGGACTAGCAGGTAGATGGTGTAGGAGTCGGAGCGGACGGTCAGGAGGTTGCTGAGGCGCATGACCTGTAGGTACTGGGTGGTGAAGTCATTGAGCGTGGGGTTAGTCCCTTCGGCATTTTCAAAGACGAGAGAACTGGCACTGTTATAGACATAGTTGAGATCGAAGAGGCTGCGGAATGGACCATGCTGGTTGCGGTAGGCAACGATGGCCTTGGCGAGATTGACGGTGTTAGGGACGTCAACGACTCCGGCAGTGCTGGTAACGAGCGGGGCCATGGCGAGGACGGGCCAAGGGGCGGTGTTGATGTTAATGAGGCCTTGGATGGGGGCGTCTTGGTCATTGTAGCTGTTGGGAACGGCACCGGAGGTATTCGAGACGGGGGCGGGGCCGTTCGGATTTGGAGAACTGAACATAGTTGCGTATCGGGCGGGGTCAACATTGGGAAGGAAGTCGTCGTTAACGTTTTGGATGGCAGTGAAGTGATCAAGAATGTCGGCAGCCCAGTCGTAGCTGCCGTATGTGAGAGGCTTGGTTGGATAGGTGACGGTGCCGGCGGGAGGGATAATCGGGCAGAAGCGGCCGATCTGTTCAAGGTTGATGTCATTAGCAGTGATCGTGTCTTCAGCAAAGACGCTGTCCATGGAGACACTATTCATTTCCATGACAGTGGTGGTAACAGGGTAGGCGGTGCTGCCGTTTGCTGGATCAACGACTTGTATGGTGTAAGACCCAATGAATGGTACTTGGAGGACATCGCCAGCATAAGCAAAACTATTGAAGGGAAAAGCATTGGCCAGAGCAGTGCTTGGCCAAGTGGAGAGACAGAGAGGGATGGAGAAATTATTTGGATTACCTGGTTGGACATAGCTTGCGGTGGTATTGGTGGCATTGAAATGAAGGCTGGGCGGGGCAGGAGGAGATGTAGACCAGTTGTCGGTGGTGATGGGATTGGTTGGAGTAGTTAAATTAACCAGGATAGAATCGATATCCGTCCCTTGTTGACGCGGTTGTCCTGCGCTAACAGAACCATCATAACGGCCGGGATAGACGCACTGCCAAATTTGTGACAACGTACTGCCTGCGGGATAACTAGGACGGGCATAGTGCCAAGCAGTGCAATTGGCTTGTCCAGCAACTGCGGCTGGAGCAGCAGTAAAACCGGTAAAATCGTAGGAATCAACCGGAGCCCAGTCGGTAATATTCGTCGCTGTTGCGCTAGGCCGGAGCAGGACGCATTCCCGATCGAAGACTGCGCTGGCGAGGCCAGAAACGTGATAATACAGGGGTGCGCCAACAGTTGTGCTGGCAACAGGGGGGGGCAACTTAGTCGCATCACCGGCAATTGCATTATCAATAATAAGATATCCATTACCCGGTATTGGTAGTGCGGCGGCAATGGTATTGAAGGTAGTTATCCCGATCTGTGGATAAGTTCCTGCAGAGGCTCGACGGTCTACAGTTGCGATGACCCAGCCGTTAATATCCATCGGAGCGGAGTAAGGATTGTAGAGTTCGATGGCGACATAGCCGTTCGGGTTGCTGGCGATACCGGTTCCAGAATTGCTGTAGTCACTAACATTGTCGTTGTTGGCGTACACTTCAGTGATAAATGGTTGGGGCTTTTGTCCGAAGACATTTACTTTAACGGGCAGGAGTGTAGTGGCAGTAGTCGAAAACTTGGCAGCAGGCCCGCCATCGCGGTAGAGCATATCGAGATAGATTGTGCGTTCTGGAACGGTAGTTCCAGTCTTATCGCGCAGTGCTTCTGCATTGACAGCAGCAATGGCCGATCGCAATTGCACCATATCGATAGCGCGGAAACGATTACTTGGTGCAAGGTTAGAAAAGGGGGCGCGAGGATCTCGAATTGAAGACCGGAACATTTCGAGCTGATGTGGAGCGCCAAGGCCATTGATGCCACTTACACTGTTAAAATTCGCTTGGCTAAATTTAGTCCCGATATATGGGTCGTACCAATTGATGGTCGTACCGGCTGGTGGAGTATAAGGATCGGGAGGAGCGGTATTGCCATTTGAGGCTGTTACGTCTGCCACATAAGCATCATAGTTAGTGCCAAAAGAATCATTAATGTGGACAGCGCCAGGTTCGCTCATCACGTTCCAGAAGCCGCGCCAGAGTTCGGCGAAGGGGGCGGTGTTGAGGGAGACTTTGGGGGGATTGATGTTGCTGCTGAGATGAAACCATCCGGCGGCGGGAGGAGGCCCGGTAGGAGCGGAAGTTGAATCTGCGATCCAGAGGTCGGTAGTGGGTGGATTGGTGCCGACGGCTGGGGCTTCAATCCGGACCAGATCGCCAGAGGCGTAAGCAGGAGCGGGAGTGGTGACCGCTATGCCGCGGGGATTGACGATTGACCAGTATGAATTTGAGGCATTGAGGGTGGGTGGCGCGGGGGGGGTGGGCGGTTGGGTGCCGGCGGCATTGGGAGATTGATTCGCAATGCAGACATAGAGGTGGGTCAGATGATCGGCGGCACCGGGGTAATAATATTCGACAATATCGCCGGGGATATAGGCAAGTTCAGCGGACCAGCGGCCTTTGGTGCCGTAGGGGGCCATGCCTTCGTTGATGACGTTGCCGTTGCCGGAGGCGCTGGTGGCGAGGTGGATGGGGGTATGGTTGGAGACGGGGTTGGAGGAGACCAGCAGTGGGCGGACGGAACGGCGCGGGGCTGAGGAAAAGCTTAGGGTGCTGGTGAAAAAGGTATTACGGACGGCGTCGTCAAATTCGAAGTGGTAGTTGTACCAATAGAGAACATTGTTGGTCAGATCACTGGAATTGGTGGAAGGAGGCAGATAGGTAAAGAGGGCTTTGCCGGGGTTGACGGCGGGACCTTGGGTGGGGAAGAAGTTGACGGCACCGCCGTAGACGGAATCGTCATGGGCGATGGAGGCGGTGGCGGTGTAGAGGGAGGTTTCGAAGGTGCCGGCCTTGATGTTGGGGTCGACCATGAGGAAGTGGTAGCCGAGGTAGAAGTCGGCGGTGTTGTTGGTGTAGGGGGTGTACTGGACGGCGGTGGGGCTGGGGCCGCTGATGGTGCCGGCGACGCGATAGCCCGGGTTAGCCAGACGGCTGCTGACCTGGGAGAAGAGGGATTCGCCTTGGGAGGAGAAGGTGAAGTCGGCGCGGCTGGTGGGGGCGTCGTCAGTGGTGGGGATGTTAAAGAGATCGCCGTCGGCGACGGGGGTGGCGCTGGTCTTATACGGGCTGGTGCTGCCGTCTTTGATGGAGTTGAAGCGGTCTTTGTTGGTGGCGAGCATTTGGAGGTCTTCGGAGCCGCCGGCGATGGGGGCGATAGAGATATTGCCGAAGAGTTCGAGGAGGCCGATGTTGGAGGGGAAGTAGGCGAAGTTGGGGAGGGTAGCGCCGGAGAAGTCGTAGTCGTGGTCGCGGCTCCATGCGGTGTTGATATTGATGGCGGAGTTGTTGTCGATGACGCGAACGCCGGCGTAGTAGGTGACCCCGTCAACGCTGGTCAGACGCCAGAGGCCGCAGTCGGCGATGCCGTCGCCGTCGGCGTCGCCGGCAATGAAACCGGCGGGGGTGCCGGTGCTATCGTTGACGACGGTGAGAGCGCCGGCGGCGATGCTATAGAGATGGAAGGCGGGGAAGACGCGGGTTTTGCCGGCAAGAGAGGCGTCGTAGTTGGCGTCACTGGTAACAGTGGTATAAGTGATAGTCTGGGAGGCGGGGACGGCAACGGTCTGGTCGTGGCGGAGGGTGTAATAGGGTTTGGTGTAGGAAGCAGCGTTGTAATAGAGGAGCTGGTAATAGGGGGATTCGAAGGTGTAGTTGGTGTCGCCGTTGAGGGGGCGAGAAACGACGCGCCAAATGGGAGGATTGGTTGTGCTGAGAGCTGCGGTGGGGTCCCACGGGACGGGGATGCGTTCGCCAAGCCAGCCATCGGCTTGTTTGGTTGTGTTGAGAGGATCGTTGAGGTCGCTCAGGCCGCTGTCCCAATGCTCATAGCGGGAGGTGTCGGTGGCGGCGGTGGTCAGAATACCGGGTCGGTAATTTTGCGTCGCACCGGCGGTGGCATTAACGCCATTGTTGTAGACGTCGTCGCGAATGGCATTGACGACGGTGGTTTTAACGCCGTTAAGAAGATCGTTGGCTAGTTCGCCGGGGTTGGTGGAATCGGAAGGCGCGGCGTAGCGGTCGATGCGCGTGGTGGCAACAAACGCTGTGCCGATGAGCGCAAGGAGAGTGAGCATGGCGACGACGAAGATCAGGATCGAGCCGCGGCGGCGTAACCGCAATGGAATGGCGAGTTGGGACTGCCGAGGCGTATAGGGTTGATGCATAACAAACTCACTGCTGGTAACAAAACTGTTCGGCGCGACCGGGGGATAAGGGCCAAGGATCATTTCAAGGTCATGATGTATTGCTGGACGCGCGAGTCGGTCAGACGCCCTTGCGGGTCGACGGTTTCGATGGTGACGCGGATCATTTTGGGTTTGATTTTGTCGAGAGGTCCCCAGGCGAAGGTATAGACGGAGCCGGTAGCCTGTTTTTCGAAGCCGTTGTAGGCAACGTCGTATTTGTAGGAGCTGGCAAATAAGGAGTAGTTAGGAATGGAAGAAATCGGGACGACGTCGATCTTGGGATCAACAGTTCCATCGGGGAAGGTTGAGTAGGTGGCGGCAGAGGCGGAACCGCTGGACACATCGCGCGGGGCACCGTACCAGCGAATTTGGCGTTCTCCGGGAGTTGTAGGTGTAGGGGCTTTAGTAACTATGTAATCAATCTGGCCATCGCCAGGAGAGTTAGAACTTGTCGGAGCAATGAGATCGCCGTAGGTCGTATTGGCTGGGTTATTGTCTTGGGTGACAAAGTCGCCGGCGAATTCAACGATGAACTGGGTGACCCCGGCTTGGAAGGCAGGAGTGGTTTTGGCTAGATCGCTTGGCTTGAATGGCTTGGGGATAGTGGGATTGACGCTGAATCGATAGCTGGGAGTCAGAGGAGACGCGCTAAAGGTATATGCGGTCGGAGTGGTGGGCTGATAAACCATGCCCCACCACCAAAATGGAGTATACGTCGAAGAAGTAAGTTTTAATGCTGTCGTATAGACATTGGGGAAGGGTGCTGTGTCTGAAGCAGCCGCGACGATGTTGTAGAAGGTATTGATACTGGTACCCGATAGGTCGTAGGCGGAATCCTGAATGCGATTGGTCGTGGTGTCAGTCCCGAGAAAGCTAGGGCTCGTAGAATTGGATGTAGACCGGGCGTTGTATGCCAGCGGCCAGAGAGGATCGACATTGACCCCAGTAGGCGGATTGGTATCTGCGGTCAGGAAGACTTGGGGATTATTATTGTTGTCGTAGATTTGGCCGGTGATGGAATCAGGTTCGGTGAGGAGTATGGCGACCCGGCTGAGAATCCAATTGGAGGCGTAGGCGCCGGTATAGGTGCCGGGGTTGCTGATGTAAGCAGGCGTGGTGGCCGAATCGGGTTCGCCGGGGCCGTAATAATTGGTGGCGGTGTTGTCGGGGAGAGCGGCATGGCCGTACCAGATCCAGGCTTGTTTGCTGGATTGGTCACTGACCAAAGATTCGACCAGAGGCGGCGAGGCGGAGGCTGGCTGGCCGGTCTGGCGGAGGAAATTACCGGTGGCGAAGAAGGAGAGAGTGTCGACGCGGTGATAGCGTTTGTTGGTGCTGGTGGTGGGAACGGCGTCGGAGTCGGTGCCGGTATTAGGGTTCAACTTGGCGGTTTTCACCAGGCCGTCGGGGTCGGTGTGCTGGTCGTTGGCGTCCTGGAAGGCGTAAACGCTGTTGGAGTGAATGACCAACGCCGGCATGGAGTCGGAGGAGACGACGGACTGGAAATCATTGCGGATGACGTCAGCGACGGAGTTTTGCGAGCGCAGAGCAGTGGAGAGAGCCATGCCGGTGGAGACCGTCTGCTGTGTGGTGCGGAAGACGTAGTTGACGCCAAGCAGGAGAAGAAGGGCGAGCGCCATCGAGATCATCAGTTCGATGAGTGTGAAGGCGGCCGCCGAGCGGGATGCTGGGGTGAGGATGGATGTCTTTGTGGTCATGGGATTATTATTTACTGGAGCGCGAGAACAGAAATATGCCGGCTGATGGCCATGGAAGGACCGGAGAAGCCCGCACTGGGGGTTTTGGGATTGGTATAGCCGCGACCGATGATGAAGGCGGTGGCGTTGGAGAGTGCTTCATTAGGACGGGCGACGGTGTCGACGAGGTCCGAGCCGGGAGCGAGCTGATAGGTGACAGTGGTGGCAGTGCTGGAGACGAAGGTACCGAGGCGGGCGATGCGGCCGTTAGCTTCGCCTTGCTCGTTTGCTGGGGTGGCAGGAAGGTCAGCTTGACCGTCATCGGAAATGATGACGTAAGCGTTTTCAACAGCGGCTTGAAAGTTGTTGCTACCTGCACTGGAGATGGTGATGGTGTCGGGTTGAGTTGAGCCGCCGTCGGTGACGGTGACGGAGACTTTTTTGGCGGCGAGGTTGGGGTCAGTGTTAGCGACTTCTATTTCGACATCGTCGTCGGTGAAGGCAGAGGCGTTGCGGCATTGGACGGCGAAGACGTACAGGGTTGCGAGTGAAGAGCCGGGGACTCGGCTGTAGACGGGGACAAAGCCGAGTTGCTCAGCACCGGGGACGATGAGGCTTCCTTTGATGGAATTCCAGAAGGCGATGTTGCTGGCAGGCTGGGAGGGCGTTATAGGACTGATCACAGGATATCGAGAGTCGTAAAAGGAGAGAACCGGAGGAGCTGGAGTCTGTGCAGGGCCGGCATAGACGATGGCTGTGGGGGGCAGGCCTGCGGAGGTCATGTATTGGGTGCCGAGGAGGATGGGGGAGCCATTGCGGGCGGCGGAGTTGCCGTCGGTAGCTTCGACGGTGGCTTGCTGCTGGAGGATCGCGACGGGGAAGATGGCGGCGACCATGATGAATCCGATGCCCAGGATCATGACGGCGAAGAGGATTTCCGCGAAGGTGAAGCCGCGATGACGCCGGTGGCTGGGGAGGGATGTTGTCATGATTCGTGGAGAATGGTTCATGGCTATTCGGTCTTGGTTAATGCGCCGCTGGCGCGGTCGACGAAGAGGATGAGAGCGTTTTGACGGATCCAGGCTTCTTCGCCGTCGGTACTGTTGTCGGGGTTGGCGTTGGAGCCGAGTTCGGGCTGCACCGTGCTGGGTGAGTTGGGCATATAATTCCGCATGACATAGTCTCCTTCAGTAGAACCGGAGACATTGCGGAAGGGTTCGGTTTCGTAGATGGCGACGCCGAGTTGGGAGTACATGAAGGGAGCAGGGGTTGCGGAGGTATCGAGGAGGTCCTGGGTCAGACCGACGGCTTGGCCGAGGTTGCTGGTTTTCTGGACGGAGTAGAGTTTGCACTCAAGACGCCCCGTGGAGTCGAAGAGGATCATGCCGAAGCGGACAAAGCGATCGACGGCGGGGTTGCCGCGGGGGTCGTTGATTAGTTGGACGCTGATGCCGCTGGGAAGGGCCTGGTAATCGACCGTGGTGAAGGAATCGATGTCGGAGCCGGTGATTTCTCCCCAATATTGATTGAATGTAGGCGTCCAGGGCTGATCCGGCGGCTCATTAGCAGTGGACGAGTTGGAAATGGCTTGTTTGCAGGAAAAAAGATGGACGGCTCTTTTCCGCTCTCCCGTGGTGGGAGATTTGAGGGAGGCATAACAGACGACGTCGCCAACACTGTAAGTAACTGTATTGGGCGGCGTGACGGTGGAGGCTTGCCAGGAGCGGTATTGTTCCATGCCGGCCGCTTCGACGTTGGTCTGGGTGGTGACACTGGCGAGGCTGACCAGGGCCATCATGGTGCGGTCGGTTTTGGGATCGAGAAAGAAGGCGACGCCCATTTCCTGCTTGTCGCGGACCGCTTCTGCGCGAGCGCGATTCAGCATGGCGGCGATGAGGTTCTGGCCGGTGTCGACGCTGCGGCTGCCGGTGATGTAGCGGAAGGCGGGAACCGCCGCCGCGAGGAGGAGGATGACGATGCTGACCACGACCATCATTTCGATGAGCGTGAAAGCTCGGCGGGAAGAAGCGGGATGTGATTGAGGTTTGAACATGAATTAGTTTTCGAAGGAGTAGACGTTGTCGTCCCCAGTAGTGAAATCGCCGTCAGGGCCGGCAGAGGCCCAGAAACCTGTGGCTCCGGCGGGGAAGGATTGGCCGGCGCCGTAATTGGTCGCGAGGATGCCGCCGCTGGTGACGATGCGATTGGTCAAACCAGCGACTGTGACGCCGGACATGCCGGCGGCGGGGACGTAGATAATGGGGTTGCCCCAGCCATCGAGAAGGATGGGATATTTGGGTTGGCCGTTACCGGGAGGGGCTGGTGTATTAAAAGCGATCCCCGTAGTAGGAAGTGTTCCATCCGGCTTTTTAAGGAAGCGCTCACCGGGGAGTTGCGCCAGAATTGTGTTGTTTTTGGGATTGGAAATGAGGGCTCGCATCACATTTTGAGTCGCAACAATGGCAGGGGCCGTATAGCGGATAGTATGCGTAGAGCTATATGCGTCCGCAGTGATGTTGCCGTTGTTGTTGCCGGTATCGAGAGGAGCGGCGATGGGAACAGGGGAAACGCCGGAGACAAGTGGAGGAAAGCCGGAGGTATAGTTGGCCTGGACTTGGGGCAAGCCGCCGGCAACTTCGACTTCGGTGACCAGGGATTTGCACGATTCGAGGGTGGTTTGGGTGGTGGTGGTTTTGCCGTGGGTGCCGAGGACTTTGTAGCCGACGAATGACAGGCCGAGCAATACCACCAGAATGGCAATGACGATCATCAATTCGATCAGGCTGAAACCATGATGGCGGCGTCTTGGCGTCACTCGGCTCTCCTTAATGGTCGTCTATGGAATTATTCGGGATGTCCAGTGCAGATCGGCGATACGATTTTACTTTGTTATTTTGCGTTAACCAGCGTTATTGAAGGATTTATGGCATAGTGGCAGGCCGGGTCGACGCCGGGGCGGCGGACTGATCGTAGGAATAAAGGTTGTCGTCCCGGGTCAGATACCGGCGGTCCGGGCCGGCGGAGAAGAGAAAAGAGTGGTTTTCCGGTGCCATGCCAATCGCGGTGTGCATGGAGGGCATCAGGACAATGGGCGAGCCCCAGGCATCGACCAGCGAGGCCTCGTTGTAGATTGATGTGGGGAACTCCGCCAGGTCTTTGGCGATCAATGCCGACCCGCGAAGCTGGTGGATCAGGCGCTCATTATTCAACTCGGCGTTTTGCCGGAGCGTCCGCTCATCCGGCGGCTGGAAAGGTTGCCCGGGGACCGCCGACGGCAGCAGCGGATAGACCGCCGGTAGATTGCCATATTGCTGGACGTATTCGGCCATGAGGACGTCCATTTTGGCGAGAATTTGTTCAGTCAGCCCGGCGGCCGAGCGACGCCGAACATCGCGCGCCAACGACACCATCAACCCGAAGACGATCACCAGAACCGCGACGGTGGTGAGCATCTCAATGAGGGTGAATGCGCGATGCTTTAAGAATGAAGGATGAAGGATGAAGGATGAAAAAGGAGGGGAAGAGGTGGTGGTCATTGGCCGGGCGGGGTGAAGTTGGTGACATCGTCGCATTTGGCGGTATCGGTGGTGGTGGGGGTTTGGGAGTCGGGGCCGAAATTACCATCAGGGCCGGCGGCCCAGAGAATGTAAGGGCCCGTGGTGGCAGCGGTTTCGCCGGTGTCGATGCGGCCGTTGTGATTCATGTCGCCAAGCATGGCGGAGATGCGGACGACGGCATAGGTGTCGGAGTTACGGACGAATGCGGTTGCAGAGGAGCCCGTGTCGTCGGTGTAGGTAACGCCGAGATTATCGGTAAGGTCCCAGACGAAAGTTTGGATGGCAGTTAGCGGAAGCGGCACGGGGGTAGGAGATGCAGCAGTAGTCTGCCCTATATAAGCAGCAGTACCGGTTTGGATGGTGGGGTCGAGTTTTTTGGGCGAGGCGGGGAAATATAAAATGGGTCGGTGATTACTATCGAGAATAGACCACATAAGCTGGCTGGTTGAAGGGATGGGAGAGGGATCGCCGATCTTGAATTTGTCGACTGGGATGTAGGGGCCATAGACGCGGCCTTGGGGGACGTCGTCGGTGGTGCCAAGTACACCATCTACGCCCGCGAGAGGAGGCCGAGTGCGGAAGCCTGGTCCATCCGCTCCATCTTGAATGGCATGGTTAGTTGATAGCGGATTTTTTTCCGCCATTGGTGCAGGGCCGATCAATGCCCAGCAGAGGATCTGAGCGCCTGTCGGAGGTTCTGGACGACTACCGGCGACGTTGGCTATGCCGGGGGTGTATTCCACGCGGGGGTAGTCTCCGAAGTCGGCCTTGTAAGCCTCAAGTGCAGCGGCGATGGTGTTGAGGTCGGCGCGGGTGCGGGTGATTTCGGCCTGTTTGCGGGCATGGCCGATGAAGGGGACCAGGATGGCGATGAGGCCAGCGATGATCCCGACAACAACCAGGAGTTCAGTCAGGCTGAATGCATGGCGAGGCCGGCGGGAGTTAATCCCCGCCGACGGAGCCGAAGGAGGTAATGTCATCTTCCGTTCCATAAATGCGATCCGCGCCGGGGCTAATAAGGATGAAACCATCTTTTTGACGGGGGACGTCGAGTGTGGGCGTGCTGAGCGTAGAATTCTGGAAGTAAGGATAGGAGTCGTATGGATATTGGAATTTAGTGTCGCCTTTAGTCATGGTGGCGGTGATTTTGACAGTACTCAGGCCATGGTAAGGGTTGGCGGGAGTGGTGATATTTGAGCCATTAAGAGCGTAATGATCTCCCTTGAGCAAATGGCGTTGCTCGCCGATGTAGTGGTAACTGGCCGAGGGGGGGAGAGTTCCAGCGGCAGTGCTGAGAGATGGCCAAGTCCCGGTATAGCCACCGGTATAGCCAATGACTTGCTCGACCTGATATTGACCTACATATTGATGTGTGGCTGGGACATAAGAATATTGAGTGATGACGTTATTGCTTGCAGCGGTGAAGGGGGCAGCCACCTGAGCACCAGCGTTAGCGCGAAGGTAGAGAATGGGCATCGCCTGGGGAAAACGGTCGACCAGTTCCGGGATAATCGAATCGCTGGCTTCACTGGCATCGTCAGAATAATGACCGCTTTTGCCATTGGTGTATGTTTTCCAGGAAAGCAGTTTTTGATCATCCAGAAAAGCGCTGTATTGCTTAGGATTTTGGTAGTTCAATCCCTTAGCACCCGAACCGACCAGACGCGGGTCATATTGGATAGTCGGAGTGGCGGTAGTAGAGATATTTTGGAGGCCGCCAAAAAGGCCAAGGACTAGATTTTCGGAAGCGGTGATGTTTTTGAGAGTGGTTTGAGAGGTTGTGTCGAACCCGACCGCAGATGCGCCACTGACAACAGCAATCGGATTGGTCAGCACAGGGACCGGACCTACGTCACCAGTGGGAAGCGGGCCTGGAAAAGCATGGAACTGGGAATAATAGGTTTGGATGGAAGCAGCGATGGTATTCAGTTCGTTCTGAGTGTCGGCTTTCCAGGCAGCTTCGCGGAAGCTGCGGACGCCTTTGAAGGCCAGGCCGATCAGCAGCGCGATGATGGCGATGGTGACGAGCAGTTCGACCAGCGTAAAGCCGGTGCGACGGTGAGAATGGCGGCGGGTGAATATCATGTTGCCTCGCTGATAATGGGCCGCTGTTAGTGTTTCGGACTCGAAACCGTCTGGATCAGCGAAATCATCGGTGCGAACAGCGCCACGACGATGAAGCCGACGATCAAGCCCAGGACGACGACCATGATCGGTTCGAGGATGGAGATGAGGGAGCCGACCAGGACGTCGACGTCGGAGTCGTAGTTGTCGGCGACTTTGATGAGCATTTTATCGAGGTCGCCGGTCTCTTCGCCGACGTCGATCATGTTGACGACGATGGCATCGCAGATCTTGGTGGCGCGCAGCGGGTCGGCCATGGATTCGCCTTCACGGATGGCGTCGTGGACCTTGATAAGAGCTTTGGAATAGACCTCGTTGCCGATGGTCTCCTTGGTGATGTTGATGGCGTCGAGAATAGGCACGCCGGCGGAGATGAGGGTGCCAAGGGTTCGGGCGAAGCGGGCGATGGCGGTTTTGGAAAGGATGCCCCCGAGGACGGGGATTTTGAGTTTAACGGCGTCGACGACGTACCGACCTCCTTCGGATAGCTTGACCAGCTTGATCATGATCATCCAGCCTATCGGGAAGAAGAGCACATACGCCCAGCCATAATCATTGGCAAACCAGCGGCTGACGACGAGGAGCACCTGCGTGATCGGCGGGAGCTTGGTGCCGAAATCGCGGAAGATGTCTTCGAATTTGGGGATAACGAAGATCATGATCATCGACACGATCGCGACGGCGATCGAGATGACGACCGCCGGGTAGATCATGGCGCCGATGACCTTCTTCTTGAGCTTGGCGGCCTTTTCCATGAAATCCGCCAGACGCGACAGGATCAGATCAAGCACGCCGCCCGCTTCACCGGCGGAGATCATGTTGACGTAGAGCTTGTCAAACGCCTTGGGATATTTGCCCATCGCGTCCGAGAGCGTGCCACCACCCTCGACCTCATCAGAGACACCCCCGATGATCGCCTTGAGCAGCCCGGGCTTTTGCTGCGATTCCAGAATCTGCAGCGACCGCAAAATCGGCAGGCCCGCGTCCTGCAGCGTCGAAAGCTGGCGGGTGAAATTTACCAATTGCTTGCGCGGAACACCCCCGAAGCTGATGGGCATCTTGCGCTTGGCGACGAGGCTGTTGTCTCCGGCTTTTTTCTTGCCGACCTTCTTCTTGGTTGCCTTCTCACGCACCTTGGTCGGGAAGAACCCCTTGGCGCGGATTTTGGCGATCGCCTCTTCCGAACTGGCGGCGTCAATCTCGTCCTTGACCTCCTGCCCGGAGGTATTCATCGCCTCAAATGCATACGTTGCCATGATTTCGGCTCCAAAACAGTGTCGCGATCATCTGATTATACGGGATGTCCAGTTTAAATAGTCAGAGATGCACCGGCGATGGATCCTCGAATTCCAGATCGAGAATCCCTTTCTCTTCTCCCGGCGCTCGCAGCAACAACATGGTTAATTCCGTGACAAGGTCCGTCTTGAGCTTCTTAAACAACGGAAAAACCTTCTCTTCACGCTGGATTCGGGACAAACCCTTAAACCCAGGATCGGTAATTCGGGCACGGATGGCCCACCCGTGAGGGTGGATTTCCACCTCCGCTTGTGGAAAGGCGCTCTTAAAAACGCTCTCAACCTCTTGAACCTTCGCCATTTCCGTGTTTGTCATTATAAACTCCGCTTTACCCATTTTAGCACAGCAGCGGCTGAACCAACGAATGTTTCCGCCTCGGCGGTTGGAATCAAGCCGGTCTCATAACGCATATCCGTCGACCATTGCGATACACGCAACAGATCGAACACTATATCAGCAGGAATAAATATACCGAGCTGCATAAGTTCTCTTCGAAGATTGTTCAAATCATGACCGGATCGGCCCGTAAAGCGACGCCGGATCAATTCCGCCTGCCGTGACAGAGGAGTTCGCGTAAGCAAAAGCGATTTTAACGCGCATTCGGCCACATAACCGGCAAGATAAACAGCTTCAAAATTAAACTCGTTGTTCAGCAGCAACTGAACCGCTTCAAGGCGAGCTTCCGCAGCTCGGAGAAATTTTCGCCCGGCCAAGTGAACCGTCATTGGCTTTGATTATTCTTCGGTAATCGTCTCACGGACCACTTCTTCGATCGTCGTGATGCCGTCATAAATCGCCAGCAAGCCCGACTGGCGCAAAGTCCGCATGCCACGGCGTTTAGCCTCGTTGCGCAATACCTGCGTCGACGCATGTTTAACGATCTGATCGCGCATCTCGTCATCCAGCGTCATGATCTCATACAGCCCCAGTCGGCCGCGATAACCGGTGTTATTGCAGGTTTCGCATCCCTTGCCGTAATAGAAGACTTTCCCGACAACGTCATCCGGGCGCAGCTCCAATTCCATGAGCTGTTCTTCGCTGGGGGTATATTCGGTCTTGCAGTTGGTGCAAATTTTACGAACCAGCCGCTGCGCCACGATCCCTTCCAAAGTCGCCGTCACCAGGAACGGCTCCAGCCCCAGATCCAGCAGACGCGCAATTGACGAAGGCGCGTCATTGGTGTGCAGCGTCGAGAAGACCAGGTGACCCGTCAACGACGCCTGCACGGCGATCTCGGCCGTTTCCTTATCGCGGATTTCGCCGACCAGAATCGTGTCCGGGTCCTGACGCAGCATCGAACGCAGGATGCGCCCGAACGTCATCTCTATTTCCGAGCGCACCTGGCACTGAATAATTCCGTCAATGTCATATTCGACCGGGTCCTCAGCCGTGATCAGCTTGGAGCTCACGTCGTTCAATTCGCGCAGCGCCGAATAAAGCGTCGTCGTTTTACCCGACCCCGTCGGCCCGGTGACGATCACAATCCCATTGGGCTTGTGAATGAGCTGGCGGATGGAATTCAGGTCATCATCGCGCAACCCGAGGCGATCCAGATCGAGCGCCACGTTCGACCGATCGAGCACGCGCATAACCACCGATTCGCCAAACATCGTCGGCAACACCGCCACGCGAAGATCGATCGGCTGGTTGTTGACGTTGAGCTCGATACGCCCGTCCTGCGGCATACGCCGCTCGGCAATATCCAGATTCGCCATAACCTTGATACGCGAGCTGATCGCCGCCGCAATATGCGCCGGCGGCGGCATCATCTCGTACAACACGCCGTCAATGCGATAACGCATCTTGAATTCCGTCTCGAACGGCTCAAAGTGAATGTCCGACGCCTTGTCCTTGATCGCCTGCAACAGCACCAGGTTAATCAGCTTGCGCACCGGATTGGAATCCGCCGCCTGCTTGACGTCGTCAAGGTCGATCGACTCGCCGCGATTGGCCAGATTCTTCACCGCTTCATCGTTGGAAATTTCCCCGATGATCTCCCCGATCGATTCGGTGCTCGCCTGGTAATACTTATTAATCAGCTTGTCGATCTGATCCGGGTCGGCGATCACCGCCTTGACCGTATACCCCATCAGCGAACGCAGATCGTCCAGCGCCCGGAAATTCTCCGTCGACCCCATCGCCACCGTGAGCTTCTTGCTGGCTTTATCAAACTCGATCGGTAGCACCTTATTCGTCGTCGCAATCTGCGGCGGGACAGCAGCGACCGCCTCGGGCGTTATCGTGCGCCCGTCCAGGCTGATCATCTCATACCCCTTCTGGGCCGCCAGCGCGATGTTCAGATCGACGTCCTTGATATACCCCAGGTCAATCAGGATGCGCCCGATGGCCCCACCCTTCTTCTTCTGGAACTCCAGCGCTTCGACCACCTGCTCGCGAGTGACCTTCCCCATCTTCGTCAGCACGCGCCCGATCGGACGCCCTTGCAATTGATCGATCGGCGGCATGCCTGAACCTCCGGTGGCGACTGGCGCGACGGGCACTTTGGCCCCCCCTGAGGAGGCGGCCGCCGGTGGTTTGGCCGGCGCTGCGGGCGTTCCTGCTTTGGTCGGAGGTCCCGACGCTCCCACGCTCGGCGCCATCGGCGTCGTCACATTCGGCTTGTTCGCCGCCACGCCGGGCCCCTGCGGACGATGCGGGTTCGGACTGGCTGGCGACGGCGGTGGTGGAGTCATTCGTGACATCGTTTACCTCTATTCTTCGTCTTGCGATTTCTCTAACGGCCCTCTTCCCTACTTCTTTCCCTGCATGCGCGCCCGATTCGCCGCCATGGCGGCCTGCTTCTCGGCATCGCTCTGCCCGCCCGCCGCTGGCGCTGCCCCAGGCGCGGCCCCGGGAACCGTGTTCACCTCCGACGCCTCGGCCAGCAGCGCCTCGTCTTCCGTCTGCACCGCCACCCCCGCACGCTGCAACTTGTCCACCATCGACCCCGGATTCTTACTCTTGTCGATCGCCTCCTCGGCACTGATCTTCCCGGTCTGATACAGCGTCCAAAGGTGATCATCCAACAACTGCATCCCGAACTTCTTCCCCGTCTGTATTTCCGAGTCGATGCGGAAGCTCTTATTTTCGCGAATCAGATTCTGAATACCCGGCGTGACATACATAAACTCATACGCCGCCACGCGCCCTTCCGAATCCACTCGTGGGCACAACGTCTGCGACAACACCGCGATCAGGTTGTTGCCAAGCTGCACGCGAATCTGCTCCTGCGCGTCGGTCGGGAATGCGTCGATGATGCGGTTGATCGTCGAAGCCGCCCCCGATGTGTGCAGCGTCCCGAACACCAAGTGCCCGGTTTCCGCGGCCGTCACCGCGGCGCCGATGGTTGCCAAGTCGCGCATTTCGCCGACCAGGATCACGTCCGGGTCCTGACGCAACGCGCGGCGGATCGCTTCCGAGAAATTCGGCACGTCCACCCCGACTTCACGCTGCACCACGATCGATTTCTTATGCTTGTGGTAATACTCGATCGGGTCTTCCATCGTGATGATGTGCCGGTCGAAGTTCTCGTTGATGTAGTTGATCATCGCCGCCAGCGTCGTCGTCTTGCCCGACCCGGTCGGCCCGGTCACCAGAAAAATCCCGCGCGGACGCCGGCAAATCTGCTCGGCCATCCGCGGCAAACCAATCTGCTCAAACGTCAGCAACTTATTCGGTATCTGACGCAAGACCATCGAGCAACACCCCTTCTGCTTGAAGATCGCCACGCGAAAACGCGCCGCCTCCCCATACGCAAACCCGAAGTCGCCCGACCCCGATTCCTCATACTCCTGCTGAATACGTTCCGGCGTGATCGACTTCATCAGCGCGACCGTATCCTCAGGCTCCAATATCTTGGTCTGCAATTCCCGCAAATGTCCATGCAAACGAATCGTCGGCGGCTTCCCCACCGCGATGTGCAAGTCCGACGCCCCACGCCGAACCACCGTCTCGAGCAAACGATCAATTTGAATGCCTGCCATAGATGCCTTCCTACAAAAATCTCTACGTCATGATCCCTTCGACCTGCGCCACCTTCACGATTTCCTCGGCGGTCGTCACGCCGTTGAGAACCTTGATCTTCCCGTCCGCCAGCAGCGACTTCATCCCGCTGGCCAGCGCCGCCTTGCGGATCTTGTTCGTCGGCGCCCGGTCAAACGCCAGATTGCGCAGTTCGCTGTTCATCTGCATCATTTCAAAGACGCCCATGCGCCCGCGGAACCCGGTCCCCGTGCAATAGTCGCATCCCCGCGCCTTCATCAGCGTCTTGCCGACCAATTCCTTCTCGCTAATCCCCACCAATTTCAACCACATCTGGTCCGGCTCTTTATCCACGACCTTGCACTTCGGGCAAAGCACCCGGATCAGCCGCTGCGCCATCACCGCCTGGATCGACGACGCCACCAGGAACGGCTTCACGCCCATATCAATCAATCGCGTGATCGCCCCCGGCGCGTCATTGGTATGCAGCGTCGAAAACACCAGGTGACCCGTCAGAGCCGCCTGAATCGCGACCTCCGCCACTTCCAAGTCTCGAATTTCACCGACCAGGATGATATTGGGCGCCTGACGCAACATCGCTCGAAGAATCTTCGAGAACGACAACCCGATATTGTCGCGCACCTGACACTGATTGATCCCGACAAAGTTGTATTCCACCGGATCTTCAGCCGTGATGATCTTGCGATCCGGACGATTCAGTTCATTTAGCGCCCCGTACAACGTCGTCGTTTTCCCCGAACCCGTCGGCCCGGTCACCAGGAAAATCCCGTTCGGACGCTTGATGATCTTCTGAAACTGCTTGTAATCCTCTTCCTCAAACCCCATGTTCTGAATGCCGATTCGCACGGAATCCGGCCGCAAAATACGCAAAACGCACGACTCCCCGTGATACGCCGGCAGCGTGCTCACACGAAAATCCACGTTCGACTTGTCCACCATCATCTTGATGCGCCCGTCCTGCGGCAGGCGCTTCTCGGCGATATCGATCCCCGCCATGATCTTGATGCGCGAAATCAGCGGCCCCTTCATCCGCAACGGAATCCGGTCACGCTCCACGCATTCCCCGTCGATCCGGTACCGCAGCCGAATCCGGTCCTTCATCGGCTCAATGTGAATATCGCTCGCCCGATTCCGCACCGCTTCGGTGATGATCGACGCCACCAGTTTGATGATCGGTGCCTGTGTCGCATCGTCCTTCCCGTCGCTCTCCCCCATCCCCGACAAGTCAATCGATTTGTCGATCGAACGGTCCATCGATTTATCCATCGACTTGTCCATCGACTTGTCCATCGTATCCCGCCCCCGATCGATGGTCTTATCCATCGTCTTATCGATAGTCGACCTTGAACTGCTCTGAAACAGTTCATCCAGAATCGATTTGATCCGCCCCTTGGGCGCCAGCACCGTGCGCACTTCCTTATTCAACCGAAACCGCAGGATGTCCAGCATCTCCAGATCCAACGGATCATGAATCACCAGCTTCAATTTCCCCGATTCCATCCCCAGCGGCAGAATCAGATGCTTACGCATCATCTCTTCCGGAATCAGCGTCCCTGGATTGGTCGCCACCAGCTCCTTATTCAGGTCGATGTACTCCATCCCATGCTGCTGCGCCAGCGCCTTGTACACATTGGCTTCGTTGCACAGCTTCAGGTCGATCAAGGACTCGCCGATGCGCAAGTTCTTGGCCTTGCCATGCTCCAGCGCCTTGATCACTTCTTTTTGGGTAATGATGCCCCACTCGACCAGGATTTCGCCCAGCTTTTTTTGCGACGCCATGGTGTTGATCTCCTCTGGGTGGGAAACTGCTTGCGACCCCCATCGTACCCCGATTCTATCCCGATAGCCAAACGTTTTCCCGCACAACTTCAACTCTTTGAAGCATTTCCGCTTCCGCCCCCCCTATCATCTCCCATGCCCGGCACGCTCTACACCCTCGGCCACTCCACCCGCCCCTGGCCGGACTTCCTGACCCTGCTCCACTCCCACCACATCCGCCAGCTCGCCGACGTCCGCCGCTTCCCCGGCAGCCGCAAATACCCCCACTTCAATGCAACCCACCTCACCAGCGAACTCCCCAAACACCACATTTCCTATCACCCCTTCCCCACTCTCGGCGGCCGGCGCAAACCCCTCCCCGACTCCCCCAATTCCGCCTGGCGCAACGATGCCTTCCGCGGCTACGCCGACTACATGCTCACCCCCGACTTCCAATCCGCCCTGACCGATCTCGAACAACTCGCTACAAAGCATCCCACCGCCATCATGTGCGCCGAATCCCTCCCCTGGCGCTGCCACCGCTCTTTGATCGCCGACGCCATGATCGCACGCGGCTGGACCGTACTCGACATCATGACCCCCACCAGCGCCAAACCCCACCACCTCCCCGCCTGGGCCCATATTATCGGCACCACCGTCATCTACCCCGCTCCCGACGACCTCTTCACTCCAAACCTGAACCCTGAAAACTGAGCCCTGAAAACTCTCACCGGCGCCCCTCCGCCGTCACCTGCGGCACGACACTGAACTCCCGAATGATGTACGCCACCTGACGGGCATAAAACGCCTGATCGTCCTCATCCTCCGTCGCGATCCGAAACCGCAACACCACCGCGCGCTGATCCGCCCCCACCTCAGCACACGCATACTGCTCATATATCCCCTTCTCCACCTCCACCAGATCCGTCTCCATCTTCTTCGTCCACTCCGGCACCGCATGCCACTCCACCGGCTTCTTCCACCCCTCCTTCAACATCTCCCTCAACCGCGCCCGAAACCCCTCCATCGATTCCCCCGCCCGCAGATCCTGCACCGACGCCGTCATCATCAGATCATCTCCCCCTTTCTTATAATTGCACAACCCCAGCGACACCGACTCCGCCGATTCATTCCAACTCTTATCCACCTCCGCCATCCCCATCCCCACCGGCAGCGACACCCGCACCAGCCCATGCAACATCAGCGCCCACGCCTCCACATACCTCAGCCGCTTCGCCGGCGTCTCCACCGCGATCCATTTCCACTCCCCCACCACCTCCCGCGCCGCCGGCAACCATTGCTCCCCCGGCAGCCCCGACCCAATAATCGCATACATCACCCCCTCATGCTCCACCACGATCCCCCCGCGCACCCCAAACCCCTCCCCCGGCCCCCCCGCCTCCAACCTCCACGCCGGCACCCCATCCACCTTCATCCCCTTATCCACCACCTTCCCCCCCATCTGCTTCCCCATCACATCCGCAAACTGCTGCAACGTCATACCCGCCCCCGGCATCGCCTGCACATCCACCCGCGCCGCCAAAGCACCCGCATCCCCCTCCTGCCGATCCCACCGCGCCACCACAAATTTACAACACGGCGTCACCCCCACCCACCCCGCCGGCCCGATCAAACTCACCCCAAAACTCGGATAATCCAGCCCCGCCAACTCCCCGCGCACTATGGAGATCGGCAACAACATCATCGCCATCAACCCCACCACCAAACGCGGTGCCCGATTTCCCATGACCCCTTTTATCATGTTCCTCTCCTGATTTGCCAACACGTTTAACGTGAACACCCGCTGAGCTCGCATTTGCCCCTTTCATTACCCCATCTCCACTTCTATGATGCCTTCAAATTTTACTTACCACAGAGCTCACAGAGGACCCTGAGATCACAGAGAATTCAAAGTCTGAGCAAACAAAATAATTTATCCTATTTTCTTCCTCTCAGTGCTCTCTGTGCACTCTGTGCTCTTTGTGGTGAACGCGTTTCTGACCGACCCGGATGACCGACATGCCCGAATCCACCAACCCCCGCGCCAACTCCGAAGCCGCCTTCCTCAAGGCCCGCCAGATCATGCCCGGCGGCGTCTCCTCCCCCGTCCGCGCCTTCAAAGCCGTCGGCGGAAACCCCCTCTTCATCAAGCACGCCGCCGGCGCTCTCATCACCGACATCGACGCCAACACCTACATCGACTACGTCGCCAGCTACGGCCCGATGATCGTCGGCCACGCCAATGAACAAGTCGTCGCCGCCCTCTCCAAAGCCTTGGGTCGTGGCACCAGCTTCGGCGCTCCCACCGAACTCGAAATCCAACTCGCCACCCGCATCCTTAGCGCCCTCCCTTCCATGGAAATGATCCGCTTCGTCAACTCCGGCACCGAAGCCACCATGTCCGCCATCCGCCTCGCCCGCGCCGCCACCGGCCGTGACCTCATCATCAAATGCATCGGCGGCTACCACGGCCACGTCGACGCCCTCCTGGCCGAAGCCGGCTCCGGCGCACTCACCCTCGGCATACCCTCCTCCCCAGGCATCCCCGCCTCTATCGCCGGCAATACCCTCCTCGTCCATTACAACGACCTGGCCTCCACCCGCGCCGCCTTCGAACAATACCCCGGCAAAATCGCCGCCATCATCGTCGAACCCGTCGCCGGCAACATGGGCGTCGTCCCCCCCGCCGACGACTACCTCCCCGGCCTCCGCGAACTCTGCACCCAGCACAACTCCCTCCTCATCTTCGACGAAGTCATGACCGGCTTCCGCGTCGCCTGGGGCGGCGCTCAAGTCCGCTACAACGTCACCCCCGACCTCACCACCCTCGGCAAAATCATCGGCGGCGGACTCCCCGTCGGCGCATACGCCGGCCCGCGCAAATTCATGGAAATGGTCTCCCCCGCCGGACCCGTCTACCAAGCCGGCACGCTCTCCGGCAACCCGCTCGCCATGTCCGCAGGCATCGCCACCCTCGAAATCCTCCAGGAAGACTCCGCCTACCCACTCCTCGAACAACGCGCCGCCGCCCTCGCCGACGGCCTCGCGACCGCCGCCAAAGACGCCGGCGTCCCCTGCTCCATCAACCGCGTCGGCTCCATGCTTACCCCCTTCTTCACTCCCTCCCTCGTCACCAACTACGCCACCGCCACCTCCTCGAACACCACCTCCTTCGCCACCTTCTTCAACGCCATGCTCGCCAATGGCGTCTACCTTCCCCCCTCCCAGTACGAAGCCTGGTTCGTCGGCCTCTCCCACACCGACGATCTCATCGCTCAAACCCTCCGCGCCGCCAAAAAATCTTTCCAGGCCGTCGCCGATTCATCCGCCCAAATCTAGCTCACTTTTGTGCCACTGGCAGCTTGCTGCCAGTGCCGTTCGCAACACAATCACACACTGACAGACAAGCTGCCAGTAGCACAACAAACCGATCTGGACACACACCCTCCTCTCCGCTTCAATACGCGCATGCCCAAACAATCCACCCCAGCCCTCAACTACCTCTCCCTCATCTCCGACCGCATCGCCGCCATCCGCAGCGATCTCCCGCACCTCATCAAACTCGGCCAAAAAATGGCCGACCACCTCCTCGCCGGCGGAGATATCTTCACCCCCCCCATCGCCCCCTTCTGGCCCAATGAATTCGGCAACCGCGCCGGCGGCATGATGGGCATCCGCTCGCTCGACCGCATCGACCCCAAAAATAAAAACAACGTCGCCTACTTCGCCATCCCCGCCTCCAAAACCTGGAACGCGAAACCCGACGAAAAACTCCGCAAACTCATCGATTCCACCGCCAATCTCTTCGTCATCGGCCGCTACGAAGACCTGCAAAACGTCGCGCCCAAATCCCGCTTCGCCGGCTTCACCGGCGGCGCTCCCACCGACGCCGGCCTCTACGCCACCGGACCCCACAAACCCCTCGCCTCCCTCCGCGAATTCGACATCTTCGTCCGCGGCTGGATCACCGCCGGCGAAATGATCGCCGCCTGCACCCGCGCCGGCCGCATGCCCATCATCTGGATGAGCGTCTGGCTCGAAGGCGCTCTCCCACGCAACGCCCACTTCTTCACCCACGACAACCTCCGCGAACCCTGGGACACCCCCCTCTTCCACCACGGCCAGTACGTCCCCCCCCTCGCGCCGGGCCGAGTCGCCAATGAATTCCTCGCCGAACTCCAGATGATCCACACCCGTCTGGTCGACCAGGCCCCTGCCCTCGCCACCGCCGGCAAATGGCTCACCGCCGCCGCCCGCGCCGGCAAACGCACCTGGACCGTTGCCGTCGGCCACTCCTACCCCGAACTCCTCGAACTCTCCCCCGAATCCCACACCTACCCCATCCACTGGGGCCAAAGCCTCTCCGATCTCTCCAAAGCCATCCCCGCCGAATACGGTGCCGGTGACGTCGCCCTCCACTTCGGCTACGCCCCCGTCGACAACACCAACGTCCAAGGCCTCCTCAACCGCGGCCTCAAACTTATCCACACCTCCCCCTATGGCAACGCCATGACCCCCCTCAAGCACAAAAACTTCCTCTACTTCGACCTCCCCTGGCGCCCCGCCGACGCCACCATCGACATCCCCGGCTACTCCGTTCGCATCCTCCCCATGTCCTCTAGCGCCCAAACAATGGCCCTCTTCTCCATCCTCTCCGAACACGCCGAAGGAATGGGATGGAAATAAACCCATCCCCATACAGCACTTATCGCCAATTTATAATTCCGAGTTCTTGTTAGCACCCTCGCCCGATAACGAGTATACTCCTTTCCGATCATAAAGGAGTCGTGGAGTGCGCTTGCGTCAACAGACAATTCTGGGGTTCTCCGCTTTGGTTCTTTCCTGCGCGCTCGCCTCCGCCGCCTCCCTCGGCACCGACTACACCTCCCAATACGCCTCCTCCGACCTCGGCACCATCGCCGGTCTCCCCACCGGTTACGGCGGCATGACCTTCCTCCCCAACGACCCTAATACCCTCCTCATCGGCACCAACTCCCTCTCCACCAACGCCGGCATCTATTCCGTCAGCGTCCTCCGCGACGCCCAAAACCACATCACCGGCTTCTCCAACCCCGTCTTCACCGCCTACGCCTGCTCCACTACCGGCGGCATCGACGGCGGTCTCGCCTTCGGTCCCAACGGCATCCTCTTCTACACCAGCTTCCCCGACAATCGCATCGGCGAAATCCAACCCGGCTCCACCACCTCCGGTCACAACGTCAGCCTCACCACCCCAGGCGTCGGCTCCTCCGTCGGCGCTCTCTCCTTCCTCCCGACCTGGCTCTCCTCTTCCACCACAACCTTCAAACTCGCCTCCTATTCCGACAGCATCTGGTACACCGGCACGCTCACCCCCACCGCCGGCGGCTACTACAACGTCACCATCTCCCCCACCACCGTCAACCTCCCCGCTGCCACCGGCCCCGAAGGGTTCACCTACGTCCAGGCCGGTTCCACCCCCCTCTTCACCACCAACTCCGTCCTCATCACCGAATACAACACCGGCGATGTCTCCTCCTATCAAATCGACGCCAACGGCGACCCCATCCTCTCCACCCGTCAAACCTTCCTCACCGGTCTGCAAACCGCTGAAGGTGCCCTCATCGACCCGCTCACCGGCGACTTCCTCTTCTCCGACTCCTCCGACAGCGACCTCACCCTCGTCCGCCAATTCACCTCCCTCCCCTCCAATGACCCCCCCGCCGTCCCCCTCCCCTCCTCCGCCTACGCCGGCCTTGCCCTCCTCTCCACCCTGGCGGCCTTCCGCCTCTCCCGCCGACATGCCTAATTGCGTGTCGTCGCCGCCTGCGTCGTTGGATACTGCGCCGTCACAAACACCCCCTCATCCGACAGCAGGCTGCTGAGCGTCGAACTCGTCAGCACCTCCCCCACCGTCATCTCCTTCCCATCCACCACCAGATGATTCGACATCAGCCGAATCCCATGTGAATAATCCACATACCAGTTCACATGCCCCAGATACAACGGCTGAATCGCCTTCCCATCCAACTTATGCCACCCATAAATAGCCACCTTCCCCGGCTTATTCTTCAATAGCGGCGTAATCACCACATCCTTCTTCTGCCCCGCAACCAAATCCCCCCCCTTCGCTTTCATCTCCTGAAGCTGCCCCTCCACAATCTGATTGTGCTGATACAACGTCTCCACCGCCTCACGCTTCTCCGTCAGTGGTCGCGGCTCCAGCTTCACCGCCGCATGCGCATAAATATCATTCGATACCTTCCGCGTAATCATCGAACAATCCAGCTTCCGCGCAATCTCCTGTGCCGTCATCGGCGTCAGCGGCATCCGAAATAAATCCCCCTCCCTCCCCA
>DASRRR010000084.1:0-21307 GCA_035656825.1 Tepidisphaeraceae bacterium | reverse complement strand
CTAATTCCCTCTTCCTTCGCGTTTTCCTTCGCCCCTTCGCGCCCATCGCGATCTCTTCTCCCCAACAACCTCCCCCCTCGCGTGTACACACTCCCATGAAGAAAACCCTCCTCACCGGCGCCCTCCTCGCTCTCCTCCCCTTGACCACCCTTGCCTCGGCTCCCCCCGACGACTCCTTCTTCCCCATCATGGCCTGGAACTCCGTCCCGAGCGACCCCGCCCTCCTCTCCCGCATGCACGACTGCGGCCTCACCGTCGCCGGCTTCGCTACCATCCAACAACTCTCCTCCGTTCAAGCCGCCGGCATGAAAGCCATCGTCTCCGACCCCCGCGCCAGCAACTACGACTGGTCCCACCCCATCGACACCGCCGTCGCCACCAAAAACATCGACTCCCTCACCGCCGAACTCAAAGGCAACCCCACCGTCTTCGGCTACTACCTCCGCGACGAACCCGAAGCCTCCCTCTTCCCCTCCCTCGGCGCCATCGCCTCCCTCATCCACGAAAAACAACCGGGCGTCTGGCCCTACATCAACCTCTTCCCCAACTACGCCACCCCCGGCCAGATGGCCTCCAAGGACTACTCCGACTACCTCGAAAAATTCATCGCCACCTGCCACCCCACCATCCTCTCTTACGACAACTACTCCCTCCTCGACAATGCCACCATTCGCCCCGAATACTTCTCCAACCTCCAGGCCATCCACGACGCCTCCGTCAACCACCACATCCCCTTCTGGAACATCGTCCTGACCTGTGGTCACTTCTCCTACCGCCCACCCTCCGACGCCGATCTCCGCTTCGAAATCTACACCACCCTCGCCTACGGCGGTCGCGGCCTGGCCTACTTCACCTACTTCTGCCCCGCCACCGGCAACTACCGCTCCGCACCCGTCGACCAGTTCAACCACGAAACCTCCACCTGGGCCAGCCTCCAATCCGTCAACCTCCAGGTCCAAAAACTCGCCCCCACCCTCAACCACCTCACCTCCACCCGCGTCTACCACTTCTCCCCCACCCCCGGCTGCCAATCCCCCCCTGCCGACTCCTGGCTCACCTCCGCCGGCTCCCCCAACTTCATGGTCGGCGAATTCACCCACGACGACGGCTCCCAATACATCATGATCGTCAACAAAGACGTCTACCACTCCGCCCCCGTCGCACTCGATTTCCGCACCCCCGCCAAACAGGTCCTCAAAATCTCCCCCTACTCCGGCACCCTCGCCTCCTTCGACGGCGAAAACATCTGGCTCGCCCCCGGCGCAGGTACCCTCCTAAAAATCATACGCTAACCTCCCTCCCAGTTTAGCCCGGTCGCTCGCGACCGGTCTTTCTTCATTCACCCATTCAATACTTCCCCGGCTCCCCATGCCCCCACTCCCCATGCCTCCCCTCCCACTTCTTATAACTCTCCGTTAACTCCTTCACGATCTCCGGATGCTCCTGACTCACATCCTTCTGCTCCGCCACATCGCTCTTCAAATTAAATAACTGCGGCTTATCCGAATCCGGCCCCCCCAGCACCCAACTCGCTTCCACCGTCTTATGCACCGATTGCTTCCCCACCACCAGCTTCCACTCCCCCCGTCGAATCGCCCACTGCTTCAAAAACTTCCAATACAACGTCCTCCCCGACAACGAATCATCCTCTTTCCCCTCCGCCCGACCTAGCAAACTCACCCCATCAATCTCCTCCTCAGGCTTGATCGTCCCCCCCGCCGCCTCCACAAACGTCGGCAATAAATCAATCGACATCGCCGGCTCAGAAATCATCTGCCCCCCCTTTATCTTCCCAGGCCACTTAATCATAAACGGTATCCGCACCCCACCCTCAAACGTCGTGAACTTCGACCCTCGCAGCGGCCGGCAATTCCCCCCCGTATTCGGCGAACCCCCATTATCTGAAATAAACACCACCAGCGTATTCTCCGCAATCCCCATCTGATCCAACGCCCCCAGCAATCTCCCTACGTTCTCATCCAGACACGCCAAATCCGCCAGATAATACTTCCGCATATCCGTCTCATTCACCTTCCCCAGCTTGTTATAAATGTGATAGTAATCCAGATAAGAACCCATCGACGGCTCATACAACGGAATCGGCTTCACCCCATATAGGTCCAAATACTTCTTAGGCGTCTGCTCCACCAGATCATGCACCGCGTTGTACGCCAGATAAGTAAAAAACGGCTTGTGCGCAGCCACATTCGTCTTCGCAAAATCAATCGCCGCATCCGTAAACAAATCCGTCGTATACGCCCCCGGAAAATCCTTCTCCGTCCGATCAAAATCCAAAGGCCCGACATTCGCACTCACATCGTGCGGATGATTCGCCTCTTTCTCGATCTTACTCGTCAACAAAAAATAATCGTGCGCATGCGCCTCAAACCCCAGCAGATGATCATACCCATGATTCATCGGATACCGCCGATCCTCCTTCGACGGCAAATGCATCCCAAAATCATTCTTCCCGATCATCATCGTCGCATACCCCAGCGCCCGCAGATGCTCCGCGATGGTCGTCGCCCGCTCGGGAAGCGCCGTCCTCCACCCCGCCTCCACATTCCACCGCTCCTGATACCTCCCCGTAATCATCCCCGTCCGCGACGGCGAACACACCGGCGCCGTCACATACCCATCCGTAAAAACCGCCCCCGCCTTCCCAATCTCATCCATCTTCGGCGTCTTCACATCCGCCGCATGCTCCGGATAAATCGAACAATCCCCATACCCCTGATCATCCGCGATTATGAGCAAAATATTCGGCCGATCCCCACTCCCCCCTGTCGTCTCCGCAAACGTATTCCCCACGATTCCCCCCCAAACCATCACAACTCCAGCCCAAAAAAATCTCGTTTGCATATATCCCTTTGCTCAATGAACTCCCTGCAACTTCATTTTCTCAATACCATGACATGATATCCGGTTCCACATTAACTAAAAAAAGTCCATCCTTTTAGCCGCGGCCCACTCAATACCCCCACGCTGCTCCCATGAAATAAATTCTCAGTGACCCACGATTCCTCCTATCCCGAATGAGGAACCGATTTCTGCACGAGCCGAAGAGTCTCACGAATATGCCATCCATTGTGCAACCAGAATGCCTGACCCACTGTATTGTTGGCATACAAAAAAATATTGCACTTCTGGACATGCTGCTTAGCAAGCTCCGCAAAGCAGTGATCCAGCAACGCGTGCCCAATCCCCTGACGCCGATATGCACGCGCAACCGCCAGATGATGAAGATACCCACGACGACCATCATGCCCGCACAGCACGGCCCCGACCAACTCACCCTCCTTCCCCATCGCAACCGCGCTCAGCTTCGGATTTCGTAGCAGAAATTCACCAATCGCCTGCTCGCTATCAGACTCGTTCAGACCAACCTCCTCAGTGGACTGCCAGAGCAAATACGCCGCCGCATAGTCTGCCAACAAAAATTCCCGGATTATGAACATGGAATAGAATTATAACAACAACATCACGCAGATAACGTCCATGAACTAGGCCCATATAAATCGCGAGCGGAGTTTATTTCCTCACGTAGATTAAATGAATCCCGATATTGGGCAAAACGGCGCACGACCCGTTTCATACAAAAATACTTTTTGCTTGATCATCTCTGCATTTGGCAATATATTGCATTTTTTAAGGCCCTCAGGTTTTCCCGCTCACCGGGGTGATCGCAGAGGCAAACGCAATCTAATTTCAACTCCGTCCGCCTCTTTCAAACCACGCAGCACAGGAGAAGCCATGGCAACTTCATCACGTCGTCTTCTGGCCTTTTCAATAACCTTACTTGGATCATGCGCCTTCGCACATGCCAGCTCCTTTTCCGACCGCTGGACTTGGTTTACCTCCGACTATGTCCATTTTCAGACTGCAACCGTTCCCGGCGACGCCGTCGGTGCCAACGATCTCCATGTCTACCTCGTACACACCCCCCTTACCGGCAACCCTCCCACCGCTACCGGAATGCCCTATCAATCCTACAACGCCGGAACCGGTGAAATGAGCTTCGGCACCGGCTCGGTCACCTTCGCTCCCGGCGATAACGTCGCTGTCCAATGGGAATCAAAATTTGCCAGCGACACCGCCGTGTCATATCAGTTCACCTCCAACGGATCCCCCACCGGATCAAGCGTCGACCTCAGCGACCCCACTATCGGTTACAGCTACAACTACAATCCCGTGGCCCACACAATGACCGTTTCCGTCACCAACCTGTCTTCCACCCTCACCGCCAGCTACAGCGATCTGCGAATGGCATACATGGTCCCCGATTCTTACCTGACCCAGCCGGACGGCGCCTTCGCCAGCGATGCCGCCTACAACGAAGGTGTCGCTGTAACTGTCGCCTCCACCATCGGCACTCTCGCCCCCGCACAGGAACTCGTCATTGGATCTTTCGCATTGGACGATACCGCCAACATCAATAACCTCGGATACATCCTGGCCGATGCCGATTTCGACTTCGGCAACGGCATCTCTTACCGCCTCGCCGACGCCGGAATTGGAACCGCAGTCCCCCCACCCACCTCCGCCCTCGGCGGAGCCGTCTTGTTCGCCTCCCTCATCATCAGCCGGCGATTCCGAAAAAATCCTGCCCTCTGACATACTCTGCCTCCCCAACGAAAGAGCTAAAAAGAATATCACTGAAAAATCTAGAGGGGGACATCACTGATTTCCATCCTTCCTCGGCCTCCCTGCCCCCCGCAACGTAAACTCCAACCCCAACCTCTCCGCCCTCTTCACCACCCATTCCCCATCCCCACATTCACCACCCACGCCTAATCCTCCGCCTTCTCCACCAGCCCCGCCCGCAGCGCATTCGGTATAATCCCCCAACCATGCACAGCAACCTGCCACCGTGGGCGAGGCATTATGTTTCATACATTCCCATAGTCGATTTTCAAATCGATCCCTCCAGCGGCTACCCGTTCACAGTCCTGATCCGCCGGCAGCGCATTACAACTTTTTTCATCCTGATCCTCTCGACTGCTTTCGCAGCACTCCTCCCGATCCTGTTGATCCGTGACTCCTTCTCAAGGCCCCACACCCCACCGCCAGCCGGCATCGTTTCGCGCCACTCCGCGCATTCAACCGGAATCCCTATTCTCTTGTGGCCTCTATTGGCCGGCTTCACCGGTCTTTTCCTTTGGCGTACCTTTCAGCAAGACAAAGCGCAACTGGCCGGCCTTGGTGGTAACGAACGCTGGTCGTTCTCAAACACCATTGTTCGTCCGCCGATGGATATGACCGGAACCGAACTGCCCGACCTCCTGGCCGGCTCCGGCCACATTCGCGCCATCGTGAACATCATCGGCGGGAAATACGTGATCGACTTATCCGCCGGGAACCGAAACCTCTATCTAGGTCCATTTCGCTCCGAAGCGTTGGCCAGCCGTTGCGAAGCCGAACTGCGCCGCCGTCTCCCCCACTGGTTCATCGAACCCGCCGGAACCGCTCTGTTGAGTGCGGTTTCAGATGGGTTCAATACCGCTGGCTACAACCTGCCGCCTCTGCCCATCATCTCTTTCAAAGCCATCACCATTGCCGATGGCGAACTGCGCCTCCAGTTGCAGCGGCTGCAAGGTCCACGCTTCACCATCGCCACCAAGGCGTTCTGGACATTATGGCTCTGCCTTTGGCTCGCCAGCATCATCTTCCTCGGCTGGATGATTCTCACCGCATTGACCGGCGGCCCACCGCACAAAGGCCCGCATCTTGACGGATCAACCTCAGAAACACTGTTCCTGCTCTTTTTTGTCCCTCTTTGGACCGGCCTCGGGGCCATTATTTTATGGCATTTGACATTGCACTTCCGCCGCACCGAAACCTGGAAGTTCAACAATAGCCTGATCATTACCGGGCGCAATTCACAATTTTCTTCCCTCCCGCGACTGCCGATCGACCAGACCGTTCAAGTCCGCTTCGGCCCCTTTGCCGACCCACCCAGCGTAGACTTCATTTCCCAGGGCAAGCTCCTTCACCTGGGCCCATTTACAACATGGGACCTCGCCGGCGAAGCCATGGGCGATCTCGAACGCCAGTTCCCTCGCTGGCACTGGCCAAGCCTACCAAAAGCAAACACGGATTAAGCCGATTTCCCGTAGCGCATTCCCTTCGACATATCTGCACAACATTAAAGAGACTTCTTCTTCTCAGACCATCGGCCCGATTTAGCGAATAGTGACCCAATTGCGCGCGATGGATGCATCGTTGGCATGGTTGTTATCACCAAGAGATGCGGAATTGATAAGGACATAGAAAAGGTACGAATGGCCAGCCAGAGCAGCCGGAGCTGCAAAAAAAGCAGGAACCGTCTCCTGAGCACCCGGGCGAAGGTTAATTGAATAGGACGTCTGCAGGACAAAGGGATCAACCGCGAAGTTGGGTTGAGACGTCGTCATAACATAAATGCGCACAGCCAGTCGGCCAGCGGCCGTGACAATTCCATCGTTGGTCAAACGAAGATACACCGGAATCGTCTGGCCCACAGAAACAATAGTGCGCTTGACGCCAAATTCAACGCCGAGGTCGGGAGTGCGCGCAATGAAGTCGACCGGAGCCTTGGCTTTTACTACATTGTTTTTTTCGTTGCGTTCTTTAATGAGCGAGCTGCTGTCAACGTCAGCCAAAAGATGGTATTCCCCGCTAGCGCGGAGGGAAGGAACCGTGGCAGTAAGAGTCCAAATTTCAGAATCACCTTTTTTGAGCGAGAGGCGTTTGCTCACGATGCCGATCGAGATATCGCCCTCGTTAAGCACGCCGTTCGTCGAGGCGTACAGTCGCAATGCCATCATTGAGCTGGCCAGATCGCGATCGCCGTCGTTAGAAACGCGGAGGGTAACTTGAAAGTGTGTGCCCGCATTCATTTTCGCCGGGACGGCGGATAAAAAAGCAACCCGCAGATCCGGTGCATCAGGTGCCCGCAGCATCACGCTGAATGTTCCGAGAACCCCGGCAGGAACCGAAGCCGAAGAATCATCTGTGACCGCATTCGTGTTTAGATTGACCGTATATAGCCCATTCGCGTTGCCATCCCATCCGCCTCGTGGTGATGAAATCTGATAAATGGCGGCAACATCATGTGTCGGAGAATTGGAAGTCGTTTCAGAAATAAAACTGGCGGGGTAAGTCAAACCGTTGGAATCCGTGATGACCACGTTGGACGAATTCAGTGTCGCGAGGTCGATACCGTGCTCGTCCCGATAGGTGACCGTAAACCGAGTAACGGAAGAGCCGAACGTAGGGGCGGGAGAAGTGGTTAAAGTAGCGGTAGGCGGAATATTGATGACCGTGATCGAAGTCGTCGCCAGTGCGACATTACCGCCTGAATCGGTGACGCGGAGCGCAATGATGCGGTTGGTGCCGCCGAGCCAGCCTGTCGTGGAGATTGTTGGAGTGGATCCGGAGATGAGCGGAACGAAGGTGCTACCGTCGTAATCGGTGTCCCATTCGTACGAAGTGATCCGGCTAAAATTGCTGGTGGAAAATTGCCCCGATAAACTCAGGGATGAATCCGAAAGAACGGATTGCAGGCCCAAAATAACAGCGTTGATGTTGACCGCGGCGATCGTGATCGTTGTGGTGGCGATAGTCGAGTTCCCTGCCGAATCGGTGATGCGCAACGCCAGCGTGCGCGTTGAGTTGCCGGGGATGCCGGCGGCGTTGAACGTGGGTGAGGCGCCGGTGAGGTCGGTTGAGAAGGATGTGCCGTCGTAGTTGGTGTCCCACTCGTAGGTGACGATCGGGCCGAAATCGCTATTAGAGCCGGCAGCGGTGAAGGGGATGGATTGACCGGAGATGAGACCGTACGGGCCGTTCAATCGGGCCGTCAAAGACGGGGAGACTACGAAGGAATAAGAATCGGTGAGTGTATTCGTACTGGTGACGGTGAGTGTCACGGAGTATTGCCCTGGAGTAGTGTAGGCATGTTGCGCGGTGACTCCCGTGCCGGTTTGGCCATCCCCGAAGTCCCAAGCATATGAGGTAATAGAATTGCCAATGTCGGGATCGGAAGTGGAAGCGTCGAACGAAACGGTCGCGAAGTTATTTCCGGGAGTGATGGTGCTGGTAGCGCGAGCGTTGGGGATATTATTGATCGCCAGCGTACTGGAGCCAATCAGGGTGAGCTGCTCGTTGGGATCTTGGTTAATGTCGAGGCTGCCGACGTACAGGATGCGTCCATTAGCGGTCACTGTCAGCAGACGCGGCATGACCGAATAAGGGGACGTGAGATAGTTGGCTTCGTTTTCCCCAGTGTCAACGTTATACGATTGAATATAGCTGTCGCTTCCTGCACCGGCTGAGAAAACAGTACTCCCGTCGGTCGAGAGAGCAACGGACGAGCCGTATGCAGATTCGTCAAATAGCCAGTCCGCTCGGGCATCCGTGTCCATGTTGGTAACACCGACCCCATAGACGCCACCGTTAGCAGTGAAAACAACACGGTGAGAAGCATCGACCTGGAAATCCTGGGAGTTCGAGTAGTCGACCGGATACGAGTTGGTCTTGATCGGCACCGAGCCGGTCACGTCGTATTCGTCGACTGTGAGGCCGCCCCCGCCACCGCTATCAATAAGCATGGTGTAGATGTGAGTCCCGTCCGCGTCCGCGCGGAGTTGGTTATTCCCCCACAACGACGAGCTAACGGCCGAAATGCCGGTGACTGTATTGAGTTGAATAAGTTGTTGAGACTGACCACCGGCCGTCGCGATGTAGAGCTGGTTATTCACGCCAGCGGCAATGGAGCCGGGATCGACGTTGAGCTGAAAGGAATTGAGATGGGCCAAGTCAGGTAAAGAGAGCACTTCAATCGAAGAGGTAGCTGGCTCAGAGATGTACAGACGGTCACCAGCCGGCGACACGGCAATGAAATCGCCAGGAGACTGAGTATTCGACCAAGCCGTGGATTGAGCAAGATCCGTGTTGATGGTCGTGACGCGGTTGCCCGCCAGCATATAAACGATATTGTCGCGCGTCGGATCGGCCAGGAGAGCTTGTACATCCGTGACGGCAACTTGTGCCTCAGGGGCAGACGTGATCGGGGGAGCGCTAAAGAGCGTGCGGCATTCCAATGTTTCCAACTGAAGAAGGGCGCACTGTCTTTGACGCTTTTTTCGCACTGATATTCCGCCACAAAATAGTAATAGGAGAAAGGCAAGCCCGACATCCTAAGCCTACACGACATCTCAGCTAAAACAATCCAATAATTCAAATCCCGCCAACAAAAACTCGTGATTTTATCTGGGAAGCTCAAAAGCGGCGACGATCAAGGGAACACCACCGATCGTCTCGACCCTCGCTCGTAGTGACACCAATCAAAGGCACTTTTACCTCCCCTTCGGGTGATTTCTTCGCGTCCTCCCTTCGCGGCCATCGCGATCTCTTCTCTCCCCACAATTTCACCCCGCCAAACTCCCCACCCGCTCCACCACCTCCTCCGCCATCACCGTCTCCCCCATCCGCGGAAAAATCTTCTCCACGCTCTGCCGATGCGACTCCGCATCCCGATCCGTCATCGCATCTAATACAAACACCACATGATACCCCAGGTCATACGCGCTCCGTGCCGTCGACTCGACTCCGATGCTCGTCGCAATCCCCGCCATAAATACCTGGCTCACCCCCCTGCCGCGCAGATACGCATCCAAATCCGTCCCAAGAAACGCCCCCCACGTCCGCTTCTCCACCACATGATCACCCTCTTCCCTTCCCACCCCCTCCACAATCTCCGCCCAATCCCCCGCCGGCGTAAACTTCCCCGGCCCCGCATCCGTCCTCCTCTCCTTCACCCCCGTCACATGCACCCACACCACCGGCCAACCCCTCCCCCGAAACGCCCGCGCCATCCGCGCCGCCCTCTCCACAATCTCCCCCGTCGGATGCACCGTCGGCATCCCCACAATCCCCTTCTGCAAGTCAATCACCACCAGCGCCCCCACCACATCCAGCTTCGTCAAAGGCATCGCTAAAACCACCCAAAAAAATGGTCGTTTCTTATGACTTTTTTACAACTTTCCCACGACTTCCGTACGCCCACCCCCACTCCCCGTCAAACCCTGAATACCAAAAAAAGACTTCCGGAGGGGTGGCTCCTATCCACCTCCGGAAGTGCGCCACGGCATGAAGCCGCTTAGTCTCAATGTGATAATCGCAAACTACACCAACGACGCGGCTGACTATATCTCCCCCCCCAACCCCTGTCAATCGACTACTTCACCTCAATTTCAATTTATCGGACCCTCTTAACTCTATGAAAACAATCATGTTACGCCATTATGTCCTTCCGCTGGACAATCCCGCCCCGAGTCATACAATGCCCCCACAACACACGGGCGATTAGCTCAGCTGGCTAGAGCGTTCGGATCACACCCGAAAGGTCAGGGGTTCAAGTCCCTTATCGCCCACTTTTCTTCCCGCCAAGCACGCCCTTTGCTTTGCTCCCTCTCGGATCATTAACCACTAACCGCTCAGGCCGCCCACCATAAGCCGCCTAAGCAGAGGGAAAACATCATGTTAGAGATACTTTCCACCGCTATTTCGCTTGCCGCCGCTGGCTGGTCGCTGCTTTATCTCCTCTGTGGGGGCGGTTTCGGCGGCGCTATCCTTATCTTCATCGTCCTTAAAGCTTTAGGGCGGTAATCTCCTCCGCCAGCGCCGCCACCATCCGCTGTAAATCCTCCTTCTCCATCGCCAGTGGCGGCATCAAAACCACCGTATCTCCCAGCGGCCGTAACATCACGCCGTGCCTGCGGATACGCCTGCAAACCTCAGCCCCCACCCGCCGTCGCGCGTTAAACGCCCGGCGGGTTTCTTTTTCCTGGACTAACTCTACACCCACCATCAACCCCTTCTGCCGAATATCCCCAACCCAAGGCAAACCCCGCAGTTCCGTCAGCATTCCACCAAGCTCAACGGCATTCCGTCGCACCCGCCCCATCAAATCATTCCTTTTAAATAAATCTAACGAAGCCACCGCCGCCGCGCACGCCAGCGGGTTTCCTGTATAGGTGTGTCCATGAAAAAATGTTTTCCCCTCCCAAGGCTGGCCTAAAAATGCATCGAAGATTTCCTGCGTTGCAAATGTCGCTGCCAGCGCGAGATAGCCGCCGGTGATTCCTTTGGCCGCACACATGAGATCCGGTTGGACCTGCTCCTGTTCACAGGCAAACATCGTCCCCGTCCTGCCAAATCCCACGGCCACTTCGTCGGCAATCAGCAAAACCTCATACTTTGTGGCCAGTCGGCGGACTTCGCGCAAGAATCCCTCCGGCTGGACGATCATTCCGGCGGCACCTTGTACGAGTGGTTCGATACAGACCGCCGCAATGCGTGGCCCGTGCTCAATGAATATCCGTTCTAACTCTGCCAGGCAGGCGCGTTTTACGGCCTCGGGATCGTCGGGGGTTGCGCTGCGATAGACGAAGGGCGTCCGGGCGAAATGCACTTTAAATAACATCGGAAGATAAGGCCGGTGAAACGCTTCCGTGCGTCCCACCGACATCGCGCCGAAGGTATCTCCATGATACGCCTCGGCGAATCCGACAAATTCGCGTTTCTCAGGCCTGCCGACGTTGTGCCAATATTGCACCGCCATCTTAAAAGCGATCTCGGTGCTGGTCGCGCCGGCGTCGGAATAGAAGACTTTCTTTAAGTTCGGCGGAACGATGCGCATCAGGCGATCGGCCAAAACGATGGCCGGCTCATTGCTTAGGCCGAGCATTGTTGAATGCGCGATCTTTCCGAGCTGCGTTTGGACCGCGCGATCAATCTCCGGGACGCGATGTCCGTGCACGTTGCACCAGAGCGACGAGACGCCATCGAGATAGCGATTGCCGTCTGAATCAATCAAGTACATCCCATCGCCCGCGACAATCACCACCGGCTCGTCGTCGAGCCAGAGCGACATATGGGTAAAGGGATGCCACAGATGCTGGTGATCCAGCCGGCGCAATTCAGCGGTGGTCATGAGATCAGACAGTATGGCATCGGGGAAAAAGATGTACAGCGAAGATCCTCAGTGCCTACCGGAGGCGGAGAGGACCATGAGGTAGGCGACGTAGATCAGCAGCATGAAGATTCCGTCGCGGCGGGCGAGGGGCCAGCGATTGATCGCGGGGGGGAGAAGGACCAGGCCTAAAACCAGGAGGACGATGGTGTCCAGACGCCAGGTGAGAATGGGGAAGAGAAGCTGGGGAGCGGGGGGGAGTTCGGGGGATTCTTCCGGTTGTGTCGCAGGTTGTGTGGTCGGCTGCGTGGTGGGCATGGGTGGGGGCGGCGGCGCGGGGTAGAGGTAGGTGCCGGCGATGAGGATGGGGAGCCAGAGGCAGAGGTTGAGGAAGGGGATGGCGATGTGGGTGGTGACGGCCGCGGCGGGGGAGCCGCGTTCGGCGAGGGTGACACCGGTGCCGAGCATGGGGAGGATGAGCATGGGGGAGATCATGGTGGCGGCGACGGTGCCGAGGGTGACGAAGCGGGCGGTGTGGGAGAGATCGATCGCGCCGCGCGAGGTGGCCCAGGCGCCGACAACGGTGAGGAGGATGGAGAGGAAGAGGAGGATCGGGCGGATACGCCGGCGCGGGGTGGGAGCGTCGGGCGTGGGAGAAGAAGGGTGGTCTTGCCAGAGAAGGAAGAGGACGATCCCTTCGGCGAAAAAGAGGATGGCGTGGGTGGGTTCGAGGGTGCCAGTCAGGCCGACGAGGAAAGAGAGGATGGCGACGACGACGGTGAAGGGCCAGAGGCGTCGCCAGATGGGGGGAGGGTCGATGACGGTGTTAGAGGAGAGGGCGATGGAGCCGCAGCCGAGGGCAAGGCTGGCGACGGAGGTGCCGAAGAGAGTGGCGATGGCGAGGATGGGCTGGTGGAGGAGGATGGCGGCGATGGTGATGGCGGCGATGGGGAGGTGGTGGGCAAAGGCGCGGCGGCCGGGGGAGGGATCGTCGGGGGAGAGGAGGGCGTCGACGGCGGAGCGCGAGGCGATGTAGAGGAGGGCGAGGCCGACGAGCAGCAGGCCGAGGTCGGCGCGGTGGGAGAATTCGGGAGGGAGAGGAGGCATGGCGGGGAAAGTCTCACTGGGAGGTGAGGCGTTGTCCAGCGGGGGGGAGGGGGAGTTTAGACACTAAGATCACAAAGACCACGAAGCGGTTAATGGTGTGGGAAAAAACCTCGCGTGAAATGGCTTATTCAATTTTCGATTCGTGGGGTGTCGCTGGGATCGGGATAGAGGATCCAGTCGCCGAGGGAGGGGTTGTGGCTATTCCATTGGGCAGCGTTGTAGGGATATTTGATGGGGGGTGTGCCTTGATTATCGATGTGATCGTCGCCGAGGCTGTAGATGATGGGATGGTTGTCGTGGAGAATGTAGTGGACGGGGCCGCCAGTAATGCGGTCGACGGGGATGGAGGGGAGGAGGCTGGGGGTAAGGGCGTCGAGGGAGGCGGGGTAATGGCCGTCGTGGTGGCGGCGGTAGGATTCGAGGGCGATGGCGCAGAGCAGGCCGTCGCGCAAGCCGAGGCAGCGTTCGGCGGTAACGGCTGTGCGGGAGAAAGAGGGAAGAAAATTGCCGATGGGATAGTTATGAATCGTGGAAAGTGAAATTTGTTTGAGTGAATTGAGTTCTTGATTCCATGTTGCCCAATCGGCTTGGCGGAGGGGTTGGTGGAGCAAGGATTGGGCCTGGTCGATGAAGTGGTCATAACGGTGAAGGATCTGATCGCGCGATGCGATCAGGATAAGGGAGGCGGGTTCTACAACGGCTGCGAGAGTTCTCAACGGAACGGCTTGCTGAGGGAAAGAGGTCATGCGGTTGACGAGTTGGAAGCCTTGTGGTGTCAGATGACCGCCGCCAAGGCTGGAGATAGTGTACATGTGTTGAATAATGTCGTGGAAGAAGATGCGTTCATCGTTGAGATCGAACAGATCGGCGGCAACTTGAGGTCCGATGAGCTGATGAGCCAGATCGCGGAGATCGATGTCGGTAAACATGGAGACGTGAGATGAAGAGAGCGCTCGGCCGAGTTGATCGTAGGTGATGGCGCGGATGCCGGCAGAGACGAGTTGGGCAACCAGAGAGGGGTGCTGGAGCGTCTGATTGGTTAGTTGGAAGAGGGAGCACATGTCTCGGAGGAAGCGGACGCGGTCGCCAAGGTCGCAGGCGGCCTCGGCGTCGGCGGAGAGAATGCGGGCGAATTCGCGTATCGGATTAAGTATCGGCATGGCGACGTCGTACATCGGGGTGACGCGGGATAATGGCTGGCCGGGGAAGATGGCGGGATCATCGGCGGAGCCGCCGGGGCCGAGGACGAAGCCGAGTTGAGGCTGATCGGCGGCGCGGTGAAGGAGATCTATGTCGGCGCGATGTTGAACAAGCCATGCCTGCAGAGCAGGCCAGCGTTTGGAGCCGGGACGGGCGTCGAGCATGCGGCTGAATTCGCCGTTGTAGTCGGACTGCGCAGGCGAAGTCAGGGAGAGATCGAGAATGACCTGGCGATAAAGAGGCCAGGCACGCTGCTTGACAGGAGTAGCGAGAATGGGCTGATTGAGTTGTGCGATATAATCAACGGAGGGTGCGGGTTTTCCACTGTAGTAGTAGACGGCCAAAAGACCGTAGAATAGACAAATCGCCAGGAAGCTGAAGCAGATAAAACGGCAGACATGCCAGGAGAGAGAACGGTTGCGGAGCTTGGCGCGGCGGATCAGTCGAGCGGCACGGCGTGGATCGCCAAAATTGGCGAGGATTTCTTCGGGAGATACGCCGGTGTGAAGACCTTCGGCGAAATGGGAGACAAGTTCGCTGGCGACGTCGGATTTTTCGCTGCGCCATAGACGCGTGCGGCGAATGACGTCGGCAACTAGATCAGTAATAGGCAGCGGAAGTCCGCAAGCAGCGAGGATTGATTGAAAGTCGATTGCAATGACGGGGTCAATCAATCGGCCGCGAAGAAGGTCGAGAAGCGGCGTGCGGAAAATCTGGCGAACACGTGAGATGCGATGGACAGACGCCGGGGTGTGGCTCATGTGGTGCTCCGATAAATTATGCCGGGATGACGCCGATTTTGCTCATCGCAGCCGAGAGAGCCTCCCACTGCTGGCGATCGCGGGCGAGCTGTCGTTTGCCTTTGTCGGTCAGGCGATAATATTTTCGCGGGCGCGGACCTTGCGTGCGGTCGATCCGCGCAGCGATCAAGCCTTTGGCTTGAAGGTTGTACAGAAGCGGATAAAGCGTCGATTGCCCCATCGCCAGAACTCCGTTGGATTGGCGTTCGAGGAGGCGGACGAGTTCATAGCCGTAGCGTTCGCCGGGCTCCAGGAGACGCAGGATGGCGGCCGGTCCGGCGCCACGCATGAGTTCACGTTCTACTCGCATGGTTGGAGCTTATAGTTTGTGTGGCATAGTATGCAAGACAAAAATTGATGCTTTTGACTCGATTTTTTGGAAAAAGAAGATTTTACTGCGCGCCGACGGGGAGGATGGCGCGGAGGCGTTGGATGACGGGGGGGAGGATCTGCAGGGCGCGGGTGATTTCTTGGTCGGTGGTGTATTTGGAGAGGCTGAAGCGGATGCCGCCGTGGGCGAGGCGGGGGGGGAGGCCCATGGCGATCAGGACGTGGGAGGGTTCGAGGGAGCCGGAGGAGCAGGCGCTGCCGGCGGAGACGCAGAGGGATTGTTCGCTGAGGGAGATGACGATGGCGTCGGCTTCGAGGCGGGAGAAGCCGATGTTGGTGGTGTTGGGGACGCGGTGGGCGGTGTCGCCGAGGATTTGCGTGTCGGGGAGAGCGGCGAGGATATCGCGTTCCAGGCGATCGCGCAGGTTGGCGACGCGGGTTAGATCGCCGTTGGAAAATGAGGCGCGGGCGAGATCGCACGCGACGCCGGTGCCGACGATGGCGGGGACGTTTTCGGTGCCGCCGCGCCGGCTCGATTCATGCGGGCCGCCGATGACTTGCGGGCGCAGGCGGACGCCGCGGCGTAGGTAGAGGCAGCCGACGCCTTTGGGGCCGTGGAATTTGTGCGGAGCGAAGGACAAGGCGTCGACGCCGAGGGAGACGACGTCGACGGGGATTTTGCCGAGGGCTTGGGTGCCGTCGCAGTGGAAGGGGATTTTTTTGGCGCGGCAGAGGGAGGCGATTTGGTCGACGGGGGAGAGGACGCCGGTCTCGTTGTTGGCGTAGAGGAGGGAGATGAGGGCGGTGTCGTCGGTGAGGGAGGTGGCGAGGGTGTCGAGGTTGATGTGGCCTTGCTGGTCGACGGGGAGCCAGACGATGTCAAAACCTTCCTTGGCGAGTTGCTGGCAGAGCTCGCGGGTGGCGGAGTGTTCGGCGTGGCAGGTCACAATGCGTTTGCGCGGGGAGCGGGAGGCGAGGAGGCCACGGATGGCGAGGTTGACGGCTTCGGTGCCGCCGCCGGTGAAGATGATTTCGCCGGGGGAGGAGCCGATGAGAGCGGCGACCTGTTCGCGGGCCACATCAATCGCCTGGCGGGCGAGCTGGCCGAAGCGGTGGACGGAAGAGGGGTTGCCATAGCACTGGTCGAAATAGGGGAGCATCGCCGCGAGGACTTCGGGGGCGATTTTCGTGGTGGCGTTGTTGTCGAGATAGATCAGGTCCATGTCGTCAGATATTGTAGGCGACTGCGGCGACTTTCAATAATTACGAAACTTCCAATAACCCGTCGCAGCAAGTCGGTGCGTTCTCTATAATCCCGCAGTAACCATGAGCACCGCGCCTGCAATGAGCGTCCTGACTGAATGCATTGCCCCGCAGCTTCGCGAGGTCGATCGACTGTTTAATGAGGAATTGCAGTCGGATTTGCGCTGCGTGAATACGCTGGTGAAGCATGTGAGCCGATTCCGTGGGAAGATGTTGCGGCCTTGCCTGGTGCTGCTGGCGGGGAAGGCGGTGGGGACCTTGACCGATGCACACGTCGTCGTCGCGACGGTGGTCGAGATGGTGCATATGGCGACGCTGGTGCATGACGATGTGCTGGATGAGGCGGAGTTGCGCCGCAAGGGGGCGACGATCAATCATCTGAAAGGGAACGAAGCGGCGGTGTTGCTGGGGGATTATCTGATTAGTCATTCCTATCACTTGTGTTCTTCGCTGGAATCACAGCGGGCGAGCCGGTTGATCGGGTATACGACCGATACGGTCTGTGAGGGGGAGCTCTTGCAGATTGAGAATCGGAACAATCTCGATCTGGATGAGAAGACGTATTTCGACATCATCAGCCGCAAGACGGCGGCGCTGTGCGCAACATGCTGTTTGCTGGGTGCCGAACTGGCGGGGGCGACGCCGGCGGTGGCTAAGCAGATGGAGCGATTCGGGCGATCTTTGGGCATCGCGTTTCAAATACAAGATGACATCCTCGATTTAGTCGGGGAGACGGCGGTGGTGGGGAAGACGCTGGGGATTGATGTCGCCAAAGGGAAGATGACGCTGCCGATGATTCATTTTCTGAACACTGCGCCGGCGGAGCATCGCACGCTGTTGCGGTCACTCGTGACGGCGGGGGTGCCGGACCAGGTGGAGAAGATTCGCAACCTGATTTTGCCGTCGGGATCGATTGATTACGCCCGCGACCGGGCCCGGGCGCTGGTGGATGAGGCGCGCGGGGCGATTGCTGAATTGCCGGATTCGGAGGCGCGGCGCGTGCTGGATCTGATGGCGGAATTCGTGATTGCCCGCCCGATGTAGCCTGCTGCGACTTCACGTTGGCGGCATTTGCCTCTATCATGGCCGGCGATGATTTCACGCGCTGCGATTGTGGTTGGGCTTCTGGTGTATGTGGTGGTTCTTGGATGCGTGCTGATTCCGGGCGCGCCGCCGTCGGCGAGCGTGGCTTCGGGAGCGGAGCCGCAGGAAGAAATCGGGTTGGCCGGGGTGCCGATCGTTCCGTACACCGGCAAGTCGCGCGTGGACAAATCGATGCTGCCGCTGCGCGGGGCCGGGATGCAGATTCAGCGCGTCGATTGGATTGATAAGTATAAGAAGTCGATCGACGAGATCGCGGAACTGGGGTGTGATACGGTGATGTTTGAGGTGGATGCGCGGATGGAGAACGGCTCGTCGAGCCGAATCTATCTGGACATGCGGATGACCCCGACGCCGGAGCAGTTGGGGGCGCTGATCGACCATGCCAAGCTGCGGAAGCTGCGCGTGGTGATTATGCCAATCGTTCTGCTGGATAATCCGCAGGGGGATGAGTGGCGGGGGACGATTAAGCCGACAAGCTGGGATGAATGGTTTGAGGCATATCGGGATGTGCTGGTGCATTTTGCCTGGATCGCCGAGGGGCATCACGCCGACGTCTTCGTGCTGGGATCGGAACTGGTGAGCACGGAAAATAAGATCGACGAATGGGATTCCACCATCCGCAAAGTCCGTTCGGTCTTCAAAGGCATGGTTACTTATTCTGCAAACTGGGACCATTACACCTCGGTCCCGTTCTGGCGCAAGCTCGATATGGTGGGGATGAACAGCTACTGGGATCTGGCAACACTCGACGGCAAAAAAGTCGACCGCAAGAACATCACGGTCGAATCGATCCAGAAGCGCTGGGCGGAGATTCAATCCGATGTGATTGCGTTTGCCAGGAAGCAGGGGAAGCCGCTGTTGCTGGTGGAGGCTGGGTGGTGTTCGCTGGGCAACGCGGCGAGCGAGCCTTGGGATTACACGCAGGAGACCGAGCCGATCGACAACGAGCTGCAGAGGAAATTGTACGAGGCATTCTTCAAAAGCTGGTATGGCAACCCGAACCTCGGCGGTTTTATGCTCTGGGAATGGACCGCCGGGGATGGCGGCAAGGGATCAGACGAAGACCGCCGGGGATATACGCCGGAAAATAAACCGGCTGAGGAAGTCGCCCGGGAATGGCTGAAAAAAGGACCGTGGAAGGTCAATTAACCCGGTTGCCAATCGGTGCGTGGCATAGACAGCCAACGGCATTTGCCGCTATTATGGCTGCCCTTATGCCCACCGGTGTGGACCGAAATACGGATGCGAATATGAAGGCGCGGTAGAGCAATTCTGCCGCCGCGCCCACCGTCGCGTCTCATGCCTGTTAATCTGATTTGTTCAAAACCCTCACGATTGAGAAATTTATGGAAGCTATTGAAACCCGTTACCGTACCCACACCTGCGGCCAGTTGCGGAAGCAGGACGTCGGCCGCGAAGTCAAACTCGCCGGCTGGGTCCACTCCTATCGCGACCACGGCGGACACCTCGTCTTTATCGATCTGCGCGACCGCGACGGCCTGACTCAGCTTGTCTTCGACGCCGATCTCTGCGGTCAGGAGACCCTCGAAACCGCCCGCAAACTTCGCAGCGAATGGGTCGTCTCCATCACCGGCACTGTCACTGCACGCGGCGAATCGCTGGTTAATCCGAAACTCCCCACCGGCGAAATCGAACTGCGCGTCAAGTCGATGGAAGTCCTCTCCATGTCCCCGACGCCGCCGTTTACGCCGGCGGAGCGTGAGCTGCCCAACGAAGAGCGACGGCTGGAATACCGTTATCTCGATCTGCGCCGGCCAGAGATGCAGGAGACGCTGCGGACGCGGTATCGCGTGACCAAGATCATGCGCGACTATCTTGGCGACAAAGGATTCTGGGAAATCGAAACGCCGTTCCTCACCAAATCGACTCCCGAAGGCTCGCGCGACTTCATCGTCCCCAGCCGCCTTTCGCCCGGCGAATTCTACGCCCTCCCGCAATCCCCGCAGCTCTTCAAGCAGATTCTCATGGTCGGCGGGACGGATAAATACATGCAGATCGTCCGCTGCTTCCGCGATGAAGACCCCCGGGCCGACCGCCAAGCCGAATTCACGCAGCTCGATTTGGAGATGTCCTTCGTCGACCGCGAAAACGTCATCGGTGTCGTGGAAGGACTGCTGCGCAAAATCTGGAAGGACATCCTAAACCTCGACATCCCCAGCCCGATTCAGCACATGGATTACGACGTCGCGATGACCAAGTATGGGTCCGACCGTCCGGACTTGCGCTATGGCATGGAGCTTCACGATGTCACTGATCTCGGTCAAAAGACCGACTTCGGCGTCTTCAAGAGCGCACCGATGGTCAAAGCAATCGTCGTTCCCGGCGGCGCCAAACTTAGCCGCAAGGAAACGGATGCCCTGGCCGAATGGTCCAAAACCTTCGGGGCTAAGGGTCTGGCCGTCACCAAGGTCATCGCCAACAACACCCTCGACACCGGCGTCGCCAAGTTCCTCGCACCCATCGCCGCCGACCTGATCGCCCGCACCGGCGCCAAAGAAGGAGACCTCCTCGCCTTCGCCGCCGACAAATCCTCGGTTGTCCACAAAGTCCTCGGCGAACTACGCCTGAAAATGGCCAAGGATCTTTCGCTTAAACCCTCGACCGAATGGTCCTGGGTCTGGGTCGTCAACTTCCCGGCGTTTGAATACGACGCCGACGAAAAGAAGTGGAACGCCACGCACCACCCGTTCACTACGCCCAACGACGCCGACCTGGCCAAGCTCACTAGCACCGATCATGACGTGCTGCACTCGATCAAATCCAAGGCCTACGACATCGTCCTCAACGGCTCGGAAATCGGCGGCGGCTCCATCCGTATCCACCGCATGGACATCCAGCAGCAGGTCTTCTCCCTCCTCGGCGTCGACGAAGAATCGCAGCAACGCCGCTTCGGCTTCCTCCTCAACGCCCTCAAGTTCGGCGCTCCCCCCCACGGCGGCCTCGCCCTCGGCGTCGACCGCATCATCATGCTCCTCCGCGGCACCACCAACATCCGCGACGTCATCGCCTTCCCCAAAACCCAATCCGGCGCAGACCTCATGTGCGGCGCCCCCAGCGTCATCGACGACAAACAATTGCGCGAGGCCCACGTCAAACTGAACCTCCCCGTCAAACCCCAAGCTCCGCAGCAGCCCAATTCCTAACGCCAGACGAGAATTCACAATTCGAGGAAATCCGAGCGGGTCAGGATTGATTTATGGAAGGTCGACACGCAGGACGGAATCCGCATCGACTGGCCCAACAGCTGGGTCCACGCCCGCCCGAGCAACACCGAACCGATCATGCGCATCATCGCCGAAGCCCCCGACCAACAAACCGCCGAATCCAAAATCGCCGCCGTCCAATCCGTCGTCGACCGCACGCTGAAGAAAGAAGTTTAGCCACCGATGGGGCACAGATGAACACAGATAAGAGATGGGCGGGAGAAGCCGAGGCGGCGTTATCCTGAATGTCCCGCTATCCCCGCCAGAGGAGTCCTGCCCCTCTGGATGGTCACCCCCCGCAGCAGCCAAAACCCCGATGCCTG
>DASRRR010000083.1:0-21004 GCA_035656825.1 Tepidisphaeraceae bacterium | reverse complement strand
TATGCGCTGTTTGTCGGATAAGGGGGTGATGTTGGTGGGGGGGAAAGAGGCGCGGGTGGTGGGGAGGATATCGATGGATTATACGACGCTTGATTTGAGCGGGGTGCCGGAGGCGGTGGCGGGAGATGCGGTGACGATCATCGAGGATGATGCGCGGTCGGCGGCGAGCATCTATGCCGTGGCGCGGGCAGCGGGGACGATTCCATCGGAGGTGATTTGCGGCATTGGGGCGCGGATTCCGCGAGTGGCGACGGGGCAGGAGGTGGCGGTGGAGGTGCTCACGCGGAGGGCGGGGAAGGTGCGGGGGAGGCCGGTGAGGGTGGCGGCGCAGTGAGGGGACGAGATAAACGAGGTGAGGGGATCAGAGTAGTAATGGGGTTGGTGTTGAGAGAAGATCGGGCCGGGGACGGCCCGGCTCCCCTTTGATCAAGGAGGGTATTGTGATGGGTCGAATTATTGGATTGATGAGTATTGTACTGTTGATGGGGTTTTCGGTGTTGGCAGGTGAGGCTGACTGGAAGAATCCAATTGTGAAGAGGGGGTATTTTAATTCGCCGGTGTGTGAGTCGACGCCGTTTGTGCTCAGTGGGCGGTTGTATCGGATGGAGAGTTGGCAGAAGTATTGGGAGATTCCAAATTTGCCGGCGCCGGGGACGGAGTTTCATGAGGATGTGGTGCGGATCTGGGATGTGGAAGCGAATAAGATCGTGGCGACGCCATTAAAGAATCATGGGTTTGCGTCGGCGGTGGTTTGGGACGGGAAGGTGTATGTGTTTTCGAGTGATTGGGGGCAGGGAAAGCCTTGGCGGACGGTGAGTGATGTGGACATGACCAGTTCGACGGATCTGGAGCATTGGACGACGCCGGTGCAGGTGATTCATGCGGAGCCGGGGGAGCATATTTTCAATGTGGCGATGTGCCGGGGGAAGGATGGGTTTGTGTTGTTGTATGAGAGTGATGATCCGAAGTATGTGCCGTTTACGTTTAAGTTTAATACGTCGGATGATTTGATTCATTGGAAGCGTGTGCCGGAGGGGTTTTATGGGAAAGATAAGTATGTAGGCGGGCCGGCGTTGTATTATGAGGGGGATTGGTATTATACGCTCTATTTGCAAGATTTAGGGGGGAATTGGGAAACGCGGATCACGCGGTCGAAGGATTTGGTGCACTGGGAAGATGCGCCGGCGGGGCGGGCGTTTTTGAAGTTTGATCCGACGCATGATCATATTCCGCTGCGGCCGGCGCAGGTGAAGGAGGATAATGCTTCGGATGCGGAGCTGTGTTATTGGAAGGGGAAGACGTACATTTTATTTACCGGGAGCGATCAGCAGTATGCGGGGGATTTGCAGTGGGCGGAGTTTGACGGGACGCCGCGAGAGTTGTTTGAAGGGTTTTTTAAGTAAGAATTCCCAGAACACTTCACATGGCTACAGATCCTCTGAGCTTCCGCAGCATCTTTCTTCACGCATGGGATCTCTCGGCCCGAGGCATTGACCCTCTTCTCGAATGGGCTGCGTCGGCGAATCTCAATACCCTCTGCCTTGCCACGACTTATCACAGCGGCTGGTTCATTCACCCGGCCCATCCATCGCATCGTGCATTCATGACCGAAGGCTCTGTCTGTTATTTCCCGCCTGATCTTTCTCTTTATAAGGATACCCCGCTTCGCCCGACGCCGTCGCGGATGTTTTCCGACCAAAACTGGCTCGCGAAAACCGGCGATCGTCTCGACCGTCATGGCCTGCGGCTGGTTTCGTGGACGATTGGAGTTCACAACACGCGATTGGGCAGGGCATATCCGGAATTTACGCAGAGAACCGTCTATGGGGATTCGCTTCCGCATGCGTTGTGCATTTCTCATGACGCGGTCCGGGCGTATCTTCTGGCGCTCTGCCGTGATTTGGCGATCAATTATCCGATGTATGCCTTGCAGCTTGAGGCGTTCAGTTGGATGACCGTGGCGCATGGCCATCACCATGAGCGGGATCTCGTCGGGCTGAACCCTTTTGAACAAGAACTCCTCTCTCTTTGCTTTTGTTCCGCTTGTACGCGCCGAGCTGCAGCGGCGAATATCGACTGCATCGAAGTTGCCGCCACGGTGCGCGGAGTGCTTGATGCTGTCTTTCGCGAAGCACCGGAGCGTCCACCAGGTCACCCGGCCACAATGGGCGAGTTGGAAGAACGCTGCGCTCATTTGCGCGCCTTCAACGCCTGGCGTCATGCTTACGCGGGCGCGCTGCTCGCGGACATCAAATCAATTTCTTTGAAGGGAACCTCCTGCCAACTTCTCCTGGAAACACCTCCGGATGTTTCTCTTGCAAATACGGTCGACGGGTTTGCCTCATTTGCTTATGCGCAAACGCCGGCCCAGGTTGCCGTCACGTGCCTTGCAGCGAAAAAAACGCTCCCCGCTGACTGGTCCGGCTTACTTCAATGCCTGATCCGGCTCGGCCAAGGCATCCCTAGCTCCCCCTCTCAACTTCGCGACATCATAACCGCGGTGCGTAGCGCCGGTTTTAATGGCATTAACTTCTACAACCACTCCGAATCGCCGCCCAAAATGCTCTCCTGGATTCGGGATGCGTTGGCATGACTCAATCTTAATGCTTCTGCTTCACAATCCACCATGACCTGATCTTCTCTCCCACATCTGCCACCAATTCCTTCGGGCACTCCACCTCCACATCAATCACCCACCCTTTGCTCAGCACAATCCATCCCCAGCGCATTAGCCCGCGACAGCGCAGCCGCATCTTTCCGTTCGATGTCTCTTGGACTTTCACTCCATCCACATCTTCCCACGCCCACAGTGCGGGCCGATCTCCATCTTTTAACATCTCTCTACCCATCAGCCACTTTCCTGCTTCCACTACGATCCACATCCCAATCAGCCCATAAAAAATGATCCCCACCCATCCCCGTATCGGCGTCAGCATCAGAAAAATCGGAATGAACAACAATCCCAACCTCTTCTTTAACCAAGCTGCCCGGCGACCCTCCACTGTCGACAGCCACTGCCCTATCCCCTCTTCTGACATCCACACTTGCATCCGAAGCTCACGCGCCGAAAACAACCACCCGTATAACCCTAATCCGAGCCCGATCATCCCGACGATCACATATCCGGCGGTACTCACATTCCCCCCAACCCACCGTCCTTGAATAACCAACCAGAGAAGAATCGCGAGTGACACTCCATTCCATGCTAATCCCTTTCTGCCTCTCCCGGTTTCGCCTTCAAACTTTCCTCTCCCTTCTCCGGCCAGCACGACAAACTCCTGCCCATACGCCCGCCCACACTCCGGACAAACCCCCTCGGCGGGCAGCGTTTCCAACGAATAATCACACCCGGGGCAAATTCGCAGCCGTAGCCAGTCTTCCAGTTCAAGTTGACCGCTACCATCCGCCATCGTTGTAGTTTAACGCCTCTTCTTGCCTCTTTGCGATATCCGTCAAACAATCTCTCTATGCGCTCACTTTTCTTTGCCGCCACGATGGCGTTGCTCTCGGCCAATGTCTTGTCTCAAACCACCGCCCCCTCGGATCGCATCGCCGCGCTACAAGCCAAGCTGCCCGCCTGGAAGTCGTCTTTAGATCACCTGCGCGCTCAAGGGCAGGATATTTCTTATCCAAAAGTCACTTACACCATCCTGGAAAATTTTCTTCCGTACGCGACGGCCGACCTGAATACCCTTGTCCCGGACAACTGGGGCTTTACTCCCGTCAACGGCTCGCAATCCTCCATGCAGGTCTCCCACGATCATCCCCACTCGGGTCAAAGCGCGCTCAGCATCCTCAATTCCTCCCCGCAGTCCCCGAATCGGTATGGCATGCTCGAATGCGCGCAAACCCTCTCGCTCACGCCCGGTGTCCCATATACCTTCAGCGTCTGGGTGCGCACCTCATCTCCGGGAAAGGCAACTCTCGTCGCCGGCCACTCGTGGCAATTCCGGACCAGCATCCCCGACACACAAAATGAGTGGCGACTCATCTCACTGACCTTCACGCCCACCAAAAAAGACGCGGCCTTCAAACCGCGCATCGTCACTGAATCCGAAACATCGGGGATCTCGTTCGACGACTTCTATGTTTGCCAATCCGCCAATCCTGAAACGGGCAAGAACCTGGCGGCCAATCCTGACTTGGAACAGAGCTGGACCCAGCGCCGCGCCTTAAACGCCATCTCCGACATGGAATCCATGTCGACGCGCCTGGACGCCGAACTCTCCGCCGCGTTGCAAGGCGGCAAACTCCCGACCGTCCCCCGCTGGACCGGTACGCAGCGCCCTCGTATCGACGGCCCGAGCTTTCTCGCGCCCACTAACACCGGCACACGACCCGTTTTCTTTATCGGCTACGGCCACTTCGACCAGGCCCGGCGCGATATCCCGCTCTTCCCATCGCTGGGAAATAATATTATCCAGCAGGAAGCCGGCCCGCATTTTATCTTCCCTAAGCCGGACGTCACGGATCTCTCTCTCGTCGACAACCTCCACCACACTCTTCAAACTGCCGCCGCAAATGGCGTTGCCGTGGACCTGCTCCTCTCGCCGCATTATTTCCCCGATTGGATGTTTCATAAATTTCCGCAGATGCGCAAACAGCGCGCGGATTTCTTTCCTTTCTCGGTCTACCACCCTGCTGTCCGGCCATTTCTACAGCGTTACATCGCTGAGCTGCTCGCGCCGATCAAAGATGATCCGGCACTGTTCTCGATCTGCCTTTCTAATGAGCCGATCAATGTCGAGGAGCCTGGCGACTTTGCTGTCCTGGCGTGGCATCAATGGCTGACTAGCTATCACCACGATCTGGCGACGCTCAACGCCCATTGGCACGCTACTTACAAAACCTTTGACGAGATCCCCTACCCCGATCCGCGTCAGGACCACACGCGCGCGACGCCGGCCTGGGCGGATTGGGTCCGCTTTAATCAGGAATATTTCGCTGACTTTCACAAGATGCTCGCCGACGCGGTCCACGCAGTCGCGCCCAATCTCCCCGTTCACGCCAAGGCGACCACCTGGAACGACTGGCGCGCCGAAGATATCCGCAGCGGCGACGATGCCACGTTCTTCGCCACGTTCTCCGACATCATGGGAAACGACTCGGTCAACCTCTGGAACTTCGGCAAGGACGCGCCAAGCGATGGCCCGGTCGAACGCGGCACGACCAAGTTCGCCCAGGGGTGGTTGGAAAACGCCCTCTCGTACGATCTGCTCCGCTCGGTCAAAAATGTGCCGGTCTTCAACAGCGAGAATCATTTCATCTTCGACCGCGAGCCGCGCTGGCTATCGGCCGACCACATCCGCGCCGGGCTCTGGCAGGGCGCTCTCCACGGCCAATCCGCCACGACGATGTGGGTCTGGGGGCGCACCACCGACGCGCAGAGCGATGAAGCGGGTTCGATGATGGAACGCCCGGCGTGCGTCGAAGCGGCCGGGCGTGTCTGCCTCGATCTCAACCGCGTCGCGAATGAAATGACCACGTTGCAAAACAAACCCGCCGACGTGCAAATTCTCCAATCCACCGCCTCTGCGACATGGGACGGAGCCACCGGCCAGAACACCCTTATCGCGACCTACACCGCACTCTCCTTCACCGGCCTGAAGATCGGCTTCATCACTGAACACCAACTCGAAGCGGGCATCCTCCCCTCCACCTCTATCGTTCTCTGTCCCGCTGTCACCCACCTCTCCGCCGCCGCCGCCAAAACCCTCTCTACTTATAAAGGGCGCCTTCTCTTCATCGCCACTGCGCCCATTCGCGACGAATACGACAACCCCCTGATCGCTCCCCTTGCAGGCAAACTCATCCCCTTCACATCGAAATGGCTCTCCCTCTACCAATCGCTCCAGCCCGAACTTCCCATCTCGCCCGTCCAAGTGCTTTCGGAAAACAACCACGCGAGCACAGACATCCAATGGCTTACGCAGGACCACATCCTCAACCTCTACAACCCGCGCCCGTGGCCGGTCAAAATCCATATTGCCGCTCCGGCGACGGGCACCAACCTCCTGACCGGGCAGCATCAGGATTTATCCAGTTCCTTCGATCTTTTGCCTTTGGACGTGCGTATTTACCGCATTGACTCAACGCCAGAACCCGACTTGAATAAATAGATCAGTCCATGGACAGGCACGAACTGAATCAACTTCTCGCTGAGCTTCGCAGCGCCGTCCGCGCCGGGGCATCCCCCGCCACGTTGCTGGAACTGATTGACCGCCTGGAACCGCTCGGTGCCGACCTGGACGCCATGCGTTCGCGCCTGGAACGCGGCCCATCTCCCCTTAGCCCAACGCAACCGTCATCCCCGGAGCGATTGGAAGCATGGATTCGCAAACTTGAGCGATCCGAGACAACAACCCAATAAAGTCCCCTTCGCCCTCTGCCAGGCACCCGCTGACCCCCAGTTTTCTCGCTTCCATCTCGGCTTTTGATTCCTCCCCCGCCGTCCGCACGACCACCGGCACGCCGAGCATCTCCGGATCTTTCCGAATCTCGCGTAATACTCCCATCCCCGTCCCCAATGCATCCGTCACATCCAATATCACCAGCTTCGGCCGAACCGCGCGCAAATAATCCAGCGCCTCCGTCCCCACTCCAACCGACTCGGCCCGATACCCCACGCGCACGAGCAATCTCTTCAGCGCATCCCTACCTTCACGGTTATCATCCACGATCAATATCACGGCACTTCTCCATACAAACGAAGCCGCTCTTCATACTTTCGCCATCTTCACCATACAGCACTCCCCCTTTGGCGCGAACGCACACTTTTTTCACAATCCATATATCCGATTGACAACCCTCCCCTGAACCTCGACAACACCCTCATCATGCTCCCCACAGCTTTGATCCTCCGTACCGCCGGCACCAACTGCGACCGTGAGACTGCTTACGCTTTCGAACAGGCCGGCGCCAAAACCGTCTCATTGCACATCAATCGTCTGCTGGAAAACCCCGATCTCCTGCACGACTACCAACTATTGGCCATCCCCGGCGGGTTCAGCTACGGCGACGACATCAACTCCGGCCGCATCTTCGCCAATCAGATCTCCCAACACCTCGCTCCGATGTTCCACCGCTTCGTCGAAGCCGGGAAGCCGATCATCGGCATTTGCAACGGGTTCCAGGTCCTCGTCAAAACCGATCTCCTCCCCGGCCCGCTCGCCGGTCGTACCGGTCAGACCGCCACGCTTGCCCACAATGACTCGCACCGCTTCATCGATCGCTGGGTTCACCTCGCGCCGCGTTCCAAGCATTGCATCTGGACGCGAAACCTTCCCGCCACGCTCGAACTACCCATTGCGCATGGCGAAGGAAAATTCATCCCCGCCAGCGAATCCGTCCGCCGGGCACTGTGGGATCAGGATCAAATCGCTCTAATCTACACGCGCCCCGATGGCACCGCCGCCAATGGCGAACCGGCCAATCCCAACGGCAGCACCGACGACATCGCCGGCGTCTGCGACTCGACCGGTTTAATCTTCGGCCTGATGCCGCACCCGGAGCGCCATGTATCTCCATTACAGCATCCTGCCTGGACTTCGCACAAACCGCTCCCGCCCTTTGGCGTCGGAATTCTTTTTTTCAACAACGCGATTCACCATGTTCAGTCCGGTGTTGGGGCGGGAATCTAACACTTAGTTAGTGGTCACAAAAAAAATTTTCGCCATTTGCCCGATAAAATTCATTTGTAAACGCCTGCAAATGCAGGCCTTGTGAAAAACATGGTGTTTTCCACAAAAATCACCAACCAAAACACCTATTCCCCGTCGATAAATTTATGCGTACACTGGTGCCTCAATGTGGTGGTTGCAGAATCACCCCCTTGATGATGCCGGTGAATCCGGTAAGTTAGTAACAACAAATGCGGATGAATTATTCGCACGGGCCATTTCTCACCGCAACGGCCCGGGGCATGTTGCCCAAACCGACTGGACGGACATTGGAGTCCTCCGGCGGATTTCAGAATCACAGGGTCTCGTGAAGGAGGTTCTACATGTTGCGGAAGCTTTTCGCTCTCCCCGTCCTCGGTCTTGCTACTCTCGCCCTCATGCCCTCCGCGGCTAAGGCGCAGGAATACGGCTTCGATGCTGGCAACTGGGAGCTCACGCTCGCCGGCACCGGCATGAATGACCGCGATTTCGAAAGCACGGAATTCGGTATCCAAGGCAGCATCGGCTACTTCTTCAGCGACAACCTCGAAGTCGCTGTCCGCCAGAACGTCGCTTATACCGACGGCCCTGGCTCGCATGACGGCTCGTCTTGGAACGGCACCACCGACCTGGCCCTTGACTGGCACTTCGACCTCGGTCGCTGGCAGCCCTTCATCGGTGCCAACGTCGGCTACAACTACGGTGAAGACACCAACGACACCTGGGAAGCCGGTCCCGAAGCTGGCGTGAAGTACTTCGTCACCCAGTCGACCTTCATCCAAGTCCTCGCCCAGTACGAATTCTTCTTCAAGTCTGGCGACGCGACCTCCGACAGCTTCAGCGATGGCGCGTTCTTCTACTCCCTCGGCCTCGGCGTGAAGCTCTAATCAGCTTTCGCAGTAGCTCGATCGATACGATTTCCCCAAGGGCGGCTTCTCACGAAGCCGCCCTTGGTCTTTTTACGCCAAATGCCGCGCCTGCCGGCTCTTCCCCGCCTTGACCAAATCCCCCTTGCTCGGCACGCGCTCCTCCCCGATATACCCCCGTAAAAACTCCGGCCGATCACTGCGCCCGACGCGCTGATAATCCTTCCAAATCCCCTCGGCCACTTCCTTCGCGTCCATCCCGCACACTTCCGTCAAATACCGAAACACCAATTCCGCCAGCCTCCCCAGCGCAATCGCATGCGTCTGCCCGGTCTCTGAATAAATCCAATCCGACAATCCCAGGAACAGCGAAAAGGGGGACACTGCTCCTTTCCACATCCCGGCAACGGTATCCTTAAAATTCCCGCTGTTCCCGATCAAATCCCAATACCGCGCAAACCGCCGCATCCGCTGGATCGTGGCAAAATCCATCGCCTTGGTCTGCAAGACCTCATAAGGCGGATGCCCGCCATACACCATCCCCCACTCTCCATCATGCCTCACGATCGGCGTCCCGCGCAGCCTCTTCAATATCCCCACCTGAATCTCCTGAGGCTTCATCCCCACCAGCCGATCAAACCCGCGCCCAAACGATTCCAAATCCTCCCCCGGCAACCCGACGATCAAATCCGCATGCACATGCACTCCGGTCTGCTCGCGTAAAAACCCAAAATTCTCCTCCACCTTCGCATTATCCTGCCGCCGTGAAATCAGCCCCGACACCTCTTCATTAAACGTCTGAATCCCCACCTCAAACTGCAACGCCCCCGCCGGAAACTTCGCAATCCACCCCCTCAACACTTCCGGCAGCCGATCCGGAATCATCTCAAAATGCAAAAACATCCCCTCCACATACCGTTCATGAAAAAACCGCAAAATCGCCTCCCCCGTCTTCGCGTTCAAATTAAACGTCCGATCCACAAACTTAAACTGCTTGAGCCCCCGATCGATCAACTTCCCCATCTCTCCCAAAAACAACTCCAGCGGCACCGCCCGCACCGGCACATCGAGACTCGACAAACAAAACTCACACTTAAACGGACACCCGCGCGACGCCTCCACATACACCACGCGCTGGGCAATATCCCGCTCCGTATACAGTTCATACGGCAGCTTCATCTCCGCAAACTCCGGCAGCCGCGCCGGGATCACCTTCATCAGCGGCCTTCGTCCCGTCAGCAACTGCCCACACAACTCCCCAAACGCCAAATCCGCCTCCCCGGTAATCACATAATCCGCCAGCCCGCAAATCTCCTGCCCCTGAGTCTCATACGACACCTCCGGCCCACCCAACACCACAATCAACTCCGGCCTCAGCCGCTTGAGCACCCCCACCACTTCCGTCGTCTCCGCCACATTCCAAATATAAACCCCGAGCCCCACAATCCCCGGCCCATCCGCCAACAACGCCTCGGCAATATCCAGCGGCCTCTGATTAATATCAAACTCCACCAGCCGTGCCCGCCCGCGCAATTCCCCCATATTCGCCAGCAAATAGCGCAGCCCAAACGAAGCATGGGCATACTTCGCATTCAGAGTAGTGAGCACAATTTCCGCCATAACTCCCCACATTGTACGCTAAAACTGCTATCCTTGCCGGATTGCTCCTGCTGTGTCTGGTGCGCCAATTGCACTCAATCCACTATGTATCCCCCCGATAGTGCCCAACTCTGGCAACAAATCATCTGGCTCTTCATCCTCGCGATCCCGGTCGCCTGCGTCGCCTGGACGGTTACTCACGAAGAAGTCTTCCGTGAACCCCGTGAATTCTGTGCTCGCAAAAGCAAAGTCTGTAATGCTCTGGTAAAGCGCAAATTCTTCTATCTCTTCACCTGCGAATACTGCTTCAGCCACTACATCACCGCGGTTTTCCTCTACCTCACCGGCTTCCGCCTGCTCTTGGACAACTGGGTTGGCTACATCATTAGTTTCTTCGCCCTGGTCTTCGTCGCCAACGCCTACATGAGCTTTTACAACCGCCTGCGTGTCGACATCAATTCCGAACGCAAAGTCATGGAAACCCACCAGCGCGAAGCCGAGCTAAAACAAGTGGAAACCCAGGTCAAAGAAGAAGAACTGAAAAACCTGCAACGTCAAAGTCCCTAACGACTCACCGGCGTATAATTGCCCGTCCTCTCCACCAACGCTAAGCTGCCCGCGGAGAAACAAGCAAGGATGCCCCCCCGCCCCAAACGCTGGACGATCGCCGACCCCCACCCCGCCGCCGGCGAACTCGCCGACCGCCTGCGCACCAGCCCGGTCCTCGCGCAAGTGCTCCTCAACCGCGGCCTGACCGCAGCCGACGACTGCTCGGCATTCCTCCGCCCGGCTCTCAAATCCCTGCACGACCCTTCCTTAATCCCCAACCTCTCCAAAGCTGCCGAGCGCATCGCCCGCGCCATCCGCGATAAAGAAAAAATCGTCATCTACGGCGACTACGACGTCGACGGCATCACCGCCACCAGCATCCTCTGGCACGCCATCAAAACCCTCGGCCACACCGCCGACTTCTACGTCCCCCACCGCCTCGAAGAAGGCTACGGCCTCAACCCCGACTCGATCACCCAACTCTGCGACCTCGGCGCCCAGCTCATCATCACCGTCGACTGCGGCATCACCGCCATCCCCTCCGCAGCCATCGCCAAATCCCGCAACGTCGACCTCATCATCACCGACCACCACGAATGGCGCGAAAAGAGTTCAGTTTTCAGTGTTCAGGGTTCAGGCAATAAAGGGGACGGGAGCCATTTCTCTTCTTCTCCTCTTTCTTCCCTGAACCCTGAACCCCTGAAAACTGAACCCTCCCTCCCCGACTGCTACACCATCGTCCACCCCCGCCTCCCCCACGACGGCCCAGCCTATCCAAACCCTCACCTCTGCGGCGCAGGCGTCGCGTTCAAACTCGCCTGGGCGATCGGCCAAGCGCACGCCGGCTCACCCAAAGTTTCCGAAGAATTCAAATCCTTCCTCCTCGAAGCCACCGCGCTCGCCGCTCTCGGAACCATCGCCGACGTCGTCCCGCTCATCGGCGAAAACCGCGTCCTGGCCCACTTTGGTCTCTCCGGCCTTAAATCCTCCAAACTCACCGGCATCCGCGCCCTCATCGCCTCCGCCGACCTCACCGGCAAAAAACTCGACAGCTACCACGTCGGCTTCCTCCTGGCCCCGCGCCTCAACGCCTGCGGCCGAATGGGCCACGCACGCCTGGCCGTCGAACTCCTCACCCGCGCCGATGAAACCCAAGCCCTCGAAATCGCCACCTACCTCGAATCTCAAAACAAACAACGCCAATCCCTCGAACGCAAAATCCTCGACCAGGCCCTCACTCAAGCCGCCGAACTCTCCGCCGAATCCGACGACACCTCCGCCATCGTCCTCGGCGCCGAAGGCTGGCACCCCGGAGTCATCGGCATCGTCGCCAGCCGCATCCTCGAACGCTTCCACAAACCCACGCTCATGGTCGGCCTGAACAACGGCGTCGGTCAAGGCTCCGGCCGGTCCATCGCCGGCTTCCACCTCGCCCGCGCACTCGAATCCTGCGCCGAATATCTCGAAACCTTCGGCGGCCACGAAATGGCCGCGGGCCTCAAACTCCGCTCCGATCAATTCGAAGACTTCCGCGTAGCCTTCATGGCCCACGCCAAATCCGTCATCCGCCCGGAACTCCTCATCCCCGAACTCAAACTCGACACGCTCGCCGAACTCCGCCACATCAGCGCCTCCCTCGTCCAGGACCTCGCCCGCATGGGCCCCTTCGGCCACGGCAACCGCAAACCGCTCCTCTGCCTCCGAGGCCTACAACTCGTCACGCTCCCCCGCCGCGTCGGTAAAACCGGCGACCACCTGCAACTCCAGGTCCGCCAGGGAAATACCCAGTTCAAATGCATCGCCTTCAACCACGGCCACCATTTCGACCGCCTGCACCCCGGCACGACCCTCGACCTCGCCGCCGAGCCCGTTATCAATGAATTCAACGGCTACACCAACGTCGAACTCGAAATCAAAGACCTTCATTTTCCCTCGAATAACCCATAAACACGCCGCCCAACATCAATCGACCCGCGCTTTAATGTCGCATTTCCATCCCCCTTCTAAACCCGCTACAATCCCCCCCCGATAAACACCAAACCAAGCTCCAAAAGGCTAACACCCCATGATTAATCCCTGGCACGACGTCACCCCCGGCGAAAATATTCCGCAGGAATTCTCCGCCGTCATCGAAATCCCCTTCGGCTCGTCCGTTAAATACGAACTCGACAAACAATCCGGCCTGATCAAACTCGACCGGATCCTCTATTCCGCCGCCTATTACCCCGCCAACTACGGCTTTATCCCGCAAACCCTCGCCGAAGATGACGATCCGCTTGACGTACTGGTCTTCTGCCAGGAGCCCGTCGTCCCCCTCACGCTCATGAACGCTCGCACCATCGGCCTGATGACCATGATCGACGCCGGCAAAAAAGACCACAAAATCATCGCCGTCGCCGTCGACGACCCCGAATTCAACTCCTACCGCGAAGCCGCCGAGATGCCCCCCCACCGCCTGACCATGCTCCGCCGCTTCTTCCAGGACTACAAACAGCTCGAAGGCAAAGCCGTCGAAGTCGACGAAATCCAGCACGCCCAGACCGCCTACCCCATCATCGAAAGTGCGCTGTCACGTTATAGCCAACAACGCCGCAAAGGATTCCACAAATAATTCTGCAACAATTCTGCTCCTCGGCCGATTATTAAATACAATGAAAGCCCACGGAACTTGTTCCGTGGGTTAATGATCGATGCCGTAGGAGCCCATGGACACACCCGCCCCCCAACCCATCGCCGTCGAATCCCCCCCCGCCAAGCGCTTCCCCGCCTGGCTTGCCGTCTCCGTTGCCGCGCTCTTCTTTCTCTGCATTGGCGGATTAATCTACTGGTTCCTTGGCGGCTCCTTCGGCAATACCAGCGCCTTCATCCCCGACCCCAACCGCGCTCAGCAATCCGACCGCCACAACTGGCGCAAGCAAGCCAACGCCGACGGCGTCCACCCTCTCGACAACAACGCCGGCTTTTTCGTCCGCTCCGGACCCGCCTTCATGGACATCCTCAACCCCAACGATAAATCCAAATCCATCAACTACCGCTTCCGCTTCGACTCCCAAGCCCTGCTCCCCCCCGACCAATGGCACTTGGTCTTCGGCGTCCGCCGCATCTTCGGCGACACCAAAATGGCCGAAACCCTCGACGTCACCAAAGATCAGCTCGACCACCTTCGCAAATTCACCCAGGTCACCATGGACCTTTCCAAATCCGATCGCAACAACCTCATCGCCGCCTGGGAGGCCTACGACAAAGCCGGCGCCAAAGCCGACCCGGAAAAGAAGCTCGTTGCCCTCCTCAAAGACGCCAGCACCCGCGCACTCCCCTCCACCAAAACCCACACCATCGAACGCGTCACCGAAATCTCCAAACTCTTCACCCCAGACCAAATCCGCGAACTCACCAAACTCGGCGCCGGCCAACCCATCACCCCCCTTCACAAACCCACCACTGCTCCCTGACTCTCTTTCCTGAACCCTGAAAACTGAACCCCGACCCCTCCCCAGTTACAATCCCTCTATGTCCGCGACCGTCCGCCTAGACCCTGGCACACTGCTCACCGCCTATTCCCAAGGCATCTTCCCCATGGCCGACCCCGACGGCACCATCCGCTGGTACTCCGCAGACCCGCGCGGCATCTTCCCCCTCGACTCCTTCCATACCCCTCACACGCTCCAGCAACTCATCAAACAAAACCACTTCCAAATCCGTATCAACCACGACTTCGAATCCACCATGCGAGCCTGCATGTCCCAGCGCGCTGGCGAAACCTGGATCAACGAAAAACTCATCCGCGCCTACACCCACCTCCACGAACTAGGCTTCGCCCACTCCGTCGAAGCCTGGCACGACAACCAGCTCGTCGGCGGACTCTACGGCGTCTCCATCGGCGCCGCCTTCTTCGGCGAATCCATGTTCCACACCCACCCCAACGCCTCCAAAGTCGCCCTCGTCCACCTCGTCCAGCGCCTCAACGACCGCGAATTCGAACTCCTCGACACCCAAGCCTCCACCCCCCACCTCGCCCGCTTCGGCTGCATCGAAATCCCCGCCACCGACTACCTCACCCGCCTAAACCAAGCCATCTCTAAACGCCGTCAATTCGATTAACAGATTCACCACAGAGCCCACAGAGTCCACAGAGAGCACCGAGAAAACAAAAGAAATTTCATTTGTGATTCCAAGCCCGCAAGCTGCATTTTAACTCGTTTTTCCTCTCCGTGCTCTCCGTGCCCTCTGTGAGCTCTGTGGTAAAAATTCCAACTAGTTCCCCCTCGATTTCTTAAACAACTCAAAAAACTCCCCAATCCCCACCACCTCCACATCCAACCCCGGATACCTCTTCTTCAACTCCCCCACCGCCCCCACAATCACGCTCGGCTTCACCCACACCGTCCGAAACAAATAAAACCCCGGCTTTGCATCCCCCCGCTCCCGAATCACCCTCGCCATCACATCCGCCACCCCCCCCGCATCCTTCGTATTACACGCATCATTGATCAGCTCCATGATTGGCATCCCCTTCCATACCTGCGGCGTCGGATTTGTCCCCCGCTCCCCGTTCACATCCGCCAAGATCATCGCAAACCCATCGGGCGCAAACTGCGCAAACGCATCCTTCACCGCTGGCGACGGCTGATCGCCATCCAGCACCATCGGCGCGATGCTCATATCCGCCTCTCGAAAAAACTTCTGGTTATGCCGGATAAATAGCGGCAAATTCTCCTTCAAAATCCGATTCGGATTCATATACCCCGCCGCGCTCGCATCCGATGTAAACGTATCATTCGCCGTCGCCGTCGAATAAAAATACGCGATCAAATCCGGATACGTCTCCAGCAAATCCGGATTGATCCCCCACGCCAGCGGCAATTTCCCCCGATCCTTATCCTCCCAGTTCCCCGCCAGAAAATCATACAAAGGCGTCGCCGAATCATAATCCGACATCAGCACGCAAACATACGCCTTCTTCGCAAGCGGCTCTTCCTTCACCACCCGCTTCTGCTTCAGCGCCACACGCGGCGCTTGACTATGAAACGACTGATTAAAACAACTGCTCGAAATCGTATTCTGATAACAATTGTAAGGACTCATCAGCCACACCGACTCCCACTCCGTCGGCACACCCTCATGCGCGCTGGCATGATCAGCCGTATGCGAATATTTTGAAAACGCGAAAAAACCCGTCAATTCCGTCATCTCCTTCCCCGCCGCCTGCTTCATTACCTCCGCCAGAATCATCTTATAGGTCTCCAGATCCGTCCCCATCTTCTGCCCCGCATCATCCCCCGGCACCTCATCCCCCCACGGCGACAAATCAAACACAAACGCCCGATTCTTCCCCGCCCAATCCCGCGTCACCACATACCCTGCATCCCCCCTCGCGCGCATCACATACGCATCCTCATACAAGCATAGTAAATGCGACGAACACCTCCCCTTCGCCAGATATTCCCGAATCGCCCACCGATACGCATCATTCTTCTTACTCCCCGTCTCCGCCCCCGTAAATTTTCCCCGCAAATCCATCACCACCGGCAATCCCCACCTCCCTAAATCCTTCCCCGCCATCTCCGGACTCACCACCACCAGATCCTCTGCCCCGGCCACCGTCGTCGCCACATCCACACTCGCCGGCACCGCCGGATCCCAAATCACCGCCCCCTTCACCCGCGTCCCCGCCAGCTTCACCAGCTCATCCAATCCTCCCACCACGATCCTCTCCCGCCCCTCCATCCACCTCCCATCCTTCGACATCAAATCCAACCAATACCCCGGCATCTTATCCCCGGCCGACAACACATACACCGCCGGCGACTCCCGATTGATCACCCCCTGCAACGACGCCACCGCCATCGCCTCATCATACCCCTCCGCCGACGCCTGCCCGCTTAGCGTATACGTATAAATCGCCTCCCCCTTCGCCACTCCCACCAACCCTATCACCAGCGCAATTAAAATCGTCCTTATCATCCCCCCGATGATGACGCTCTCTCACCAAAACACAATCACCGATTCATTTCTCCGCCGGCTCAATCGTCACTGTCAACCCCTTGCTCTCAAACTGATCCTTATACAACTCCGCCCGCTCCTTATGCGTCACCAAGAGCAACGATACCCCCTTCTTATGCGCCTCCACCGTCCGATTCAGCGCATCCTGCTCCTTCAGCGGCGTCAACTGCATCACCGTCAAAATCACAAACTCCATCGTGTTCGTGTCATCATTGTGCAACAGCACCTTCCAAGGCGGCAACATCTCCGGCGGCCTCGGCTTGGTCTTCTCCTTCACCGCCCCCTTCGTCTTCGTCGCCGCCCCGCCCCCCTCTTCCTGCTTCGCCGCTGTTTTATTCTCGTCACTCATAAACGTCTTCTCCCTCTTCTCAGCGTACCTTTTATCTCTCCAATTCGGAACACCTTTTATCCTCTATTCTATTCCCCCCATCGAAATCCCCCGTAACACCTCTTACATTCTACCCATATGACCACAACAAGAATTCTCGCCGGCGCCATGTCCGGCACCAGCGCCGACGGCGTCGACATCGCGATCACCCAAATCACCGGCGCCGGCCTCTCCATGTCCGCCAAACTCCTCCATCACCACCACCTCCCCTACCTCCCCTCTCTCCGCGAAACCATCTTCACCCTCCGCCACACCGGCCAAACCTCCCTCCGCACGATCGCCCAGCTCGGCCAGGACATCTCCCTCGCCTACGCCGCCGCCATCCACCAATCCCTTCAAGCCGCCAAACTCCAACCGACCGACATCACCGCCATCGCCGCCCACGGCCAAACCCTCTTCCACGACGCCCCCCTCACCATCCAATACCTCGACCCCTCCCTCCTCGCAAACCAAACCAACATCGCCGTCATCTCCGACTTCCGCCGCGCCGACCTAGCCGCCGGTGGCCAAGGCGCTCCCCTCGTCCCCTTCGCCGACTACCTCCTCTTCCGCCACCCCGCCAAATCCCGCATCCTCCTCAACCTCGGCGGCATCGCCAACCTCACCTACCTCCAACCCGGCGGCTCACCTTCCGACGTCATCGCCTTCGACACCGGCCCCGCCAACTGCGTCCTCGACCACATCGCCCGCCAAGCCAACCTCCCCCAAGGCCACGACCAAAACGGCTCTCTCTCCCTTACCGGCCAAGCCCACTCTCAAATCGCCACCACCGCCATCCACAACTGGAAACACGCCCTGACTCCTCCCCCAAAATCCGCCGACACTCCCGAAATGATCGCCGCTTTCGAGCAAGCCGAAAAATCCCACCACGCCAACCTCTCCACTCCCGACCGCCTCGCCACCGCCTGCTTGATGACCGCAATCGGCATCCACCTCGCCCTCTCCCACCTCCCCACTCATCCCCAAGAAATCATCGCCAGCGGCGGCGGCACCCTCAACCCCCGCCTCCTCCACGAAATCAAACAACTCACCAAACTCCCCCTCCAAACCACCGACGACCTCGGCCTCCCCTCCCCCGCCAAAGAAGCCCTCGCCTTCGCTCTCCTCGGCGCCGCCACCCTGGACAACCTCCCCTCCAACCTCCCCTCCGTCACCGGCGCTAGCCGCTCCGTCATCCTCGGCTCCATCACCCCCAAACCCTAACGTCGCAGGGGCGTCTCGCCCCTGCCTCCCCTCCCCTGTATATTCCCCCCACTATGCAACAAGACCGCTCCAAACTCCTCACCGAACTCCAACTCCAGGACTCCCTCCACATCGACGAGCTCCCCATCGCCGAAGCCGTCGCCATCATGCAGCGCCAAGACCAGGTCGCATTGGACGCCGTCACCAAAGAGCGCCCCTCCATCACCCAAGCCATCGAACTCATCACCACCCAGCTCAAAGCCGGCGGCCGCCTCCTCTACTTCGGCGCCGGCACCTCCGGCCGCTTAGGCGTCCTCGATGCAAGTGAGATCCCCCCCACCTTCCGCGCTCCCGCCACCCTCGTCCAAGGCACCATCGCCGGCGGCATGGACGCGCTCCTCGTCGCCCAGGAAGGTGCCGAAGACTCCGTCGACGGCGGCGCCCGCGACCTCGACAAAAAATCTCCCGCCAAAAACGACGTCGTCATGGGCATCGCCGCCGGCGGCACCACCCCCTACGTCTGGGGCGCTCTCAACCACGCCATCTCCCTCGGCTGCAAAACCATCTTCCTCTCCTGCGTCCAGCCCGTCCCCAATGAACCCAAAGTCGACATCGTCATCCGCCCCCTCACCGGCCCAGAAGTCGTCACCGGCTCCACCCGCCTCAAAGCCGGCACCGCCACCAAACTCGTCCTCAACACCCTCACCACCATCTCCATGATCCAACTCGGCAAAGTCTACGGCAACCTCATGGTCGACCTCCGCTGCTCCAACGCCAAACTCTGGGACCGCGGCGCACGCACCATCTCCATGGTCACCAGCCTCCCCAAAGACCAGGCCCTCACCCTCCTCCAACAAGCCAACGGCCACGTCAAACTAGCCATCGCCATGCACAAACTCTCCCTAGACCCCGCCGCCGCCCAACAAGCCCTCGACCGCGCCCAAGGCCGCCTCGCCATGGCCCTGAAAAATACAATTTAGCCACCGATAGACACCGATGAATACCGATAAAACTAAATACAATCAGTATCTTTCTTATCGGTGTTTATCGGTGTACATCGGTGGCTAATACTCTTCGCTTAAAATCACGGCAGCTCCGACACCGTCCAATACTTATTCAGCGCCGCCATAATCTCCACAAACGCCGACAACGTCACCGGCTTCAAAATATACCCCGCCACGTTCAACCGATACGCCTCCACCTTGTCCCTCTCCTCATCACTCGTCGTCAGCACAATCACCGTCGTCCCCCGCAATTCCTCATCCCCGCGCAGCTCATGCAAAAACTCAATCCCATTCATCCGAGGCATATTCAAATCCAATAAAATCAGCCGCCTCTCCTCCGGCAGCGCCTCCTTCGTCTCATGCGTCCCCCGCAAGATCTCCAGCGCCTCCACCCCGTCCGACGCCACATGCAATGGATTGGTAATATTATTCTTCCGAAACGCCCGCTGCACATTCATCACATCCAGCGCGTCATCCTCAACCAGCAACATATTCAACGGCCTTTGCATCACAACGTTCCTCTCCTTAAACCGCCTCCGCCCTCACCGCACGCACATCCTTCTGCCAGGTAAACGAAAACACCGCCCCGCAACCCTCGTCCGACTCCAGCTGCACACTCCCCCCCTGCTCCTCCACGATTTTCTTCACCAGCGACAACCCCACGCCCGTCCCCTCCACTTCATCCCGAGGCCTGAGCGTCTGAAAAATCTGCCACACCTTCTCGTGATACGCCCGCGCAATCCCCTGCCCATTATCCGCCACTGAAAACTCATAACACTCCCCGATATCCCGCGCCGACACCTTCACCCACGCGCCGTCCTGTCTCCCATGATGCTTAATTGCATTTGCAATCAAGTTCATAAACACCTGCTGCAACCGCATCCTCTCCCCCACCACCACCGGCATCCCCCCATCAATCTCCACCCCCAACCCCCCAGGCGGCGACAACAAATCCACCACGTCTTTCAGCAGCTTCTCCACTTCCACCACCTCCGCCTTCACCCGCACTCTCCCCACCCGAGAATACGCGAGTATCCCCTCGATCAACCCCTCCATCCGATGCACCCTCCCTCTTAACAGCTCCAATTGCCGATGCGCCTCCTCCGTCACGCCCTCCCCCAGATCTTCCTCAATCCACGCCGACAAATTCGCAATCCCGCGCAGCGGCGCTTTCAAATCATGACTCGTCACATACGCATACTGATCCAACTCCTCATTCGACTTCTTCAACGACCGTGCCGCCCGCGCCAGCTCCGTATTCCTCACCCGCAACATCTCCTCCCCCCGCTTCCGCTCCGTCACATCCATCGTCAATCCCCGCACGCTCACTTCCCCCTCCCCTCCCACCGCCGTCACATGCGACTCCACCTCCACGATCCCCCCATCTTGTTTCACCCACCGACACGCCAACACTCCCGTCCCCTCTTCCTCCACAAGCCTCCTCATTTCTTCCGCCACCCTTTCACGATCCTCCGGCTTAACCACCTGCAAAAAAAATCCCTCCTTCATCCACTCCCCAACCCCATATCCCAAAACCTTCTCCGCATACCCCGAGACAAAATTCATCCTCATCCCCGCCCCCTCACTCCACCGTCCCTCCCAAACCACCCCAGGCACATGCGCCAATACCCCCTCATAATATTGCCCCCCCCTCAAACCCTTCTGTTCAACCTCTTTCAACATGGCTCACTTCCAACAAAATCCCTCCTCCTTCCTCCCATTAGCAAACCCCGGGCGCAACCCCCCCAATAGTTT
>DASRRR010000082.1:0-51674 GCA_035656825.1 Tepidisphaeraceae bacterium | reverse complement strand
CCGTCGATGGGGAGGGGCTGGGTGAGGTTGGCGCCAGCGAGATTGAGGAAGGTGGGGTAGAGGTCGATGATGTGGAGGGGGGCGTTAACGGTGGAGGCGGCGGGGATGTGGTTGGCCCAGGAGACGCAGGCGGCGACGCGGACGCCGCCTTCGAAGAGGGAGCCTTTACCGGCGCGGAGGAGACCGTTGGAGGTGACGACGCCGGGTTGGGGGCCGCCGTTGTCGCTGGTGAAGAAGATGATCGTGTTATCGCGCATGCCTTGGGAGTCGAGGGCGGCGAGGATTTGGCCGATGCCTTCGTCCATGGCGGCGGTCATGCCGGCGTAGATGCGGCGGGGTTCCTTCAAGGAGCCGTAGGGTTCCTTATAGGAGTCGGGGACCTGCCAGGGACGGTGGACGGCGTTGAAGGGGACGTAGAGGAACAGGGGTTTGGATTTGTCGCGGGATTCGAGGAGGCGGACGGCTTCTTTGGCGATGAGATGAGTGGAGTAGCCTTCGTCGTGGCAGACTTTGTCGTCGCGGTGCCAGTCGAAGCCGCCCATGCGTTCGTGCTTGAAGTAGTCGGTTTCGCCGTTGTAGAAGCCGTATTGGTGATCGAAGCCGCGATGGGTGGGGAGGTAGGCGGGGTCAAAGAGGCCGAGGTGCCATTTACCGGTGATGGCGGTTTCGTAGCCGGCGTCGTGGAGGGCTTGGGGGAGGAGGCGTTCGTTGAGGGAGAGGCCGTATTGGGCGTAGGGGAGGATGACGCCGGATTGCAGGCCGTAGCGCATGGGGTAGCGGCCGGTCATGAGGGCGGCGCGGGTGGGGGAGCAGAGGGGTTGGACGTAGAACTGTTCGAGCTTAGCACCGGAGGCAGCGAGGGCGTCGATGTTGGGGGTTTTGATTTCCGAGCCGTGCCAGCCGACGTCGCCGAAGCCCATGTCGTCGGCGACGATGAGGAGGATGTTGGGGCGCGGGGGATTTGAAGCCGCATGAACGTTGCCGACCAGAATGGCGGTCAGCAGTAGCACATTAAACGCAGCGCAAAAACGTGAGGTGAGCAGCATGTGTTATAGGGTACCGCATAGACAAAAGAGAGGAAGAGGGCTTAGCCTTGCCCATCGCTATCGGCCATATGCGTTGCATAGGCGAGTGCGTCTTCAAATCGGGAGATGTAGCGACAGTTCATGGTTTTGAGTCGGGCGGTGATCGCAGGATCGTCGAAATCTTTCGCGTTGCGGCTGACAAAACATTTCTCATCGGAGGCCGGTGTTATGGAAAGGTCGGCGAGGATTGATGCGTAGACGATCGCGTCCTGCGGGGAAAGGCCGAGTTCACGTTCGTGGATACGGGCATCAGCGAAGACTGGAGACGTGAGGTCAATACGTCGAGCGATCGAGAGAATCCGCTCAAGCGTGGTTTCGAGGGCATTCATCTCGTCTCGCTGAATGGTCAGCAGCGTGCTGGTGAGCGGCTGTAGATGCGCGGCAAGGCCTTTATGAGGCTGAAGTCGACCGAGTTCGCGCAATTCTCGTTGCATGTCCGACACAAACCGGTTGCGGTCAGATCCATACCGTGCGAGCGTTGAGAAAGGCTCGCAAAGAGCAAATACGGGGAACGCGAGATCAATGCGTCGTGCCTCGGCCAATTGGAGGAGTTGCTCGACAGACGCGGACTCTTCTTGTTGTCGCGCCAGTTCGAGGAGAAAATTCGATTCGGCGTAGAGGATCATGCGGCCCGCGTAAACGTGCCGCCGCGGATGGCGTCGAGAAATCCCGCAAGGGCAAGTGTACGCTCGGGCTCCGTTGAAGGGACCGCGGTCAGTTCGCTGGTGTCTGCGAGCCAGCTAAAGATGATTGTTTCGAGTTCAGAATTTCGCAGTCGACCCGGGCCATTAGTGGGGAGATAGCGATGGATGACAGGGTCCATGGGAAATTCGGCATCCGGGGGTGCGGCGGAGTCTGATCGCCCGCGATTGTGCCAGAGGAATCCTCGGTCCTGCGAGAATAGGAGAAAGTACTGAACGTCTTGTTCCGCGCCATGAGCGATCAAATTACGTCGTAATTGAGAGGCGAGCGCCGATGTAAGGCCCTCACGGTTCTTTACTTCAACGGTTCCAATGAGCGGGCCATGCAATCGATGGATCGTAATATTCGCGGGGAGAGAATTAGATTTCATGACATCCTCAATCCACATTATATCAGGATAAGGCAGTTCAAATCAAAGGAATCTCAGTGGGGCATGAGGAATTTGGCGCAGAGGGCGGCGACTTCGGATTTGATTTTGGATAGCTCGGCGGGGTTGTCCTTGGCGAGGAGGGCGCGGTCGAGAAAATTGGCGACGGTTTGCATGTCGGATTCTTTGAGGCCTCGGGTGGTGATGGCGGGGGTGCCTAGGCGGAGGCCGGAGGTTACTTTCGGAGGGCGAGGGTCGTTGAAGATGGCGTTTTTGTTGGTGATCATGCCGGCGGCTTCGAGGGTTTTTTCGGCGTCGGCACCGGTGAAGTCGGCGTTGCGGGCACGGAGGTCGACGAGCATGAGGTGGTTGTCGGTGCCGCCGGATTGGAGGCGGTAGCCGAGTTTGGTGAGGGCGGCGGCGAGGGCCTGGGCGTTTTTGACGATTTGGTGGCCGTAGGTTTTGAAGGAGGGTTGGAGGGCTTCGCCGAAGGCGACGGCTTTGGCGGCGATGATGTGCATGAGGGGTCCGCCCTGGGAGCCGGGGAAGACGGAGCGGTTGATGGATTTGGAGAGGGCTTCGTCGTTGGTGAGGATGAGGCCGCCGCGCGGGCCGCGGAGGGTTTTGTGGGTGGTGGTGGTGACGACGTGGGCGTGGGGGAAGGGGTTCGGGTGGCTGCCGGCGACAATCAATCCGGCGATGTGGGCGACGTCGGCCATGAGGAGCGCGCCGACTTCATCGCAGATGGCGCGGAATTTGGCGAAGTCGATCGTGCGCGGGTAGGCGGAGTAGCCGCAGATGATGACTTTGGGTTTGTGTTCTTTGGCTTTGGCCAGGACGGAGTCGAAGTCGATGGTTTCGGTTTTGGGGTCGAGGGCGTAGAAGTCGGGTTTGTAGAAGAGGGCGCTGGCGTTGAGCTTCATGCCGTGGGTGAGGTGGCCGCCGGAGGAGAGTTGGATGCCGAGGAAGGGGTCGCCGGGGTTCATCATGGCCATGAAGGCGGCGAGGTTGGCGTTGGCACCGGAGTGGGGTTGTACGTTGGCGAAGTTGCAGCCGAACATTTGTTTGGCGCGGTCGATGGCGAGTTGTTCGATCTGGTCGTGGAAAGCGCAGCCGCCGTAGTAGCGGGCGCCGGGGTAGCCTTCGGCGTATTTGTTGGTCAGGCAGGAGCCGGCGGCTTGCATGACGGCGGGGGAGACGTGGTTTTCGCTGGCGATCAACTCGAGGGTGGTCTCCTGGCGGTGTTGCTCTTTCTGGATGAGGTCGTAAATGGCGGGGTCGGCTTGTTGTAAGTTCATGGAAGGACTCCGATTAGGGACGAGAAACCCGGGCGATGCTTCGCAGCGGGGGAGCGGGATTGTAGCGGGGTTGGGTTGGTTTGGAAATTTTATTAGCGGGGGGAAAGAATCGGGCCGGGGACGGCCCGGCTCTCGTTGGAAATTCAAAATGACTTTGGGAATCGGTGGTGTCGTCAGGGAAGAGGTCGTGCCGTATAGTGGGGTGGAGCGAGGAAAGGATTGACCGCACCATGGCTTTGCCGAACCGTCCCAGTCAGCCTACCGGGCATTGGCTACGAAGTAATCGATCGGATCATCGGGCGCGGAGTCATGCGGAGGCGCATGGGGAGGGGGAGCGCGAGGCGGCGGAGGTGCCGGAGCATGTGATGATCCCGGCGGGGAAGGCGGAGCTGGTGACGACGGATGGGGCGCTGGCGGAGTTGCTGGCGCATTTGCGCGCGGCGGGATCGTTTGCTTATGACAGTGAGTTTATTGGGGAGCTGACGTATGTGCCTAAGTTGTGTTTGATTCAGGTGGCGACGACGGAGCGGGTGGCGCTGATTGATCCGTTGGCGGATTTGGATTTGACGCCATTTTGGGAATTGATTGCGGATGGGTCGGTGGAGAAGATTGTGCATGCGGGGCTACAGGACATTGAGCCGGTGGTGCGGATATTGAATAAGCCGGCGGCCCGCATATTCGATACGCAGATCGCGGCGGGGCTGGCGGGGATGACTTATCCGTTGTCGTTGTCGAAATTGGTGTATGAGTTGGTGGGGTATAAATTGGGGAAGGGATTGACGTTTTCGCATTGGGATCAGCGGCCGTTGTCGGCGTCGCAGCTGCGCTATGGGGCGGATGATGTGCGGTTTCTGCCGGCGGCGCGGGAGGAGTTGAAGCGCCGGTTGGAGCGGTTGAAGCATGCGAAATATGCGGATGAGGAATCGTGCAATTTGTGCGATCCGAATTTGCAGCGGTTTGATCCGGAATCTCAGTATTTGAAGATTCGCGGGGCGAATGGTTTGCCGGCGACGAATTTGGCGGCGCTGCGGGAGCTGGTGAGGTGGCGGGATACGGTGGCGCGGGAGAATGATGCGCCGCCGCGGGGGTTTTTGAAGGATGAAGTGCTGCTAGATTTGGCGCGGACGCCGATCAGGTCGGTGGAGAAGCTAGGGAAGGTGCGGGGATTGCCGAGGCCGGTGGAGGAGCGGTATGGGAGGGAATTGGTGGAGGCGGTGGAGCGGGGATTGAAGACGGCAAAGGAGGATTTGCCGGAGGTGAAGGTGACGGAGGAGACGCCGCGGGAGAAGTTTCGGACGGATTCGCTGTGGGCGGCGGTGCAGACGATTTGTATCGGCAAGCAGGTTGATCCGATGCTGTTGACGAGCCGGCAGGAGGTGTCGGATTTGATGCGGGTGATTTCACATGGGGGGAATGTGGAGTCGTTTCGCCTGATGAAGGGGTGGAGGCGGGTGATCGTGGGTGAGCCTATTTTGCAGTTGTTGGCGGGGACGTTGCAGTGTCGGATTTCGTGGAAAGAGGATGGGCTGGCGATTGAGGAGTGTGGGGAGGGGTAGGGAGGAGAAGAGGAACACGAATTTTCACGAATGGGGGGACACGAATTTTCACGAATTCATGTGAGGGGATTGTGAAAAGTTTCTCGGGGAAATGGGGGTAATTTGGAGAACTGGGGTGGGGTTGTATCGTACTATTTTTGGTAGGTAACGAGCCTCCTTCCCTTGGGTGCCGTGGAACGCCGAGAGGTCCACGGCACCTTTTATTTCTATAGCAAATTGTTTCGGGGATAATCAAAAACGAACTATGCGAATTGATAAGAGGCGGGGAAATGGGTTTGGTGAATTAGAGAAGAGGAAGAGGTTGGAAAAGAGAACCTAAGGGAGAAGTGGAATTGTTGGGCTAGAATATAGACATGGACCTGACAGAAATTCTTTCGCCACAGCCGCAAAAGCGGACCTTGACCATCACTCCTTACACCGAGTGTTGTAATAGATACGTACACCTCATCTCCGATATTTATCAATACTTTGGCAACGTGTTCGAACCAAAAGTCATGGCGCTGCGAAATGACTCCTCGCGTAAAAACCGTGCCCATGATGCCGCAGTTGGCGCTACTGTCATTCAGACCTATTTATGGCTCGGCTCTCTTTCTCGTATGAATCAGATTCGAGATTTTCTTGCAATTGCGGCCGCATCACGTTCACTCTTTGAGCAGCACCTTGACATTGCTTGGCTCAAAACTTTTGACGATCCTATATGGGCAACTCGTTATTGGGCATATCCGGCGGCGAATCGCCATACCGTTGCGAATAAGGTGATTAGCCACAAAGCTAAAACAAGCACATCCACGATTGATCCTCGTCACCACATTGAATGGGTTAAAAATAATCCAGACGCCGATCCACTCAAAATGAAACATTGGACGGACGGGAATGGTAATCCGAGAAACCCCGGACATCATTGGACCGGTATCGGTGATTTACGCCAACGGGCCAAAGCCCTTGGACCCCGCTATGAAGACACCTACTTACAACTTTATCCAATCCTTAGTTGGCTGGTACATGCCGGACCAACTGCCATATGTCAGGGCGACATTGAGGAAATCGAAAAGCATATTGCTTTCGCTCTTTCCACCGGCGTCATTCAAGTGAACGGTATTATGCTCCTAGCCACTGATATTCTGGCCATCGAAGATGGTCTGGATGAGTTAGTGGATTTTGTCCAAGGTATCAATGAAAAACTTGACGATGCCTTTGCCACATATGGCTCTCAATCGCGCACGGGAAAACAATAAGGCCATTCCGACATGGCAGCGGAATACGTTTCGGCAAAGAACGAGCCTTGGGAAGAGAAGATTATTTGTGAATCAGTCGATGGGAAGCAGAATGGAATCGTCCGGGCCGGCGGGGGAGACGAATTGGTTGGGTTTTGCGGCATTTTGGGCGGTGTAGATGTTATCGCGATTTTTGCCGCAGAAGGGGGTGATGTTGTAGGAGACGTGGCAGTCGGGGTAGAGGACGTTTTGGCCTTCGCGTTCGTGGTTGGCGGTGTTGCCGAATTGCATGTCGGCGGTGAGGGAGGTGGGGATGGGGAGGAAGGGGTCGGCTTTGCGGGGGGCGGAGACGCCGGGGTTGAGGTCGGCTAGGATGGCGAATGCGGGGTCGAGTTTGCTGGTGAGCTTGTAGCCGGCGGAGGTGGCGGCGTCGTCGGGGTAGGGGTTGGCGTAGGAGTAGCCGAGGTTTTTTTTGTAGTCGGTGAAGTTGGATTGGAGAGAGGGATTGGCTTTGTCGGGTTCGAATTCGTTGACGTCGTTGTAGGGGCAGATGAAGAGGCTGGTGGGGAGTTTTTGAGTTTGGATGAGGAGCCAGAGGGGGGCGGTCATGTCGTTGGGTTGGATGGGCGCGCTGGTGCCGGCGGTGATGGGGGCGGCGGGAATATACATCGTGCGAGGGTAGAAGCCGTGGTTGTCGTTGGCGTAGATGAGGATGGACTGGCCGATCTGGCGGAGGTTGGAGGCGCAGGCGTCGATATAAGCTTTGTGGCGGGCTTTTTCGAGGGAGGGGAGGAGGAAGCCGAGGAGCAGGCCGATGATGCCGATGACGACGAGGAGTTCGATTAGCGTGAAGGCTTTGGTGGGATTGGGCCGGCGCACGTCGTCGATTGTCACAATCGAGTATGACCGCAGTATGACGTTGGGGATTGCTGCACGGGTTGAAAACCCGTGCCACCATGGGCGGCGTGTTCAATTATGGGCGGGAGAGGAGGTAGCTTTTGGGGGGGATGGTGGTGCCGCTCGGGAGGGTGTGGGGGTGGTCGCTGAAATTGACGGTGGCGGTGAGGTGGTTGGTGAAGGTGGATTGTTGGATCTGGTGGTCGGGGGTGAGAAACTCGTGGGAGAGCATTTGTCGGCCGGCGACTTGGCGGAGCCAGGGGCCTAGTTCTTTTTCGCGGCGGGCGATGCTATCGCGCTGGGCAAGCCAGCTTGGCGGGCTGAGGAAATAGAGGGGGGGATTGCCGTCAAGGATGCACCAGAGTTCTTTGTCGCGGTCGTAAGGGGGGAGAGCGCCCAGGCCGTCTTCCCAGCGGAAGGTGATGAGGACTTCGTCGTGGTGGACGAGGGAGTAGAAGGGGATGCGGTACTTGGGGGAGATGTTGATGGAGTAGGTTTTGGTGGGGGGTTTGGGGCCGTCGCCGACGGGGAGGTTGGCGTAGCGGACGAGGGTTTCGGGGCCTTCGACCCAGTCGAGGTGGGGGAGGAGGTAGTCGTTGCCGCATTCGGTGCCTAGGGGGAGGGGGACCGACGGGCCGCTGCCCGTCGGCTTTTGGGAGCGGGCGAATTGGAGGGTTTGTTCGCGGGCGCGGCGGGCATCGTAGACGGTGGAGGGGTGGATGGGGGAGAAGTCGACGCCTTCGCCGAAGCCGATGGAGCCGAGGCAGTCTAGGAAGCGGGCGGTGTAGGGGTGGGCGGCGAGGTCGGCGGGGATGTGGGATTTGGCGAGTGCTAGGCCGAGGTTTGGGGAGATGACGCCGGAGTGGGGGCCGAATCCTGAGAGGAGGGAGCCGTCGGCGGAGTGGACGACGGAGTCGGGCCAGGCGTCGCGGTTGATCTGGTCGTAGCCGCCCGCGTGGGGGTTGGGCTCGAAGCAGTCGCGGTATTGGTCGTAGCGGGAGACGAGGTATCCCTGGGAGGAGATGGAGCGGATGGTGTCGGCGAGGTGGGGTGGGGGATCGCCGCGGACGATGTCGGGGTTTTGCAGGTTGATGATGGCGCGCTGGACGCCGGCGGCGGGGAGGGAGGCAGCGATGGAGGAGATTTCGGGGAGGGAGCCGTGGAGCCAGAAGATGGTGGAGCCGGGGACTGGGGAATGTTTGTCGGCGAGGGTGACATGCCGGCCAGAGTCGGCGATGTATTGGCGGTAGCGGCGGGCGAGAGAGACGTAGCCGCCGGTGGGGGAGAAGTGGAGGATGAAGTGGACCGGGCGGGTGATGTGGAATTTGTCGGCGGCGATGTGGAGGGTTGGGAGGGAGAGGTTGGAGAAGGTGTGGAAGCGGAAGCCGGTGAGTTCGGGGGAGTCGAAGAGGGTGAGGAGGCCTTGGCCGGTGGAGGGGCTGGTGAGGCCGATGCAGGCGCAGTAGCAACCGAGGCCGGAGTAGATGCCGGGGTCTTCGGTGTCGGGGATGGGGAGGTAATTGGGATCGGTAATGGTGGCGGGAATGAGCATGCCCTCGGCGTGGGGGTAGATGGTTTGGGGATCTGCAAAGGGTGGCAGAAAGGTGTAGGGGTAGTCGACGGAGAGGAGTTCCTGATTGGGGGTTTGGTTGGTGAAGGTGAGATCGAGATCGTCGTGCGTGATTTTGAGCGTGAGGTGGAAATGGGCGGAAGTGGGGAAGCCGTTGCGCTGGGTGGCGGGGAGGTGGCAGTCGAAGAGGAATTGGCTGGCGGTGCGGGTGAGGAGGGTTTGTTGGGAGGTGGACGTGAGTGATTGCTGGGGCCAGGATTGGTGGGTGCGGTGGTCGGTGATCGTGAGCTGGCTGGTGGCGGGGTTGATGTGGAGGGAGAGGGTGGGGGAGCAGGCTATAGGAAAGAGGAGGAAGAAGAGGAGGGGGAGTTTTAGGAATGGACGCGGTTTAGTGATTGGTTTAAATGCAACCACGATGACGCGATGGCACGAAGGAAGCCACGAAGGGAAGAGAAATTTGGATTTTTGATTGGCTGGTTGGAGCGTGGGTTTGATTTTTGGTTTGGATTGAAAAGCACGGGTTGAAAACCCGTCCCACATGTTGGTTGGCGCGGGCGGGACGCCCGCGTCACGGGGGGAGGAAGGGTGGCGGCGAGGGGGATGGGTCATGGGGCGATGCGGCGGATGAGCCAGTGGGGGGAGGCTTTGGCGTATTCGATGCGGTCGTGGAGGCGGCTGGGGCGGCCTTGCCAGAATTCGAAGCGGGTGGGGGAGACGCGATAGCCGCCCCAGTGAGAGGGGCGGGGGATGTTGCCGTCGGGGTGGAGGGATTCGAGCTCGTGGAAGCGGGATTCGAGGAATTGGCGATTGGGGACGATTTGGGACTGGGGGGAGGCAGCGGAGCCGACGCGGGATTTGACGGGGCGGCGGGAGAAATAGTCGTCGGATTCCTCAATCGTCGTGCGGGAGACGGAGCCTTCGATGCGGATTTGGCGTTCGAGTTCGGGCCAGTAGAAGACCAACGCGGCGCGGGGGTTGGATTCGAGCTCGTGGCCTTTGTGGCTTTGGTAGTTGGTGAAGAAGGAGAAGCCTTGGGCCGTGAGGTCTTTGAGGAGGACGATGCGGGCGGAGGGGACGCCATCGGTGGTGGCAGTGGCGAGGGTCATGGCGTTGGGTTCGTGGGCCTTGGCGGCGATGGCCTGGTCGAACCAGGTACGGAACTGGTGGAAGGGATCGGCATCGACATCCGATTCGGAGAGGGAGCGCTGGGCGTAGTCGATGCGGAATTGCATGAAGTCTAGAGATTGCGGATTGCGGATTGCGGATTGCGGAATAGTGGAAGATGAGTCTTGGTGTGGGGTGGGATCAGACATGGGTTTCCTCTATTCTGGTAACTTCCCATTGTGGTTGGGATGGGTTGATTTCGGTGAGTTTATAGGTGGTGGCGGGAAGAATCAGGGCGATCTTGGCGGGCATGGAGGGTGAAATGGTGACAGTGCAGGCGCCCCAATCGATTTTTTGGACTTGGCCGCGGTTGCCGGGGATTGGTCCGTCGTAGGTGAGATAGAAACGACGGTGGTTTTTAATACGTGTGATTTGATCGCCTGAGTTGAGGGGCCAATTGGGACAGCGCCAGGTCCAGAGGTCGGAGGTGGAATCGACTTCGATGAGGAGATCATAGTGGGGTTCTTCGATGTCGGTATGATGGAGGACGGCGTATTGTTGGGGATAGGTGGTCATTGGAGGAATTGCTCCACTGTTTCGCGGCCGGCGGAGGGATTGGAAAGGAAAGGGAGATTGTAGAGGACGCGGGCAGGGAGGATGGCGCCGATGACGAAGGGGGTGCCTAGGCAGATTAAGCAAACGCCGAGGAGAAACGGGAGGCGCGTGTCGTCGAGATCGCCGGCGGGATGTGAGGAGGTTTGTTGATTTTGGCCTAGATCGTCTTGATAGATTTCGCTGGTGACGCGGAGGCAGGCGCGGCCGCCGTATAAGAGAGCGAGGCCCAGGACCGCCATGGCGGTGCGGGAGATGAGGGATCGTTGGAGAGGGGTGAGAGGCATTGAGGGTTTTAATCCGTGCGTTTTTGCATATTTGTAGAAAAAACGCACGGGTTGAAAACCCGTGCCACGAATTCCGGGAACTTACTTCTAGGCGATAAGGACGGGGGGCGCGATGTAGCGGGATTTGGTTGTGCCGCCTTCGGCGGTGCTGGATTTGTGGTCGCAGGGGTGGGCTTCCGGGCCCATGGCCCAGTCGTCGGCGTATTGGGCGGCGAGCTCTTGGAGTTCTTTAGAGGAGAGGTTGGGTTTATTCGTCGCGTTGATGGCTTCCTGGATTTCTTTTTCGTTGAGGAAGGTGCCGGTGATGCTGGTGAGGCCGGGTTGTTGGAGGAGCCATTTACAGGCGAATTCGTGGATGGTCATGCCGTGGGCCTGGGCCATCGGGCGGATGAGTTCGACTTTTTTGACGCCGTAGGTTTTCCAGGCTTGGTCGCGGAATTTGCGGTGGTCGTCTTTGTCGATGACGGTGTCAATTTTGACGACGTCCTTGAGGATGGAGGAATTGTCGTGGACGCGGGCGAGGACGCCGGCGCGGGTGGCGACGGCGGTTTGGCAGAAGGCGCGGCCGGGGTCTTGTTCGAAGAGGTTGAAGACGGTTTGGACGGCTTTGGCGCCGTGGTCGGTCATGGCCTGGATGCCTTCTTCGTACCAGCCGATGGCCGGGCCGAGGGAGACGCCCCAGGTTTTGATTTTGCCTTCATCTTTGAGCTTGCCGAGTTCGGCGAACATGTCGTCGCGGAACTGGGGGAGCTTGATGTTGTGGGCCATGTAGAGGTCGATGTAGTCGGTGTCGAGGCGGGTGAGGGATTGTTCGAGCGCTTTGCGCATGAAGTGAGGGGAGAAGTCCTGGCGGCGTTCGCGGTGCGAGCCGGGCTGGCCGGGGTCGGAATAGAAGTCGTAGCCGAACTTTCCGCCGATTTCGATTTTGGAGCGATCGATTTTGGCGTCTTTGCGCCATTGGGCGAAGATCAGTTCGGCGCGGCCGTTGCCGTAGGCGTCGCCGTTGTCGAAGAAGGTGATGCCGTTGTCGTAGGAGAAGGAGCAGATGCGGTTGGCGTCGGCCTGGGAATAGTGGCCCCACCAATCGACGCCGAAGATCCAGCAGCCGAGGGAGATAGCGGAGACTTCAAGATTCGTGTCACCAAATTTGCGGCGTTCCATAATGATTTGATTTTAGGCGTGGTGGGCGGCAATACAAATTGAAATTCTTTGGCCCCCCCCTACCATGTCGGCTATGTCGGACGCAAAAACGCCGCTGGTGTCGATTATCATGGGGTCCAAGAGCGATTGGGAGACGATGCGGCATGCGGATGAAATGCTGAGCAAATTTGGGGTAGAGCATGAGAATCTGATTGTGTCGGCGCACCGGACGCCGGCCTGGCTGGTGGAATTTTCGGGGAAGGCCGAAGAGCGGGGGATCGAGGTCGTCATCGCCGGAGCCGGCGGGGCGGCGCATTTGCCGGGCATGTGCGCTGCGCAGACCCCGGTGCCGGTGCTGGGGGTGCCTGTGGAGTCGCATACGCTGAAAGGCATGGATTCGCTGCTGTCGATCGTGCAGATGCCGGCGGGCATCCCAGTGGGGACATTGGCGATTGGTAAGGCGGGGGCGACGAATGCGGCCCTATTGGCAGTGGCGATTTTGTCGAACTCTCGGCCGGAGTTACGAGTGAAATTACGGGAGTTCCGCGCGGAACAGAATCAGAAAGTCCGCAACGAAACGCTGCCATGATCTTACAGAGTTTCGAGAGCGCGGCGGAATTTCGGGAGAAGGCGCTGCCGTGGCTGTTGCAGCATGAGGCGGAGAATTGCACGATTCTGGGGGTGCTGAATTATCCAGAGGTGCAGCGGTGGATTGTGTGGGATGGTGAGAAGCCTGCGGGGATTGCCGTTCATGGGGCGGGGCGGAACGTGGTTTTGTATTTTATGTGCAGCGAAGCGGCGGCGGAGATTTTGGGGCGGGAAGCCAAGAGATGGAGTCGTGTGGCAGGTGTTTATGCACCGGCGGGGGCGGCACGGGTGTTTCAGTCTGCTTATGCTGAGGTCACCGGGCGCAAATCAACATTGCATATGCGTCTGGCGGTGCATCGGCTTGAGCGGGTTCAAGATTTGGCGTCGCAGGCGAAGGGTTCGCTTCATCAGGCGATGGAGGAGGATTTAGATTTGTTGGCGGGGTGGTGTGATGAGTTTGCGCGATATATTGGTGAGCCGCTGGCTGATCCTGTGGAGCATGCTCGGGGAATGATTGCGCAGAGGAGGGTGTTTTTGTGGAAGGATGGGGGGCGGGCGGTGAGTACCGCAGCTTGGGCGGGGCCGACGCCGAATGGGATACGGATTAATCAGGTTTATACGCCTCCCGCGATTCGGAATCGGGGGTATGCGTCGGCTTTAGTAGCTGCGTTGAGCCGGCGACTGTTGGATGAGGGGAGGAAATTTTGTTTTCTGAATACGGACCTGAACAATCCGACGAGTAATAACATTTATGCGAAGATCGGATATGTTCGGGTGGCGGATTTTGCAACGTACAGGTTTGATTGAGATCAAAGGTTGATGATGGGTAACGATTCTGCGATTTTGCCGGGTGCGACGATTGGAGTGCTGGGGTCGGGGCAGCTTGGGAGGATGTTTGCGATAGCGGCAAGGCGGATGGGGTATCGGGTGCAGACGTTTTCGCCGGATACGGATACGCCTACGGGGCAGATTGCGGATGTGGAAGTCGTGGGGGATTATCATGATCTGGAGGCGGTGAGGAATTTTGCGCGGGGGGTGGATGTGGTGACGTTTGAGTTTGAGAATGTGCCGACGGAGACGGCGGGGGCGGCGGCGGAGTTTGCGCCGGTGAGGCCGGCGGGGGAAGTGCTGCATGTGACGCAGCATCGGCTGCGCGAGAAGGCGTTTCTGGCCAAGCATGGGTTTCCGGTGACGGGGTTTCGCACGGTGCGCTCGCAGGCGGATTTGGATGCGGCGACGGATGCGCTGGGGTTTCCATCCATCTTGAAGACGGCGGGATTTGGGTATGACGGGAAGGGGCAGGCGCGGTTGGCGAATCGGGAGGCGGGGGTGGAGGTGATGAAGAAGCAGCCGGACCATGATTTGATTTTGGAAGCGTTTGTGGATTTTGAGCGGGAGGTTTCGGTGGTGGCGGCGCGGGGGAGCGATGGGGCGTTTGCGCATTGGGGGGTGATTGAGAATGGGCATCGGAATCATATTCTGGATGTGTCGGTGTCGCCGGCGGCGGTGAGTGAGAAGGTGGCGAAGGAGGCAGTGGAGATTACGCGGAGTATTCTGGAGACGCTGGGGGTCGTGGGGGTTTTGTGTGTGGAGTTTTTTTTGACGAAGTCGGGGAAATTGGTGGTGAATGAGCTGGCGCCGCGGCCGCATAATTCGGGGCATTTGACGGTGGATGGGTCGGTGACGAGTCAGTTTGAGCAGCAGTTGCGGGCGGTGTGTAATTTGCCGCTGGGGTCGACGGAGATGCGCGGTGGGGTGGCGATGGCGAATTTGCTGGGGGATATTTGGGAGGGAGGAACGCCGGACTGGGCGGGGGCGCTGGCGGATGCGCGGGTGAAGCTGCATTTGTATGGGAAGATGGAGGCGCGGGCGGGGAGGAAGATGGGGCATCTGACGGCCGTGGCGGAGACGCCTGGGGAGGCGCGGCGGGCGGTGGTGGAGGCGCGGGAGAGGCTTAGTGCTGGGCGCGGAGTTCGAGGTAGTGGATCGGGAGCTTCTTCTTGAGGAAGCGGGATTCGTAGGGGGTGGTGTGGTTGGCGAAGGGGTGGGACTGGCTGATGGATTGGGCTTGGGGGTCGTGCCAGAAGTTGGGGGAGGAGATGATTGTTTTGAAGGGGGTGGTGAGGGAGAGGGTGGCGTGGTAGTAGGCGGGGTTGTCGGTTTTGAGGATGAGGGAGCCGCTCGGGCGGAGGAGGGTGTGGGCGGCGTGGAGGAAGGATTCGGTGAGGAGGGGGTAGTGGGGATCGGGGTGGAAGATCCAAATTTCGTCGAGGTCGCCGGGGGTGAAGAGGCGGGGGATGTGCTGGGCGCTGGCGCGGAGGAGGGCGAGGTTTTTATGGTCGGCGGATTGGATGCGCTGGGCGGCTTGGTGAAGGGCGCGGTAGGTGGAGTCTAAGCCGAGGAAAGAGGTGGTGGGATGAAGGGGGGCGATGGTGGTGAGGAGGGTGGCGCTCGCGCAGCCGATTTCGAGGATGAGGCGGTGGTTGTAGGAGGGGCCGATGCGGGATTGGAAGAGGGTGCGCCAGGGGCGTGGGAGGCCGTCGGTGAAGACGAGGTCGGGGAAGGTGAGCAGGCCGGCGGCGTGGGGGCTGGTGGGCATCCTTATTTCACGGTGGTGTTGGCGAAGTCGCGGGCTTTGGCGAGGGCTTCGGGGAGTTTGGACGGGTCTTTGCCGCCGGCCTGGGCGAGGCTGGGGCGGCCGCCACCGGAGCCGCCGGCGATTTTGGCGGGTTCGCGGATCCAATCGCCGGCTTTGAGGCCTTTGGCGATGAGGTCGTCGGAGACGGCGGCGAGGAGGGAGACTTTGCCGTCGGCAACGCCGGCGAGCATGAGGGCGTGGGAGGGGGATTTTTTGCGGAGGGAGTCGAAGATGGCCATGAGCTGGTCGGGGGTGGCGCCGGGGATTTCGGTGATGACGAGGGAGCCCCCCGCCAAGCGGGGGGCTTTGGAGAGGAGGTCGCTGGTGAGAGTGGAGATGTCGAAGGCGGCCCCCCCCTGCTTCTGCTGGGCTTTTTCGAAGGCTTTGAGTTTGGTTTGCAGCGCGGTGACGGCGGCCTGGGCGGCGCGCTTGGCGCGCAGGGGGAGGCCGGGGGTGGCGAGTTGTTTTTGGATGGAAGCGATGGCGGCGGGGAGGTCGGATTCGGGGGTGGATTGGGCGGATTTGATGGTGTTTTCTATGGTTGTACTAAGCTGCTGCGATTGCTGGGCAGCGGGGCCGGTGAGGGCGGTGAGGCGGCGGATGCCTTTGGAGACGGATTCTTCGGCGGTGATGGCGAAAGACTGGGCTTCGGAAGAGGTGGTGAGGTGGGTGCCGCCGCAGAATTCGATGGAGTAGTTGCGCCATTGGGGGTCATCAGGATTGGCGAGGAGGTCGGGGATGGGGATGCCGATGGAGACGACGCGGACTTGCGGCGGGTATTTTTCGCCGAAGACGGCGCGGAGGCCGCTAATTTTGAGGGCCTGGTCCTGGGGGGCGTTTTCGGCGTAGACGGGGAGGTTTTTCGCGATGGCTTGATTGACGAGGGTTTCGACTTTTTCGAGTTCGGCCAGTTCGAGGGATTTGGGGTGAGAGAAGTCGAAGCGGAGTTTTTCGGGGTCGACGAGGGAGCCTTTTTGCTGGACGCCTTCGCCGAGGACTTCGCGGAGGGCCCAGTTGGCGAGGTGGGTGGTGGTGTGGTTTTTTTGGGTGAGGTTGCGGGCGGGGGAGAGGGTGAGGGTGACCTGGTCGTTGATTTTGGCGGAGCCGGTGCCGATGTGGAGGATGTAGGGGCCGGCGGATTTGGTGGATTCTACGGAGAAGTCGGGGGAACCCACGGCGGAGCCGTGGGCTTTGGTTAGGGTGCCGGTGTCGCCGACTTGGCCGCCCATTTCGGGGTAGAAGTTGGTGTGGTTGAAGATCAGGGCGGCGCGGCCATTGGTTTCGTTGACGAATTTTTCGCCGTTCCAGATGGCTTGGATGGAGGCGGTGAGGGGTTTGGGGTCGTATTTGTATTGGTCGTTGGTGGGGGGGATTTTTTCGGATTGGAGTTTGGCGATGGCGTCGGGGGGGAGGGTGGTGAGGGAGGTGTCTTCGGTTTTGCCGCCGAGGCGGGCTTTTTCGCGGGCTTCTTCCATTAATTTTTCGTAGCCGGGGAGGTCGACGGTCATGCCGCGTTCTTCGGCCATGATGCGGGTGAGGTCGATGGGGAAGCCGTAGGTGTCGTGGAGTTTGAAGGCAGTGCTAGAGGGTAACTGCAACTGTTGCGTAAAGAATTGGTCACGCCATGCTGATGTTATCTTCGCGATCTCAATTCCAACTGCAATAAACTCTTTATCTCGATCCACTATTCCGATGCGCACACCGCCGCCTTGAGGGGGTAGAATAACAACCTTCGCGCCACGGGCTGAAAACTCTGGTTTGAATTCGAGATTCGTGATCTCTGAAGCTGTCACTTCTTCAAAAAGCGACAATCCTCTATCAAGAGTACGGCCGAAGGATATCTCTTCGTCTTTGACGAGGTCGATGACATGTTGGGGGTTCTTTTTGAGTTCGGGGAAGGCGTCGCCCATGGCTTCGATGACGATGGGGACGAGGGTGTGGAGGAAGGGGTCTTTGAGGTTGAGTTGTTGGCGGCCGAATCTGACGGCGCGGCGGAGGATTCTTCGCAGGACGTAGCCGCGGCCTTCGTTGCTGGGGGTGGCACCATCCGTTAGGGCGAATGTTAAACAGCGGACGTGGTCGGCGATGACTCGGAAGGCGATGTCGTTGCGCAGGCTGGGGTCGGCGGCTTCGGCGATGGGGTCGGCGTTGTTGGTTTTGGGGTATTTGGCGGTGTAGGTGTGGCCGCTCAGTTTCTGGAGGTGGGTCCAGAAGGGGTGGAAGAGGTCGATTTCGTAGTTGGAGCTGACGTTTTGGATGACCTGGGTGATGCGTTCGAAGCCCATGCCGGTGTCGACGTGTTGGCTGGGGAGGGTGGTGAGGGAGCGGTCGGCGTTGCGGTTGTACTGGATGAAGACGTTGTTCCAGATTTCCATGACGCGCGGGTCTTCGCCGTTGACTTGCGGGCCGCCGGTTTTGTCGGGGGTGCGGTCGATGTAGATTTCGGTGCAGGGGCCGCAGGGGCCGGTGTCGCCCATTTCCCAGAAGTTGTCTTTGCCGAAGTAGTGGATGTGGTCGTCGGATTTATGGCCGTATTGTTCCCAGTTGGCCACTTTGCGCCAGATGTCGGCGGCTTCGGTGTCGCGGGGGACGCCGTTTTTTTCGTCGCCTTCGAAACAGCTTACGTGGAGGCGGGTGGGGTCGAGCTTCCAGACTTTGGTGAGGAGCTCCCAGGACATTTCGATGGCGCCTTGTTTGAAGTAATCGCCGAAGGACCAGTTGCCGAGCATTTCGAAGAAGGTGTGGTGCCGGCGGGAGCGGCCGACGTCGTCGAGGTCGTTGTGTTTGCCGCCGGCGCGGATGCACTTTTGGGTATTAACGGCGCGGGTGTAGGCGCGTTTTTCCTGGCCGAGGAAGATGGGTTTGAACTGGTTCATGCCGGCGTTGGTGAAGAGCAACGTCGGGTCGTCGTGCGGGACGACGGGGCTGGATGGGACGAACGTGTGGCCATGCTTCTGCACGAAGAAGTCGATGAATTGCTGGCGGATTTGTTTGGAGGTCATGTGGGCGATTCCTTGGTCGAGCCGGGCATTATTGACCAATGCGGGCGGGGGTTCAAGAAAGGGATTTTTGGGTTATTGAGTTGGAAACGAGGATTATTTGGGTTCGTTTTGTTCGTTTTCATATTGGGGGGAAGAGAAGAGATCGCGAAGGCCGCGAAGAGGGGACGCGAAGAAATCACGCGAAGAAGAGAAGATGACAGCATATTGGGTCCTCCTATAGATGGGCGTGTTTGCGCGGAAGGGAGGACGGGGGCGCACCAAAAAATTTGGGAATTGGGGAAATGCTGGGGAAAAGAGGGGAAGTTTTTTTATTTTTTCAGTGTTCGGGGGCGGCGGAGATGGAGGCGATGGGGGTGGAGGAGATCGGGGATGCTTGGAATTTGCAGAGTTCGGGGGGGGTGTCGTTGAGGAGGCGTTGGAGGTCGGGGATGGAGGAGATGGGTTGGCTAGCGATGGTTTTGATGAGGGAGCCGGGGGTGATTCCCTGTTTGTCGGCGGGGGAGTCTTTTTCGACGTTTAAGACCAGGAGGCCTTCGGGGGGGGTGGTGTCTTTGGCGCCGGTCCAGTGGGCGGGGATGGGGCCCAGGAGCATGCCGCGCCAGCGGAGGCGTTGGGATTGGCGGGTGATGGCGACGGAGGGGAGGTCGCGCTGGGCGAGGGTCATGGGGATGGTGAGGGGAGAGCCGTTGCGGGAAAGGGTGAGGTGGATGGGGGTAGAGGCGGGGGATTGGCTGATGAGGCGGACGAATTGGTTGCCGTCACGGATGGGGGTGTCGTTGAGGGAGGTGATGATGTCTTCGGGGTGGAGAGAGGTGGAGGCTGGGCCGGCGGGGTCGACGGATTCGACGCGGGCACCGATGTCGGAGGTGATGTTGGCGGTGCGGCGTTCTTTGTCGGTGGGGGTGACGACAGTGACGCCGAGGTAGGCGTAGGGGATTTCGTTACCGGCTTTAAGCTGCTGGACGACGTCGAGGAGGCGGGAGGTGACGGGGAGGGCGAAGCCGATGCCGTTGGTCTGTTTTTGGGGGAGGATGACGGCGGTGTTGATGCCGATGACTTGGCCGGCAATGTCGAAGAGGGGGCCGCCGGAGTTGCCGGGGTTTATTTCGGCGGTGGTCTGGATGAGGTTGGAGTAGAGGCGGTTTTCCTTGGAGGCGAGTTTGGGGAGTGAGCGGTCGAGGGCGGAGACGACGCCGACGGACATGGACATTTCACCCGAGCCGGCCAGGCCGTAGGGGTTGCCGAGGGCGATGGTCCACTGGCCGCGGCGGACGGAATCGGTGGGGGCGAATTTGACGGTGGGGAGATTGGCGGCGGGGACTTTGAGGACGGCCAGGTCGGCGCGGGGGTCTGAGCCGATGACGATGGCGGGGTAGACTTTGCCGGAGTCAGTGGTGATCCAGAGGCAGTCGGAGCCGGTGACGACGTGTTCGTTGGTAAGGATGTAGCCGGCGGGGTCGATGACGAAGCCGGTGCCGACGGTGCGGACGACGTGGTCGAGAATGTGTTCGAGCTTGGGAGCGTTCATCTCCTCGGAGCGAAGGGCGTCGTCGGAGTTGGTGTCGGCGACGGAGGCGGAGATGGCGACGACGGCGGGGGAGATGGATTTGGCGATCTCTTCGAAGCGCGATTGCAGGCCAGCCAGATCGATGGTTTCGGAGGCGACCACGGCGCGGTCGGAGGGGATGTCGGCGGCGATGGCGGGTTGGGGTTGGACGGTGCGCGGGAGAGAGGAGAGAGAGAGGACGGCGGCGGTGAAGCCGAGCAGACTGGTGCGGCGCAGGAAGGAACCCATTCAACCCTCTCGGCTAGAAACCCGGATATATCCCGAACGGAAGAGGCTGTTGGTCAGCCTGTACTGTATACGTCGGCCAAGTGGCGGGGGGTTCGATAGAGATGGGGAGTGTTTTTGAGGAAAATATTATTGGCAAGGGGATATAAAAGGCGGCGAAACGGGTCGCAACGGACCCGGCTAACTAAGAGGGGATTAGTCGGGGCGGAGGCCTTCGACGATGAAGCCGATGGATTCTTCGACGGAGAAGTGTTCGAAGCGGCCGAGGTTGAGCGCGATCAGGGCGTAGCCGAGGCCCATGTTGATGAGTTGCCAGGAGGCCATGATGGGTTCGACGTCTTTGCGGAAGACGCCGCGGTCCTGGCCTTTTTTGATCATGCCGACGAAGAATTTTTCGAATTGGTCGTAGTGGTCTTTGATGACGGTGAGGACTTTTTTCTCGCGGCTGGTGGCGAGGGCGCCGTGGAGAACGTGGTAGGCGTCCTCCATGCGTTTGATGTGGGCGGGGAATTCGACGGCGATGGTGCGGATCTGTTCGGCGGGGTCGTCGATGTTGCCGATGATCGATTGCCATTCGCGGAGCGTGTCATCGGACATTTTGCGGGTGATGGCGATGAAAAGGTCCTGTTTGGACTGGAAATGGCGATAGAGGACCGGTTCGGTAACGCCGGCGGCTTCGGCGATGGCGGCGGTGGTGGTGGATGCGTAGCCGCTGCGGGCGAAGAGCTTGGTGGCGGTTTCGATAAGCTGGCTCCGGCGCTGCGGGGCCTTGAGTCGGGGCATAGATAGTTATTACTTGATAACTTAGGGATTTGCAATTGCGGATTCTGGTGAATAGATCGTGAAAGAGGCGAGGCAAAGCTCTTGCCGGGGGTGGGGTGGCCCCGTACATTTCTGCCGCGGTATACGATCACCTTTTACGGGATTTTTCCATGTCAGACTCGCGTTCGTTCGGTGTGACTCTTCTGGGGTGCGGCATTGTGGGTGGCGGGGTTACATCTATCTTGCTGAATCAGCATGATCTTCTTCAAAAACGGACGGGGATCGATTTTCGGTTGCAACATGTGGTGGTGAAGGATCGGGAGGCGTATCCGCCGGACCATGAGAAGTTGCCGATGTCGACCGATGCGATGGCGGCGATAGATGATCCGAAGACCAATGTCGTGATTGAATTGATCGGAGGGACGGGGGTGGCGTATGAGTTTGTGAAGCGGGCGCTGTCGGCGGGGAAGCCGGTGATTACGGCGAATAAGGCGCTATTGGCGACGAAGGGGCCGGAGTTGTTTGCGATTGCGCGGGCGAATAATACGTGCATCGCGTTTGAAGCGTCGGCCGGGGGGGGGATTCCGATTATTGATGCGCTGCAGCGGGGACTGGTTGCGAATCGTGTGGATGCACTGCTGGGCATCGTCAATGGCACGTGCAATTTCATCCTTTCGCAAATGACGCAGAAGGGGTGGTCGTATGACCAAGCATTGAAAGAGGCGCAGGCGCAGGGATTTGCCGAGGCGAATCCGCATATGGATGTCAGCGGTAAGGACACGATGCAGAAGCTGGCGATCCTGGCGGGGCTGGCGTTCAATGTGCGGATTGAGGAAGCAGATATTCATCTGGAGGGGATCGATACGCTGAACGCGGCGGATATTAAATATGCGGATGAGTTGGGGTATACGATCAAACTGCTGGCGATCGCGGAGCGGCAGAAAGGGGATGCGATTTCGCTGCGGGTGCATCCGACGTTGGTTCATAAGGCAGATCAGCTTGCACAGGTGTCGGGGTCGTTTAATGCGATCAGCTTTTATGGACATGCGCTGGGGCATGCAGTTTTCTATGGTCGCGGGGCGGGACGAATGCCGACGGCATCGGCGGTGGTCGCGGATTTGATTGGCGTGGCGCTGGGGACTACGCCGGCGATGTTTAAATCTCTAAACATCTTCCCCGATCAGTGTCCGAAGGCGGTCGTGCTACCTTTTGATCAGTTGCAATCGCGGTATTACTTGCGATTGACGGCGAAGGATCAGCCGGGGGTTCTGGCACAGGTGACGAAAGTCCTTGGGGATCAGAAAATTTCGATCGCGTCGTTCGTGCAGCATGAAACACCGGCGACGGATGGATCGGTGCCACTGGTGCTGACGACTCATCGCGCGCAGGAAGGGGCGATGCAGACCGCTATCAAGCAAATCAATGCTCTTGCTCCGATCACGGCACCGGCGATCAGTTTGCGCATCGTCGATCAACCGAAGGAATTCGCGGCGGCCTGAAAAAGGATTGAATTGGCCACAGATGAGAAACAATTATTGTCTTTATCTGTGTGCATCTGTCTTTTCATCCGTGGCAATATTTCTTTTTTTGCCGGCTCGCAGCGCGGGAGCCGCCCCGGTAGAGGCGGCTCAGGCTCATTGGCTGGTGCGCGATGTAGCAGCCAACGGCATGTGGGCGGAAAGTCTGCCTGGATTACGCGTCGACGCTGGGCGATCCGGCATGACGATGCACGCGGTGGTCAGCGATATGACGGGTATGGATCGGGCGATCACACTCGCGTATGTGATCCCGTTTGATGCAACGGGCTGGACATGGCATGACGACGGGGAACACTTGCGAGTGATCGTGCCTGGGTCCAAGGATATTTATTCCAACTTGATCCCGACCAACTGTGGAGCAACCGGGTCAGCCTCTCTCTATCCATTTGCGGTGCTATCGCATGGAACGCATACGCTTGTGCTGGGGGTCCCTCCTACGCCCGCGCGGATGGTCCGCCTGGCGTATGACCCGGTCGGCCATGAATTGCGCGGGGAGTTTGATTTCGGGCTGTCGGCTATTCCGAAGAATTTTCCATCCCGTGCTGACGCGGCGGTTTTCACCTGCGAACTGGATTCCAAATGGCCTTTTCGTGCGGCGATCGAAAAATATTGGCAGCTCTATCCGGATGCTTTTGCCCGGCGTGCGAATACGCCTGCCGGGAATTGGCTGCCGTTTGGGGATATTCGGACGATTGCAAATCCGACGGATTTTTTTCTGGGGGCGCATGAATGTGCCGATTCGCAGCTTCGGGGGGCGGATGCAGAAGCATTTCTGGCTGCGGATGCGGCGGCGCATTGCCAATCTTTTCCGTATGTGGAACCGCCGACTTACTGGCAGCAATTTAAGGGTCCGCCGACGGCGGGTTATAAGCAGAGGCTTGTTCAGCTTAAGGACGAAGCCGCGGGCGGGTCGCTCATAGCGCAGTCCACGCTGGTTTCCGGGATCATCACCGCGAATGGGGAGCGCGACCTCTATCTGGGAAAAGTCGCGTATACGACGCAGGCGCCGTGGGGATCGGATGCCAATCCGGATATTCCGTTGAATGAAAAAGGGTGGCCGTCCAAGGGCCAGTATGAGACGACGAGGCTCCTGTCGCTCATTCACGATCACCCGTCCATCGCAGGCGTTTACATCGACTCCATGGAAGGATGGGGTACAATCCTTGATTACAACCAGGAGCATTGGCGGGTCTCGCGGTTCCCGCTCACGTTTGATCCGGTTACCAAGAAAGTCGTTGCGTGGAATTTCTGGGGCACTTATTCGTTCATCTCCTCATTGGCGGAGAAACTACACGGGGACCATAAGCTTCTGATGGCCAATGACGCGTATTACCATTTCTGGTTTCCATTTCCGAACGTCGACATCCCCGGGCGCGAATACACCTGGGCTGACAAGAAGGGTCATTTCGCTCCGGTTCCTGATGAGCGTTATCTGTTCTTCAAATCCATGGCTGGGCGGCGTCCTTATCTCATGCTGATGAACAATAAGTATGACGATCCGGGAATCATGGAACCTTATTTTCAGCGGTCACTTTTTTTCGCTGTTTATCCCAGCATGTTTTCCGGCCAAACTTCGGCTGGCGATGTTGCCTACTTTTCCAACCCCGCCTGGTACAACCGGGACCGGCCGCTCTTCAAAAAATATCTGCCACTCATTCAGCAACTTGATCTGGCGGGATGGCAACCGGTGCCTCTTGCTGCGGCCATCCCTTCGCAAATCCGTCTTGAGCGATTCGGCTCGATCGAATCGCATAATCTCTTCTTTACGCTTCACAACCCCACGAATCAGCCTCAGGACGTTACACTTTCATTCGATCCTTCCTTGAATCTTCCGCCAAATTTCACGGCGACGGAACGGATCACCAATCATATGCTTTCTCCCGTTGGCCAGGTCCTGCATCTGACGCTTCACCCAGAGGGTTATGCCGATATCCGCATAGAACCAACCCCTTGATTCGCACTGTCGATTTTTGTGGAAAGCAAGCACGGATACGGTATAGTCATCCGGGCATTTCTCTTCATCAATACCTAGGGAGGCTATTCATGTTCAGCAAATTTTCCTACACATGGGAACTGATGGGCGCGTCGTGGAATGTGCTCAAACGCGACAAACATCTCCTCTTTTTCCCGCTTTTATCCGGCATCTGCTGTTTGTTCGTCATTGCCTCGTTCGTGGCGCCGGCGGTTACGTTTGGCTTGCATCATCGTCATGCCCAAACCCAGGACTCCCGGGTGCTCTACTACTTCCTCCTCTTCGCGTTCTATTTCGCCAACTACTTCGTGATCACTTTCTTTAACGTCGCGATTACCTCCTTCGCCATCTCCCGGATGGCCGGCGGGGAGCCGACCTTCGCGGGCGCTCTGCGCGAAGCGATCAAACACATCCACCTCATCGCGGGTTGGGCTTTATTCTCCGCGACCGTCGGCATGGTGCTTCGCATTCTCTCCGAACGCTCGGGATTCATCGGAAAAATCGTGGTCTCCGTCCTTGGCGCCGCCTGGACCATTATGGCGTTCCTCGTCGTGCCTATCCTGGTCATTGAAGATAAAGGCCCATTCCAAGCCCTTAAGACATCGATGTCGCTGATCACCAAAACCTGGGGCGAGCGCGTCGTCGGCAACTTTTCCTTCGGCCTGGTCTTCTTCGCGCTCACTATCCCGGCGATCATCGCCATCATCTTCGGGATTACCCTCGCGGCCAGTGCGACCCCACTCCTCGGCTTCATGATCATCGGCACCGCCGTCGTCTATATCATCGTTCTCTCACTGGTTCACTCGGCACTTCTTTCCATCTTCCAGGCCGCGATCTATATGTACACCCAAGGCGTGACTGACCCGCAACGCGGGTTCCCCGTCCAACTCCTCCGCTCCGCGATGCAATAATTTATTGGCACAATAGAGAAGGCCTGGATCGATTGATCCAGGCCTTCGTCATGACTACTGCAATTATTGAGAATTCGCATTTCCACCGCCACCCAAAAACAGGTGGACGTTCATGTTGTAGTATTCGGCTTCGAGGTACTCCAGCGCCAGAGCGAAATTGAGGATCGCGATGTCGTTTTCATCAGATGGAGTATTGGAATATCCAATTGCCGGGCCGCCGTTGAGATCTTTGATGAACGGTCCAGCCGCCGCGATGACCTGATCGGCAGTCAGGGCCATATCGAAACTCGGGTTGGATGTGCGATCCAAGGCATTGGCGGTAATCGCATCGGCTTCAAGGGTATTGAGATAGCCGGCGTGGCGTGCTTCGATGGTCAAGATCGAGCCAGCGGCAGCCAAATATGCCGGGTTAAAGATAACCGGGGCGGCGCCGAGATAAGCGCCAACGCCGGTGTTTTCCAGCGCCTGTGAAGTCTGGATAAAGCCGCTGTAGCTGGTTTTGACGATGTTCTGAAAGTTGGGCTTCGGGCGGGCATTACCGCCGAGCGCCGCCACCAGAGCATTCACATGATCGTTCTCGTGCTTTTTGATTTCGAGGAAGCGTTCACGTTGTGTGGCGGGCGCGGGGAGGGCGCTGCCGCTTAGGACGCCATTGTCGGCGCGGGCGATGCGTGAGAGCGACCCCGACAAGACCGCCGCAGAACCGCCAGCGACAGTCAGCATGGCAGAGCGGCGTAAAAACAATCGCCGGGACGCAGCGATCAATGGAGATGTTCCGCCCTGGTTCAGATCAGTGCTCATGGGAAACCTTTCCTGTTGGAGAGTGCAGCACATCCGCAGGTAAACGCCCGCACGCGCGAGCGGCGCAGAGGCCGTTGTCGTATTGACCCTCTCCTATTGGTCAGATACGCAACAAACAAAACATTGGATGTGGAATTTTTTTAGTCATTGAGACGCGCATTACTCTCCCCCACAGTGCAATTACTGTTCCGTGGCTTTGCGCTGTCCAATTTTCCCCGATGAATAATCGAATCAGGTCGTGCCGGCCTTATATTGTCCGGGGACGCTGCGGGAGGAGATAGCCAGGCGATTCCAGGCATTTATCGTCGAAACGACCAGCGTTAAATCCGCGATTTCCTTCTCGGAAAAGTGCCCTTTCACTTTTTCATATACAGCATCGGCCACATGGCCGTCGTGCAAGCGCGTGACGGCTTCGGTCCAGGCAAGCGCCGCCCGCTCGCGCTCGGTGTAATAAGGAGACTCCTCCCACGCATCCAGCCCGTACAGCCGCATCTCAGTCTCCCCCAGCGCCCGAAGGTCTTTCCAGTGCATGTCGATGCAATAGGCACATCCATTGATTTGTGAGGCGCGGAGTTTCATCAGATCAATCAGTTTGATCTCCAATCCGCAGGAATGGAGATATGCCTCCATGCCCATCATCGCCTTGTATCCGCCTGGCGCCGACGCGATGTTGAAACGTGCTTGTTCCATGTTTTGCTCCTCAATTTTTCCCGCAACACTTCTTATATTTCTTCCCGCTTCCGCAGGGACAAGGGTCATTGCGCCCGATCTTCTCCTCCGCGCGGATCGGCATCGTCACTTCGTCCTCCCACCCCGGAACATCCGCTGGCTCCGCGTTCCTCATTTGATCTCTCCTCACCGCCTCCGACACCATTTCCCGCATCTGTTCCATCTTCCCATCAAGTTGCAGCGCCCGCTCCGTCCATTTCTTATTCTCGGGCGGTTCATACCCCGACATGCGCCCCGCCGCCAGAATATATCCCTCGATGTCCTCTCCAATATCTCCCCCGAGCAATCCGACCGCAGCCATGTCACGCAATTTCTCCAGAATGGCCGGCGATGCGCACAAATAACACAATCCATCCCCAATCAACGTCGCTAAATCCTGCCGTGTTTCCCGTTCCAGCATCCGCATCAGCGCTTCTTCGCTCTCGGGCTTTTTAATCCTCTCCAATGCTTCAATCCCAAACAAACATACTTCCCACTCCTCAGCCGCGAGAAACGCCTCCACCTTCCGCACCACCTCTACCGTCCCTATTCTCACCAACGCATTGACTGCATGTTGTGGCATCGCATCGTCTTCGGCCCGCAACTGTTCCAACAGCCCATCCACCGCCTGTTCATGTCGCATTTCCCCCAAGACATCCACCGCATAGACCTGCCGCCAATCGTCGCGTTCTTCCTCCCGCAACATCTCCATCGCAGCAGCAATCACCTGGCGGTTCGCATTTTTTCCAATCGCCTCGACCAACCGCGTTGCCTCTTGGTGCCCTTCATCGTCAAATCCTTCAAACCCCTCCGCCAAGGTCATCAATTCCCCCCACATCTCGGTTGCATCGCGATTCTTCAGTTCGAGCCGCCGGAGCAGATGCGACTTGGCCTTATCGGACAGTTGCAACCCTCCCAGCAGCGCCTCGCGATGTTGCTCCAGCAGCGGCATCCCAACGGCCATCACCGATTTCTCGATATGATGCCTCGACCGCTCATCCAGCGTCCCGGCGAGGATTCCCATCGCTTTCCAAAGCGAATGCTCCGTCTGTGGCAACTTCGCCAAATCCGCTACAAACCCAGACGTGCCCCACATCCCATACTGGTCAATTCCCCGCCAGATATCCTCCGCCGTCGCGGGGGATGGATCATTCGCCTCGGTCAAATACGTCGCCGCATGTCGTCGTACGAACCCCTCTTCATGCAACAAAAACGGGATTACCTCCGCCGGCGTCAGCATCTGCATACCCTCTTAATTGACCAGAAATTTTATGCACATTGCCGACCCGATCTCAATCTGATCGCCAGTCGGCGTGATCGTTCCATCCTGCTGATTAATCTTAAACACCAGCACATTCCCCGAGCCCTCGTTGGCGACCAACATCCACTTGCCGCCGGGGACAATGCCGAAATATCTTGGAATGCGCCCGCCCGACTGCGCCCACACCGGCTCGCTCAACTTCCCGGTCGTTTCATCGCGCATGAAGCGCACGACGCTGTTGTGGCCACGGTTGGAGGCGTAGAGCCACTTGCCGTTGGGGTGAATGAAAACCTCGGCAGCGGTGTCTTTGTCCGGCGAATGCTCGTAATCCGGGGGGAGTGAGGAAATTGTCTGCAATTCCTTCATTGCGCCGGTCTGACCGTCATAGGCAAAGACGGTTATGGTCGATCCCATTTCGTTGACGACGTAAGCGAACTTGGCATCCGCGGAAAAGGTGACATGGCGAGGGCCGGAGCCTGGAGGCACTTTACCGACGCCCGCCGCCTCGAGTTTTCCGCCATCGCGATCAAATTTAAATACTCGCACCTGATCGGTGCCCAGATCGCAGGCCAGGGCGAATTTTCCCGCCGGGTCAAAATCAAAGCAGTGCGCGTACGGATGCGTCTGCCGCTTCGGGTTCGGCCCGCTCCCTTCAAACTGCACATAGGCGGATACCCCGTCCAGCTTTCCGTCTATGCGCACCGGCAACACCGCCACGCCACCGCTCGCATAATTCGCCGCCAGGGCAAACTTCCCTTCCCGATCCAGTGACACATAACACGGACCCACTCCTCCCGTCGGCTGCACATTCAAATCGACCAGTTTCCCCGTCCCATCTTCAATTCCATACGCGCGAATGACCCCTTTCGACTTCCCATCTTCCTGCACCGAATCCACCGAATACAAACATTTCCCATTCGGATGAAGCCAGAAATAGGACGCATGTTTCACATTCGCCGCCAATACAGGCTGGCTGAGCGTCCCTGCGGCGGGATCAAAGCGCATCACATAAATCCCCTGACTCTTCGGTCCCGCCGGTCCAGATACATATACCCACATGGATTTGCTCTCCTGCTGTTGCCCCTCCGCTCCAAGAGCGACAGTTGTCAACCCTAGCACGGCTACCAACAAACACGCAATAAGATTTCGCATCATCCCCGAATCGTACCTTGGCGCTTATTCTGTTTCACGTCTGGTCAAAAATTCCACGCCTTCACTTCTGACTCCGTACGCGCCCCTTGCATGAGTTTGACCATTTCCTTGACCTTCTCCGGCTTATCGGCCGCCAGATTTTTCTTTTCGTCCGGATCGGCCGCCAGGTCATACAATTCGACGTCCCCCCCTTTTTTCACATTATTCTGCACAATCTTCCAATCCCCCTGCCGCAGCGCCCGGCGGCCCCCTTTCATATGAATCTCCCAGTACAAATAATCATGCGATTTCGCGTCCTTCCCCTCAATCACAGGCACCAGCGAAATCCCATCCGTCTTCACGTCGTTGATATCCACCTGTCCGATCTGCGCAAACGTCGGAAATAAGTCATACAACTCCGTCGCATACTCCGTCTGGGTCCCGGCTTTCACATGCCCCGGCCACCAGGCAATCATCGGCACCCAGATGCCGCCCTCATACACCTCCTCCTTCAACCCTTTCCGCCCTTCGGTCGATCCAAACCATTTTGAATCCGTCCCGGCATTAAACGTCGGGCCATTGTCGCTGGCGAAAATCACGATCGTATTATCGGCCACCCCCATCTCCTTCAATTTCCCCATGATCCTCCCCACATAATCATCGATTTTCGTCACCATAGCCGCATACGTCGCGCGCGGCTCATCACATTCCACGTAATCCCCTTTCTTCGGCACAAACGGTGTCTCCTGGCCCACCTTCCCCTTATACGCCGCGACCGCGTCCTTGGGCGCCTGCAATGACACATGCGGCAACGTCGTCGCAAAATACAAGAAGAAAGGCTTGTCCTTCTGCTGTTCCCCCAGCCACTTGATCGCCTCATCCGCCATCAAATCTGGCGCATACTGCTTACCCATCACATTCCCAACCACATTCCCCGCCAGCACCACCTTTTCATCGTTCTTCCACAAGTGATCGGTGTAATGGTTATGCGCCACGCGCTGACAATTATCCCCATAGAAAAAATCAAACCCCTGCCTGATCGGATCCCCGCTGGTTCCCACCATGCCCAGCCCCCATTTCCCGATACACGCCGTCGCATACCCACCTTTTTTCAATACCTCTGCAATCGTCATCGCCGAATCCGGTATGGGAAGCTGCCCTTCCGGCTTCATTTCCTGATTGTCCCGAATATAGGCATGCCCCGTATCCAACCCCGTCATCAAACAACACCGCGTCGGCGCACAGACCGGCGACGGCGAATACGCCTGCATGAACTTCATCCCCTGTTTCGCCAGCAAATCAATATTCGGCGTGGTGATGATCTTCTGCCCATAGCACCCGACCTCTCCGGTCCCCAGGTCATCGGCCAGGATCAAAACAATATTGGGTTTCTTCTTCTCGTTCTCAGCAGCATGCGCCCAACCCGCAAACCCGATCAATGCCGCCAGGATCAGAATTGGCTTCATCGCCACATCATAATCATCGCGTCCGACGATGCGACAGCATTGCGCCCGCCAGTGCGAAGATCAACATTGACCCCGGCTCCGGAACGCTGGCGACCAGCTCCGTCACATACGCATCCCCGAATTCCGCCTCACGTTCGGCCAGAAACGCCGGCGACAACACCCCGCTCTGCAGCCCGTACACCCGATCCATGAGCATATAATCCGCGCTATTCACCACGCCGTCATAATTAAAATCCCCATTGATCCACCCGGTCAATCCCTTGGCCCGGCCGCGATCGATCAGTGCATAATCATCCGCATCGACCTTCCCATCCATATTCGCGTCCCCGTACCAGGTGTATTTCAGTAATAGACTCGTGGCGTCCACGGTTTGCCCAGACCAGGTCGCGGTCGCCGCCCCACTGAGACCGAGCAATTGCGACGCCTCGGCATATCCGATCGTCGTCCGCTGCTGCGCATCGGTCGCAGCGGCGGTCGAAGCGATACCAGGCCCGTTCCAGGCACCGGCATTTCGACCCGTCTGTAAATATCCGCGTATGGTGCTGAGAACGGTTGCCCCGGTGTAATCGATCACCAGATCATTGTCGTTGAGATCGAGCGAGCCGGCATTAATCGTCAGCGAATTCAGCAAGCTCGTCCCGGTAATTGTGCCATTGGGTCGAACAGTGATTTTCCCATTGCCGATGGTCAGAGCCCCCTGCCGAATCGCCGCCACCGACAACGCATCACCGGCACCATCGCCAAACGTCAAATTGCCGCCGCCGATGATCAAATTACGCGCCGTGTTGGATGCGCCATACATCTGCACGGTTCCCGCTTGTCCTACCGATTGCCGCACGGTGCCTTCGAGCGAATTAAAAGGGATCGCCTCGCCAATCTGAAGGTCGGTGGTCGTACCAACCTGCACATTGCTGTTGACCTGCAATGTCTGCCCGGTCGAGGCGGTCAACAACACCACACTCGCCCCCGATGCGGCAGATACGGCACCCCCGGAAACCGTGGCATCTGAAAACGCCGCCGTCGTCAATCGCCGCCCATTGGCCAGCACCAGCCCCGTCCCGGTGACGGTAATCGGCTCAGTCACGACCACATCCGCGCCCGTCGTTGTCCATCCAGCCCCGGCCGAAGTATTGGCGTTCGACGTCAGCGCCAGCAGACTCCCCGGCTGAAAAGTGAACGACGCGCCGCCGCCCAGATTCTCCGTGGTCCCGTCGAGATAAATCGCCCCGCCCGACTGAACGACATACGCTCCCGTCGAAGGATTCACGGTCGGGCCGACCTGGCTGGACAACATGAGCGTCCCGCCGCTGCCGACGTTAACGGTTCCCGTCGCCGCCACGGCACTGGCGGTGCCGATATACAAAATGCCATTGGACACATTCACGGTTTTGTGCGCGCCGACCACATTGGCCGCCAGCAGATCGGCGATGAAAGTCCCTTGCGATGATGCATCGCCGGCGCCAGTAAACGAAAACATCGTAGCAGTGCCAGCGGGAACGGCGTCGATTGCGACTTCGCCGCTGCCTGAGAAAGTAACGCCCGTGGCGGTGTTGGTGGTGTTGAACGTCGCCCCGTGCAATGTGACGGACGTGCCACCCGCGATATATGCCTGTATGCCCTGTCCGGCGACCTGCTCGGAGACTGTTCCGGTATAGACGGTTCCTGCCGGGGTAAACTGACCAAACGCGATACCTTTATAGATACTCGTCGATCCATTGTCGCCGACCATCGCGATCTGATTGGCGGCGGTAATCCCCAGATAATACGCCGCACTATTCACATCCACCCCGCGCACTGGGACCGGCCCGCTGGCGATGGCGAGGATCGCATTCGTATTCAAAAACACATTCTGCGACGCCCCGCTGTAGTGCAATCCCGTCGTATTGCCCGACAGCGCCCCAAAGCCAAAGATAGTGGTCGCCGGCAGCGCTGGCTGCGCGACCGTCAATTTCAGCAGCCCATCCTGAAACACGCTGACTGGCCCTGATCCCACGGCGCCTGCCGCCATCAGTTCGAGCAAACCCCCGCCATCCACATTGGTCCCACCGGTGTAAAAACTCGCGCCGGCAAGTCGCAATTGCCCACCGACGACGCTGATCGACGAGCCGGGAACCGTTTCCGACACTGATCCCAATCTCAGAAATCCTGTTGTGGAGACGCTGGTGGTGAACGTCGCCGCCCCGGAAAGCTGGGCGGCGTTAAACGCCAGCGTGCCGCTGCCGGTGGTTTCGTAATCAACGAAGGATGACCCCACACTGAGCGTCCCCATCTGCACGGTGCCACCACCCGATGCGTAGCCGGCCAAGGTCGGATTGCCGCCGGTGGTGATCGTGACATTGTTGGAGAAAGACGCGCTGCTGGCGACTGTCTCGGCCGCCAGTGTTCCGCTGCCGACGGTGATCGTGGCCGTCCCGAAAGAGCCCGGCTCAAATCCCGACAGCGACGCTCCATCAGCCACTTGAATGCCGGCAGAGAAGGCATTGCCGGTGTTTTTCAATTCGGTGCTGCCATTTCCATTGACCAGCAGATTCGCCGCATTCAACGGCCCGGTCAGATCCAGAAATCCACCGTTGCTGGTCAGCGTCAGCGTCGACCCTGCCGCGGTGACATTGGCCGAGATGGTGTTGTTGGGGAAATTGACGAACTGGTCATTGACGATCTGATTCAGCACCAGCGTCCCGCCGGCGATGGTGTATCCGGTGCCCGGATACGCATTGGCGAAATGAATCTCCGCCAGCGTGCGCGTAAAGCCTTCGAGTTGGATGGTGCCGACGGCGGCGCCGTCGAAGAGCGCGGTCTCGCTGGTCCCGGGCATGGCGGAGGTCGACCAGTTGGTCCCCGTCTTCCATTTCAGATCGGCTGCAGTCCCGGTCCAGCGATCATCGGCGCGCAGCACTCCAACTGCATTGGCAAGCGTCCCCGCCAATACCGCCGCCAGCATGCGCCGAGACATCCTCCGCCCGTTCCGACTGCATTGTTCACTCTGGCGCACGTTAAGCATTCTCCAATCTCCTGATCATCCATTCTAACAACAACGTCCCTGTCGCCAGCGCGCATTCTGCGCTGCGGTATCTACACATTACGACATTGTGGGCTGCTTCGTTCCCTTAAGTTACATAATTCGCCAAACATGGCTGCAAAGCAAAAGATTCCCACAAAATGACGCGGGACGTGACGGCCACAAATGCCCTCACGTCCCGCTTCGTCATTCCGTGACTGCCGTTACCATCGGCAACGTCAGCCCAGCTTCAATTCAAATCATTACTTGGCTGCACGGCGCCGGCGTCCGCCGATCAAACCGATCGCGCCAACCGAGATCAATCCCAGCGACATCGGTTCCGGCACAGCCGCAACCAACTGTTGCACATAGGCGTCGCCGAACTGCGACTCGCGCTCTGCCAATAACTCTGGCGACAACACGCCGGTCAGATGACCAAACGCGGTATCGGCCAGCATGTAGTCGGCACTATTGACGACGCCGTCGTAGTTGAAGTCGCCGTCGGTCCAGAGGGCCGTTCCGGCCGGAAGGTTCTTGGCAAAACCCCGGTCGATCAAAGCATAGTCATCGGCATTAACCGTCCCGTCGAGATTCGCATCGCCGAAGTAAGTGTACTTCAGCAGAAGCGAGGTGCCGTCGACCGATACGCCGTACCAGGCGCCGCCGGCAACGCCAACGACCAACGATGCTTCGGCATAACCGATGCCGGTCGTCTGTGCCGAGTTGGCCGCACCAGTCGATGTGGTGATACCGGTGGTCCCGGTCCAGGTGCCGGCCGAGTAACCGGTCTGTAACTGAGCGCGAACCGCGCTGGCGACGCTGGCGCCGGTGTAGTTGATCGCCAGCTTGTTATTCGCCAGGTCAAGCAACGACGAACTATCAATGTTGACCGCGCTCTGGATGCTTGTCGCCGAGCCAGGCACGATCGCCAGTGTTTCGCCGGTGAGGACATTTGTCGTGCCACTGCCGGTGATCGAGCCAACATGCTTCACGCCGGGCGTGACGGTGGTGGTAGAAAGGTCTGTTGAGTTTGGAGTTGGATATCCGTACCAGATCGTCGTGACATTGGTCGCGGTTACGTTGAGCGTCCCGGCATTGACGACATTGACGGCGGTGGTGCCGTCATACAGCGGGTCCTGACCGACATCGCCGCCGGAGTTGCCGCTGGTGATGGCAACCGTCGCACCGGTTCCGATGGAGAGAGTCGCGCCAGCGCCGACGGTGACCGCATTGTTGGTGGCGTCATTATTTCGGCTGAACGTAAGCACGCCGCTAGAAGTACCGCCCGCGTTGACAGCCAATGTCGAACCAGCACCCCAGTGCAAAGTCCCGGGGACAACGCCGGCAACCAAATATGGATCGGACGTAATGTTCAAGCTGCGCGGGCCGGCAGCAGCACCTGCGACCGGGTCATACAAGAGAACCGATGACGTTTTGCCCGTAGCGGTGGTGATGTCAGCGGAAAGATTAGCGGTGACAGCCTGCGTAGTGGAAAGGACGCTGCCGTTGGTTGTATCGAAGGAGGCGTAATCAAATCCGGTGGAGGAGATATTGCCGCCATTCAGAAGGAGGGGGCTACGGAAGGAGTTGGTGGCTGGCGCACCGTTGTTAGAACTGGATTGATCACTTTGATCGGCGCCGAAAGCGATGGTACCGCTGGTGACGGTTACGGGCTGCGTGATTCCGTTGTAACCGCCGCCGCCAGTGCCGGCATTGAATCCAAGTGCGTTGAGAATTTCACCAAAGCCACCGGGAAGAATCGGTCCAATGCTGAGTACTCCGGTGGACCCCATCGCAACAACCCAGGAGCCGTTGTATTGCGATGTACCGGTGCGAGTGACGGCGCCTGAAGCAATCTGTACGACGCCATTCCCTTCGACGCTGATAACACCGGTGTTGCTGGTGGCGCTGCCATTGTCACGGATAGTCGATCCGATGACCAATTTGTCGGCGGCACCGGGTGCAATCAGATGACCGGTTCCGGATGTGGGCAAGGCGATTGTACCGTTGACTGCGGAGTATGGGGCGGCAGTTCCAGTGGTAATCCCTTGGATAGTTGCGCCATCACCGACGTTGATGGTTTGGCTGGCGCCGGGGGTACCGTCCGATTTCAGACCGACGGTTGCACCGACGACCTCGTAGGTGGTCCCGCTGGAGAGTGTGACTGTACCGCTGCCGAGGCCGGCGACGCCGTTGGTGGGGTTGGTGGCTTGAACGCTGATTTTACCCGCGGTCAGAGCGACTGCGCCAGTGCCGGTGGTGCCGGATGTGCTGGTCAAGACCAGCGTGCCAGTACCGGCTTTGGTAATCGCGCCCGTTCCGGAGGAAGCGCCACTGTAGGTGACGTTGAAGTTCTGGGTGTCAATCGTTGCGCCAGTACCGGAAATTGAGATCGAACGGTCTAGGGTCTGATTGACGCCGAATTGAAGAGTCGCTCCGCCACTGAGGGCAAGACCGGAAGTGCCGCCGATCGCGCCGTTTGCACCAAGGACGAGGGTGCCCGCGCTGACAGACGTTGCGCCTGTAAATGAATTAGCGGCATTGAGGGTCAATTTTCCGGTCCCGGTTTTGGAAAGCGATCCAGAGCCGGAGATGGACCCACCACCAATGGTGTAATCGGTTGCACCGTTTGAAAAGGTCATGGACCCAGGCTGAACGCCGCCGGCGGCAACGGTGATATTGGGCGTCGTGGGTGCATCCGCGAAGGTCACAACATCGCCATTATTGAACTTGGTTGCCGAACCGGTCCAGTTGGCGGTGGTGTTCACGTCCCAGATTCCATTGACGTTTCCGTTCCAGGTCAGGCTGGCGGCGGCGTTGCTGATAGTCAGTTGCAGGATGGAGCCTACAACATGGAACTGATAGCTCGGGCCTGACGGGGCGCTGCCGACAGAGAATTGGGATTCGCTGCCGGAGAAGGTACCGCCGGTGAAGTCGATCAGGTTAAATACCCCGTTGGCTAGCCCGCCAAGGTTGTCGAGGTTAACGGTCACACCCCCATTGAGTGTCAGACCGCCGGTTGCGGCGATCATGTCATGAGATGAAGGACCGAGGTCAAAGGTCAGCGCCGAGCCGCCATTGAGCGTTAGTGCGCCGGTCGTGAATGTTCCCACGCTGCCGGTGCCACCTGGTTGGACGGTTCCCGAGCTGGTCACGGTTCCAGCAATCGTGCCCGATCCGCCAATCGTTGTTCCGGAAGAAGAAGTAATGCTGCCGGTCAGCGTGCTCGGTGTCGATACGGCATTATTGAAAAAATACGAGCCAGTGGTGACGTTGATGCCCCCGCTTGCAAAGGTAGTGTTACCAGTCATTGTTAGCGTGCCAGCGCCAGACGTGCTAATCGGACCGACTGCTGTGACAGCGGTAGTCATCATGATTGCAGACGTTGCATCGGTGACATTGATGTTCCCCGCCACCGCGAATGCGGTGGTCATTGCTGCTGTACCGGTGCCATTTTGGATGGTCAGCGTCTTCCCTATAGCGATATTTGAAAGCAGATTGATATTGGTGCCGTCGCTCACGCCATTGATCGTTAGCGTGCCCGCTACAGATCCAGCGGAATTCGCGACGATTCGGTTCGCGCTCAAGCTTCCGAGAAGGATCTCACCAATGGCTTCATTTTTGCTTCCATTGTTAGTCGCACCATTTAAATTGATGCCGATCGGGGTTCCAGTTCCAGCCGCCTCGAACTCCGCAATGTCAGTCGTTGAGGGCAAGGTGCCAGCCCAGTTGCCCGCGGTCAGCCACGCCGTCCCGGTACCGCCACCCCCACTCCATGTCACATTCGCCGAAGCTTGCCCCGCCCAGCACATTCCCGCCGCGGTAGCCGCTGCGAGCATCAAAGCTTTGGTTCCAACTGCGATTCGTTCCCGCTTCATATTTTCACCCTTGCCCGTGCGGGCCATGAAAGATGCCGACGTGTCGTTCCCGTTCGTATGCATGGAAATTCCCTGTCCTGTGTGGGACAAGCCTTTCAGCGTGTTAGTTCGAAAAGAGCGTTGGTTTTTACAAATCAGAGTCAGCGCATGTTCAGGCGGGGGCGCCAACTATCCTCTACATCAACCGCACAAATTGACTTATGCGCAGGCTGATTCCTCCGCCTCCATTCCCCATCATACCTTGATGACCCCTATGCCGCAAAGCGAAACTTCGTTCGCAACAGTCAATATTTAGTCAAGATTGAGTTAGCTCTCGGCCAAATGGGCAGACTGGGGGGAATGGGCCGACTTATTTGCCCGTAACCGCCTGGGTGGTTGCGGAGCTGGCCGGTTCTGTCGTCGCCGCTGCTTGGGCGAGATAGACACCCTTTTCCAGTTGCGCCAAGACCTGCAAGCGAATCTTCGCCTCGGTCTTATAGACGGCTTCAATCTTGGCATCGCCGTTAATCGCGTCATATTGACGCCGGGCGTCCTGCCATTTTCCTTCGTTCTCAGCCACCGCCGCCAGACCAAACCGCGCCGTCATCGCCGGAAGCTTCTCGTCGGCATACGTATCCAGCACCCGCCGGTACGCCGACTCCGCCTGTTGCAGCGCCACATCCGCTTTCGGCTCAACCTGCAACGACTCCCGCGTCGTCGCCCCGGGGAGTGCCGGCAAATTCGCCAGCGTCCAATAGAGATCCCCGCGCAATACCGCCGCCTGTGCGAGCAGCTTCGAATCCTCTGACCGCTCGTTGACTCGGTCCATCGCCTGCATGGCGTTGGAAAATAACTCCCGCCGCCGCACCGCAACCTGTTCCGGCGGCCCCATTAAATTCGGCGACCCCAACTGCATGACCGCCTCCCGCGCCTCGGCCACCCCCTGCTGCGACACCGCCAAATCCTCCCGCTTGGCGCGCAGCCGATAATTCACCAGCAGCACCACCGCCACCACCACCACTACCCCCAGCGTGATTCGTGTGCCATAGATTTTGAAGTAATCCGGCGCTTGAATAATCTTCTTGGCCAGGTCGTTGGTCTGTAATTCGTGGCGGCGCTCTGCTTTCATAAGGACGCGGCAGTCTACTGATGCGTTCCCCGCAACGCAAACTGACCCCAGCCGAGTGTTTATGAGCATACTCATTTCTTGACACCCTCCCCGCCGGGCGTTTATCCTCTTTTCACAAACGGTTTTCCCGCCATTACTTGTCACCCATGGAGGCCCGCACCATGACGCGGCAGCACCGGTCACTCCCGTCAATCGCTCTTGCGTGTGCTCTCGTCCCGGCGTTCATCAGCGTTCCGCTGACGTTCGCCCAGCAACAACCCGTCGCTGCAGCGCCCGCCGCTGCCGCCGACGAAAAAATCCACCAGGCCGCCGACGATTTCTGGCATTACGCCAAAATCGCCCGCTACGACCTGGCCAACCAGGCCGCCCAAAACATCCTGACCCAATATAAGGACCAGGGCCCCGAAGTCCTCAAAGCCTTCAACGCCGTCAGCTCCGACCGCGGCGACAACCTCGACCAATGGATCCTCCGCTGGCAACAAACGCCCGATCTGCGCGAGTCCGTCAATCAGCTCATCGCCCTGATCAACCAAGGCCGCGCTGCCCACCGCTCCGACATCGCGTTCATCCAGCAAAACATCGAACGCCTCTCCACCAACGAACGCGCCTACACCCTCGGCCTCCAACAACTCCGCCAGTCCGGCGAACTCGCCGTCCCGGTGATGATCGATTACCTCCGCGATCCCAATAAAAAAGAATTCCAATCCAGCACCCGCCGCGCCCTGATCGACATGGGCCGCATCGCACTGAATCCGCTCGTCGCCGCCACGGAGATGCAGGACACCGACACGCTCATCACCGTCATCGACGCGCTCGGCAACATCGGCTACGACGTCTCGGTCCCCTACCTCCTGCACCTCGCCTCTGATTCCAACCGCCCCGGCGCCGTTCAATCCGCCGCCACGCAGGCCCTCGTCCGCATGGGCGTCGCCGATCCCAAATCCATGAAACCCGCCGAATCCTTCTACGACCTCTCCGAAAAATTCTACTACGGCCAAGCCGCCGTCACCGCCCCGCAAGGCTCTGACGTCGCCTTTGTCTGGTACTGGGACAATCAAAACGGCTTGACGAAAAAGAATGTGCCTTCGCCGATCTTTAATGACCTGATGGCGATGCGGACCAGTGAATATGCTCTGAAGCTTGATGCGAATATGTCCAAGGCGGTCAGCCTCTGGATCGCGTCCAACTTCAAGCGTGAGGCCGATCTGCCGCAGGGGGCGACCGATACCACCCGCGGGGAAAACCAGCCGGATGCGCATTATTATGCCGTCGCCTCGGGGGTGCAGTTCCTCAATCCGGTCCTGGCCCGGGCACTGCGGGACCATAACTCCGCCGTCGCGTTCAAGACCATCAAGGCTCTTGAAGTGACCGCCGGCAGTTCTTCGCTCTTCTCCGGACAAGCCGGTCAACCTGTGATTGATGCACTCTCTTTCCCCGATCGGTCGATTCGGTTTGAAGCCGCGTATGCCATCGGCTCGGCGCTGCCGCAGGCGGATTTCCAAGGGAAAGACCGCACGGTGCAAATCCTCGCCGACGCGCTTAATAACACCGGCAAGCCAACCGTGCTGGCGCTTTTCCCCAGCCAGAATGATGTGAATACGCTATCCGAAGCGCTGGGCGCCCAGATGACCGTCGTCGGCTCGACCACCGCCGCCGGGGCGATTGAACAATCCCAGAAACTCGCAGGCGTCGACTACATCCTGATCTCCGAAGACCTCCCCGACGCCGAGGTGAACCACCTGATCGACGCCGCCAACGCTTCGCCGCGTCTGGACGGTGCCGCCCGCATCATCCTGACCCATTCCCCGGCATCGCGCTACGCCCCGATGACCATCAACAACCCGATGGTCTCCCTCACCCAGGCGACCCCCGCCGACCCCAACTCCATCAAGGCCGCGTTGATCGCCTCCCAGCAAAAAGCCGGTGCGATGAGCATGGACGAAGCCACCTCCGCCGCCAACGCATTGCGTTCCGCCCAGCTCATGGCCAAGCTCGCGATGGCAAAGGGTCAGGTCATGGACCTCTCGCAGGCCCAGCCCGCTCTGCTTAGCGCCCTCAGCGCCGCTTCGCCGGACCTCGTCCGCGCCGTCGGCGACGTCCTCTCGCAGCTCAACAGCAAAGACGCCCAGATCGGCCTGCTCAACAAATCCCTCGACGAGAAGACCGCCGACGACCTGAAGATCTCACTGCTCGGCAACCTCGCCACCAACGCCAAATTCTACGGCAACCAGCTCGACGAACCCTCCATCGTCACGCTGGAAAAAGCAGTGCATGACGCCGCCAACCTGCAAGTCCGCAGCGCCGCCGCCGAAGCCCGCGGGGCATTAAACCTCCCCGCCGACCAAGCCAAGAAGCTGATTCTCGAACAATCGAAGGTCTAACCCCCCTTCCCAATCTGAATTGACCCCTAAGCCCCACATGCAAATGTGGGGTTTCTTTTTATCCCGTAAAAAACATTTACAAAACATATTTGCTATACCGATCAAATACCGTACAATATAAGCGTGGATGATTTTCTCCCCAATCTCACCACCGCTCTTTCCGCAATCCTTGATCGCCTAAAATCCGACCCCCACGAACTCGCCGCCCGCCTCGCCCGCCGCCGCACCCCCACTCTCTCACGTCCCCCGCGCGCCTGGTGCCTGGCCATCCGCGCCTCCGATACCCGCATCAACCCCGCCACCGCAATCTGCTCCCCCGCCCACGCCGCCTACCCCTCTTCCCATCTCTCCCCCGGCCTAAAACCCGCCTACGCGCCCCACACCCTAACCCTCTCCCGCCCACTCCTCGAAAAAATCGTCCCTCCCGTCTACATCACCCCGCCCGGCGACGACCACCTCCGCGTCGCCCGCGACCTCGGCCGACACCCCGAATCCCTCCGCCCCCTCCGACGCACCGGCCCTCTCGCCACCCGCACCATCCCCCTGCTCTTCGGCCGCCGCGGCAAACCCGTCCCCCTCGTTTATTCTCGCTCTCCCCTCGACCCCAACAACGCCAACCACCTCAGCCTCCCCGATCCCCACTTCCAATCCGCCCTCTCCGACCTCCCCAATTACCTCCCCGAATCCTTCCAGCAGGATATCACCCGCATCCCCAATTTCCGCCCCTACACCCTCCGCACCAAAGGATATGACGCTCTTTCCGCCCCTGCCCTAAGCGCAGTCGAAGGTGCCCAACTCCGCTTCCGAGGCTGGCTCTTCCTCTGCCCCGCCTGCAATCGAAAGGTCAAAATCCTCTACCACCCCCTCCCCGTCCCCAACATCGCCGAATACCTCAACCTCGACCCCGCGATCTTGGATGCTGACGCTCCTCCCGCTCCCCCTCCTCTCTTCGCCTGCCACAAATGCCATCGCATCCGCTTCTTCTCCCGCACAAACGTCCGCGACGCCTGGAACCACCTCATCTCCCACCTCTCCGCCGGCCTGCTCTTCGGCCACGAAGTCCCCAAACCTTCTTCCTTCACCCAAATCCGCCAACGCCCCATCCGCCCCCACCTGAACCGTCCCCCCTCCCAGCGCCGCGAACAAATCCTCCTCCTCCTGACGACGACACCTCTCACCTACAAACAAATCGCCGCCAAACTCGATGTCAGCTATAGCAACGTCCACAACCACACCAAAAAACTCTACCACCAACACAACGTCCACTCCCGCCAAACCCTCACCCTCGCCATCAACCCTAGCATCTCCCTCCAAAATCTCCCCCCACGCAAACCCTCAGCGAAACACGACGAAGTCATCCGCCGCCACCTCGCCGGCCACTCCCGCCCCCAAATCTGCCGCGACCTCGGCCTCTCCTACAACGCCGTCAACCACCACCTCAAACGTCACAACCGCGAAGCCCGCGCCAAACTCCAACTTTGCAAGTCCTTCTCCAAAGCTTCTCCTACAAACAACTCATGAGGGAACTCAGCGCCGACTTCTCCACCCTCAACCGCGACACCCAACACCTCTACCGAAAACACAAAGTCAAAGGCTATGGCCCCCACGCCCGCCGCGCCCTCACCAAAATGCTCAACCACCACTCTCTCCAACCCCATCCCTCACAAAGCTGAGCCGGGGCGTCCCCGCCCCGATCTTTCTTCTCTCTGTCTCTTAACATACCCCGTCACATCCTGCAAATATTTCTCATCCGCCACCCACCGGATCGATCCTCCCTCCGCCCACCAGGTCTCCCCCGCACTTATCGCCCACCGTCCAGATAACTCATCACCCGCCCACCGCTTCAATAGCCGCCGAATCACGCTCGGGTCATGCTTCGATGTGAGCAGCACATGCACATGATCAGGCCCCGCCGCTCCCACGCGATATTGCCAGCCACCACGATCGCAGATAGCGGGAATGATCCCCTCGATAAATACTCTCTGTTCCCGCGTGAGCGCACGAGGCGGAAATTTCAGTTTTTCCTTCATCGCCTCCCACCGCTCACCATCAAATCCCAACACCGGAGTTCCATATTCCGTATTGGTTCGATCGACTGTCCGCCGCGGATCTCCATGCAATCGCATCCCATACGTCCCCCAGGTGATATGAAACGCCAATGGCTTCACAACGCCAGCCTCCAACTCAAAAAGCCATCGGGGCGAGGACGCCCCGGCTCACCCTCGAATCTTAACCCCCTCCCTTCCCAAGGGGAGCCGGGGCGTCCCCGCCCCGATCTTTCTTCACCTCAACGCGAACCCACTCAACCACCCTTCCCATAATCCTCCGCCATCTTCGGATACAAATCCATTAGCTCATTCGCATCAAACCTATTCGTCCTCGGATGATGCCCCGGCCCGCCTACCGCATTCCCACCCTTCCCCGCATTCACTCCATCCTGGTCAAAAATCGCCTCATGATGGCGCGTCGGCTCCCAGATGAATGAGCCCAATCCCCGCTGGTCCGGCGCCTTGAAAATCACATCGTTTAACTCGCGCTTGTGATAGGAGTATTCCGCCGCGATGAGTCCATATTGCGGATAGCGGGTTGCCAGGTCGTCGAAATTCTTTTTCCAGCTTTCGACGGGGCCGTCGCTGTTGCAAGACAGGCCAAGGATGTCGAACTGCACGCCATGTGCGATCAGGTTGTCGACCCAGGCGCGTACGCCTTGATTCGATTTGCCGTTGTGGTGATGCATCACGATCTTGATCGAGGGATCGACCTCGTGTGCCGCTGCGATTCCTGATTTCAGCAGCTCCGCAAACTGATCAAAATGATCCTTCGCCCGCCCATCCGGCCACAGCATCCCATTGGTCACTTCATTCCCGATCTGCACCATCTCGGGAGAAGTCCCCTGCTCCTTCAGCGCCGTCAGCACGGCATATGTGTGGTCATGCACGGCTTTTTTGAGCCCTTCCAGATCGAGCTGCGCCCACGCCGCCGGCTTGGCTTGTTTGCCCGGGTCGGCCCAGGTGTCGCTGTAATGAAAGTCGATCAGCAGCCGCATGCCCGCCGCCTTCACCCGCTTCGCCATCACCAGAGTATGCGCCATATCACAGAACGGCTCTTTGCTCGTCGCCGCATATCCGATCGGGGACCCCGGATTCACAAAAACGCGCAGCCGAATGGCGTTGAAGCCGTGGTCCTTCAATATCTGGAAAATATCTTCGCGTTTGCCGTGGTCGTAAAACTCGGAGCCGTTGGCTTCATCTTCCTGCACCCAGGAAATATCGGCCCCGAGAAGATAACCCCCCTGCCGATGCACGGGCTGCGTCGCCGGAGCGCCGTGAACAATCCCCGACATCATCAAAAGACCAACCATCGATAATACGCGTGAGAAATTCATAGTCTTCCCACTATACCCCACGCTGCTGCCATCACCCATGCTTGCGCTTGAACGTCACCTCGCCCCGGCAGCGCCGGCATCGCACCAGCACATTGGAATTCAGCGCCAGCGATCGCTGCGCGTTCACTTCCATCCCTGTCCCATCGATCGGGCAGACCGGCGTCCGCCTGACGTTGTCGGCGGCGATGATCTCCTTCCGCTCCTGCTCGGTATATTCGCGAAATCGGCTTCGGGCCGGATCATTCGCCGGCGAGATCACCCGGCGATCGCCACACGCGGCACACTCCGCCAGGCCGATCCCTTCAATCTCCGCCGACTGCGTCAATCCCAGGCGGCCGCCGCACCCGGGGCACGTCAGGATATTCGCATAGACATTCGCAAAAACCGCCTCCAACTGGGCGGGCGTCCAGGGCATTTACAGAACTCCCTCGTTCACCTTCACGCCATGCGCCTTGAGCGTGTTGATCTGCACGACCTTGGCCGTGTCGGCATCCTTCACGATGTCCGAATGGCAGTCCGCTTTCTTCCCCTTATGCGCCAGCTTGTGAATCTCCTCCTGAGTCAGCACCCCGCGGGATTTCAGGATTTCCGCACCAGCAGCGCTCACGCCCGGCGAAGCAATCGCCCGCTTCGCGGGTTGCGCCTCGGCATCCTTCCCCGAATAAAACTCGTTGATCTCCTTGGAAATCCGCACCGAGCACCAGTCATGCCCGCACATGGCGCAGAAGTCGGTGTCGACTTCCATGTCTTCATCGTGATACGCCCGCGCCAGTTCCGGATCGAACGACAGATCAAAATGCTTCTGCCAGTTCAGCGCCGCCCGGGCTTTGGTCAGCTCATCATCCCGATCGCGCGTGCCCGGGATGCCCAGCGCCACGTCGGCCGCGTGCGCCGCGATCTTGTACGCCACGCACCCCTGCTTCACGTCATCCTTCTTCGGCAACCCCAGATGCTCCTTAGGAGTCACATAACAGAGCATCGAAGCCCCATGATACCCCGCCGCCGTCGCGCCGATGCACGAAGTAATATGGTCATACCCCGGAAAAATATCCGTCACGAGCGGCCCCAACACATAAAACGGCGCCCCATGACAAAGCTGCCGCTGCAACTTCATATTGTACTCAATCTGATCAAAAGGCACATGCCCCGGCCCTTCCACCATCACCTGCACCCCCTTCCGCCACGCTCGCTCGGTCAATTCCCCAATCGTCGCTAATTCATGCAACTGCGCCGCATCCGTCGCATCCGCCAACCCCCCCGGCCGAAGTCCATCCCCAATCGAAAACGTCACATCATACTTCCTCATAATGTCACAAATGTCCTCCCACATCGTGTACATGAGGTTCTCGCGATTATGCGTCAACATCCACTTCGCCAGCAGCGACCCCCCCCGAGAAACAATCCCAATCAACCTCTTCCGCACCAGCGGCAAACTCGCCCGAGTGACTCCTGCATGCACCGTAAAATAATCCACACCCTGCTCGGCCTGCTTAATCAAAGTCTCCTTGACGAGCGTTTCGTCGAGGTCCTCGATCTTCTTGCCGATAATCATCGAATAGATCGGCACAGTGCCGATGGGGACGGTGGCGTTTTGGATGATCGCAACTCTCGTCGCATCCAAATCCCCGCCCGTCGACAAATCCATAACGGTGTCGGCCTTCCATTTTTCGGCCCATTTGAGCTTTTCGACTTCTTCGTCCAAGCCCGAAGAGACAGGGCTGGCGCCCATGTTGGCGTTGATCTTGGTTTTGGAGGCGCGGCCGATGGCCATGGGGTCGAGCTTGTGGGCGAGGTGGTTGATGTTGGCGGGGATGACCATGCGGCCAGCGGCGACTTCGTCGCGCACCTGGGTGGCGGTGAGATGCGGTTCGCGATCGGCGACGCGACGCATTTCGGGGGTGATGATGCCCAGGCGGGCGTGTTCGAGTTGGGTAATGGGGGTGAAGTTGGCGGGAGCGTTCCAGCGACCGGTGGAGTCCTTAGTCCAGTCGGCGGGCATGAAATCCCAGGCGGTTTTGCTCGAGGGGGCGGGCATGCCGGGGGTGTCGGGGGAGGAGTAGGTGTAGGGAGTGCCGACGGCGGCTTTGTTGGCGAAGGAGCCGGGGGTGGTGCCCTGGGCGGTGGTGGAGGGGTTGTCGCCGAGCGGGGGGAGGGTCCATGATGATGCGGGCATTGCTGTACTCCTATTGATAGCGGGGGGAAGTGAACGGAAGGGCGCGCGATCGCGCGGCTGGCAGGCATCCGTCCGCATTCCCTACGCAGTTCGGCCTGCGAACAGGCTCACTGATCAGGTTCCAAGGGTGGTGTCTCAGACCGGCGATTTTAGGCGCTGGTCACCCCTAGCGAACGGATAAAGCTTAGGCCGTATGGAGCATCGCTGCAAGTGCTTCGTTAATGTTGCGCTAAGGCCTGTCGCGAGGGGTATTTCGCCTTGCCGGGGGGGGGCGTGCCGCTAGAATCCCGGCGTCACTGGGGTTCGCGATCGAAATTGAGGAGTCGAAAGACACATGTTTAATCTGCTTCCGAAGGACACGGTGTTTTTCGATTTGTGGGAGGGGATTGCCCATCATGTCGTTGAGTCGGCCAGGCATTTGCAGGCGTTGATTCGGGAACATCCGAATATTGACGGGCCCTTGCAACTGATTCGCAATGAAGAGCACGAGGCCGACAAAGTGGCGCATGCCGCACTGGATCGACTAGATCAGTCGTTTATTACGCCATTCGACCGTGAGGATATTCACACGCTGATCGGGACGCTGGATGACATTGTCGATGCGATTGATGCGCTGGCGAAGCGGTTTCCACTGTTCCACGTGGATAAGGTGCCGCCGGTGTTTGCGCAGCAGGCGGAGGTGTTGTTGAAGGCGACCCAGGCGGTCGAAGAGGCGGTCAAGCGGTTGCGGAAGTCGCGGAAGTTGTCGGAGCTGTCGGAAAAGCTGATCGAGATTCATAGTCTGGAGAGTCTGGGGGATGACAACCACCATGCGGCGATGAGCGCGCTGTTTGGCGGGAATGTCGAGGCGATTCAGGTCATCAAGTGGAAAGAATTGTACGACTACATCGAAGAAGCGATCGACGGATGCGAAGACGTGGGGAATGTGCTTGAACGGATTGTTCTTAAGAATGGATGAGAGGGTTCAGGGTTCAGTTTTCAGGGTTCAGGATAAGAGATGCACATTCTTTCTTTCCTGAACCCTGAAAACTGAACCCTGAAAACTATGGTTGGCTTGATCTTTTTCATTATCTTCGTGGCGCTGGTGTTTGACTTCCTGAACGGATTTCATGACGCGGCCAATTCCATTGCGACGATTGTATCGACGCGGGTGTTGTCGCCGCGGCAGGCGGTGGTCTGGGCGGCGTTTTTTAATTTTGTGGCGGCGTTTGTGTTTGGGACGGGGGTGGCCAAGACGATCGGGACCGGGCTGGTTCAGCCGAGCGTGATCGACGTCTATGTGGTTTTTGGCGGATTGCTTGGGGCGATTTTGTGGAACATTATTACTTGGATTTTGGCGCTGCCGACGAGTTCGTCGCATGCACTGGTCTCGGCGATTGCGGGGGCGGCGATTGCCAAGGGGGGATTTGGAGCGATTATTGCGGGACGGGAGTGGGGGCTGATTCTGGCATTTTTGTTTTTGTCGCCGGCGATTGGATTTGTGCTGGGGGCGCTGAACATGATTGTGGTGGCGTGGATTTTTCGGCGGTCGACGCCTTATCGGGTGGATAAGTTTTTCAGGCGGTTGCAGCTTTTGTCTTCGGGGATTTACTCGCTGGGACACGGGGGGAATGATGCGCAGAAGACGATGGGGATCATCGTGCTGCTGCTGGTGGCGGCGGGGAAGCGGAATTGGGCGTATTGGGGACAGGTGAATCTGCCTTGGATTCATCATGAGTATGGGATGCCGATCATTTTGGCGTGTAATCTGGCGATAGCGATGGGGACGATGTTTGGCGGGTGGCGGATTGTGAAGACGATGGGGACGGGGATTACGCGGTTGCAGCCGGTGGGCGGGTTTTGTGCGGAACTATCGGCGGCGACGACCATCATCGGGGCGACGCTGGGGCATATTCCGATCTCGACGACGCATGCGATTACCGGGTCGATCCTGGGAGTGGGGACGACGAAGGGCGTGCGGTCGGTGCGCTGGATTTGGGGGCAGCGGATTGTGGCGGCGTGGGTATTGACGCTGCCTTGCGCGGCAATCATGGCGGCGGCGGCGTATGAGTTTATTCATCTGGTGATTGAGCCTATGTGCAAGTGAAGACGGGCCGGGGACGGCCCGACTCTCCTTGATGACGGAGAGCGTGATTGAGGTGGGGGGCGGTTTCGGGATAATCTCTTGGACACATACCAAGGAGAATCGCGCATGGATCGTCGTCATATCGCTCGGTGGGCTTTGTCGTTGGCGTTGTTGCCGGTGTCGTTGGTGATGGGACAGGAGAAGTTGCAGGAGAAGGACACGGTGGCGATCTGCGGGGATTCGATTACGGAGCAGCGGCTGTATTCGGTGTTCATGGAGGATTATCTGCTGATGTGTCAGCCGGCGCAGATGATGAGGACGGTGCAGGTGGGATGGAGCGGGGAGACGTCGTGGGGATTTCTGGGGAGGATGAAGCAGGATGCGTTGTGGTTTAAGCCGACGGTGGCGACGACGTGTTATGGGATGAATGACGGGGCGTATACGACGTATCGGGAGGATATCGGGAAGCATTATCGGCAGGCGATGACGGATGTGGTGAAGACGCTGAAAGAGGGGGGCGTGCGGTTTGTGGTGGTGGGGTCGCCGGGGATGGTGGATCCGGCGTATTTTCCGCCGGCGTATATCGGGAAGCGGTTTGCCGATCTTCCGGCGGCGGAATATGCCAAGGTGTATGATGAGTCGTTGGATAAGTTGCGCGGGATTGCGCAGGAGGTGGCGAAGGAACAGGGGGTGGCGTATGCGGATGTGTATGGGGCGATGCAGGATGTGATGGGGAAGGCCAAGGCGAAATATGGGGAGAAGTATTCCATTGGCGGGTCGGATGGGATTCATCCGGCGTCGAATGGGCATATCGTGATGGCGTATGCGTTTTTGAAGGCGCTGGGGTGTGATGGGAATATCGGGACGATCACGGTCGACATGAAAAGCGGGACGGCGGAGGGGACGGAGGGCCATAAGGTTTTGTCGGATACGGATGGGGCGGTGGAGGTGGAGAGTTCGCGGTATCCGTTCTGTTTCTTTGGCGATCCGAAGGAGATGACGTCGACGAGTGGGATTATTGAGTTTGTGCCTTTTAATGAGGATTTGAATCGGTTTGAGCTGGTGGTGAAGAATGGGCCGGAGAAGGTGAAGGTGACGTGGGGGAAGGAGACGAAGGAATTTACGCGCGAGCAGGTGGAGAAGGGGGTGAATCTGGCGGCGGAGTTTTTGGATAATCCGTTCTGTGAGCAGTTCAAGAAAGTGGAAGAGGCGATTAAGAAGCAGCAGTTGTATGAGACGGCGGTGACGAAGACGGTGTTTCACCTGGGGCCGGGGTCGGTGGGGGGTGGGGCGGCGGGGTTTGAGGCGCTGAAGGAGGGGGTGTTGCATCAGGATGAGGAGATGGCGGGGAGGGCTTCGGGGTTGGTGGTGCCGGTGAAGTATGTAATTAAGGTGGAGGGGGTGCAGTAGGAGGAGAGATCGCGAAAGGCGCGAAGCGGCGAAGGAAGACGCGAAGGAGGAAAGATGGATGTGTTTGATTTTCATCGGCGGAATGAGTCTCGGGTGGATCCCGCGATTGAGGATTTGGCGCATCGAGTGATTGGGGCGGCGATTGAGGTGCATGAGGAACTTGGGCCCGGTTTGCCGGAGAGTGTTTATCGGGAGGCGATTCATCATGAATTGGGCTTGCGCGGGATTGAATGTGTACGGGAGTTTCCGGTGCCGATTTATTACAAGGGGAAATTGGTTGGCGAAGGACGGCTGGATTTACTGGTTTGTGGGAAATTGATTATTGAGTTGAAGGCGGTCGAGTCGCTGTCAGCAGTACACCGGGACCAGTGCATCTCGTATCTGAAAGCAACCAAATTGCCGCTGGCACTACTAATCAATTTCAATGTTCAATATTTGAAGGATGGTATAAAGCGCGTGATCAATACTGTCTGAATTCTTCGCGTCTTCCTTCGCCGCTTCGCGACTTTCGCGATCTCTTAAACTTCGGTATGGCGCCATTTGCCCTGCACAAAGCGGCCGTAGATTAGGAGGCCTCTGGTGAAGAGTTCGGCGGAGAGGACGATCCAGATGGCGGGGAGGGAGAGGCGGAGGTAGTAGCCGACGATTAATGCGCCGAGGAGGCGGATGGAGAGGATGGAGGAGAGGTTGAGGAGCATGGCGGCGAGGGTGTCGCCGGCGCCGCGGAGGGAGCCGGAGAAGATTAGGCTGGCGGCGAAGCCGGATTGGCAGAAGCCGGTGATGAAGAGGCATTTCGTGGTGAGGTGTTGGATGTAGGGGTCGGGGGACATCCATTGGGAGGGGTATTTGCCGAAGAAGATAAAGAAGAGGCCCATGAGGGTCATGAAGGAGCCGGCGAAGGCGTAGGCGGCGTAGGCGGAGCGGGCGGCGCGGCGGGGGTCTTTCATGCCGAGGGATTGGCCGACCATGGTGGCGGCGGCGGTGGCGAAGGCGAAGCCGACGAGGTAGGAGGCGGATTCGATGACGACGGCGTTGCGGTGGGCGGCGGGCATGCGGCTGGTGGGGTCGAGGGTGTTGATGATGATGAGGACGATGAACTGCGCGCCCCAGCCGAGGAGGTTTTCCAGGCCGGAGGGGAGACCGATGCGGAGGAGGCGTTTGAGGGTGTGCCAGTGAGGGGTGAGGCGGTGGGGGAAGAGTTTGGCGCGACCTGCGCCGGAGAGGAGGACGGCGAGTTGGATGACGCCGCCGGCGATGTAGGCGATGGTGGTGCCGGCGGCGATGCCGTTGAAGCCGAGGTTGGGGAGGTGCCAGTAGCCGTAGGTGAGGCCCCAGGAGAAGATAACGTTGACGATGTCGACGATGATCATGACGATCGCGGGGGTGAGGGTGTCGCCGGCGCCGCGGAGGCAGGCGTTGGCGATGAGCATGAGCATCATGAAGGGGACGGACGGGGCGAGGAGGCGGAGGTAGGAGTAGGCGAAGCCGACGGCGGTGGGGGAAAGTCCGGTGAGGATGGAGGCGGGTTTGGCGAGGAAGAAGAGGAGGAGGGCAAGAGCGATGCCGATGACGACGGCGGAGGAGACGGACTGGCCGGTGACGTTGTTGGAGAGTCGGCGGTGTTTGGCGCCGGTGGCGCGGGCGATGATGGCGGTGGAGCCGGTACCGACGGCGGCGCAGAGGAGGCCGAGGAACCAGATGAAGGAGGAGATGGTGCCGACGGCGGCGGCGGCGTCGGCGGAATGGGAGGGGAGGTGGTTGGCGAGGTAGGTGTCGTTGATGCCGACGAGCATGTGGAGGAGGTGTTCGGCGAGGACGGGAAGGGAGAGGGCCAGGAGGGAGCGTGCGACGCCGGCGTGGGAGTCGGGGTGGGG
>DASRRR010000081.1:0-6417 GCA_035656825.1 Tepidisphaeraceae bacterium | reverse complement strand
AGGTGAAGGGGTTTGATGCGGAGAAGGTGGATGTGGTGTTTGTGCCGGATGCGGAGGTGGCGCGCGGGACGGTGGATATGACGGAGTATTGGACGGGGGGGGTGGTGATCAAAGGTGTAGGGGTGAAGCGGCTTGGAAAGTAATGGTGGGAATTGCCGGAAGGAGAGCGTTTGCGAATTTTGATTATTGGCGGGACGCGATTGAGCGGGCCATTTCTGGTGCGGCAACTGAGCGGGATGGGGCATGCGGTGACGATATTTCACCGGGGAAATCATTTGGAGAATGTGCCTACGGGAGTAAGGCAGATCATTGCGCCGAAGGAATCGGGTGAGGGGCCGGATCGGTATCATTTGCGCGCGTTTGCGGAGGGGTTTCGAGCGTTGGGGGCGGATGTGGTGATTCATATGATCGCGTTTACGCGGGAGGATGCGGAGGTGTTTGTGGAGGTGTTTCGGGGAATCGCGGGCCGGGCGGTGGTGGCGGGGAGTTCGGATGTGTATCGGGTGATGGGGATTATTAATCGGACGGAAGAAGGGGAACGGGTGCCGGTGCCGATTGATGAGAATGGGCCGTTGCGGGTGAAACCGTCGCTGCATGGCGCGAGCTCGGAGAAGAAGGATGTGGAGCAGGTGGTGATGTCAGAGCGGAAGTTGCCGGCGACGGTGCTGCGGTTGCCGGCGATTTATGGGCCGGGGACATATCGGCATCAGGAGTGGGTCAGGCCGATGTTGGATGGGAGGCCGGCGATTGTTTTGGGGACGGGGGCGGCGGGGTTTCGTTTTTCGCATGGGTATGCGGAGGATATGGGGTGGGCGATGGCGCTGGCGGCGACGAATGAGAAGGCGGTGGGACGGATTTATAATGTGGGGGAGTCTGATGTGCCAACGGAGGGGAGGCGGTTGGAGGATTTTGCGCGGGTTGCGGGGTGGAAGGGGAGGATTGTATTGGTACCGGATGAAAAAGTGCCGGGGGGAGATGGCTTGCCATTTCCTGGTCAAGATTGGTGGTTGGAGACGCGGCGGATCAGGGAGGAGTTGGGGTTTGCGGAAATATCGGAGTATGACGGGGGGATTCGGGCAACGATTGAGTGGCAGAGGAAACAGCCGAATCGAGAGTTTGATTTGAGCGCGGTGTATGGGGAGGAGGATCGGATATTGGCAAGCATGGTGGGGGTGAAGAGGTGATGAACGCAAGACGCCATGACGCCAAGGGAAGAACCGCCAAGAAGGAGAGCGGTGCAATTTGCAATTGTGGTTAGGATTTGTTCCATGGCTGATGAGAATCACGCGAATGGATCGGTGCTGTTGAGGGTTCTGGCGATAGGATCGATTTTCTTGAGCGTTGCGGCATCGATTACGGTGAGTTCTGGGAGGAATGAGATTTACGCTGGTGAAATCAACGCCACTCCGCCGTTCATTTCGGTCTCGGATGCAGTATGGATCGCAATTTGGATTTTCTGTACCGGTATAGTGATCACTTTCTCCATCTCAAAGCGTGGCTCGTTGCGCCGGTTCTGTGCTGGTGGACTTGTCGCCATTTTTGCTGCTGTTCCGTTTAGTTGTGAGCATCGTCGCTACCCGGACGAGGCATATCTGGCTGGTTTCATGGTCTGGAGTTCGACGCACGTCGATCCAGTGGCAATCCGGAAGTGGCAAGATTCACTTGTGCCCACGACCAAGCCGATTCTTATTCCTGCTGCTCAATATCCGGCGGTAATTGCATCGCTCGCTCCTGATATGGTGGAGCAGCGAGCGGAGGGCATCGTTATCCAATGGGGCCGTCAGGCCACATGGAGTAGTTCGCGTAAGGTTTTCATCCCTAATCCGGAATCAGCCGGGCCACCTGCCGATCTTTTTCACCTGTGGCACCAAGTCGTTCCCGGGCTGTATGCCGCTCGTGGCATGAGTGATTGAGTTAAGGATCGGGTTACGGGTAAATGCACGAAAAGAAGAAAGTAGCCACAGATGAAAATCAGATGTGGGACTTCGAGGAGTTCAGAGCTTGTGAATTTTTAACGAAGAGAACATCTCACACTTTTTTTATTAAAAACGCGGGCGAGACGCCCGCGTCACGTAAAAACTCGCGGGCTCTCAGTCGAGTCGTGGCTGGTCATTCTTTTATTTTTTATCGGGTGATGGTGTAAACTGCCGGGATGAAGTGTCATATTTTATTGGCGGCGGTGGTTGGATTGGTGTTGGGCGGGGCGGCGCGGGGGGCGGAGTATGATCTGATTGTTCGGCATGGGAAGATCATTGATGGGACGGGGAATGCGTGGTTTTATGGGGATGTGGGGGTGAATGTGGGGAAGATCGCGGCGATTGGGGATTTGAAGGATTCGACTTCGAAAGAGGTGATTGATGCGACGGGGATGATTGTGGCGCCGGGGTTTATTGATGTGCATACGCATGCGGATACGGATCTGTATACGCAGCCGACGGCAGATAATTTTATTCGGGATGGGGTAACTTCGATTATCACGGGGAACTGCGGGTATGGGCCGCTGCATGTGGGGGAGTATTTTGATCATTTGCGCAAGCATGGGACGGCGGTGAATGTGGGGTGTTTGATCGGGCATAACACGGTGCTGCGCGCGGTGAAGGGGGATCGGGCGGGGGATTTGACGGATGAGCAGATGGCAAAGGCGAAGGGGCTGATCCAGGCGGCGATGGAGGAGGGGGCGGTGGGGTTTTCGACGGGGCTGATTTATAGGCCGGGGACGTATTCGAAGACGGAAGAAATTATCGAGCTGGCGAAGGTGTCAGCGGAGCGCGGGGGGATTTATACGTCGCATATGCGCTCGGAGAGCATGGAGATTATGGCGGCGATTGATGAGGCACTGCGGGTGGGACGGGAGGCGGGGTGCCGGGTGGAGATTTCGCATTTTAAGTTGTCGGCGGATGCGGCGAAGAAGATCGGGGGGAGTGATACGACGCTGGGCAAAGTGATGGCGGCGCGGGCGGCGGGGGAAGAGGTTTGGCTGGATCAGTATCCTTATACGGCGTCGTCGACGTCGATTTCGACGATGCTGCCAGATGATTTTCTGGCAGTGGGAGAGAAGGAAGCGATTAAGAAAATCGCTGCGGATCCGAAAATTGAGGATGTCATTGTTGAGCAGATGCGGCAGCAATATGAGGTGCAGCGGGGGAGGAAGCATCTGGGGTATGTGGTGATTGCGTCGTGTGAGAAGCATCCGGAATATAATGGGCGGAATTTGATTGAGGTGGCGCAGATGATGAAGCTGGCGAAGGCGGGGAAGCAGCCGGAGTTATTGGGGGATGGGGCGGAGAAGTTGCCAGAGGTGAATGTCGCGGATCAGTGTCGGGCGGCGGTGGAGATTTGGCGGGATGGGGGAGCGTCGTGTGTGTTTCATTCGATGCTGGAGCCAGATGTGGCGAATATTATGCGGAACCCGCTGGTGTCGATCGCGAGTGATTCGGGTGTGAGGCAGTTTGGGGTCGGGGTGCCGCATCCGCGCGGGTATGGGACCAATACGCGGGTCCTGGGGGTGTATGTGAGGGAGCAGCATGTGATCACGCTGGAGGAGGCGATACGGAAGATGACGAGTCAGCCGGCGCTGGCGTTTAGGCTGAAGGATCGGGGGTCGATTCGGGTGGGGAATTGGGCGGATATGACGGTGTTTGATGCAGCGACGGTGAAGGATATGGCGACGTTTGAGAAGCCGCACCAGTATCCGGTGGGGATTGAGGAGGTGTTGGTGAATGGGCGGGTGGAGTTTGCGAAGGGGGAGATGACGAAGGTGCTGGCGGGGGTGCCGCTGCTGGGGCCGGGGTATAAAAATCAATCGGCGTCGGCGGCGGTGGATCAGAAGTAAGCCGATCGTTAACGACATTTGAGAAAAGAGTTGATGGAGTTTGCGGGATGCGATTCAACTTACTGGCGGCGACGGAGGCGGCGTGAGGCGAGAATAAGGCCGCCGATGAAGAGGGTGGCGGATCCTGGTTCGGGGACGCTGGCCAGGAGGGTGGAGACGTAGGCGTCGCCGAACTCGGCTTGGCGCTGGGCGAGGAAGAGTGGAGTGAGGGTTCCTTGCTGGATGGCATAGGTGCGATCGAGGATGAGGCTGTCGGCTGCGTTGATGACGCCGTCATAGTTGAAGTCGCCGTTGCTCCAGCCGCTGGTGCCTAGGGCCAAACCTCGGTCGAATAGGGTGAAGTCGTCTGCGGTGATGGTGCCGTCCATATTGGCGTCGCCGAGGGGGACGATTTTGAGAAGGAGGGTTGTCGGGTCGACGGAGACGCCGCCCCAGGATACGGCGCCTATGGCGGAAGCTTCGGCATAACCGACGCCGAGCACGCGGTCGACATCACCGGCGGCGGCGGAAGAGGAGAGGCCCGGCCCGGACCAATCACCGCCGTTGTAGCCGGATTGGAGATATTGGCGCAAGATGCCTGCGGGGGATGCGCCGGTGTAGTTCCAGGAGGCGAGATCGTCGGCCAGTACGAACGAGCCGCCCGCGGGGATGGAGAGATCGGTGAAGGAACTGGCGCTCCCGGAATGTTTGAGTTGCAGCTTGCCGGAGACGGTGACGGTGGATTGTCGGAGATAGCCGGCCTGTACGGTCGCGCCGGCACCGACGGTGATTGAGCCGGCGCCGGTGATGTATTGCAACGTTCCTTGCGGCGCGGCAAGCGAGCCGGTGCCGGAGACCGATACGATTCCTTCATTGAACAGTGATGGAGCAGTCAGGCTGCCGGATTTGATCGTCAAACTCCCGGCAGGGTAGACATGCAGGCCAGTGGCCACGCCCACGCTTGAGGACGAGAGCAAGGTGAGTGAGCCTGCGCCGGTGAATATCGAATAGCCGACATTCAAAACAGACGTTGAAAGGGATGGGGCGGCGGAGGGATTGGATGAATCGCCGATGGTGGCGTTGCCGGTGATGGCGAACGTACTTTGGACCTGGGCGACGCCACCGGTCATGTCGAAACGTCCATTAGACCCGATCGAAATCGCTTGGGCGGTGTTGGTTCCGCCGGATTGTTCGAATATTCCGGCGCCGGTTACGGCTCCGCTGCCGGTGTATCCGATGTATTCGACATTGGTGGTGAGCAGCCCGGTCCCGGAAAGTTGATAGATGCCGGTTGCGGTGGACTGATAGCCAAGGAACAGCGCGCCGCCGGCACCTGTGGAGTTGATGCCGCCGGTCTGGGTCATGATGCCGGTTGCGGTGGAACCATATCCGACGTATTCCGAGCCGATGCCGAGCAACTGACCATTGCCGGAGAGGTTGTAGGTCCCTTGGCCGCCGCTTTGATATCCGAGGTATAATGATCCCGTTCCGACATAGGATCCCGGGCGGTTAGTTCCACCGGTCTGGGTGAAGACGCCGGTGCCGCTGGATCCGATGAATTCAGTATTGGCGGTGAGTTGTGCAGTGCCGCTTAGGACATACGAGCCTGCCGATGCCAGGCTATATCCGAGAGAGAACGTCCCGGCAGTATTCTGTCCGCCGGATTGGGTCATTGAACCACTGCTGGTGGACCCGTATCCGATTTGAAGTGAATAGCTGGAGAGTTGCCCGGCGGTCATGGAATAATTCGCGACCGATGCTTGTCCGTAGGCGATGGTCAGGGAAGAGCCGCTGTAGGATACGGAGTGAATTCCTCCGTTCTGATCGAATTATGCCGATGCACCTAAACCATATCCCAGGTATTCGCTAGATCCGACCAAGAGTGAACCGTCGTTGAGGGTATAGGTGCCGGAGGTGTGTCCGGTGCCACCGAATTGCAATTGCCCGGCCAGGAGGGTTCCGCCGTTTTGCTGAACCCAGCCGGAGCCGGAATATCCGATGTATCCGGTGCTGGCGAGACTTAGTTGACCCGTGCCGCTGAGGATTAAGCCGCCGCTCAGGCCGAAGCTGCTTCCCAGATAGAGGGTCGAGATCGAGGCCGCGCCGTAATCGAGGGTTGGAGCACCGCCATTGGTGATGTAGACGGTGTCGGATGTGGTGGGAGGGTTGGGGGTCCAGGCGGCGGCGTCGAACCAGGAGTCAGACAAACTCGCTGGCACAACCCAGGTGGCGCCTGCGGCCAGTTGGGCTTGCGTATCGATCACCACTACTGCCGACACTGCCGCCAGTAATGCTACCGCGGAACGACGATGAATGACCGCCATAGTCCGACCTCCCTTTTGTCCCGTTTGCATTTTCCGAAATGATTTCAGCTTGAAATTACATAAATTTGGTTGCGGATGCAAAATATTACTCAAATTGTTTTTCGCAGATGAGCGGGATCAGGCATGGGATCGTTTTTGGGATCGGCGGCGAGTGAAGAAGGGGACGGCTAAGCCGCAAGCGGCCAGGAGGGAGGGCTCGGGGACGCTGGTGAGGAGGGAAGAGACGTAGGCGTCTCCGAACTGGGCTTCGCGCTCAGCTAGGAATGCGGGGGTGAAGGACTG
>DASRRR010000080.1:0-12552 GCA_035656825.1 Tepidisphaeraceae bacterium | reverse complement strand
AATCGACGCCTTTATTGAATCGGCCGGTGAATTTCGGGGCGATGGTCTGGATGGGAATACGCTCATCGGCGATAGCCAGAAGAATAAATAGCAGCTCGGCGGGAGATTGGGGCTGGTCGGTTTCGTCGATGGAGATTTCGGTGATGAAGGAGCCGGGGGATTTGGCGGAGGCGATGTGGCGGTAGATTTGGCCGGCCTGCTGGATGGCGAGGAGGTATTTGTCGGCGACGGATTGGAGGTGGGCGGGGGTGATTTCGAGGGAGAGGTTGGGGAGGGTGAGGGGGCCGAGGTAGCGGGAGGCTTGGGAGAGGAAGGCGCGGGTGGAGTCGGGGGAGGCGGGGTGATTGACGAAGTCGGCGACGTCGAGGGTGTAGAAATCGCTGGCGGGGAGGAAGGGGTCGACAGTTTTGAGGGAGATGTGGTCGGCGTCGACGTGGTAGGGGTCGGTCCAGTGGAGGGATTGGACGGCGGCGTCGGCTTCGGCGCGGACGGAGGAGGGGTGTGTGCCGATGATTTGGTGTTCGCGGTTGGATTTGTTCCAGACGGGGGTGATGTTGACGCCGGCGCGTTTGGCTTGGAGGAAGGCGGCGAGTTGGGCTTGGCCTTGGTGGGCGAAGCGGTCGCCGATGCCTACGCTGAGGGGGGGGAGGGTTAGGGGGGTCATGGTGCTCCTTTGGGGGGCATCTTAGCGGGAGAGGGGGATTTTGAGATAGTAATGGGGATTTTTTGGGTTCGTTTTTGTTGTTTTTTAGTTGGGGGGAGAAGAGATCGCGAAGGCCGCGAGGGGGACGCGAATGGACTTTCCCACGAACGGTGGGCGCGCCGGCATGATTAACTGAGGCTCGCCTCGAACGCTTCGGGGCTTTGATAGCCTAAAGAACTGTGTAGCCGTTGTCGATTGTAAAAGACTTCAATGTATTCAAAGATCGATGCCCGTGCCTGCTCATGCGTGGCATAGTGTTCCTGATTCACCCGCTCTGTTTTCACCGTCGACCAGAAGCTCTCGGCACAGGCGTTGTCCCAGCATTCCCCCTTGCCGCTCATGCTGATCTGCATCTGGTTTTTCCGCAACAGGTGCAGGTAGTCGTCACTGGTGTACTGCACGCCACGATCGCTGTGATGCAGCAGGCCCGCACCAGGCTGGCGACGGGCAATGGCCATGTTCAGGGCATCGCTGACCAGTTCGGTTCTCATGTGGTCGGCCATCGACCACCCCACGATCTTCCGGCTGCACAGGTCCATCACCCCGGCCAGGTAGAGCCACCCCTGGTCGGTGGGAATGTATGTGATGTCCACCACCCATTTCTGGTTGGGTAATTCCGCGGTGAACTGGCGATCCAGCAGGTTCGGCGCCACCGGCTGCTGGTGCCGGCTGTCGGTGGTGCGTGGAACGAACTTCTTCTTGCTTTTGCCGCGAATCTCCCGCTCTTTCATGATGTCGGCCACGGTATTCCGGCAGACTTTCTCTCCCTGAGCCGCCAATACCGCAAACACTCGCGGACTGCCGTACACGCCGCGGTTCTGCTCGTAGACCTCCTGCACCTTCACCGCCAGTTCCTCACGCCGCAGTTGGCGGGCGTTCTGGGGACGATCCCGCCAGGCGTAATACCCCGACCGGCTCACCTCCAGCACCCGGCAGATCACGTCCAGATCATAATGCCCCGCCAGATGTTCTTTAATGAAAGCGAATTTCATGGCTGCTCCCTGGCAAAGAACGCCGCCGCTTTTTTTAAAATCTCACGCTCGATCAGAAGCCGGGCGTTCTCCTTGCGCAGACGCCGCAGTTCCGCCGCCATCGCCCCTTCGCCGCTGGGGGCCAGACCCTCTGCTTCGGTGCCGAGCTTGTCGACCCAGCCGCGGATGCTGTTGGCATCCACTCCCAGGCTCTTGGCTGCCTCGGGGATCGAGTAACCCTGTTCATTGACCAGCTTGACGGCCGATATCTTGAATTCCCGCGTGAACTTTCGTCGTGCCATGATTGCTCCTTTGGGCAGCCATTATGCTGCCCTCCGGCGCGCCCACCATTCGTGGGGAAGTCCAGAAGAAATCACGCGAAGGGGGAGAGTATCGGACAGAATCGGACATTTTAAGACATTTGGGTTTGTTTGGTTTGAGAGTGGGAAAGAATGACGCGCTGTCTTTAGTGAGGAGTTGGATTGGGCAGAGATGATTTTGGTGATTGCGCATATAGGGCTCCTACTTATCTGAGGAGGTTGCGCGGGATTGGGTACGGGCGCGCACCTAAAATGGATGGGTGTGGGAAATGCTTGGGGAAAGTGGGGAAATTAATTTTTTTGGTCGGGGGATTTTAAGATGGGGAAGTTGCGCGCGGGGAGGGATGAATGGGCGCGGGGATTATTTTTGGGGGTGGGATTGTAGGGTGGAGGTGATGAAAGTGGTTTTGGCGGAGGTGTAGGATTCGCGGTCGTTGGGGTAGGTGGCGGCGAGGGTTTGTTTTAGTTGGGTGTAGGCTTGCTGGAGGGGTTGGTTTTGGCGGAGAAGGTTGCGGAAGTGGAGGGTGTTGGTCCAGTCGGGAGAACTGGCGAGGAGGAGGTGGAGGTGGTGGGTGCGGCGGCCGTTGTGGTGGCGCATGAGCCAGCGGCGGTTTTGGAGGGTGAGGTTGTAGGCGGGGGAGGTGATGTAGCCGCTGGCGCAGAGGTGGGGGAGGAGATCGTCGGCGAGTTGGAGGGAAGGGACGGCGGCGAGGATGTCGATGATGGGTTTGGCGGATAGGCCGGGGACGGAGGTGCTGCCGATGTGTTCGATGGCGAGAAGGGAGGGGGCGAGGGTGCGGAGGCGGGATTGTTCGGTGAGGAAGAGGGTGGGCCAGGCGGGGTTGTAGGGTTCGAGGGTGAGGGGTTCGTGGATGGCTTGTTGTTCGGGGGTGGTTGGCATTTAGAAAAAGTTGTTCACCACGGAGGTCACGGAGAACACGGAGTTATGAATTTGAATGGGATGTATTATGGGGTGGGGTGGGGTGGGGTGGGGTGGGGAAATCACAAAGGAATTTTTTGGTTTTTCTGTGTTTTCTGTGGTGCATTTTATTTTTATGAAAACGCGGGCGGGACGCCCGCGTCACGGGGAATTGGGGGATTGTTTTATTGGTTGCGTTGGGTGAAGCGGTGGCGGTAGTAGTCCAGGATGACGGCGGCGATGATGACGGTGCCGGTGATGAGGCGTTTGGTTTCGTCGTGGACGCCGCGGGCGGCGAGGCCGGCGGAGAGGACGGAGACTATTGCTACGCCTAAGAGGGAGGAGATGACGGAGCCGCGTCCGCCGAGGAGGGAGGTGCCGCCGATGACGACGGCGGCGATGACGTCGAGTTCGAGGCCGGTGCCGGCGTTGGGGTTGGAGGCTTGTGAGCGGGAGACGTCCATGACGGCGCCGGCGGCGGAGAGGAAGCCGGCGATGATGAAGACGGCGGTTTTGATGGGTCGTGTGGAGATGCCGGAGAGTCGGACGGCTTCTTCGTTGGTGCCGACGGCGACCATATAGCGGCCGAAGGTGGTGCGCGAGAGGACGAACTGGCCGATGAGGACGGAGGCGATGGAGAGGTAGAACGGGAGGGAGAGGCCGGCGAGGGAGGAGTCGGCGAGAGCGCCGGCGGGGGTGCCTATGTAGGCGGTGCGGGAGGCGGTGAGCCAGTGTGCGGCACCGCGGGCGATTTCGAGCATGCCGAGGGTGACGACGAAGGAGGGGATGGACCAGGTGACGGTGACGAGTCCGTTGACGAGGCCGCAGAGCATGCCGGTGGCGAGAGCGGCGAGGGCGGCGACGAGGAGGGATTGGGGGTGCGGGCCGGTCATGAGGACACCGATGACACCGCCGGAGAGGCCGAGGATGGAACCGACGGAGAGGTCGATGCCGCCGATGATGAGGACGTAGGTCATGCCGACGGAGATGAGGAGGGTGGCGGGGATTTGGTTGGCGATGGTGGAGAAGGTGGCGGTGGTGAGGAAGAAGGGGGTGGTTAGGCCGAAGGAGAGGATGAGGATGGCGAGGACGAGGAGGAGGCCTAGCTGGTCGATGGGGAGGGGGAAGCGACGGGGGGTGGCGGTGTTCATGGAATAGCTTTCAGAATTTTTTTGGGAAGAAAGCACGGGTTGAAAACCCGTGCCACGGAAGAGGGGAGATAGCGGTCAGGGGCCGCTTTTGTATTGGCTTAGGGCGGCGGAGAGGATGGATTCTTCGGTCCATTGGCCGCGGGGGAAGGTTTGGACGAGGTGGCCGGCGGACATGACGGCGATGCGGTCGGAGATGGCGGTGAGTTCGGGGAGGTCGGAGGAGACGACGATGATGGATTTGCCGGCGTCGGCGAGGGAGCGGAGGAGGCGATAGATTTCGAATTTAGCGCCGACGTCGATGCCACGGGTGGGTTCGTCGAAGATGAGGATGTCGCAGTCGCGGAAGAGCCATTTGGCGAGGACGACTTTTTGTTGGTTGCCGCCGCTTAATTGGCCGACGGGTTGTTGGGAGGAGCGGCAGCGGGTGGAGAGGGAGGTGATATATTTTTCGGCGGTGGCGCGTTCGCGTTTGGGGTCGATCCAGAAGCGCAGGCGGGAGAGGGAGGGCAAGTTGGTGAGGGAGGTGTTGGATTGGATGGAGAGGGGGAGGAGGAGGCCCTGGGATTTGCGGTCTTCGGTGAGGAAGGCGATGCGGTTGCGGACGGCGTGGCGGGGGGAACGGAGGCGGGTGGGGGCGGAGGAGCCGTGGAGGTAGATGCGGCCGGAGGTGGGGCGATCGGCGGCGAAGAGGGCGCGCATGGTTTCAGTGCGGCCGGAGCCCATGAGGCCGGCGAAGCCTAGGATTTCGCCTTTGTGGAGTTGGAAGGAGATGTTTTTGACGGAGGGGAGGCGGGTGAGGTTTTCGACTTGCAGAGCGATCTGGGGGGAGGGGGTGGGATTGGGGTTGGCGAAGGCGGCGGTTTGGGAGAGGTCGCGGCCGACCATGAGGCGGACGGTTTCGTCGTGTGAGATTTCGGAGATGGGGCGGGTGGCGATGTGGCGGCCGTCGCGGAGGATGGTGATGCGGTCGGCGAGGGCGCGGATTTCTTCCATGCGGTGGGAGACGTAGAGGATGGCGACGCCGGCTTTTTGGAGGCGGCGGATCTGGGTGAAGAGGAGAGCGATTTCGGGGGAGGTGAGGGCGGCGGTGGGCTCGTCGAGGAAGAGGACGTCGCAGCGTTTGGCGAGGGCGGCGGCGATTTCGACGAGCTGGGCTTGGCCGACGCCTAGGGAGGAGATGAGGCGGTTGGGCTGGATGTTGCGGAGTCCCAGGGATTCGACGGCGCGGGAGGCGTCGGCGTTCATTTTGCGGTAGTTGATGACGCCGAGGCGGCGGGGCATGGAGTCGATGTAGATATTTTCGGCGACGGTGAGGGTGGGGAGGAGGTTGAGTTCCTGCATGACCATGCGGACGCCGGCGTGTTCGGCGTCGCGGCGGGAATGGGGGGAGTAGGGTTGGGAGCGGAGTTGCATGGAGCCGCCGGGGTCGGGGGGGGTGATGCCGGAGAGGATGCGGCAGAGGGTGGATTTGCCGGCGCCGTTTTCACCTACGAGGGCGTGGACTTCGCCGGGGCGGAGGTCGAGGGAGACGCCGTGGAGGACGGTGTTGCCGGCGTAGGTTTTGGAGAGGTTTTGGGCGGTGAGAAGAGACACGATTTTGGCGATTATCTTTTAAGAGAAGAGCATGGGTTGAAAACCCATGCCACGGGTGTTTAGTGTTTGAGGGATTCGGCGGTGACGAGATCGACGGGGGTTTCCTGGTCGGCGGGGGCGGCGTGGGTTTTTAGGATTTGGAGGGCGTAGTCGACGCCTTTGGCGGCGATTTGGTCGGCGTGTTGGTCGACGGTGCAGAGGACTTCGCCGGATTTAACGAGGGATTGGACGGCGGCGATGTTGTCGAAGCCGATGAGTTGGATGGAGCCGATTTTTTTGGCGTCTTTGAGGGCGGTGTGAGCGCCTAAGCACATGGAGTCGTTGGCGCAGAGGAAGGCTTTGATGTCGGGGTGTGAGGAGAGGATGGAGGAGACGAGGGGGGTGGCTTTGTCGGTTTCCCAGCCGGCGGATTGGGAGGTGACGATGTTCATGCCGGCTTCGGTCATGGCGGATTCGAAGCCGGCGTGGCGTTGGATGGCGTTGAAGGCACCGGGCTGGCCGTCAATGATGGCGACGGGGTCGCCTTTGGAGAGGTGTTTGGCGAGGTAGTCGCCGGCGAGTTTGGCACCTTTCATGTTGTTGGGGCCGACGAAGGGGATGGTGAGGGATTTTTCTTTGAGGGCGTCGGCGTCGAGTTTGTTGTCGATGTTGACGACGATGATGCCGGCGTCGGCGGCTTTTTTGCAGGCGGGGACGAGGGCCTTGGAGTCGGCGGGGGCGAGGACGATGGCGTCGACATGCTGGGCGATCATTTGTTCGACGAGGGCGATTTGTTCGTCGACGTCGAGTTCGGTTTTGATGCCGGTGGAGATGAGGTCGTAGTCGGCGGCGTGGGCGTTGTGCTGGGCTTCAGCGCCGTCCTGCATGGTTTTGAAGAATTCGTTGGCGAGGGATTTCATCACCAGGGCGACACGCGGCTTGGCGGCGGCACCGGGGGTGGTGCTGGTGGTAGAACTTCCCTTTTTGCACCCCCCTGCTGCGAGGGTGAGAGACAGAATGGACGAGAGAAGAATGGAGCGGAATTTCATCAAGGCCTCCCTTAGAGAATTGAGGGAGGCAATTTTGCAGTTTCGCGAGCGGTGGTCAATCGGGGCGCGGGAGTTTATCTTCGGGAGATATGAAATATGTATTTGCGATTCTGGCGGGATTGATGCTGGCGCTGGGGAACGGGTGCGCGTCGATGGGGCATTGGGGGAGTGTGCGGAAGGATGATCGGATTCCGGTGATTCTGGATACGGATATCGGGAATGACATTGATGATACGTGGGCGCTGATGATGTTGCTGAAGTCGCCGCGGTTTGATGTGAAGCTGGTGACGACGACGGATGGGCAGCCGGAATATCGGGGGAGGTTGTTGGCGAAGCTGTTGACGGCGGCGGGGAGGACGGATGTGCCGATTGCGCTGGGGCCGGATGCGGGGAAGACGAAGGGTGAGGAGCGGGAGACGAGTTGGCTGGCGGGGTATCAGTTATCGGATTACAAGGGGGGATTGAGCCGGGATGCGGCGGGGGCGATTAGTTATGTGGTGCATCGGTCGCGGAAGCCGGTGACGATTATTGCGATTGGGCCGTTGCAGACGCTGGCGGCGACGTTGGAGCGCGATCCATCGGTGGCACCAAATGCGCGGCTGGTGGGGATGCAGGGGAGTGTGTTTAAGGGATATAACGGGTCGGGGCAGGCGGATGCGGAGTTTAATGTGAAGGAAGCGGTGGGGGCGGCGCAGAAGGTGTTGTCAGCGCCGTGGAGGTCGGTGGCGATTACGCCGCTGGATACATGCGGAGTGCCGGGGATGAAGATTTGGGGGGAGCAGTTTCATATGTTGAAGGAGTCGAAAGATCCGATGGTGCGTGCGATTTTGGGGAGTTATGCATCTTGGGCGCATGGGAAAGAGGAGTTGAAGAAGAGCACGACTTTGTATGATACGGTTGCGATTTATCTTGCGGATCCAAAAAATCGGGGGCTTTTGCAGGTGAAGCCGTTGAAGATTGAGGTGAATGGGGAGGGAAGGACAGTGGTTTCAGAGGAGGGGAGGATGATGGATGTAGCGACGGGGTGGAATGATTTGGGGGGATATCGGAGGTATTTGGTGAAGGTTTTGTTGGAGAAATGATTTGGTGAGAAAAGAGCACGGGTTGCAAACCCGTGCCACGGATACAGGAGAGAGTCTAGTCTTTGCGGGGGGGGCGTTGGGAGAGTTGTTCGGAGGATTCGGGGGTGGCGCCGTCGATAATTTGGATGGATTCGCCGCGGGGGGTGGTGGAGGTGGCGTCGGGGCCGATGCGGAAGCGGACGCCGGGGAGGCGCTGGACGGCTTGTTGGAGGGCTTGTTCCCAGCGGACGCGGATTTTGGCGAGGTCGGGGTCGTCGGGGCGGAAGGTGCGCTGGTGGGTAATTTTGAGGGAGTCGTCTTCGTAGGCGAGGAGGTCGATGGGCGGGCCGACGGTGACGTTGGATTTCATGGTAGAGTCGAGGGAGAGGAGGGCGTATTTGGCGGCGTCTTCGAGTTCGGTGCGTTCGTAGCGGATGCCGCGGTCGAGGATGGGGCGGCCGTATTTGGTTTCGCCGATTTGCAGGTAGGGGCATTCGCGTGAGGCCTGGAGGGGGTTGCCTTGGGGGTAGATGAGGAAGAGTTCGGGGGGATGGCCTTTGATTTGACCGCCGAGGAGGAGGGTGACGTTGAATTGGATTTGATCGCGTTCGAGGGTGGGGCGGTCGAGGTCGGAGACGTGACGGACGGTGGTGCCGATGAGGCGGGCGGCGTCGTACATATTTTCGACGGTGGCGAGGCCGCGGCCGGCGTCGAAGTCGCGGCGGAGGAGGGTGATGACGGATTGGGTGCAGGAGAGGGAGCCGGCGGCGAGGATGCAGAAGACGCGGTCGCCGGGCTTTTCGAAGGTGTGCATTTTGCGGCCGACGTTGATCTGGTCGGCACCGGCGTTGGTGCGGGAATCGGAGGCCATGACGAGGCCGCGGCGGGTGATGATTCCAAGGCAATAGGTCATGTTCGTCTGGTCCTTGACGGAGACAGTATCCAATTTATCGGCACTTGAGGGCGGGGGAATTATAGGGATTTTGGGTGATTGTCGCGATTAGGAGAGCGGGAACACTGGCAGCGAACTGCCAGTGGCACAAATCAGATTTTGAAACTGATCCTTATTGTTGCTGCTGTTGTTCTTGTTGTTGGCGGAGTTCTTGTTGTTGCTGTTCTTGCTGTTGGGTGACGGCGGCTTCGACGTGTTCGGTGTCGGGGCGGTGTCTGGCGGTGACGAGGTCGATGGTTTGGAAGCGTTCGCCGACGAGGGAGGGGGGGATGCAGGGGAGTTCTTCCATTTCGACGGTGACTTCGATTTTTTCATCGGCGGTGCCGCGAAAGACGCCTTTGTTGGGGGAGACGTCGCGGAAGTCGCGGCCGTGGCCGATTTTGATGAAATTGGAACCGACGAGACAGCCGTTGGTGGGGTCGAAACCGATCCAGCCGGTGCTGGGGAAATAGAGTTCGCACCAGGCGTGGGTTTGAGCGTAGCCGCGATAGCGTTCGCCGTCGCGGTGGATGAAGCCGGAGACGTAGCGGGCGGGGATGTGGAGGACGCGGGCGAGGCCGATCATGAGGTGGGAGAAATCCTGGCAGACGCCGCGGCCGTGCTGGAGGATTTCGGTGATAGGGCTGGCGGCGGTGGTGACGCCTTTCTGATAGTTGAAGCGGGTGCCGACGAGGGTGAGGAGTCGGGCGGCGACTGCGCCGAGGGGTTCGCCGTCGCGGGGGTTGACGGAGGCGGCGAGCTCGCGGAGAGGGGCGCAGTCGACGACTGGGCCGGCGAGCTGGAGGTAGTCGTACATGGCGTAGTCGATTTGCTGGAGGGGGACGGGCCAGAGGTCGGATTTTTGGCCGACGAGGGGGACGGGGCGGTCGGTTTCGACGACGCTGGTGGCGATGACGCGGACGGCGTCGTGGTGGGCGTTGATGGTGAGGGCGTGGACGGTGTTGCCGAGCCAGTCGAAGTAGCTGGCGACGGCGGTGGCGGGGCCGACGGAGAGTGCGAAGGAGAGGCGGTGCTGGTCGTTCTCCTGGCGGGGGGACATGCGCAGTTCCATCACCGATTCGGAGATGAGATCGTTGTAGGTCAGGTCGGTTTTATGAGTGATTTTGAGGAGCATGAATCGAGATCTCCTAATGGAGGAAGTAGGATTTTTGGACGGCGAGCGCGGCGCGGGCGACTTGTTGCTGGATGTAGCCGAGTTCGGTGGTGAGGCCGATGCCTTCGAGTATGTCGGTGGGGTCGGCGTAATCGAGGCGGGCCTGGAGTTTGCCGAGGGTGCGTTCGGCGGCGTCGACGGATTTGGGGCGGGCTTCGGAGCGGATGGCGGAGGCGGCGTCGCTGGCAGAGCGGACGCAGTGGCGGACGCTGCGGGGGAATTTGGAGTCGAGCATGAGGAAGCCGGCGATCATGCGCGGGTGGAGTTCGCCGGGGTAGGCGCGGCGGTAGGCTTCCTGGGAATTGCAGCAGCGGAGAAGGCCGACGCCTTGAATGTTTCGGAACGGGGAATCTGGGCCGGTGGCAGCGGCGTCCTGCAGAGCGCTGAGGATGTCGAATTTTTCGAGCATCGTGCGGCAGGTAAAGGCGACGCGCTCGAAGTGTCGGCCGAGGCGGGCGAAGTGCCAGCGCTGGTCGTGGGGGAGGGTTTGATCGGTAAGCCCTTGAAAGTTCATCGCGCCGGTGACGACTTGCTGGAAGAATTGGGCGGGGGTGTCGTGGAAGCGGGCCGTAGCTTCGTCGGCACGGATGGCCCAGTAGAGGGTGTTGAGATGTTCCCACATTTCGGAGGAGATGCCTTCGCGGATGCCGCGGGCGTTTTCGCGGGCGCGGGTGAGGCAGGACATGAGGCTGTTGGGGTTCGATTCCTCGAAGGTCATGTGATAGGAAATGCGGCGGGCGATGGATTGGCCGGCAATGGGCGCGGGGGCGTCAACGTGCATGACGCGGAGGACGGATTCCCACTGATGGTCGAGGATGGATGGGGCAAGGTCGCGCATTTCGACCAGCGTTTCGACGGAGACGAGGAGCATGCGGGCGATATTTTCGACACGTTCGACGTAGCGGGACATCCAGTAGGTTGATTCGGCCTCGCGGGCGAGGATGGGGCGCGGGCTGCGTTCGATGTTGAAGGTTTCGGCTTGGGTGGGGGGCGGGCTCATATTGCACCTCCATTGGTGGAGGGTGGGATGGTGTCTTCTTCGAGGACCCAGGTGTCTTTGGAGCCGCCGCCTTGGGAGGAGTTGACGACGAGGGAGCCTTTGCGAAGGGCGACGCGGGTGAGTCCGCCGGGCATGACGACGACTTTTTCGCCGTAGAGGATGTAAGGGCGGAGGTCGACACGGCGACCTTCGAAGCGGTCGTCGACGAAGCTGGGGTGCTGGGAAAGCTGGACGATGGGTTGGGCGATGAAGTTGCGGGGGTCAGCTTTAATTTTTTCGGCGAAGGAGGAGCGTTCTTCACGGGTGGATTGATGGCCCATGAGCATGCCGTAGCCGCCGGATTCGTTGGTGGCTTTGACGACGAGCTGGTGGAGGTTTTCCAGGACGTATTGGCGATCGTCGTCGCGGGCGCAGATGTAGGTGGGGACGTTGTCGAGGACGGGTTCTTCGTTGAGATAGAAGCGGATCATTTCGGGGACGTAGGGGTAGATGGCTTTGTCGTCGGCGACGCCGGTACCGACGGCGTTGACGAGGGCGACGTTGCCGCAGCGATAGACGTTCATCAGGCCGGCGACGCCGAGGATGGAATCGGAGCGGAAGGCGAGGGGGTCGAGGAAGTCGTCGTCGACACGGCGGTAGATGACGTCGATGCGGCGCAGGCCGGCGGTGGTGCGCATGTAGACGAATGAGTTTTCGACGACGAGATCGCGGCCTTCGACGAGGGTGACGCCCATCTGGCGGGCGAGGAAGGAATGTTCGAAGTAGGCGGAGTTGTGCATGCCGGGGGTGAGGATGGCGATGGTGGGTTCTTCAGAGCGGGCGGGGGCGCAATGTTTGAGGGTTTCCAGAAGGTTGTAGGGGTAGTCTTCGATGGGGCGGACGCGGTATTCGTCGAAGAGGGCGGGGAAGACGCGGCGCATGATGACGCGGTTTTCGAGGACGTAAGAGACGCCGGAGGGGGTGCGGCCGTTGTCTTCGAGGACGAGGTATTTGCCGTTGTGGTCGCGGATGAGATCTGTGCCGCAGACGTGGATGTAGATATCGCGGGGGACGTTGACGCCGCACATTTCACGGCGGAACATTTTGGCGGCGTAGATGAGGTCGGCGGGGATTTTGCCTTCTTTGAGGATGCGCTGGTCGTGGTAGATGTCCTGGCAGAAGAGGTTGAGGGCGGTGATACGCTGTGTGAGGCCGCGTTCGACGATGGACCATTCGGAGGAGGGGACGAGTCTGGGGACGAGGTCGAAGGGGAAGATTTTTTCGACGCCGCGCTGGTCGGAGTAGACGGTGAAGGTGATGCCCTGGTTGCGGAAGGCGAGGTCGGCCATCTGGCGACGGCGCTGGAAGGCGTCTGGGCCGAGAGAGCGCAGACGGGCTTCGACGCCGGCGTAGTGGGGGCGCACGCGCCCTCCGGCGGTGAACATCTCGTCAAAGGTTCCGTTGATTTCGTAGGTGCTGAACATGCTGAGAGCGGCTTTCAACCATTTTGCCTCAGCGCGAATTGGTTAAGGGGATTGTACGGACGGGTGACGGGGACGCCACCAAATTTGGGGAAAGATATGGGCAAAAAAGAACCCCGATCCTGATAAGGGATCGGGGTTCGATTAATAAATGCCGGCGGTGACCTACTTTCCCGCTGACGCAGTATCATCGGCCCAGCAGGCTTAACGACCGTGTTCGGAATGGGAACGGGTGTGACCC
>DASRRR010000079.1:0-20213 GCA_035656825.1 Tepidisphaeraceae bacterium | reverse complement strand
GCGTATGCAACGATTCAGGGGATAGACCAGTTTATGCCTGTGGATGTGTACGTGCCCGGGTGTCCGCCACGGCCTGAGACGCTGATCGAGGGGATCATGGCGATTCAGCGGATCATTGATGCAGATGGTTTGCCGCCGGCGGGGAAGCGGAGGCCGTTGCAGATTGCGATTGAACCGTCCTATAAGCCGGTGGCGCAACCGGTGCCGCTGACGATTGGCGGGCGGTGATTTTTTAAATAAGCTGCATATCATATACTACGGTAGTCGATTTTAGTACTGATTAGTACTTTGGGCTACCGTATGAAGATTCCTACCATACCACCTCGATGTGACGACAAGCCCGCATTGTCTGGCTTGGAAATCCACAATTATTTTGAGGTTATCCATTCCAAGCCGTTCATCACTTATGCCCATCGTTATCTGCATTGGGACAAACTGCGGAGAATTCCAACACCGTTGTCACTCACGCATGAGCAATGGTGGTGCCTGACTAAATCTCAACGGCAACTCCTTCTCAAACCGCTGCCTTTTAGTGATCGCGCGGGCCACCCGTTTTGCTATGCAGCGACCGATCCGGCGATGGAATATTTGCATGGGATCGATCGCATCGCCGCCGGTCCCCCGAGCAATTGGGGGGAATTCCTCACCAATTCGAGCGTTAAAGATCAGTATATCGCCGATTCATTAATGCGCGAGGCGATAACGTCCAGCCAGTTGGAAGGCGCTTCGACCACGACGGATGTTGCCAAGCAGATGTTGCATACGGGCCGTAAGCCGCGGACGCGTGATGAGCAGATGATCTTTAACAACTACGCCGCGATGCGAAAGATCCGGTCTCTGGTTGGCCGTCCATTGACACCGGAGTTGGTTTTCGAGCTACATGTTATTCTCACGACTGAAACATTGGATATTCCCGGAGCAGCCGGGCGGTTTCGCAAAGAGGATGAAAAAGTTGTTGTCGCCGACGAACTCGGTCAGGTACTTCATACGCCTCCGCCTGCCGGGGATTTGCCCTCGCGTTTGGCTGCGATGTGTGATTTCGCCAATGCGATCACGCCCGGATATTTTCTTCACCCGTTTGTTCGCGCCACGTTGCTCCATTTCTGGCTTGCCTATGACCATCCATTCGTTGATGGTAACGGCCGCTGCGCTCGCGCCCTTTTCTACTGGTCCGCTCTTTCTTCAGGCTATTGGCTCTGCGAATTTCTTTCCATCTCACAACTCATCCGCAATGCTCCAGTGAAATATGGCCGGTCGTTCCTGTATGTTGAAACAGATGATAATGACGCAACCTATTTTGTGCTCTATCATCTGCAACTGATTCAACAAGCAATCAACGAGCTACGTGATCATCTGGTTCAAAAACAACAAAACCTGCGCGAGATCGAATCGCGCTTACCTGATCAGCCAAATCTAAACCTGCGCCAACTTGCTTTGATCCATCACGCATTACGCCACCCTGGCCACAGTTACACCATTAAGGGCCATCAAGCATCGAGTAATACCGTTTATGAAACTGCGCGGACCGATCTTCTTAATTTGGTCGCCCAAGGCTACCTCACCACGACCAAACGGGGCCGAGTGTTTTATTTCTATCCGGCCAAGAATCTTGCGGACCACTTAAATCAACCCTGATTCGTTTGGTCTGATAATCATGGGGAACCCTTAAAATGACGCTACGTAGCACTCTTCCAAAAGACATTATGAGCATGCGTGCAAGATCGCTGGCAATTCCACCAGTTATTAGCCGATAGCATTCTCGGGGCAAGGTCATTCAGTCACGCAGGGAGATTAATTGATGCAAACCGTCGTTCATGTCACTCACGAAGCATTGCAGAAAGTTGGGGGGATTGGGGCGGTTTTGCATGGGTTGTTGACTAGCCGGGTATATTTGGATCAGGTGCCGCGGAATATATTGGTGGGGACGCATTGGCCGGGGGAGGGGATCGGCGAGCAGCGGCTGGGGCCGAGCGGGGAGGTGCTTTATTCTTCGCTGGATTCGTTGTATCGGTCACCACTGGCGGGGCGGTTTCGGGAGATTGAGCAGGAGTTTGATGTCTCGATCGTGTATGGGCGCAGGCGGTTTGTGGATAAGCAGACGGGGGTATCGAGCACGCCGGAGATTCTGCTGATTGATGTAAATCAATATGACCTGGCGAAGCTGGGGCAATTTAAGTTTGCGCTATGGAACAAGTTTGGGATTGAGTCGAGCCGGCATGATCATATCTGGGATTTTGAGCAGTATGTGCGACTCGCGCAGCCGGCGATTGCGGCGCTGCGGGCGCTGGGGGCGGCGTCGCAGATTGAGCCTTGTGTGATTTTATCGCATGAATATATGGGGATGCCGACGTGTCTGGCGGCGGTGCTGGAGGGGGATTCAAATTTTCGCACGATTTTTCATGCGCATGAGTGCGCGACGATGCGGCGGATTGTGGAAGGGCATCCGGGGCATGACACGATGTTTTACAATGTCATGCGCACGGCGATCGCGCAGGGGGAAATCGTAGACGACGTGTTTGGAGATCAGTCGGGGTATTACAAGCATGCGCTGGTGCGGGCGGCGCGGTTTTGTGATGTGGTGTTTGCGGTGGGGGATTACACGCTGAAGGAGATGCGGTTTCTCGGGCATGATTTTATTCATGTCGATTCGCAGCTTGCGTATAACGGCGTGCCGCATTGGACGATCACGGTGGAAGACAAGATGGAGAGCCGGAATAAGCTTCGGCAGTATTGTCAGACGCTACTGGGGTATAAGCCGGATTATGTGTTTACGCATGTGACGCGGCTGGTTCCGTCCAAGGGGTTGTGGCGGGATTTGCGGGTGCTGGAGCATTTGGAAAAGCATCTGGAAGCGCGGAATGAGACGGCCGTGTTATTTGCGCTGTCGACGGAGATCCCCGGGCGAAGGCCGGATGATATTCGGCGGATGGAGCAGCAATACCACTGGCCGATCGCACATCGGGAGGGGGCGCCGGATCTTTCGCATGGGGAGGCTGTTTATTATCAGGGGGTGCAGGAATTCAACGCGAAATCGCGCAGCGTCAAAGTCGTTTTTATTAACCAATTCGGGTTTGATCGGCGGACGTGTGGGGATCGGATGCCAGCGGATATGGAATTCATGGATATCCGTAAGGGATCGGATGTGGAATTTGGGCAATCGATTTATGAGCCGTTTGGAATTGCGCAGGTGGAGCCGATTTCGTTCGGGGGGATTTGTGTATTCTCGAATATCTGCGGATGTGCGGGGTTTGTGGCCAAGGCCAATGACGGCAAACCGACGCCGAACGTGATTGTGGCCGATTACACGCAGTTGCCGGATGTGCCGCTGCATCCGGAGCAGATGTTGAACATCGGGCAGCGGGAGCGCGATGCGATCGAGCATCGGGTGGCAGAGCAGGTGGCGCAGGAGCTGATTCATCGACTGCCGCGTACGCCGGCGGAGTTTGCAGAATATTTAGCGCGGGGTCAGGCGCTGGCGGACAAGATGAGCTGGGATACGGTGGCGCGGAATTATGTGCTGCCGGGGATTCAGCGTGCGGATCGGGCGCAGCGGCTGAAGCAGGTGGTGTGAAAAAAAAGAATGAAGGCAGAAGGATGGATAGACACACGGAAATCCTTCTGCCCTCATGCCAACAACTATGCGCGAGCTTTTAGGCAGCCACGTCGACGGCTACGCCGGGTGGGAAGCTCTTGAAAGCGGCGCTGGGATCAGCTTGCCCGCCATTCTTGGCCTGCTGCATCGCGGACATCAGGTCCGACTTGAACTGCTGCGGGTCGATGCCGTACTGCTGCAGGGTGTTGAAGAAATCCTGCCGCGAGGCCGCATCGTCGGTGGACGACGTGCTGGTGGTCGTCGGATCGGTGGTCGCAGATGGATCGGTGGACGACGAAGTTGACGACGTAGAGCCATTGAGCACTTTCGTGATGGCGTCTTCGATCGTCTGGTTGGGGTCGTCCGTGGACCCATCGGACTGTGCCGACTGGAGGGCGTCGGTGACGGCCGACTCCAGCTTTTTGAACATACCGCCGCCGCCACCGTGGTGGCCGTGATGACCGCCGGCACCTTGGATGGCGCTGGAGCTGGTGGTGCCTGTGGTTGCACCGATCGCCGAGGCAGCGGAGGTCGCCAAGGTCGAGGACGTGCTGGACGTCGACGAGGCGGCTTGCTGCTGCTGCTGCTGGGAGATCGACTGGAGGAACTGGTACAGGCTTGAACCGGTGCCTCCGATACTTGCCGATGACATAAGGAACCCTTTCCTTATAGAACAAGCGCACCCCGGGCGGGTCGTACGCTACGCCCTACCCCGGGGTGCTTATGTTCCTTATCGGACACAGCCTTACGGGTATATCCATATTAAATGCGGGTTAACCCCAACAAACGCCTTATCGCGCTGCTGCCACACGCGCCGGGGGTTCTGTTGGGGCGGCTTGTGTGGTGGGGGCGGCGGTTGTTTTAATCCCGGCCTTTTCCAGCAGTTCCCTTCCCTGTCCGACTTGCAGCAGCAGTACGTCCTGTCCGGGTGACAAACCTTGGGTCACTTGCACATGGGTATCGCTGCTTTGTCCAAGAATCACTTTTTCGGGGCTGACGCCATGCAATAGATCCTTTACAAATACGTATCGATCCGCCCCGACGGCGTAGATCGCATTCATGGGAATGGCGATGGTCTGGGGAATTTTTTCGACATCAATCTCAGCTTTGACGCTGGTGCCGGGCTTTAATGCGGGCGGGGTCTGGTCAAGAGTCAGCTCCACCGGGTAATCCTTGGCATCCGGGTTCCACCAGCTCTGGCTATTGTCCGCCATCACGCTGACGCTGGTCATCTTGGCCCGCACTGGCTTGGGCACGCCCACAATATCGACCATCGCGTAGATCGGGTGCTTGTCATCCATCTTCAATTTGCTGATCCAGGACTCGGGCACTTTGACCATCGCCTTCATTTTGCTGGTGTCGGGCAGGCGGATCAGCAATTCGCGCTCGTTCACCTGCGCTCCGGCCTGGATCGGGCGATCGCGGTAATACCACTGCTGCCCGGTCGTCCCATAGACCACCAAGCCATCGCTGGGCGCCTTAATCGTGCAGGCGGCAAGCTGTTTATCCATGTGCTCTACCAGATATTTTTGAATCTTCGCGGCTTCTTCGGCGGCCTCAACGGCGGCGACTTTTTGTTTGGCGCTGCTGATGTTCTCATGCTGCGTACGCACCAGTTTTCGCTCGGCCTGCTCGACCTTGCTCTGCCGGTCAGTGGATTCCTTGTCGCGGGTGTACTTGGTCAAGACGTCCAGCTCGGTCTGATTTTTGTCGAGATCATTCTGGGCCTTGAGGACATCCAGTTCCGAATTCTTTTTATCCGCCGCGGTCACGAATCCCTGGTCATAGAGTTTTTGAATCTGTTCGTTTTCTTCCTGCTTGTTTTTGAGGGTGATCTCCGCCATTTCCACTTGACGTTTGTCATCACGCTGGGACTGGGGATATTTACCGTCCATGTATTCCGCCAAATCCAGCTTGGCGAGCTTGAGCTCCACCACGGAAGCCTGATAGTCGGCGGTATTTTTTTCGTCCTGGATCGACTTTTCTTCCTTGGCGGTGGTCAGGTCGGAATCGCATTTCTGGAGTTGGACCTTGGCATCGGCCAGCTTGCGGGTGATGTCGGCTGAGTCCATCGTGACCATCGTCTCCCCCTTTTTCACATAGGTTCCTTCTTTGACGATTGTCTGGATGCGGGTCTGCCCTTCAACTTCGCAGATGATGTCGACATTTTTTAATGCCTGAAGATCGCCGTCTTTGTGAATGGAGATCACCAAGTCCATGGGGGTTACTGTGAAGTAGGTTCCCGCCACGCCGACGATGGGGCCGCGCTTCAAAAACCAGTTCGCTGCGAAAATAGAGCTGAGCAAAACCGCCAGCACTCCGACCCCGATTGGCCACCATTTTCGCCCGCGACGCCCGTAATCCGGTACCGTGATGCTCGTCATAGTAGTATTTCCTGCGCCCGCTGCGCTCAAAATCCCCTCGCGGGCGCAGCGGTAACCAAGATGTCAGTTTCTTATGTCCCCTTTTTACCCCGTTGCCCCCGGTTTTCCTACAAATAAGTTCTTAAACTTTGCTTTTTATGCGGACTGTTTCGCCGGCGATTCGGCGCGTTGATGCCTCATTTTCGCCGCTGGCTTGGTTGTCGGGTCTTCGACAATCTTAATTCCGGCTTTTTCCAGCAATTCCCGACCCTGACCGGCTTGCAATAGCAGCACGGACTGCCCGACATCCAGGCCGCTGGTCACTTCCGCGTGGGTTTCATTGGTCTTCCCCAGGGAAATCTTCACCGGGATGGCATCGAGCCCACGATGCACAAACACATACGTATCTTTCCCGGCCGAATAGACCGCCGTTAAAGGCACCGCAATCACATCCTTCAGGCGATTTACATAGATATCGCACATCGTCCCCACGCCAGGCTTCAGTCCCACCGGTGTTGTGTCCAATGTCAGGTCGACCGGATATTCCTTTAAATCCGGATTCCAAAACCGCGACGACGCATCCGACAAGACGCTGATCTTGGTCAGCGTCGCCATCAGCGGCTTGGGATTTCCCACGATGCGCACTTCGGCCCGCTGACCCACCGCCAGCTTCGACACCATTGCCTCGGGCACGCGCACCACCGATTTCATCGACGCCGTATCTGGCAAGCGCAGCACCAACTGCCGCTCCCGGACCTGGGCACCTTCCTGAATCTGGACGCTTGACCAGCGATCCCCGCTGGACCCATAGACGACCAGCCCGTCGGCCGGCGCCGTAATCGTACAGTCGGCTAACTGCTCTTTGAGCTTATCCAGGCGACGTTTCTGCATATCCAACGTCTCGGCCTTGGCGGTCACGCCGGCGATCTGCTGCGACATCGCTGCCGCGTTCTGCCGCTGGACGCGCGTCATATTCGCCTCGGACTGTACAAGCGTATTCTTCTTCATCGCCAGATTCATGGCGTTGGAATATTGCGTCAGCACATCCAGCGCCGTCTGTGCTTTGCGCAGAGTGACCTGCGCCGTGCGCACGTCCAACTCCGCTTTTTTGACGTCCGCCGTCGTGACAAATCCCTGTTCATACAACTTCTGAATCTGGTCGTAGGCCTCCTGCTGATTCTTCACGGTCACCTGCGCCATATCCAGATCGGTCTGCGCCCCGATCAGGCTCTGCGGGTAGGTCCCTTCGGTGTACTGTTGCAAATCGATCCGTGCCAGTTGCAAGGCCACCTCCGCGGCCTCGAGGCTGGCGGAGTTCTGGCTCTCCTGGATCAATTTCAGCTCATTGGCGGTTGCCAGATCCGCCTCGGCCTGTTGCACGCTCATCGTTGTGTCTTCGATCCGCTGCTCGATCCCCGAGGAATCCAGCTTGACCAGTAGATCCCCCTTCTTAACGAAGGTTCCCTCTTTAATGAGCTGCGTGATGGTCGTCGACCCTTCGACCAGACAGAGGACGTCGATGTTGTTGACTGCGGCCAGTTCTCCGTCCTTGCTGACCCTCACATCCAGATCCATCCGCGTGACCGGTTGAAACGTCCCGGATATCCCCGCCGGCCCGCCGGAAAAATATTTCTTTCCTCCCACCAGCAATACCGCTCCCAACAAGACCGCCCCGGGCACCATATAAAATAGCCGGCTCTTGCGGCCACGAAGTCCAATCAATTCTGGGATGGCAATCGTACTCATATCTAAACCAAGACCAATTCAACTGTTACAGAAAAAATACTCATAAACTCACCCCCCTATTATCCGTGATTATACAACATCCACCCCCCTCATTACTGCTCAATCGGCACTTTGTTCTCTAGTTTTAGCGCGCCTCGGTCCAGTGCTTTACCTAATGCGCCAGCCGACGGATCGACGCGGAGAGTCCCCGTTTCCCGCAAGTAGTTTAATACGGATATCTGTAAGCTCGCTCGCGCCTGGGCATAACTGTCTTGTGCGGTCAGCAAGTCCTGCTGGGCATCGACCGCGTCGAGCGTGCTGCTGCCGACGCCGTTGATGGTGATGCCGGCCTGGAGGACTTCGCGGGCGTTGTCGAGGCGTTTTTGCGCCATCTCGATACCCATGCGCTGGATCTCCAGGTTGGTCTGGGCCGAGGCGATGCCGCGGAGGGCGTCGCGGGCGGCGACGGCGATGGTGTCTCGCTGCTGTTCGTAGTTTCGCTGGGCACGTTGCAGCGTGATCAGGGAAGTTCGATAGACGTTGCGCTCGGCCAAGCGATCAACCGGCAGTTCGATTGACACCCCCGCTGCGTAGACCTGCGATCGCGCGTCATAGCCAAAAAGCGGATCGATTGGTCGATTCCCCGCGTTGTAGGAGCCGGTCAAATTTACATCAGGCAGCAGGCCGTTCTTGGCGATGCTGACGCCTCGCCGGGCGTCTTCGATCTGGTCGCGCAGGGTCTGTAAGTCCAAGCGATACTGCGTCGCCAGTTCAATGGCGCGCGTCGACTCGGCCACGGGGACGTTCAAATCCAATTCCACCGGGACGATTTCCAGTTCGGTATCGATAGGCATGCCCAGGGCAATTTTGAATTGATCGAGTGCGGATTGAAAACTGTCTTCGCTGCTGATGATGGTGCTTTCGGATTGCAACTGCGCCTGGGCGGAGCGCTGCACGTCGAGGAAGTTCTGCCGGCCTGCCTGGTAGTTCGCCTGGGTTTGCAGTGTCAGCCGCGCCAGGCCTGCGTAATTGGATCGGGTGTTGGCCAGTGCCTGTTGCTGCGAGATCAGGTTGAAATATTGAGTCGCGATCTGCACGGCGAAGTCGCGGCGGAAAGTCTCAAATGTGCGGATTTCGTACACCAACTGTCGCTCGCTACTGATCAGCGACTCAAGATTCACCATGCCCGCCCCGCGCAGCAGCGGAATGCTGCCGGTCAGCGCCACCCCTGCCGATTGACCATCTGCCAGATGCCCATCGATGGTCTGCACCGTGGTCGTCAGCGCCTGCGCTTGTATCTCCCCGCCATAGGGAAGTTTCTGCTTGACGCCTGCGGTTGTTACGGCGGTTAATGCGGATCGGAAGGCCACATCGCGCTGTCCGCCGGTGTAATTAAACGCCTGCGTGACAAACGGCGTCGGTTCAAACAAATGCCGCTGGAGTGTCACATCCAGCGTCTGTAAATAGACGTCTTCCATCGTCGACTCATACGACCGGCTATGCTGCACGGCGTATTCGATGGAGCGAAACAGATCTAGCTGCGTGCCCATGCCGCCCGGCGTTGGCGGGCCGAGTTGCAAGCGATCAAATGTCCTGCCGCGCATCGCCGTCTGATCATACGGGTTCGGCATCTCGTGCGCCGCGTTCCCAACCCCCTCTTTAGGCAATTCGGGGCCGAGTTCGCCGTAGGGGATCGTCACCCGCGACGGTTCAAGCGGCGAGACCGCCAGCGGCGGGATCGGCGTCGTCGGGATTTTCTCATACGCGGCCCGAGATGGCTCATCGGGCACCGTTGTTTTGGCCTTGACCTCAGGCTCATAGCCGAGCGTCTGCTTTTTCCGGTCCTTCAGAATGTCCTGGACCTGCGAATCGGCCCAATCGTGGTAGACGCTGGGCGCGCATCCGCCGACTCCCACCGCCGCGCCAAGAATGATTCCAATCGCCTTGTTGCTCTTCACCGGAGATAGCCCTGTTGCACCCGCTCGCACTCTATCACGCTCCCCGGGCGTTTTGTAGAGCTTTCGACTTGCCTGGAACATTATTTACATAGGCACGGCTTTGCCCCCGCGCTTCCCCATCGCCGCATGTCCCAGCATTTCCCGCGCACAGCACTCGTCCACCACCAGTGAATTCACCAGCCCAGTCCGCACCGCCACTGCCACGGCCTCGCCGCGCCCCGTCCCCGCGGTCACGCCCACCACCTCGGGCATCTTCCTTAGCTCCTCCAATTCAATGCTCACCACGCGCTTGCGCAAATCAGTAGCGCATTCCTTCCCATCTCCATTAAAATACCTCCCGCAAATCTCCCCGACCGCTCCCGCGCGCCGCAGCCGGCCTAAATCCTGCTCACTCAATATCCCCCGGTCGATAAAGGCCGAATCCTTCAGCGTCCCGATCCCCACCAGCGCCAACGTCATCGCCCCATACAACCCCCAGACCACGCGCACCTGCTGCTGCTCCATCAGCGCCGACCTGCCCGCCGTCGTCGACACAAACGCTGGCATATTCAGCGCATAACACGCCCCCCAAAACTCCTCGGCCAACGTCCGACTTAGTTCCGCCGCATCGCTCTCGTTCACCACCGCCCCGATGCTTCCCATCAGCGGCACAACCCGCAAATCCCTCCTTCCCTCAGTCCTATTCACACGCTTGATCAATTCCGCCAGCGTCCTCCCTCCCGTCACTCCGATCACCCGCCCCGGCGTAATCATCTCGGCGATGACCGGCGCCGCAAAATACCCCACATTCCGCCGAATCCCCGCGATGCTCCCCTCCACCGGATCGCGCACGACCACCACTTGTTTGAGTTTTGGATACGTCCTGCGCAATTCCCCTTCCAGTCCTGTTTCTCGAGGCTGATATTCATCCACCGTGATCCGAACAATCCCCTTCTCCCGCGCCTGCCGCAAAAACCGCGACACCATCGCCTGGGAGACCTCTAAAATCTTCCCCACTTCTCCCTGCGAGAGCCCATCCACGTGGTACAGCCGCGCGGCCAGTTTCACCCGATCCAAATTGGTCTCTAGCTCAGTCATGAATAATTATTCATGCAATTTTATTCCAATGTATGCCCTTTTCCGGAAAAGTCAACGTAATTTGATTGACTTGCCGTCGATCGCGATGATAAAATGGTGTTGTTCTATTTGTTTGAGATACAACCAAATCACAGTTCAGTTCCTGAAGCGGGCACGAGATAACGAGACAAGCCCCACGAGGATATCGTGGGGCTTTTGCGCGTTACCAACTTGTCTATTAGCGCGACCTTAGTCATCGTCTGCTACATCACATCGCGGGACCAACATCCCGCACAAAAAGGGAGAAGGACAAATGCATACGCGACGCAACACCAAGTACCTCATGATCGCCGCCACAGCGGCGCTGCTCATCGCCCCCTTCGGGCTACGCACCGCCTCGGCGGACCTCACCACCACATTCGACCCCAACTCCTTTGCCACCGACATCTCCTACAATGCCGCAGCCTCCTTCGCCGACACCGGCGTCGGTGGCACAGGCCCGCTCGCTTTCGATCCCAATAACCCCGATACCCTCTTTATCGTCAATCGCGCCGCCTCCACCCCCACCGGGGGCGGCGGAGCGTTCCCCTTCAGCATCAGCACCCAACATCGCATCTCCAACACCGCCGGACCCATCTTCCTCGGCTCTACGCTCCTGGGCATCACATGGACCTCCGTCTCCGAACCGTATGATGCTGTCGTCGGCAATGACGGCTCCCTTTATCTCGAATTCGTCGGTACCGCAGCCGTCTATAAGGTCGCCAACCCACTCTCCGATACCCCTGCCGTCACCAAAATCCTCGGTAACTATAACCTGTCAGGCGATGATGATCCCCAAGGCCTTTTCCGCATGCCCGCCTCCTTCGGCGCTGCCGGCTATACCTCCAATGATCTGATCGTCCTCGACGACGGCCTCGACGCGAACAACGTAAACGCCGTCGTCGCTGTACATGCCGATGGCTCCGATGGAACTGCACCCAAAATCATCTGGAAAAGCCCCGGTGCGACACCTTCCACCACCTCTATCCACGGCGCTGTCGACCCCAACTCCGGATTCGTCTACTTCATCAGCACGGCTACCCAGCAAACCTCCATCGACGGCACCAATTATGTCTACCTCTCTCGTGTCAAAGGCGATGGCATCCTCCAAACCATCGGCCTGAAACTCCCCACCGGCGTCACACTCGCCAACTCAGATGACCCCATCGCCGTCAACCCCGTCGACGGCTCCGTCTGGCTCGCTGAATCCATCACCCTCAACGGCAGCACCACCGCCCGCAATATGCTCCGCGTTGACACCAACTACCTCACCGCGACCTCCGATTCCAATACCTTCCTGGCCAATACCACCCTCGAATTCACCGCCACCACCGGCTTCAATCTCGGCGTTAACTCCCTCACCTTCACCAACGACGGCAAAGAACTCTACGCCGGCACCCCCGACGGCACCGACAAAATCTACGTCTTCAACACCCTCATCCACAACCCCGGCGACGCCAACGGCGACGGCGTCGTCAACGCCGACGACTACGCACTCATTGACCGCGGCTTTGCCGCCGATTTGACCGGCTTCACCAACGGCGACTTCAACTCCGACGGCGTCATCGACATGAATGACTACCTCATCATCGATACCGCCTACCTGCAAACCCACCCGATGGACCCCTCTCTCCTGGCCGAACGCTCCGCCCAGTTCGGCGACTCCTACGTCTCCTCCCTCCTCGCCAGCGTCCCCGAACCCTCCTCCGCTCTTCTACTGCTGGCCTCTTTTCCTCTGATCCAACGCCGAAAACGCAACGCACTCTCTTAACAATCGTCTCGTATCGTCTTCTTGGAAAGGATTCTTCGATGGTCGCACCAAAGCGCAAACTCACTTCAGGATTCACTTTAGTCGAACTCCTCGTCGTCATCGGCATCATCGCGTTGCTCATCTCCATCCTCCTGCCCGCCCTGAATAAGGCCCGGGACACCGCCAAAACCGTCTCATGCCTCTCCAATCTCCGCCAGTGCTCCATTGCTCTTAATATGTATGCCAACGAGCACAAAGGCTGGATGCCTTTCCCCACCACCGCACTCGGCAGTGATGTCAGCACCCCGGCCGGCGAAGGCAATTGCTGGTTCTTTCTGATTGATCCCTACATCGGTGCTAAGCCTAATCCCAACGACCCCATCACCTCCAAAGACGCTGGCGGACGAACCCTTGGCCGGGTCAAACAATGTCCCTCCGTCTGGGATGACATCACTGAAGACCTTCAGTACTCGGTCCGATCCTATAAATACAACACTCACCTCCGTCGATCCACTCCCATCCAATGGATGTGTAAGATCACCGACGTTAAGCACCCCGAGCAGACCGTCATGGTCGGCGACTCCATCGGCTATGACCAGGGCGGACCCAGCACCGACGCGACCCGCTATTCCTTCGGCATCAGCGTCACCGACACCAGCGACGCCTGGCCAGCCCTCCGTCATAATAAATACACCGCTGGCAATATCGGCTTTTGCGACGGCCACGCCGCCACCCAAATCCTCAAACTCACCCCACCCGGGACTCTCTTCGATAGTACTACCGCCCTTAGCACGGCAACCAACGGCCCCGCAGGTGGCTACAACCCTAAAACCTTCCGATGCTGGCCAGAAGAATATCTCACCAGCTCCGGAGGTCACACCTATGGCACCAGCTTTAAAAATGTCGCCCTTAACAATGGCAAATATGCCCGTAACCCCGATATGCCTCTCATCTGGAGCCAGCCTCCCGTCCTCTGGAATTAAATTTTTACTATCGTCTCATTGCGAGGTGCGCTATATTAGCGCACCTCTCTTTTTAACCTCTCGTTACTAATCTGTCTTGTGCCACACATCGATACCGCCATTTGTAAAAGGAGCCTTGCGATGATTCACCCCCATCCGGCATCCCCAGTCCCCCACGCTCAGTCCAAAGCATTTACTTTGGTCGAACTCCTCGTCGTCATCGGGATCATTGCTCTCCTGATCTCTATTCTTCTTCCCGCGCTCAACAAAGCCCGCGATGCCGCCAATACCCTTGCCTGCCTGAGCAACTGCCGTGTGCTCGGGCAGGCTTTCGTCATGTACACCGGAGAGCACAAGGGCTGGATGCCTCTTCCCACTGCCGCCTTGGATATCGATCAGAATGGCGTCGGCGACCTGGAAAACGATACCTGGATTTCCGCCATCGATCCCTATCTCGGTGCCAAAGGCGATCCCCGGCGAAACCAGAAGAAAAAACCCGGCTACCGCGCTTTTGTCGCCATCAAGCAAGACCCGATCTGGAACACCTTCCCCGACGAAGGCGCAACTGTCAACGTCGCCGGTACAATCAAGGAATCCAGCTTCACGCTTAAAATGAACACCCACCTCCGTCGGGGCAGCAGTTCCCTCTGTAAAATCACTGACGTCAAAGAACCCGCCTCCTTTGTTCTCCTCGGCGATTCCACCGCATATGACGTCGTCCCCATCGCCGGCTCAGGAGATCTCAGCCACCTCTCCTTCCAGATTTCCGAAACAAACAATAAAAATGACGCATATCCTTACATGCGTCATCGAAAGAATACCGCCTGCAACATCGCCTTCGTCGACGGCCACGCTGAAACCGTCATCCTCGCCCTCGCTCCGCCCGGCTTAGCCCCCGATGGAATAACCTCCCTGGATTGGAGCGGCACCGCCAACCCGACCACTTTCATTCCAAAGAATTACCAAATCTGGTATTCCGAATACTGCGATGCCAGCGGCAAGCCCATCTGGCCCAACAATGCGATGGATTACGGACAGGCCCTTCCGGCCGGTTGGTATCGCAATCCGCAAATGCCCCTGCATTGGTCGCTACCGCCCAAGCTGGTGCGAAAAGGTCCGTGATCGGCGACTCGGTCTCGTCGCGGAGCCGCGCTCGCTTTTTACTTTCCGCGTTTGGCCTCGTACCTTCCCACTATGAACGTCAAGCTCCTCGATCTGCAATCGCAGTATCTCCCGATCCGCAACGAAATCCGCCGCGCGATTGATGAAGTTTGTGATGCCCAGGCCCTTTGCCTCGGCCCCGCCGTCGAACGCTTTGAAAAGCACCTCGCGGAATACAGCGGCACTAAACATGCCATCGGCGTCTCGTCTGGGACGGATGCTCTGCTCTGTTCTCTTATGGCGTTGGATCTAAAACCCGGTGACGAAGTTCTTGTCCCATCGTTTACGTTCTTCGCGACCGCCGGCTGCGTCGCCAGGCTCGGAGCGACGCCGGTCTTTTGCGACATCGACCCGGCGACGTTCAACCTCGACCACAAAGACGCTGCCAAGCGCATCACCCCGCGCACCAAGGCGATTATGCCCGTCCACCTCTTCGGCCAATGCGCCGACATGGACGGCATCAACGCCCTGGCTAAAACCTGTAACTTAAAAGTCATCGAAGATGCCGCCCAGGCCATCGGCGCCAAACGCCACGACAAACCCGCCTGCTCCCTCTCCCTCGCCGGCTGCTTGAGTTTCTACCCCACCAAAAATTTAGGCGCTTTCGGCGACGCCGGCGCCATCTGCACCAATGACGACTCTTTCGCCGACACGTGCCGCAAGCTCCGCGTCCACGGCTCCGGTCACACCTACCACCACGAGCTCATCGGCGGCATGTTCCGCATGGCGGGGATTCAGGGAGCCGTCCTCGACGTCAAACTCAAATACCTCAACGACTGGCACGAAGCGCGCCGCCGTAATGCGGCGTTGTATGATGAGCTGTTGGCCGATTCTAAAATCATCACGCCTAAAATCGACCCGGCCAACCGGTCGATCTACAACCAATACATCATCCGCGTGCAAAACCGCGATCAGGTTAAACAAACGCTGGCCAGCGCCGGCATCTCAACGGCCGTCTACTACCCGACCCCATTGCACCTGCAACCGTGCTTTGCTTATTTGAACGCTAAGGAAGGTTCCCTCCCACAAAGCGAGCGAGCCTGCAAGGAAGTGCTGGCCCTCCCGATCTACCCGGAGCTACCTGAAGAGCATCTCCGTTACGTCGCAGCCGAATTGCTCAAAGCCACTGCTTAAAACACAAGGCCCCCGGCTCATCGCCGGGGGTCTTGTTCATTTTCGCTTTACCGCCCATTCAGGCGAATCAAAACTCAAATTTAGGCTTCTTGACGACGCATGCGCTTCATGCCAGCGAAAGCGCCCAAGCCGCCGAGAAGAGCCAGACCCGACCAGGCCGAGGCCGGCAGGGGGACCGCGATCGCAGCGGTGTCGAAGGTCATGACGCCGGCATAGACGTCCTGGCCGTCGTTACCGGGATCACCGAGGCTGTTATAAGTAAACACGCCGTGGAAATAGAGGGTTCCGTCGCCGAGACCGGGAATGGTCGAGATGTCAGAGGTGGGGAATTTCACCCAGTGAACCAAGCCATCGGTTGCAAGGGTGCCGTAGAGATTCAGCGTGAAGAGAGTGCCAACCTGGGTAAGGGATTCATTGGTCACGGTAATCGCCGAGCCGGTGCCGGTGCCACCTTGGAGGGGGCTATTGAAACCGCCGCCGGCCGGATCGGTAATCGCCCAATCAGCGCTGGACGCAACCGGGACGGAAGGGACGGGCAGGGGATATTCGGTATAAGCCGTCACGCCCGGAGACGATGCATTGAGCGGGATGGCCGCGCTGAATACGAAGGAATTGGTGAGAGTTTGAAAATAGTGATCCGGGCCGTAACCAACTGACGAATTGTCGGTCAGAGCCGGATTGAAATTAAACGCGGCATCGGTGATCGAAGCATACGATTGATTGGCCGGGATTTCCGGAGAGACGGGATTATAGTGAAACACCAGATCACCGGTCGCCACGCCAACATTCGACGCCAGAACGCCAGAAGCCGTCACGGCAACAGCCGCTGCGGCAACGATAGAAAACAAACGAATCATGGAATTCTCCCTGTACAAAAATTATGTTGATTCAGAATGTGTAACAATCGACATTCTTAGCAACAACTACAATTGAATACTATTATGGGCCCAACTCTATATTACGCAACGAAATTCGGATAATTAATTTTACACGAACATTTCTGCGAATTGCGGGGTGCTTTAAATTTATTTGTTTACACCAAAGATTGTGCCGTGTAGGCGGTTTATAGGGAACGGGTAATTTTCATTGGATAATCCGAATTTTTCCCAGTTGGCTCCCCCGTGGGTAGATACTATACTTCGGGAAATTGCAGCAAATTCAGTGCCCTCTAATTGAATAGTGCAAACAATTGGGAATTATGGAGTTATCACAATCAACTTTCATGCGTCAGGAGCTTCGGCAGCTTCTTACGCCGCGCATGATTCAGTCGATGGAAATCCTCCAGTTGCCGCTGATGGCGTTGGAGGAGCGGATTGAACAGGAGCTGCAGAATAACCCGGTTCTGGAGGCGTCGGAGGCAGATACGCTTGAGCCGACCAAGGTGGCGGAGCTGCCGGAGCGGAAGGAAGATTTTTCCGAAGACGAGCGGCCGATGGTGGTCAAAGAGGACACCGGGCAGGCGGAGGATTTTGATCGGCTGAATAAGCTGGCGGAATACCTGGAAAGCTCGGACGACGCTTTTGACAACCGGATGCTGACGGGCAATCGCGTCAGCTCTTATGACGGCGAGCGCGACAAGAAGCTTGACGCGATGAACAACACCGCGGCTCGCGGGATCAACCTGGTTGAACATCTGCTCGGACAGTTTGCGTTTGTTGAGACGACTCCTGAGATCCGGCGGGCGGGCGAAGTGCTCATCAATTACATTGATGAAGAGGGATATCTTCGTACGGAATTTCAGACGATTGTGGATGAATCCAAGAAGAATCCGGTCACTATCGATCAACTCAATCAGGCGATTAAGCTGATCCAGACGCTTGAGCCGGCGGGCATCGGGGCTCGGAATCTGAAGGAATGTCTTCTGCTACAGCTCGACGCATTGGAGAAGGATGGGGATGACGAGCACGATTTTGATCTGGAACGTCGGCTGATTGTGGATCATCTCAAAGATTTGGAGATGAACCGTTATCCGCAGATTTCCAAAAAGATCGGCCTGGAGATTCCGGTATTGCAGCGGGCGGTGAAGCGTCTTTCGCGGCTGCATCCGCATCCGGGCAAGCTTGTTGGCGGGGAGGACTCTCCGTCGATTACGCCGGACGCGACTATTTATTACGACGAAGAGACTGACAAGTACGAAATCGACATGGCGTATGACCCGTCGCAGAACCTATTCATCTCGGGCATGTACCGGAAGATGATGAAGGACCGGTCGGTGGAGAAGAAGACGCGTGAATTCCTCACCAATAATATTCGCAACGCCAAGTGGCTGATCGAATCGATTCAGCAGCGGAAGTCGACGATTCAGCGGGTGATCCGGGTGGTGGTGGATGCGCAGCGGGAATTTTTCGACAAGGGGCCGGAGTTTTTGAAGCCGCTGCCGATGATCCTGGTGGCGGATCAGCTTGGCATTCACGTCGCGACGGTTTCGCGGGCGGTGAGCGAGAAGTGGATTCAGACGCCGCGCGGGGTTTTCCCGCTGCGGCGATTCTTCTCCGGCGGGACGACCAATGCCGAGGGGGAGGATATGTCGTGGGATGCAGTGAAGGAAAAGCTCAAGGTCATCATCGACAACGAAGACAAGCACAACCCGCTCAATGACGATGAGATTGTTGAGAAGCTCAAGGAGCAGGGGATTGAGCTGGCCCGCAGGACGGTGGCGAAGTATCGGAAGATCCTCAATATCCCGACGGCGCGACAGCGGAAAGAGTTTTAGTGAGTCTTGGGCAAACAGGGGTGAAATTCGTAAGTTGTTTAATTTAAAGCAGATATAAATTTTGGCTTTGAAAAAAGCGCCCCCAAAACGACCCCAAAACGCCCCCCGTTCGACCCCCGGACGTCTCCTACACGACCATTTTTGACTCCCGAATGCACCCTTAGTGACAGGGTTTGGCCTGCGAGCAAAGTTATTCGGTTGTCAAAGAATGACCTTGTTCAGGTCGCCGATTAAGGCGTTATGATTATATTAATATGTTCGGTTAAAGTCAAGGATCGATTCGTTGGCGAGCGCTTCGTAATTCACGCAGTGCTTTCCTTCGTTGATTAGCCTTGCGGAGTTGACGCCACGGGGGAAGAAGACGCCAAGTCATAAGATAGGCGCCTTTGAGAGTCAGGCGATACACTTTTGCAGGTGCGTCGAGCCAGTAATAACCTACATCGACAACCCGCTGCATTTCTGCGGCGGATTCCGCATCAAGGTAGGCGATTTCTTCGCCGGGATTGGGTAAAGCACAAAGATCTTCAGCGCCAAAGCGCTTCACTCGGGCACGATGAATTTGATATATCTCCGCGGGCGACGACAGCCAATTCACATTGATCGAATCACACCGCGGGTTTATAGGAAATACCGAGGCGGTTCTTGACGATTTTGTGGCAATGGACCGACCAGAAATGTATTTGCTTTGAAAGACGAACATCCAATTCGATTTCTTATGAAGGGTTGAATCTAAATTATTAGTAGCGACAGGGTTTAAAGTAACGTGGCCAATCGTATAGATACCTTGAGCGATGTCTCCGCTGGTTCGATTCAGGAAAAGTATGATGCCAGAATGCACCCGCGGAACAGGTTTGGAATTAAAGGTGTGTGAAGCGACTTGAAACCCTAGCGGGACAAGTTCGTCTACCATTTGACGAATGCCTTGAACAGCCACAGGCGGAAGGTCGTCGATTTCTACAGGTCGACGTGTGTAATACTGTTGGTGCGTCTGTCGAAACCAACTAAAAATAGGAGCGAACAGGTAATAAATAGCGACGAAAATCGCTATATAGGTCAGCCCTTGCATCTTCATATTATGTGACGCCGAAAATGAGACGCAAGGAGAGAATGCCTCGTCGCGAAACCGCAAGCGACTGCGGAGAATGTTGGGTTAATGGGGAGAACATTGGTCAAGGCATAATGAGCGCGCTCTTTACAGGGGGAGGGGTGGGGGGATAATTGGGGGACGATGCTTATGGATTATTCGATATTGGCGCAGGAGGTGACGGGGGCGCAGCGGGCTTGGTTGCCGGTGGTGTTGCTGATTATTATGGCGGTGGGGTTTGCGGTGACGAATGTGATTGTGTCGATATTGGTGGGGCCGCGGAATACGGGGCCGGGGAAGGAGGGGACATATGAGTCGGGGATGGTGCCGATCGGGAATGCCCGGCAACGATTCAATGTGCGGTTTTATATTGTGGCGATGGTGTTCCTGGTGTTCGATGTGGAAATTATCTTTTTCTATCCTTGGGCGACGCTGTTTAGTCATGAGGTAGCGAAGGGGGAGGGATCATTGGCGCCGAGGATGCTGATTTCGATGGGGATTTTTGTGGCGATTTTGCTGATTGCTTATGTATATGCGTGGGGGAAGGGCGTTTTTCGTTGGGATTAAAAATGCGGCGACTCGCGGCGGCGTGGTTGGTGGGCGTGGTAATTTTTGGGGGGCGAGTGGTCTGGGCGGTGACGCCGACGGGTGGGGAGATGGGGGAGGAAGCGCGGTG